>JBLZYV010000021.1:0-54889 GCA_050282565.1 Comamonas sp.
GCTGCGCATCTCCAGCCAGCACATCGCCAACTGGCTGCAGCACGGCATCGTGACCGAAGCCATGGTGCGCGACAGCTTCGCACGCATGGCCAAGGTGGTGGACGAGCAGAACGCCGGCGACGCCGCCTACAAGAGCCTGGCGGCCAACCCGCAAGGCGCCGCCTTCCAGGCCGCGCTGGACCTGGTGTTCAAGGGCAAGGAACAGCCTTCGGGCTACACCGAGCCGCTGCTGCACGCCTGGCGCCTGAAGGTCAAGGCCGCTGCCAAGTAAGTAGAAATCGTAGCTGTCAGCGCTTGGTACACAGGGATTTCAGATAGATTTTCACCTGAAATCCTTGCACAGCAAGCGCAAGCAGCTATCAAAAAAAGCACCTTTCGAGGTGCTTTTTTCATGGATTCAATGATCGGGTCAGTCGTCCCGCAGCCCGTGGCTGCCCCGCAGCCGCTTGACCTCGCTGCGCTGGCTCTTGCCTTCCAGCCGGCGCCGCTGCGAGCCGCGGGTGGGCTTGGTGGCGCGGCGGATGCGCGGGGGCTGGGCCACGCTGTCCACCAGCGCCTGCAGCCGCGCCAGCGCATCGGCGCGATTGAGTTCCTGGGTGCGGTGGCTCTGGGCCTTGATGATGAGCACACCGTCGGCGGTGATGCGGCTGTCGCGCAGGGCCCGCAGCCGCTCCTTCACGCCCTCCGGCAGGCTGGAGGCGACGATGTCGTAGCGCAGGTGCACCGCGCTGGAGACCTTGTTGACGTTCTGCCCCCCGGCGCCCTGCGCGCGGATGGCCGAGAACTCCACCTCGGCCTCATCCACCGGCACTGCCGCAGCGACCCCCATCGATTTGCTCCGCAAAGGAAAGACCCGGAAAGCATGCCGGCCCCGGGGCCGGCAGCGAAAAGGGTATTTCACCATACCTGGCCGAAAGCGCCTTGCGGCGCGCCGGCGCATGGGAACGAAGGGAACGCCTGCTTCAGCGCGCGCGCCGCAGCCAGCCGAACCAGATGCATGCGGCCGTGGGAATGCCCAGCGCCACGCCGGCCAGCATGTCGCCAAAGCCGCCGTCGCTGAACAGTGCCGAAAC
Organism: Comamonas sp.; assembly: GCA_050282565.1. Classification (GTDB taxonomy): domain Bacteria; phylum Pseudomonadota; class Gammaproteobacteria; order Burkholderiales; family Burkholderiaceae_C; genus Comamonas. Next base: position 1,074 of record JBLZYV010000021.1, read on the forward strand.
CAGGCCGATGCCGGTCAACACGCCCATCGCCAGGGGCCAGCCCCACAGGGCCCAGAAGGGATGGCGCGGCTTCATGGCGTGCCCTCCAGCGGCGCCAGCGCCGGCGCATCGCCGGTTTCGGGCCTGCGCTCGGGGGCGGCCCGCCCCTTCCTGAGCCACAGGTACAGGCCGCTGCCCAGCACGATGATGGTGGCGATGTCGAGCAGCGCCCAGATGATCTGCATGGCCCGCCCGCCGTAGTCGCCGAAGTGCAGCGGCTGCGACACCAGCAGCGCCGTCAGGTACCAGGGCAGCCTGGGTGCCGCCGTGACCTCGGTGGTCTTGGCATCGACCAGCACCGGCTGCAGCAGCTTGGAGGTGAAAGGCTCGTTGCCCTTGAGGAAGAAGGTCGTGTGGTGCGGGCTGGAGAAGGCCGTGCCAGGGAAGGCGACGAAGGACAGCTTGGTATGCGGCGCCTGCGCCTGGGCGACTTCCATCGAGCGCTGCACCGAGCCGCGCTCGGCCACCGGCACCGTGGGCTGGCCCTGGTAGGGCACCATCAGCGCGCTGAGCTGGTCGTACTGCCAGTACTTGATGACCAGGTCGGCCCAGGTGTTGATCATGCCGGTGGCGCCCACGACGAAGAGCCACACCAGCGTGACCACGCCCAGCAGGTTGTGCAGGTCGAGCCACTTCAGCCGCGTGCGCTTGTCGCGGCGCACGGTGCCGAAATCCAGCTTGCGCATGAAGGGCGCGTACAGCACCACGCCGCTGACGATGGCCACCAGCAGCAGCAGGCCCATGAAGCCGAGGAACAGCTTGCCCGGCAGGCCCGCGAACAGGTCGACGTGCAGCTTGAACATTACGTACATGAAGCCTTCGTCGAAGCGCGGCTGCGCCAGCACCTCGGCCGTGCGCGCATCGATGGCCACGGAGCGGAAGTCGTCCGTGGGCGCCGGCGTGGGCGTCATGGTGACGAACCAGAGGTTGTCGTCGTCCGCGTCCTTGGAGGCGAACTGCACCACGCGGTCGGGGTGCTGGGCACGCGCCACCTCGAGCACCTTGTCCAGGCTGGCGTGCGGCGTGCCGGGCGCCATCTTCGGCGTCTCCACCTCGGTGCCCAGCAGGTGGCCGATCTCGTGGTGGAAGATCAGCGGCAGGCCGGTCAGGCACAGCAGCAGCATGAAGACGGTGCAGACCAGGCTGCTCCACTTGTGGACCCAGGCCCAGGCCTTGATGGTTCGGTTGTTCATCGACATGCTTGGTTTTCCTGCGCCGGCATCAGAACTTGTAGGTGGCGCTGGCCACCACGTTGCGCCGCGCGCCCCACCAGCAGTCGCCGCGGGCCAGGCAGGTGCTGAAGTACACCTTGTCGGTCGCGTTGTTGATGTTGAGCGCGTAGCGCCACTGCTCGGATTCGTAGGCGACCATCAGGTCCAGCAGTGCCACCGAGGGCACGCGCGGGCCGCGGTCGGCGCCTTCGATGTCCTGGAAGCCGCTCAGGTAGCGCAGGCCCGCGCCGGCCGAGAAGCCCGGCACGCCGGCGATGGCGAAGCGGTACTTGCCCCATACCGACGCCTGGTTGCGCGGCATGTCGGTGAGCTTGGCGTCCACCTTGGTGTGGTTGTAGTTGGCAATCAGGTCCACGGCCTTGGCCAGCGTGGTCTTCAGCTCCAGCTCCAGGCCCTTGTTCTTCGTCGCGTCGACCTGGCGCCCGTAGTTGGGGTTGGTGGAGTCGGAGACGATGCGGTTCTTTTCCTTGAGCGAGTAGAGCGACGCGGTGAAGCTGGTGACCGAGCCCTCGGGCTGGTACTTGACGCCGGCCTCGACCTGCTCGCCGCGCAGCGGCTTGAACAGGCTGCCGGCCGCGTCCGTGCCCGCCTGCGGCGTGAACGATTCGGTGTAGCTCAGGTACGGCGACCAGCCCGAGGGCAGCGTGTACATCACGCCCAGGCGGTGGCTGTTGGCCGTCGTGGTCTCGGAGGCGCTGCCCGCCACGCCGCCGGTGCTGCGGTCGTGGCGCAGGCCGGCCACGAAGATCCAGCGGTCCCACTTCATCTGGTCCTGCAGGTAGATGCCGGCATTGCGCTGCGTGGTGCGCGGCTGGTCGCTCAGCTCGGTCACCGGCACGTAGCCGGCGCCGTAGGCCGGGTTATAGGCATCGATCACGCTGAAGGCCGAGCCCTCGCGCTTGTCCTGGCGCTGGTGCGAGTACTCGGCACCCACGAGCAGCGTGTGCTGCATCGCGCCGGTGCCGAAGTGGCCCTCGACATGGTTGTCGATGGCGTTCATGCGGGTCCAGGTCAGCGACTTGTCGTTGTAGCGGCCGAGCAGGCGCTGGCCCGCCGGGTCTTCGCCCCAGCCGCCGGGCTGCGTGAAGAAGTCCGCGTAGTGGTAGTGCGAATCGTTGAAGGTGCGCGCCGTGCGAGCGTTCTGGCGGTAGCTCCACTGGTCGTTGAAGCGGTGCTCGAACTGCCAGCCGAAGCTCTTGCGCGTGGTGTCGTAGCCATCGCCCGGCTCGCCGATGAAGCGGCTGGTGGGCAGCGGGCCGTTCACGTTCGGCAGGATGGTGCCCTGCCACGGGAAGAACTGCGAGGTGCTGCCCGTCTTGTCCTTCTGCCATAGGCCCTGCAGCGTGAGCGAGGTGGCGGCGCTGGGCCGCCAGGTGAGCGAGGGCATCAGCAGCGAGCGGTCGTCCGGCACGTAGTCCACCTGCGTGTCGGCCTTGCGCTGCAGCGCCACCAGGCGGTACGACCATGCGCCGTCGGCCGTGAGCGGCCCGGTCAGGTCGGCCTGGATCTGCTTGCGCCCGAACGTGCCGAACTGCACGCCCACCTCGCGCGCCGCCTCGGCCTGCGGGCGCTTGCTGACCATGTTGACCACGCCCGCCGCGGTGCCGGCGCCGAACAGCATGCCCGCCGGCCCGCGCAGCACCTCCAGGCGCTCGAGCGTGTACGGATCGGGCCGCGCCGTGGCCGTGTACCAGCCGGCCGAATACATCTGCAGCCCGTCGAGGTAGATCGACGGCTCGCTGCCGCGGACCAGGAAACTGTCGGCGCGCGAATCGATGCCGTAGGCGTCGGAGCGCACGCCGGCCGCGTAGTTGAGCGCATCCTGCAGGTTGGCCGCGCCCTGGTCCAGCATCTGGTCGCGCGTGACCACGGTGACGGACTGCGGCGTCTCGGCCAACGACGTGTCGGTCTTGGTGGCCGTGGCGGCGCGGCGCGCGCGGTAGCCGATCACCGGCGAGGTCGCGGTCTCGGGCGCGGCGGCGGCATTGACCTCCACCGTGGGCAGCGTATTGTCGGCGGGCACCTGCGCCAGCGCAGCCGTGCCGGCGGACAGCGCCAGCGCGCCCACGGCGGCAGACAGCACGGAAAGCCGCAGGCACGGGGTCGGGAGATGGGGATTCATATGCAAATCTCAATGAGAATGAGTTGCATTTTAATCATGTTTTAAGAATGGCCGCTGTCCCCCGCGGTGCGCGCCGCGCAGGGCCGCTCAAGGCCGCATTTCGCGCACCAGCGCGTACAGCGCCTGCGCCGCCACCGACAGGCTGGCGCCGCGCCGGCGCACCAGGTAGATCTGCCGGTCCATGTCCGGCAGGGGCAGCGGCCGCGTGACCAGGCCCGGCTTGTCGAAGTGGAACAGCGACAGCGCCGGCACCACGCTGATGCCCAGCCCGGCCGCGACCAGGCCCATCACCGTGGCGAGCTGCTCCACCTCGACCAGGGTCTGCATGGTGTCGGGGAAGAACGCCGCGTCCAGGTACTGGCGCACGCTGCTGTGCCGTGCCAGATGCACGAAGGGCCAGCGCCGCAGGTCGGCCAGCTGCAGCCGACGCCGCGCGGCCAGCGGGTGATCGGCGCGGCAGACCAGGTGAAAGCCGTCGCTGCAGAAGGGCTCGGCCTGCAGCTCGGGCGTGTCGGCGCGGATCGCGGCCAGCGCGAAGTCGGCCTCGCCGCTGGCCACGCGCGCGATGCAGGGCTCGGACAGCACATCGGCGATCTCCACCTCCACGCCCGGATGGCGCTGCAGGAACACCTGCAGCACGCCCGGCAGCCAGCCCGCCGCCAGCGACGGCAGCAGCGCGATCGCCACGCGCCCGAGCTTGAGCTGGGCCGTGTCCAGCATGGCCTGGCGGCAGGCCTCGATCTCGGCCTGGATGCGCAGCGCCGATTGCAAAAAGCGCTCGCCCTCGGGCGTGAGCAGCACATGGCGCGTGCTGCGGTCGAACAGGCGCAAGCCCACGGACTCTTCCAGCGCGCGGATCAGCGCGCTGAACGCCGGCTGCGACAGGTGGCACTGCGCGGCGGCGCGCGTGAAATGCTGGTGCTGCGCCAGCGCCAGGAAGGCGGCGATGTCGCGCGACGACAAATTCATTCGCATTGCAAATCAATCGATCTCAATTATCGATTTCACAGCATAGCGCCGGCTGCCTATAGTGCGGCTCAGGAGATACCAAGGTGACGACACACAAGCCCCTACTCATTGGTTGCGCCGCCGGCTTTTCCGGCGACCGCGTGGATGCCGCCGGCCCGGTGGTGCAGGAGCTGGTCCGCCGGGGCCAGCCCGCGGTGCTGATCTTCGAGACCCTGGCCGAGCGCACGCTGGCGCTGGCGCAGCTGGCGCGGCGCCAGAACCCCGAGGCCGGCTTCGAGCCGCTGCTGCTGGACTTTCTGGCACCGGTGCTCGCCGACTGCCTGGCGCATGGCATCCGCATCGTCAGCAACTTCGGCGCGGCCAACCCGCAGGGCGCGGCGCGGGCCATCGCCCGGCTGGCTCGGGAACTGGGCACGCGCCCACCCCGAATCGCCGTGGTGCATGGCGACGACCTGAGCGGCCCGGCGCAGCGCGAACTGCTGGAGCAGGCGCTGGGCGAGCAGCTGCCGGCCAGCATCGTCAGCGCCAATGCCTACATCGGCGCACGCCCCATCGCCGAGGCGCTGGCCGCCGGCGCCGACATCGTGGTCTGCGGCCGCGTGGCCGACCCCTCGCTGGTCGTCGGCCCGGCCATGGCCCACTATGGCTGGGCCTGGGACGACTGGGACCGAATCGCCCGTGCCACCATGGCCGGCCACCTGCTCGAATGCGGCACCCAGGTGACGGGCGGCTACTTCGCCGATCCCGGCTACAAGGACGTGCCCGGCCTGGACCGCCTGGGCTACCCGATCGCCGAGATCGATGCCGACGGCGACTGCACCATCTTCAAGCCCCAGGGCACGGGCGGTTGCGTCACGCCGCAGACGGTGAAGGAGCAGCTGCTTTACGAAATCCACGATCCGGCCTGCTACCTCACGCCCGACGTGGTGGCCGACATCACCGAGGCCGACGTGGCGCAGCTGGCGCCGGACCGCGTGCGACTGACGGGCGTGCGCGGCCATGCGCGGCCCGAGACGCTGAAAGTCAACGTCTGCCACGCCACGGGCTGGTTCGCCGAGGGCGAGATCTCGTACGCCGGCCCGCGCGCCGCCGAGCGCGCCCGCCTGGCGGCGCAGACCATCGCCGCACGGCTGCAGGGCATCGCCGCGCTGCGCAGCGACCTGATCGGCGTCACCAGCGTCTGGGGCGACGACGCGAGCCGGTGGCTCGCGGGTGCCGACCTGGCGCAGGCCCCGCACGACGTGCGCCTGCGCATGGCCTGGCAGCACGCCGACCGCGCCACCGCCGAGCGCCTGCCGCGCGAGATCAATGCGCTGTATTGCTGCGGCCCCGCGGGCGGCGGCGGCGTGCGCACCGCGATGCGCCAGCGGCTGGGCATGGTGTCCTGCCGCGTCGCGCAATCGCAGATACCAACCGGCTTCGCGTGGGCGGAGGAATAAGCCATGAACACCATCACCGTCCCGCTGTACCGCCTGGCCCACGGCCGCACCGGCGACAAGGGCAACCGTTCCAACATCAGCGTCATCGCCTGGCATCCCGCGCTGTGGGAAACCATCTGCGCACAGGTCACCGAGGCCGCCGTGCTGCAACGCTTTGCCGACCGCCGGCCCGCGCGGGTCACGCGCCATCTGCTACCCAGGCTGCAGGCCATGAACCTGGTCATCGACGAGGTACTCGACGGCGGCGTGAACGGCGCACTCAACCTCGACAGCCACGGCAAGACCCTGTGCTTCCGCGTGCTGGAGATGCCCATCACGCTCCCGCAGGCGCTCGTCCCCCATCTGGCCGGCGAGGCCTGAACCCTCCCATTCCAACCAATCCCCAGGAGACAAACCATGCACCTTTCCCCGACCACCCGCCGCCATCTGCTCGCCCTCTCGGCCGCGCTGGCCCTCGCACCTGCCGCCTGGGCGCAATCGCCCTACCCGGCCAAGACCATCACCTTCGTCGTGCCCTTTGCCGCCGGCAGCGCCACCGACCAGCTGGCGCGCGCGCTGGCCCTGTCGGTGACCGAACAGACCAAGCAGGCCGTGGTGGTGGACAACAAGGCCGGCGCCAGCGGCATGATCGCGGCCCAGCAGGTGGCCAAGGCCGCAGCCGATGGCTACACCGTGCTCATCACCACCAACACCACCCACGCGGCCAACGAGCACCTGTACAAGAAGCTGCCCTACGACCCGGTGAAGAGCTTCGCGCCCATCGGCGGCCTGGGCAAGGGCGGCCAGGTGCTGGTGGTGCCGGCCGGCTCGCCCTACCAGAACGTGGGCGAGCTGCTGGCCTATGCCAAGGCCAACCCGGGCAAGCTCAGCTTCGGCAGCGGCAGCTCGTCGAGCCGCGTGGCCGGCGAGATGCTCAAGCAGCTCGCGCATGTGGACATCCTGCACGTGCCCTACAAGAGCAACCCGCTGGCCATCACCGACCTGCTCGGCGGCACGATCAACCTGATGATCACCGACGTGTCCACCGGCGTGCCGCAGATCAAGGCCGGCAAGCTGCGCGCGCTGGGCTACTCCACGCAGAAGCGCAGCCCGCAGCTGCCCGACGTGCCCACGCTGAACGAGGCCGGCGTCAAGGGCTACGACATGGGCTACTGGTTCGCCGCCTACGCGCCGGCCAAGACGCCCGACGCCGTCGTCGCCAGGCTCAACCAGCTGCTGAACACCGCGGTCAAGAGCCCCGCCGCCCAGTCCTTCTTCGAGATGTCGGGCTCCGAAGCCTGGACCGGCACGCCGCAGGAGCTGGCCAAGTTCCAGGCTTCTGAGACGAAGAAGTGGGGCCAGGTCATCAAGGCCGCGGGCATCGATCCCGAATAAGCCGACGCACCGAAAGTGCATGCGCGCACCACTAGGATGCGCGCATGCGGAAACCCTCACTCCTCACCGCCCTGGCCCTCGCCGCACTCATGCTGGCCGGCTGCGCCAGCACCCCGCCCGCCTCGACCATCGCGCCCAAGGATTGGCAGCCGCAGCTGCTGCGCCCGCAGCCCGACGTGCTGCTGCTCGGCGAGCAGCACGACGCCGCCGAACACCAGCAGTGGCAGCGAGCCACCGTCGCGCAGTGGGCCGCAGGCGGCCGGCTCGCCGCGGTGGTGATGGAGATGGCCGATGCCGGCCGCAGCACCCGGGGCCTGCTGGCCGATGCGCCGGAATCCGCCGTGCAGGCCGCGCTGGCGTGGAACGACCAGGGCTGGCCCTGGCAGCACTACGGCCCGGTGGTGATGGCTGCCGTGCGCGCCGGCGTGCCGGTGCATGGCGGCAACCTGCCGCGCGCGCAGATGCGCGAGACCATGCAGCAGACCAGCTGGGACCAGCACCTGCCCGCCGCCGGCTGGCAGCGCCAGATCGACGCCATCCGCACCGGCCACTGCGGCCAGCTGCCGGAAAGCCAGTTGGCGCCCATGGCGCGCATCCAGCTCGCCAAGGACGCCAGCATGGCCCGCACCGCCGCCGGCCTGGCCCAGCCCGGGCGCACCGTGCTGCTGATCGCCGGGCGCGGCCATGTACTGCGCAGCATCAGCATTCCCACTTGGCTGCCGCCGGCGCTGCGTTCCACCGTGGCGCTGGGCCAAGCCGGCCCCGAAGCCCAGGCCGAAGCCGCCGACCGCGACTGGGTGGTGCAGACGCCTGCGCTCCCGCCCAAGGACCATTGCGCCGCACTGCAGGGCCGCTGGAAGTCCTGACCTCCTGATCAGCGGCGCCTCGCGCCGCCCCCGCCCTGCAGGGCCGCCAACTCGGCCTGCAGCAGCGCGGCCAGCTCGCGCTTGCGCTTGGCCGGCAGGCGCGGCGTGATGGCGCCGAAGCTGATAGCCGCCAGCGTGGTGGCCGAAGCCGCAAAGGTCTGGCCCACGCCAGAGACTCCCACCGTGATGGTGTCCTCCGTGTCCGCATGCCCCACCGTGCGCGTGTGCTGCACGGCGCGGCGCAGCTGCGCGCGCGTGAAGCCGGCCTGCGCGTAGTCGGCCGCGTGGCGCTCGTGGATGCGGTCGATCTCCTCGTCGCCCAGCGTCGCCATCAGCGCCAGCCCGCCCGCGCCCACGCCCAGCAGGCGGCGCCCGCCGATCTCGATGGTGAACACCTTGACCGGAAAGTGCCCTTCCTCGCGGTGCAGGCACAGGCAGTAGTCGCCCTGGCGTATCACCAGGAACACCGTATCGCCCGACATGCGCGCAAGCTTCTGCATCAGCGGGCGGCACGAATCCACCAGCGGCACGCGCCGCATCGAAGCAAAGCCCAGTTGCATGGCGTCTATGCCCAGCCGGTAGGACTTGGTCTCGGGGTCGCGCTCGGCGAACTGCTCCTCGGCCAGGCAGGACAGCAGCCGGTGCGCGGTGGAGCGCTCCAGCCCCGAGGCCTGCATGACCTCGGTCAGCGTGATGCCGGCCTCGTGGTGCTCGGCCAGCAGCCGCAGCAGGCCCAGCGAGCGGCGCAGGCTCTGCGCGCCGGCGGTACCGGATGGTTTGTCCATATTGTGGGAAAAGTCCAAAGATTATTTTGCGATACAGGAAACCACAAGTCTAGACTGAATCACAACCCACAAATGGACTACCGGAGACAACGCATGGCCTACGAAACCCTTGCCATAGACAACCACGGCGCGGTGCGCCGCATCCTGCTGGCGCGCCCCGCGCAGCGCAACGCCCAGAGCCAGCAGATGCTGGACGAACTGGCCACCGCCCTGGACGAAGCCCAGCGCGACACCAGCGTGAACGTGGTGGTGATCGGCGGCCAGGGCGAGCACTTCTCGGCCGGCCACGACCTCAAGCAGGCCCAGGCCGAGCGCGCCAACTTCACGGTGGAAGAGCGCTGGGCCTACGAGGAGCTGCGCTACTTCGACTATTCGCTGAAGATCTGGGACTTTCCCAAGCCCACCATCGCCCAGGTGCAGGGCGCCTGCGTGGCCGGCGGCTTCATGATCGCCAACATGTGCGACCTGGTGGTGGCCAGCGAGTCGGCCTACTTCTCCGATCCGGTGGGCCACACGCTGGGCGCGGCCGCCACCGAGGTGCTGATCCATCCCTGGGTGATGGGCGCGCGCAAGGCCAAGGAGCTGCTGTTCACCGGCGCCAAGCTGAGCGCCCAGGAGGCCAAGGAGATCGGCATGGTCAACCGCGTGGTGGCCGATGCCGACCTCGCCGACGCCACGCTGGCCCTGGCCCAGCAGATCGCCAAAGCGCCGCCCTTCGGCCTCAAGCTCATCAAGCGCTCCATCAACCGCTCGCTGGACGCGCAGGGCCTGCGCACCGCGCTGGCGGCGCATTTCGACACGCACCAGCTCTCCCACCTGTCCGAAGGCTTTCTCACCGCGCGCGACCGCGGCCTGGCCAACGCCATCCAGAAGAACCCCGAAAAGAACGCCTGACCCATGCTCGCACCCGTGCAATCCACCCACCGCCTCGAGCCCCTGCTCAACCCCGCGTCCATCGCCATCGTCGGCGCCAGCAACAACGCCGCGCGCATCGGCGGCATGCCGATTGCCCACCTCACCAAGTTCGGCTACCAGGGCAAGATCTACCCGATCAACCCCAAGTACGAGGAAGTCTTCGGCCAACGCTGCTACGCCGACCTCGAATCGCTGCCCGAGGCACCCGACCTCGTGGTGCTGGCCATTGCCGCCGTCGACGTCACGCCCATGCTCAAGCGCTGCCACGCCAGGGGCGTGCGCGCCGTCATCGTCTATGCGGCAGGCTTTGCCGAAGAAGGCGCCAAGGGCCAGGCCCTGCAGGACGAGCTCGAAGCCTATGTGGCGACCACCGGCATGGTGGTGGCCGGGCCCAACCTCATGGGCTTTGCCAACCTCAACCGCCAGGTGCACACCAGTTTCGCGTCGGTGTTCAACACCGCGCCCATGCAGGACGGCAGCGGCGCGGTGAGCCTGCTCACGCAAAGCGGCAATGTCTGCGCCGCCGTGTATGCGATCGCGCGCCGCCTGGGCGTGGAGTTCAGCCACTTCATCAACACCGGCAACGAAGCCTGCGTGGACTTCGCCCAGTACCTGGAATACCTGGCGCAGGACGCCGGCACCGAGGTCTGCATGGGCTACATCGAGGAGCTGCGCGACGGCCCGCGCTTCATCGCCGCGGCCGAGGCCTTTGCGCAGCAGGACAAGCTGCTCATCCTCTACAAGGCCGGCGAGACCGACAAGGGCTCGGAGGCCGTGCGCTCGCACACCTCGGCGCTGGCCGGCGACCAGCAGATCTACAGCGCGGCCTTCCGCCAGCTGAACATCATCCAGAGCAGCGACTTCGTGCAGATGGCGCAGCTCGCCAACCTCGCGCAGTACCGCCAGCGCAGCGCGGGCAGGCGCGTGGCCATCATCACCATCTCGGGTGCGCTGGGCGCCATCCTGGCCGACAAGTTTTTGCTGCAGGGCCTGGATGTGCCCACGCTGCCGCAGCCGCTGCAGGACCTGCTGCGCACCGGCATCCCCGACTACGGCATGGTCAGCAACCCGGTGGACGTGACCGGCAACGTGGTCAACGACCCCGGCTTTGTGCGCACCGCGCTGGAGGCGCTGGCGCAAAGCGAGGCGATAGACGCCGTCGTGGTCTATGCACCCGGCTACCTGCTGGACCGCATGGCCGACGACCTGTGCGCCGTGGCGCAGCAGTACCCGCGCCTGTTCGTCGCCATCGACACCGGCGCCGCGCAAAAGCGCGATCAGCTGCGCGGCGGCGGCGTGCCGGTGTTCGAGGACATAGGCGTCGCAGTCTCGGCGCTGTCGCCCTTTCTGCTGTGGCAGGAGCGCCGCAAGCACAACCGCTGGCTGGCCGTGCGCCGCGAGGCGCCACCAGCGCGCGGCGCGCTGCCCGCGGTGCTGGATGAGCACCGCTGCAAGCAGTGGCTGGCCGCGTTCGGCGTGACCAGCGTGGCCGAGCGCGCGGCCACGACGGCCGACGAAGCCGTGCAGGCCGCCGAGGCGCTGGGCTATCCCGTGGTGCTGAAGGTGCTGTCCGCCGACATCGCGCACAAGACCGAGGCCGGCGGCGTCAAGCTGCGCCTGGGCTCGGCGGCCGAGGTGGGCGCGGCCTTCGAGGAGGTCATGGCTTCGTGCCGCCGCTACGCGCCCCACGCGCACATTGAAGGCGCGCTGGTGCAGAAGATGGAAGCCGGCATCGCCGAACTGATCCTGGGCGCCACGCGCGACCCGGTCTTCGGCATGACGCTGACCGTGGGCCTGGGCGGCGTGCTCACCGAGATCTACCAGGACGTGAGCCACCGCGTGCTGCCGGTGGATGAATCCATGGCGCGCGAGATGCTGGGCGAGTTGAAAGCCTTTGCGCTGCTCGACGGCTTTCGCGGCCGGCCCAAGGGCGACGTGGATGCGGCCTGCCGCGCCATCGCAGGCTTTTCGCGCGCGGTGCTGTCGCTGCAGGAGCAGGCCGGCGAGATCGAGGTCAACCCGCTGCTCGTCAAGCCCGTGGGCGAAGGCGTGTGCGCGCTCGATGCGCTGGTGATTCCGGCGCCGGCCCAAGCCTGACGCATCCGATTTTTCAGAGAAGGAGACCAACCATGTTCAAGAAAATGATTGCGGCCGTTGCCGTGGCCGCCCTCGCCGCCTGCGGCATGGCGCAGGCGCAGACCTACCCCAGCAAGCCCGTCACCGTCGTCGTGCCGTTCTCGCCCGGCGGCGCCGCCGACATCATGGCGCGCTCGCTGGCCGAGCGCATGGCCGCCAAGCTGGGCCAGCCGGTGATCGTCGAGAACAAGCCCGGCGCGGGCACGGTGATCGCGTCCGACTACGTGGCGCGCGCCACGCCCGACGGCCACACGCTGCTGCTGGCGGCCTCATCGCTGGGCATTGCGCCGGCGCTGTACAAGAAGGTCAACTACGACCCGATCAAGGACTTCACGCCGGTGACGCAGGTGGCCTCGGTGGTGCATGTGCTGGAGGTACACCCCAGCGTGCCAGCTAACAACGTGGCCGAGCTGGTCGCCTGGCTCAAGGCCAACCCGGCCAAGGGCAGCTACGGCTCGGTGGGCGCGGGCACCTCGACGCACCTGGAGTCGGAGCTGTTCAAAACCATGGCCGGCGCGCCCATGGAGCACGTGCCCTACAAGGGCAGCGCCCCGGCGCTGCTGGACCTGGTGGGCGGCAACATCAATGTGATGTTCGACGCCTACGCCTCGTCCAAGCCCTTCATCAACGACAGGAAGGTGCGCCTGCTGGCGGTGACCACGGCCAAGCGCTCCAGGCTGCTGCCCGATACGCCGACGGTGGCCGAGTCCGGCCTGCCCGGCTACGAGGCCATGCCCTGGCTGGGCCTGGTCGCGCCCACGGGCACGCCCGCGCCGGCCGTGGCCAAGCTGCACACGGTGGTGCAGGACGTGCTCAAGGAACCGGCCATCCAGGAGAAGTTCGCCTCGCTGGGGCTGGAGATCATAGGCAACACGCCCGAGGAGTTCGCGGCCTTCCTCAGGAAGGACATCGCCAAGTGGGCCAAGGTGGTCCAGGAATCCGGCGCCAAGGTGGATTGATCTTTCTTAATTTTGATAGCTGCCAGCGCTTGCCACAAGCCATATTCAAATAAAAAACCATTTGGATTGCTTGTATAGCAATCGCCAGCAGCTCTCTTTTTTGCAATACCGATACAAGGAAAGCCTCATGCAAGTGGGCTATTCGGCGGAAGACGAAGCCTTCCGCCAAAGCGTGCGTGACTGGTTCGAAACCGAGTACCCGCGCTTCAAGAGCGCGTGGACGGAGCAATCCGGCGAGCCCGATCCCAACGACCTCGCCTGGCGCCGCGCCTGGGAAGACCATGTCAGCCGCGCCGGCTGGGCGGGCCTGGGCTGGCCCGAGCAGTACGGCGGCCGCAATCTGCCGCTCACGCGCCAGGCCATCTTCCACGAGGAGCAGGCCCGCATCGGCGCGCCGCTGGGCGTGAACATCATCGGCCACGGCATCCTCGGCCCCACGCTGATCCACTTTGCCAGCGAGGCGCAGAAGCAGCGCTTTCTGCCCGGCATCCTGGCCAACCGCGACATCTGGTGCCAGGGCTATTCCGAGCCCGGCGCGGGCTCGGACCTCGCGGCGCTGGCCACGCGCGCCGAGCGCAAAAGCGACCACTATGTGCTCAACGGCCACAAGATCTGGACCTCGTTCGCGCACATCGCCGACTACTGCTTCGTGCTGGCGCGCACCGACGCCACGGCCCAGCGCCACAAGGGCATCAGCTTCCTGCTGGTGGACATGCGGCTGCCCGGCGTGCGCGTGGCGCCCATCCGCCAGATCACCGGCGAGGCCGACTTCAACGAAGTCTTCTTCGAGGACGTGAAGGTGCCGCTGGACGCCCTTGTCAGCGAGGAAAACGGCGGCTGGCGCCTGGCCATGGCGGCGGCCAGCTTCGAGCGCGGCACCTACTTCATCCCGCGCCAGGTGCGCTTTGCGCAGGAGGTCGAGGCGCTGAAGCAACTGGCTGCACAAACGCAGGACGACAGCGGTGGCAGCCGGCTCGACTGCCCGCACCTGCGCCGCGACATCGCACGCCTGGCCGTGGACAGCCATGTGCTCCAGCTCAAGTCCTGGCGCGCGCTGACCCACGCGCTGCGCGGCGGCCCGCCCGGGCCCGAGGGCTCGGCCACCAAGCTGCACTGGAGCGAATCGCACCAAAAGCTGCTCACGCTGGCCACCGAGCTGCTGGGCGAGCGCGCGCTGGCCGGGCCCTCGCCCCAGGGCGCCGACAAGGCCGCGGCCGCCTGGGTGCGCGATGCGCTGTGGACGCGCGCCGAAACCATTCTTGCCGGCACCTCCGAGGTGCAGCGCAACATCCTGGCCGAGCAGATGCTGCGGCTGCCTAAAGGTTGATCGCCCATGGATTTCGCACTCAACGCCGAGCAGCAGATGCTGCACGAATCGGCCACGCGCTTCTTTGCCGACCACCACCCGCTGGCCCGCGCCCGCCAAGCCCTGCCCTGGAGCGATCCGGCCCAGCAGCAGCTGTGGCGCGACATGGCCGAGATGGGTTGGATGAGCCTGCTGGGCCCTGAGGAACAAGGCGGCCTGGGACTGGGCTTGACCGAGGCCCACCTGATCGCCGAAGCCGCCGGCGCCCGGCTGCTGAACCTGCCCTGGACCGCCAGCGCCGTGCTGCTGCCGCTGTGGCTGCGGGCCGCGCCGGATGACGCACCGGCGCTGCGCGAACTGGCCCGGTCCGTCGCGGCCGGCGAACGCGCCGTGCATTGCGTGTCGGTGCGCGACCGGGTCTGGGACCATGCGGGGCAATGCACCGACCTCGTGGTGGTGCGCGGGCTGGAAGACGAGGGCCAGCCGCTGCAAGTGGCCGTGCTGCCCGCCGCAGCGGTGGATGCCGTAGCCGGCCTGGACCCGACGCTCACGCAGGCCACTGCCGCGGTACCGTCATCCATCCACTGGCAGACGCTGGCCGTGCCCGCAGAGGCCCGCGCCCACGCGCGCGCCGCCTCGCGGTTGATGCTGTGTGCCGAACTCATAGGCCTGGCCCAGGCCGCGCTGGCGCTGGGTAGCAACCACGCCATCGAACGCGTGCAGTTCGGCAAGCCCATAGGCAGCTACCAGGCCATCAAGCACCAGCTCGCCAACGCCTGGATGGCCGTGGACAACGCGCGCCTGGCCGCGCTCTACGCCGGCGCGGCGCTGGACGGCCATCTGCCCGATGCGCGCTTTGCCTGCGCCGCGGCCGAATTCACCGCCATCGAGGGCGCGCTGCAGGCCACGCGCAGCGTCATCCAGGTCTGCGGCGGCATGGGTTTCACCTGGGAGCACGACGCCCACCTGTACCTCAAGCGCGCCCAGCACCTGGCCGCGCGGCTGGGCGGCGCCTCGCGGGCGCTGACGCGGGTGGAGGAGCTGGCGCTGGCTTAGACCGGGTTCAGGCCACGTCGTGGGCCGCCATCAGCTCCAGCGCCTTCACCAGCGCGGAGTGGTCCAGCTCGGCGTCGCCGTTGGCGGCGCAGACCTGCATCAGCTGCGCGGCCCCGGCGGTCTGCGGCAGCGCCAGTCCCAGCTCGCGCGCGCCCTGCAGCGCCAGGCCCAGGTCCTTCTGGTGCAGCTGGATGCGGAAGCCCGGCGCGAAGGTGCGCTTGATCATGCGCTCGCCGTGCACCTCGAGGATGCGGCTGGCCGCGAAGCCGCCCATCAGCGCCTCGCGCACCTTGGCCGGATCGGCACCGGCCTTGCTGGCGAACAGCAGGGCCTCGCCCACGGCCGCGATGTTCAGCGCGACGATGATCTGGTTCGCCACCTTGGTGGTCTGGCCGTCGCCGTTGCCGCCGACGAGGGTGATGTTCTTACCCATCTTCTCGAGCAGCGGCCGCACCCGCTCGAACACCGCCGGCTCGCCGCCGCACATGATGGTCAGCGAGGCCGCCTTGGCGCCCACCTCGCCGCCCGATACCGGCGCGTCGATGTAGTCCGCGCCCAGCGCATTGATCTTCTGCGCGAAGTCCTTGGTGGCCATCGGCGAGATCGAGCTCATGTCGACGATGACCTTGCGCTCGCCGCCGCCGGCCTGCAGCGCTGCCGCCACGCCGTTCTCGCCGAACAGCACCGCTTCCACGTCGGGCGTGTCGGGCACCATCAGGAAGACCACGTCGGCGTGGCTCGCCACCTCCTGCACCGTGGCGCAGGGGATGGCGGCCGAGGCCTTGATGGCATCCGGCACGCGGCGGGCCGCACTCACGTAGACCGTGTGGCCGGCGTTGACCAGGTGCAGCGCCATCGGCGCGCCCATGATGCCGAGGCCGATAAATCCGAGCTTCATGTCTTTGTCCTTGCGAATGGAAGATTCAATACGAGTCCGAGGCCGGTGCGGGCCCGGACGCAGGCGCGCCGGCACGCATGGCCTGCAGCAGCTGCTGCGCGCCGGCGGCCATCAGCCGCGCGTCGGAGCTGACGGTGACGAACTGGAAGCCATCGGCGATCCGCGCTAGCGCGCTTTCGGGCGCGCCGTTGTGGATGCCGGCCATGATGCCATGCGCCTTGGCGCGCTCCAGGATGTGGTCCACGGCCTGCTGCGCCTTCGGGTCCAGCCCGTCGAACACCGGCCGGCAGCCCAGCGACAGCGACAAATCGCTAGGCCCGATGTAGACCGCGTCCAGCCCTTCCACGCTCATGATGGCGTCGAGGTTGTCCAGCGCCTGCGCGGTCTCGATCATCGCGAAGGTCACGATGGTGTCGTTGGCATGCGCGGGGTAGTCGGCGCCGCCATACAGCAGCGCGCGCACCGGCCCGAAGCTGCGCGTGCCGCGCGGCGCATAGTGCGTGTAGGCCACGAGCTTCTGCGCATCCTCGCGGGTGCTGACCATGGGGCAGATCACGCCGTAGGCGCCGGCATCCAGCGTCTTCATCAGGATGCCCGGCTCCAGCCACGGCACGCGCACCAGCGGCACGGTCGGCGTGGTCGAGATCGCCTGCAGCATGGACACCATGGCCTGGTAGTCGACCACGCCGTGCTGCATGTCAATGGTCAGCGTATCCCAGCCCTGGTAGGCCATGGTCTCGGCGGAAAAGCCGTTCGGTATGGCGAGCCAGCCGTTGACGGCGGCGCCGCCGGAAGCCCAGATCTCGCGGAGTCGGTTGGGTCGCATGGTTTGCTCCTTGTGAATTGCGCCCTCTCCCGCTGGCGGGAGAGGGTTGGGGTGAGGGTGTGGCATCGCTGCCCTCACCCCGCCCTCTCCCAGAGGGAGAGGGAGTCATGCCGTCAGGTCACCGGTGCCGGGTTGAACAGCACCAGGGCGTTGTGCAGCCGCCACTGCTCGGCCCAGGTCTTCCTGCGGCCGCTAGCCACGTCGAGCATGAGCCGGAACATCTCCCAGCCCAGGTCCTCGATCGTGGCTTCGCCGTCCGCGATGCGCCCGGCGTTCACGTCCATCAGGTCGTGCCAGCGCCGCGCTAGGTCACTGCGCGTGGCCACCTTGATGACCGGCACCTGCGCGAGGCCATACGGCGTGCCGCGCCCGGTGGTGAACACGTGCAGGTTCATGCCGGCGGCCAGTTGCAGCGTGCCGCAGATGAAGTCGCTGGCCGGCGTGGCGGCGTAGACCAGGCCTCGCTCTATGCCGCGGTCGGCCAGGCGCTGGCCCGGCGACAGCACGCCGGTGATGGGCGCGGTGCCGCTCTTGATGATCGAGCCCATGGCCTTTTCGACGATGTTCGACAGGCCGCCCTTCTTGTTGCCGGGCGTGGTGTTGGCGCTGCGGTCCACGCGGCCCTGGTCGAGGTAGGCGTCGTACCAGGCCATCTCGTCGATCATGGCCTGGGCCACCTCGGGACTGGAGGCGCGCGAGGTGAGCTGGTCAATGCCGTCGCGCACCTCGGTCACCTCGCTGAACATCACGGTGGCGCCCGCGCGCACCAGCAGGTCGGTGCAAAAGCCCACAGCCGGGTTGGCGGTGACGCCGCTGAAGGCGTCGCTGCCGCCGCACTGCACGCCCACCACCAGGGCGCTGGCGGGCACGGTCTCGCGCCGGCGCCGGTTCAGACGCTCCAGGTGCGCGCGTGCGCTGTCCATGATGGAGTCGATCATGGACATAAAGCCCACATGGGACTCGTCCTGCAGGCAGACCACGTCCAGCTCCGGCTCGCGCTCGTCGACGATGGGGAACGAGCCCGGCGGCAGCAGGCGCTCGGGCTGCAGCTTCTCGCAGCCCAGGCTGACCACCATGACCTCGCCGCCGAAGTTCGGATTGCGGCTGATGTTGCGCAGCGTGCGTTGCGGTATCTCGGCGCCCACGGCGTCGATGGCCACGCCGCAGCCGTAGCTGTGTTCCAGCCCGACCACGTCGTCCACGTTCGGATACCGGGGCAGCAGCTCGGCCTTGATGCGGCGCACCGCGAAGTCGAGCACGCCGGCCACGCACTGCACGGTGGTGGTGATGGCCAGGATGTTGCGCGTGCCCACGCTGCCGTCGGCATTGCGGTAGCCCTCGAAGGTATGGCCTTCGAGCGGCTCCAGCGCCGGCGGCTTCACGGTGGCGATGGGCAGGCCCTGCAGCGAGCGCGCCTCAGGCATCCGCAGCAGCCGTTCGTGCACCCAGCTGCCGGCCGCAATGGGCTTGAGCGCGTAGCCGATGACCACGTTGTAGCGGCGCACCGCGCCGCCTTCGGGAATGTCCGCCAGCGCCACCTTGTGCGCCTGCGGCACGGGGTCGCGCAGCACCAGGCCCGAGGGCAGTACGGTGCCGGCCGGCAGGCCGCCGTCGTTGGCGATGATGGCCACGTTGTCCGCCGGGTGCATGGCGATGGAGAGCGGGGTTCGGGTACTCATGGCGATCTCGTCTCTTCGGGGTGGCCTCAATCCGCCTTGATGCCGGCGGCCTTGATGACCTTGGCCCACTTGGCCACCTCGGCCTTCTGGTACTCGCCCAGCTCGGCCGGCGTCATCGTGGACGGCAGCATGCCGAAGGCCTTGAGACGGGACTGGACCTCGGGCGTGGCGACGATCTTCATGATCTCGGCATGCAGGCGCTCGACGACCGCCGGCGGCGTGCCTGCGGGCGCGAACACCGCCTGCCACGAGCCCATGTCGAAGCCCTTCTCGCCGGCCTCGGCGATGGTGGGCACCTCGGGCAGCGATTCCAGGCGCTTGGAGCTGGTCACCGCGATGGGGCGCAGCTTGCCGGACTGGATGTGCGGGCCCACGACCAGAGCGGTGTCGAACATCATGTCCACCTGGCCGCCGATCACGTCCTGCACGGCCGGGCCACTGCCCTTGTAGGGCACGTGGGTGAACTTCACGCCGGTCTGGTAGGCCAGCAACTCCAGCGCCATGTGGTTCGAGGTGCCGCTGCCCGGCGATGCCGACGACAGGCCGCCCGCCGCCGCCTTGGCCTTGCTGGCGGCCAGCACGTCGGCCAGCGTCTTGTAGGAGCTGGATGCCGGCACCACCAGCACCAGCGGGCCCGAGCCCAGCATGGCCACCGGCGTGAAGGACTTGACCGGGTCGTAGTCGAGCTTGGAGTACAGGCTTACGTTGATGGCATGCGAGCTGATGGTGCCGCCGAGGATGGTGTAGCCGTCGGCCGGCGCGCGCGCGGCGATGGCCGAACCCACGCTGCCGCCGGCGCCGCCCTTGTTGTCGATGACCACCGGCGTGCCCAGCGCCTTGCCCAGCGGCTGGGCGATCACGCGCGCCAGCGTGTCGGTGTTGCCGCCGGGCGGGAACGGCACCACGTAGGTGATGGGCTTGCCCGTGGGCCAGTTGCCCTGCGCCAGGACGGGCGCGGCGGCCAGCAGCAGGGCGCTCGCGGCAATGGCGTGGTGGATCAGTGTGCGGCGTTGCATGGGGGTTGTCTCCTGTCGGTGTCTGGATAGGGAAAAGTTCAAAAGCGGGGCTGCTGGCCGGTGAAAGATGGGTCGTACTTGCGCATTTGCCCCAGGTCGTCGCGGTTGCGGATGCCGCAGTGCAGGTAGTTGTCGTGCAGGCGCGCCAGCGCCTCGCGGTCCAGCGTGACGCCCAGGCCAGGCGCGGTGGGCACGCGCAGGCTGCCCTGCTCGAAGCGCAGGCGCCCGCCCTCGATCACCTCCTCGTCCTGCCACGGGTAGTGGGTGTCGCAGGCGTAGGTGAGCAGGGGCACGCTGGCGCACAGGTGGGTCATGGCCACCAGGCTGACGCCCAGGTGCGAGTTGCTGTGCATGGACAGGCCCAGGTCGAAGGTGCGGCACAGCGTGGACAAACGCTGCGTGGCGCGCAGCCCGCCCCAGTAGTGGTGGTCGCTCAGCACGATCTTCACCGGGCAGCCCATGTCGGCATTGCGGCGGAACTCGGCGAAGTCGGTGACTACCATGTTGGTGGCCAGCGGCACGTCGCACTCGCGCGCCACGGCGGCCATGCCGTCCAGGCCCGGGGCCGGGTCTTCGTAGTATTCGAGCACGCCGCGCAGCTGCTGCACGATCTTCAGGCTGGTCGCCACCGTCCAGTTGCCGTTGGGGTCGATGCGCAGCGGCATGCCGGGGAAGGCCTCGGCCAGCGCCAGGATGCCCGCGGCCTCCTGCTCGGGCGGCAGCGTGCCGGCCTTGAGTTTGATGCTGCGAAAGCCGTATTCATCGATCATGCGCCGCGCCTGCGCCACCAGTTGCTGCGGCGCCAGCGCCTCGCCCCAGGCGTCGGCTGCATAAGGCTTGTCGATGTGCTCGGCGTACTTGTAGAACAAATAGGCCGAGAACGGCACGCTGTCGCGCGCCGCGCCGCCCAGCAGGTCGACCACGGGCGCCCGGGCCATCTGCCCCTGCAGGTCGAGCATGGCGACCTCGAAGGCGCTGACCACCTTGGCCGCGGTCTTGGACACATGGGTGCCCGGTGCCAGCGACACCTGCTGGCCGAGGAACTCCGAGGCCGTCATGGTGGGCGGCGCCACCAGGGCCGCGACGCGGCTTTCCATCTCGTTGAGCGCCCAGGGCGACAGGCCGACCAGGGCCGGCGCGGCCTTGGCCAGCGCATCGAGCATGGGCTGGTCGCCGTAGCTCTCGTTGATGCCGACCAGGCCCGAGGCGGTCTCGATCTCGATGATGGAGCGCAGCGCCCAGGGCTCGTGGATGCCGGCGGCGTTCAGCAGCGGCGGATCGCGGAAGGCAATGGGCGTGACGCGGATATGGCGGATGGCGTGCGAGGTAGTCATGGGGAACGGGTAGAGGTAGAAGGTCAGCTGACCTTCATGAACAGGCCGGGCAGCCAGGTCGAGAATGCCGGCACGAAGGTGACCACGGCCAGCGCGAAGATCAGTGCGCCGTAGAACGGCCAGATGGTGCGCATCACCGTGCCCACCGAGACGCCGCCGATGGCGCAGCCGACGAACTGCGTCGTGCCCACGGGCGGGGTGTTCAGGCCCAGCGCGCAGTTGATCAGCATCACGATGCCGAACTGCACCGAACTCATGCCGTAGTGCTGGGCGATGGGCAAAAAGATCGGCGTGCACAGCAGGATGGTGGCCGCCATGTCGAGGAAGGTTCCCAGCACGAACAGGATGATGTTGATGAGCAGGAAGATCACCCACGGCGTGCTGGTGATCTGGCTGAGCATCTGGCCCGTCAGCTCGGCCACGCCGTACAGGCTGATGAGGTAGCCGAAGGTGCTGGAGATGCCGATCAGCAGCAGGATCACGCCGGTGGTCTTCACCGCCTTCGACGCCGCCTTGATGAAGTTCTCGCGGGTCAGCGTGCGGTACAGGAAGATGGTCAGCGCCAGCGCGTAGAGCACGGCCACGGCGGCCGACTCGGTGGCGGTGAACACGCCCGACAGGATGCCGCCCAGGATCAGCACCACCACGAACAGCCCTGGCAGCGCCGCGGCGAACGAGCGGCCCACGATGTGCCAGCCCGGGAAGGTGCCGGCCGGGTAGCCGCGCCGCACCGCGACCCAGTAGGCCGCGAGCAGGTTGGACACCGTGAGCACCAGCGCCGGCATCAGCGCGGCCAGGATCAGCGCGGCGATCGACACCTTGCCGCCGGCGGCCAGCGCATAGATGATGATGTTGTGGCTGGTGGGCATCAGCGCGCCGACCAGGGCCGCATGCGTGGTCACGTTGACCGCGTAGTCGGCGTGGTAGCCCTCCTTCTTCATCATCGGGATCATCACCGCGCCCATGGCCGAGACATCGGCCACCGGCGAGCCCGAGACGCCGCCGAACAGCGTGCAGGCCACGACGTTGGACATGCCCAGGCCGCCGCGCACATGGCCGACCAGCGAGCGCGCGAAGTCCACGATGCGGTCGGCGATGCCGCCGTAGAGCATCAGCTCGCCGGCGAAGATGAAGAACGGGATCGCCAGGAACGAGAACACGCCCATGCCCGAGGTCATCTGCTGGAAGCCCACCTCCAGCGGCAGGCCCTCGTACAGCAGCGTGGCCAGCGACGACAGGCCGATGGAGAACGCCACGGGCACGCCGAGCAGCAGCAGCACGGCGAACGAGACGCAAAGAATGGTCAATGCAACGGTCATCACTTATCCCCAGGCGGGTTCGACTTCTTGTCCGCGCGCGAGCGCGATGATGTGTTCGATCGAGAACAGCACGATGAGCACGCCGGCGATGGATGCTGGCACGTAGCGCCAGCCCTCCGAGATGCCCAGCGTGGGCAGGCGGTAGCTCCAGACCGATTCGGCCAGCGAGGCGCAGCTCCAGGCCATGGCCGCGCCGAACAGCAGCACCAGCGCGTGGATCAGGAACTCGATCTTCAGCCGCAGCCCGTCGGGCGCGAGCACCAGCAGCGACTCCAGCCCGATGTGGCCCGAGTCGCGCACGCCCACGCTCACGCCGAGCATGGTGATGTAGAGCACCAGCAGCAGTGCCAGGCTCTCGGCCCAGGTGGGCGTGTTGTTCAGCACATAGCGGCCGAAGACCTGCCAGCTGACCGCGGCGATCACCAGCACCAGCCCGGCGATGCCCAGCCACATGCAGGCGCGCGCCAGCGTCTTGCAGAGTTTGGTGTACATGGTTTTGAATCAAATTGGCCGCCAGCACCTGTCCAACAAGCGCCAGCAGCTATCAAAATGCTAGTTCGTATCCTGCGTGCGCTGGATCAGGCTCTTGAGGGCCGCGTCGGTGATGAACTTGTCGTACACCGGCTTCATCGCGTCCTGGAAGGGCTTCTTGTCGATGTCGATGAACTGCGCGCCGCCGGCCTTGGCCGTAGCCAGCGCCCGCTGCTCGCGCTCGACCCATTTGGCGCGCATGAAGGGCACCGACTCCTTCGCGGCCTGGCGCACCCAGCCCTGCTGCTGCGGCGACAGGCGGTCCCAGCTGCGCTTGGAGAACAGCAGGATCTCGGGCGCCATCGAGTGCTCGGTGCGGGTGAAGTACTTGGCGACCTCGAAGGCGCGCGCGCTTTCGTAGGTGGGGTAGTTGTTCTCGGCGGCGTCGATCAGGCCGGTCTTCAGGCCCGTGTAGACCTCGCCCATGGGCATGGGCGTGGCGTTGGCGCCCATGGCCTCGAGCATGGCCACCCACAGGTCGGACTGCTGCACGCGCACCTTCAGGCCCTTCATGTCGGCCAGGCTGTTGACCGGCTTCTTGGCGGTGAACATGGAGCGCGCGCCGCTGTCGTAGAAGGCCAGGCCGATGAAGCCCTGCTTCTCGCAGCTCTTCAGGATCTCCTCGCCCACCGGGCCGTCGAGCACCTTGTGCATGTGCTCCACCGAGCGGAACAGGAACGGCATGGTCGGCACGATGGTCTCGGGGCAGACGTTGTTCATCGCGCCCACGTTGACGCGCACCATCTGCAGCGCGCCGATCTTGGCCTGCTCGATGGTCTCCTTCTCGCCGCCCAGCGCGCCGCTCGGGAAGACCTTGATCGTGTCCTTGCCGCCCGACAGCTGCTTGAGCTTCTCGCCCATGAACTTGACGGCCAGCACGGTGGGGTAGTCGTCGGGGTGGATGTCGGACGAGCGGAACTCCGCCGCCTGGGCACCAGCTCCGATCAGGCTGGCGGCCACGCCTGCCAGCAGGGTTGGGATGAGCTTCATGGACTTGTCTCCTGTGTTGTCGGTGGTTTGCGAGAAACGTGTACTAGGAACCGAGGAACGGCGGCTCGGCCAGCCCCTGCACGCCGGGGCGCAGCGCGAACACGCCGCCGGCCAGCGGCTGGTCGGCCAGATCGCCGTCGGGGCGGATCGAGGTGACGAACAAGGTGTCGAGCCCGGCGCCGCCAAAGGCGCACATCGCGGGCTTCTTGACGGGCACGGCCAGCGAGCGGTCGAGCCGGCCGTCGGGCGTGAAGCGGTGCACCAGGCCGGCGTCGTTGCCGCAGATCCAGTAGCAGCCGTCGGCATCGACGGCCGCGCCATCGGGCCGGCCGGGCAGCGGCTGCATGTCCACGAACAAACGGCGGTTGCGGGGTGTGCCGCTGTCCACGTCGTAGTCGAAGGCCCACACGGCCTGCACCTGCGGGTGCGAATCGGACAGATACATGGTGCGGCCATCGGGGCTGAAGGCCATGCCGTTGGGCACGATCAGCGGGCCGAGGTCCAGGTCGGCCAGGCTGGTGCCGTTCCAGCGGTAGACCTGGCCCACGCGCTGCGCCGCCGCCATGTCGAGCAGCATGGTGCCGGCCAGGAAACGGCCCTGGCGGTCGCAGCGGCCGTCGTTGAAGCGCATGCCCGGCCGCGCGTGCGGGGCCGGCGCCAGCGGTTTCGCCTGGGCATCGCCGCCGCCTTCCGGCAGCGTGATGCGGTACAGGCCGTCCTCCAGCCCGGCGATCCACTGCCGCGGCTCGCCGGCCCAGGGCGCCATGCAGGCCAGCATCTGCGGCAGTTGCCACTGCGTGCGCGCGCCATCGGCCGCGCGCCAGCGGTGCAGCACGCCGCGCGGGATGTCGGCCCAGTACAGCGATTGCTCGGCGGCCACCCACACCGGGCTTTCGCCGGTGGCGCAGCGCGCGTCGCAGACCAGTTCGGCGGCGGCCTGCATCATTGGTCCCCGAACGGGCCCTGGGCGGTGAAGGCCCCGCCCTGGTAGATGGCCACCGGGTCGTTGGCGGCCGGAGCGGGCTGGGCCTCGACCTGGGCGCGGAAGGGCTCGGAGCTGTCCTGCGGCACAAAGCCCAGGTGGGCGGCGGCGTGGTTGTCCCACCAGCCGTCGCGGTTGGCCGAGGCGCCGTAGACCACGGTGTGGCCCACGTTCGGGGTGAACAGCGATTGCTCGATCAGCCGCGTCAGGTCGTCGTAGCTGAGCCAGGTGCTCATCATGCGGCGGTCGCGCGGCGCGGGGAAGGACGAGCCGATGCGGATGCTCACCGTCTCGATGCCGTAGCGGTCGAAGTAGAAGCTGGCCAGGTCTTCGCCGAAGGACTTGGACAGGCCGTAGTAGCCGTCGGGGCGGCGGCGGGCGTTGGCGTCGATGCGCTCGTCCTGCCGGTAGAAGCCGATCACGTGGTTGGAGCTGGCAAACACCACGCGTTTGACGCCATGGCGGCGCGCGCCCTCGTAGAGGTGGAACACGCCTTTGATGTTGGCCTCGAGCACCTCTTCGAACGGGCGCTCCACCGAGACCCCGCCCAGGTGCACGATGGCGTCGCAGCCCGCGACCAGCGCATCCACCGCCCGCTTGTCGGCCAGGTCGCAGGGCACGGACTCCTCGGGCGCGCCGGGCGCCGGCGCCAGCGCCGCGATATCCGAGATGCGCAGGATGTCGGCATACGGCCGCAGCCGCTCGCGCAGCACCTGGCCCAGGCCGCCGGCCGCGCCGGTCAGCAGGAGCCGGTGCACTTTGGGGGTGGAAGTCATGGTTTGTGATACGTTGTCTGATAACTGAAGACGGATTATGATGACGACCATGCACCCTTCATCCCCGGAATTACCCGAACTGCGGTCCCTGCCCGTCGCGGCGGAGGTCCAGCTGCGCGGCAAGGCCGGCCGCAATGGCCGCAGCCTGGCGAACCTGCTGTCCGAGGAATTCGAGAACAAGATCCGCCAGGGCCTGCTGCACGAGGGCGACAAGCTGCCCACCGAGTCGGAACTGGTGCGCAGCTACGACGTGAGCCGCACCGTGGTGCGCGAGGCCATCTCCAAGCTGCAGGCCGCGGGCCTGGTGGAGACGCGCCACGGCATAGGCACCTTCGTGCTGCCCGCGCGCGAGGGCGTGGGCCTCACGCTCAATGCCCGCGAGCTGAGCGAATCGGTGGACGTGCTGGCCGTGCTGGAGCTGCGCATCAGCCTCGAGACCGAGGCCGCGGGCCTGGCCGCGCAGCGGCGCAGCCCCGAGCACCTGCAGGCCATGCGCCAGGCGCTGCACGCCTTCGAACACAACGCGGCCGCCGGCGGCGACACCATCACCCACGACCTGGCCTTCCACCTGGGCATCGCGCAGGCCACGGGCAACCCGTATTTCCGCGACATCCTGGCGCACTTCGGCGCCATGCTGATCCCGCGCACGCGCATCACCTCGATCCAGGCGCCGGGGCGCGACCCCGACTACCTGCGCCGCGTGAACCGCGAGCACGAGGAGATCTACAACGCCATCGAGCGCCAGGACGCCGACTCGGCCCGCGCGGCCATGCGCATCCACCTGACCAACTCGCGCGAGCGCCTGCGCCTGGCGCAGAAGCACAGCACGCAGCACTCGTAGTTTTGGGTGTTTTTGCACTCTAGCGCTTGCATAGCAAGCGCCAGCAGCTCTCTTTTTTGATATTCCCTCGGCGTTTTCCCTGAGTGTTGTCTGACTTCTGCGGCTTGCCCGCATCGCCAAACCAGTTGTATGATGACGTATAACTCAAGCCTGGAGACCTGCATGCCCTCAGCTTCCCCCACCCGCCGCACCGCCGCCCTGGCGCTGGCCGCCCTCGCCGGCCTGTGCGCCACAGCGTTCGCCCCTGCCGCCCGGGCCGCCGATGCCTGGCCCGCCAAGCCCATCCGCCTCGTCGTGCCCTACCCGCCGGGCGGCAGTTCGGACATCATCGCCCGCTCCATCAGCCAGCAGATCTCGCAGGCGCTGAAGCAGCCGGTGATCGTGGACAACAAGCCCGGCGCCAACGGCAACCTGGGTGCCGAGCTGGTCGCCCGCGCCCAGCCCGACGGCTACACCTGGCTGCTGTGCGACCTGGGCGCGCTGGCGATCTCGCCGTCGGTCTACACCAAGCTCAGCTTCGATCCGTCCAAGGACCTGCGCGGCGCGACCATGCTGGCGTATTCGCCGCACATGCTGGTGGTGCATCCGTCCGTGAAGGCCAGCAACCTGCAGGAACTGGTGGCCCTGTCCCAGACCAGCGACCTGAACTTCGCCGTCACCGCCACCGGCAGCGCGCCGCACCTCGCGGGCATGGAGCTGGCGCGGCTCACCGGCGCCAAGTGGGTCTATGTGCCCTACAAGGGCGGCGTGCAGTCGGTGCAGGACACCGTGGCCGGCCAGACCCAGGTGCTGATGAACGGCATGCTCGCCACCTACCCGCAGGTGCAGGCCGGCAAGCTCAAGCTGCTGGGCATCTCCAAGGCCACGCGCATGCCGCTGATCGCCGACGTGCCCACGCTGGCCGAGCAGGGCGCGAAGGGCTTCGCGTCCGGCACCTGGCAGGGCGTGGTGCTGCCGGCCAAGACACCCGACGCCATCGTGCAGCGCGTGAACCAGGCGCTGACCGAGGCCATCCGCTCGCCCGACGTGCGCTCGCGCCTGAGCGGCCAGGGCGCCGAGGTGGTGACGATGACGCCCGCCGAGACCAACCAGTTCTTCGCCGCCGAGCGCACGCGCTGGCACCAGGTGGTGCAGGCCGCGCAGATCCGGCTCGATTGATCCCCGCCCCATTCCCGCCTTTTTCCCCGCTTCCCCAACCTGTTCCAGGAACACCCCATGACCATGTCTCCCCAGCACCTCAAGGACGTGATGAGCTCCGGCCTGCTGTCGTTTCCGCTGACCGATTTCGACGCCGAGGGCAACTTCAACGCCAAGGGCTACGCCGCCCGCCTCGAATGGCTGGCCCCGTACGGCGCCAGCGCGCTGTTCGCCGCCGGCGGCACGGGCGAGTTCTTCTCGCTCAGCGGCAGCGAGTACCCGGGCATCATCCAGACCGCGGTGGACACCTGCCGCGGCAAGGTGCCGATCATCGCCGGCGCGGGCGGCCCCACGCGCTTCGCCATCGAATGCGCGCAGGCCGCCGAGAAGGCCGGCGCCCACGGCATCCTGCTGCTGCCGCACTACCTGACCGAGGCCAGCCAGGAAGGCCTGGCCGCGCACGTCGAGGCCGTGTGCCGCAGCGTGGATTTCGGCGTCATCATCTACAACCGCGGCATCAGCCGCTTCGCGCCCGAGACCGTGGCGCGCCTGGCCGAGCGCAACCCCAACCTGATCGGCTACAAGGACGGCGTGGGCGACATCGAGGCCATGAACGCCATGTACCTGGAGCTGGGCGACCGCCTGGCCTACCTGGGCGGCCTGCCCACGGCCGAGGTCTATGCCGCGGCCTACAAGGCCATGGGCACGCCGGTGTACTCGTCGGCGGTGTTCAACTTCATCCCCAAGACCGCGATGCGCTTCTACGAGGCGGTGAAAAACGACGACATGGCCACGCAGCACGATCTGCTCAAGCGCTTCTTCATGCCCTACCTGAAGCTCCGCAACCAGGGCCAGGGCTATGCGGTCAGCATCGTCAAGGCCGGCGCCAGGATCGTCGGCCACGACGCCGGCCCGGTGCGCGCGCCGCTGTCCGACCTGAAGCCGGCCGAGGTCGAGGCGCTGGCGCGGCTCATCGCCGAGCTGGACGAGTGACTCCCTTTTCGATAGCTGCTGGCGCTTACTGAATGAGCGATTCCATGCCATTTCATTTAATAAATGGCTTGCAACAAGCGCCAGGCGCTATGAAATACATACCAGGAGACATCCCATGAAAAAGATCCTCGCCGCGCTGGCGGCCGCTGTCTCGCTGTCGGCCGCCGCGGCCTGGCCCGAGCGCAGCGTGACCATCGTCGTGCCCTTCCCGGCCGGCGGCTCCACCGACACCATCGCCCGCGCGCTGGCGCAGAAGATGGGCGACAAGCTCGGCCAGCCCTTCGTGGTGGACAACCGCCCGGGCGCCACCGGCACCATCGGCGCCACGGCCGTCAAGCGCGCCGCGCCCGATGGCTACACGCTGCTGGTGGCCTCGCTCGGCCCCTACGTCATCACGCCGCACCTGATGAAGACCGCACCCTACGACTCGGCCAGGGACTTCGACTACCTCTCGGTGCCGGTACAGGCGCCGAACGTGCTCGTCGCCTCGTCCTCGCCCGTCGCGCAGAAGGCCCGCACCGTGGCCGACGTGGTCGCCGCGCTCAAGGCCCAGCCGGGCAAGGTCAGCTTCGCCAGTTCGGGCAACGGCTCGTCCGACCACCTCTCGGCCGAGCTGTTCTGGCAGCAGACCGGCACCTCGGGCACGCACGTCCCCTACAAGGGCGGCGCGCCGGCCATCAACGACCTGCTGGGCGGCCAGGTGGACTTCTCGTTCCAGAACGTCAACGCCGTGCTGCAGCACATCCGCGCCGGCAAGCTGCATGCCATCGCCGTCACCGGCGACAAGCGCTCGCCGGTGCTGCCCGACGTGCCCACGCTGGCCGAGTCCGGCATCCAGGGCGCCGAGGTCTACTCGTGGCAGGGCCTGGCCGCGCCCAAGGGCCTGCCGGCCGACGTGAAGGCGAAGCTGGGCCAGGCCGCGATCGAGGCCATCCGCGATCCGGCCGTGGCCAGGCGCTTCACCGACCAGGGGCTGGAGATCGTCGGCAGCACGCCGGCCGAGTTCAGCGCCTTTCAGGCCCGCGAGAATGCCCGCTGGAAGGCGCTGATCCAGGCCCGCAAGATCAGCATCGACTGATTCGACGATCCCAACCAAGGACCCCGGCATGGCCCCCTTCAGCCCTCTCGCTCTCCGCCCCCGCGTTCTCCAGTACGGCAAGATGCCGCTGCCCCAGCTCGACGCCGAGCTGGCCCAGGCCTACGAGGTGAGCCTGCTCTCGGCGCAGCCCGATCCCAAAGGCTTTCTCGCCGAGCACGGCGCGCAGTTCGAGTACGTGGTCACCTCGGCCGCCATGGGCCTGCCGGCGCGCGTGGTCGATGCGCTGCCCCGGCTGAAATTCGTCAGCAGCTTCGGCGTGGGCTTCGATGCGCTCGACCAGGACGCGCTGCTGCGCCGCGGCGCGCGCGTGGGCTACACGCCCGCAGTGCTCGACGACTGCGTGGCCGACATGGCCTTTGCGCTGCTGCTCGACGCGGCCCGCGGCCTCAGCGAATCCGACCGCTTCGTGCGCCGCGGCGACTGGACCCGGGCGCGCTTCGGCGTGCGCACGCGCGCCAGCGGCAAGCGCCTGGGCATCTTCGGCATGGGCCGCATCGGCAGCACCGTGGCGCGCCGCGCCGCCGGCTTCGACATGGAGGTGGCCTACCACAACCGCCGCCCGGCCGAAGGCTCGCCGCACCGCTACCTGCCCTCGCTGCTGGAGTTGGCGCGCTGGTGCGACTTCCTGGTCATCACCGCCGCCGGCGGCGAGGGCACGCGCCATCTGGTCAACGCCGAGGTGCTGGCCGCGCTGGGCCCGCAGGGCTTTCTGGTCAACGTGGCCCGCGGCAGCGTGGTCGACGAGGCGGCTCTGGCCGATGCGCTTCAGGCCGGCCGCATCGCCGGCGCCGGGCTCGATGTGTTCGAGGACGAACCCCGCCCGCTGCCCGCCTTGCTGGCGCTGGACAACGTGGTGCTCGCGCCCCACATCGCCAGCGGCACGCACGAAACCCGCCGCGCCATGGCCGACCTGGTGCTGCACAACCTGCGGCAGTTCATCGCCACCGGCCGCCCCGCGGCCGAGGTGCCCTGGTCCGCCGCGCAATGACCGCCCTCCTCCCCCGAACCTGTTGAACGAGCCTCCCATGTCCACCACACCGACCATCACCGAGATCGAAGTCATCCCCGTCGCGGGCCGCGACGGCATGCTGATGAACCTCAGCGGCGCGCACGCGCCCTTCTTCACGCGCAACATCGTGCTCATCCACGACAGCAGCGGCCACACCGGCGTGGGCGAGGTGCCCGGCGGCGAGGGCATACGCCAGGCGCTGGAGGACAGCAAGCGCGTGCTGCTCGGCCAGTCCATCGGCCAGCACCTGCAGCTGCTGCAGCGCGTGCAGAAAGCCCTGGAAGGCCGCGACACCGGCGGGCGCGGCCTGCAGACCTTCGACCTGCGCATCGCCGTGCACGCGGTCACGGCCGTCGAATCCGCGCTGCTCGACCTGCTGGGCCAGCACCTGGGCGTGCCGGTCGCGGCCCTGCTGGGCGAAGGCCAGCAGCGCGACCGCGTGGAGATGCTGGGCTACCTGTTCTTCGTCGGCCCTTCGCACCGCACCGACCTGCCCTATGTGAAGCCCGGCGAGGACCCGCTAGGCAGCGACGCCTGGACCCAGGTGCGCCACATGGAGGCCATGACGCCCGAGTCCATCGTGCGCCAGGCCGAGGCCGCGCATGCGCGCTACGGCTTCAACGACTTCAAGCTCAAGGGCGGCGTGCTGGCCGGCGAGCAGGAGGTCGAGGCCGTGGCCGCGCTGGCCAAACGCTTCCCCGAGGCCCGAGTCACGCTGGACCCGAACGGCGGCTGGCGGCTTTTGGACGCCATCCGCCTGATGCGCGACATGCGCGGCGTGCTCGCCTATGCCGAGGACCCCTGCGGCGCCGAAGGCGGCTTCTCGGGCCGCGAGGTGATGGCCGAGTTCCGCCGCGCCACCGGCCTGCCCACGGCCACCAACATGGTCGCCACCGACTGGCGCCAGATGGTGCATGCGCTGTCGCTGCAGTCGGTGGACATTCCGCTGGCCGACCCGCACTTCTGGACCATGGCCGGCTCGGTGCGCGTGGGCCAGACCTGCCGCGATTGGGGCCTGACCTGGGGTTCGCACTCGAACAACCACTTCGACATCTCGCTGGCCATGTTCACCCATGTGGCCGCCGCCGTGCCCGGCAAGGTCACAGCCATAGACACGCACTGGATCTGGCAGGACGGCCAGTACCTGACGAGCAATCCGCTCCAGATCCGGGACGGCTTCGTCGACGTGCCGCAGACCCCGGGCCTGGGCGTGACCGTGGACCGCGCGGCGCTGCAACGCGCCAACGCGCTGTACCTGGAACACGGCCTGGGCGCGCGCGACGATGCCATCGCCATGCAGTACCTGATCCCCGGCTGGAAGTTCGACCCCAAGCGGCCCTGCATGCTGCGCTGATTTACTCCTATTTCAATAGCTATCAGCGCTTTATCCATAGGCGCTGAATGCCAAAAATACATTAAACATGACCCAGCACCACCACCTCATCAATGGCCAGTGGACGCCCGCCGCCGCCTACGCGCCCAACACCAATCCCAGCGACCTGTCCGACACCATCGGCGAGTACGCCCAGGGCGATGCCGCCGACGTGGAGGCCGCCGTGGCCGCCGCCACCGCCGCCTTCCCGGCCTGGGCCACGGGTTCGGTGCAGGCGCGCAGCGACGCGCTCGACAAGATCGGCAACGAGATCCTCGCGCGCAAGGAAGAGCTGGGCACGCTGCTGGCCCGCGAGGAAGGCAAGACCCGGGCCGAAGGCATCGGCGAGGCCGCGCGCGCCGGCCAGATCTTCAAATTCTTCGCCGGCGAATGCCTGCGCCTGTCGGGCGAGGTACTGCCTTCGGTGCGCCCGGGCATCGGGGTCGAGATCACGCGCGAGCCCGTGGGCGTGGTGGGCCTCATCACGCCGTGGAACTTTCCCATCGCCATCCCCGCCTGGAAGATCGCGCCGGCGCTGGCCTTCGGCAACTGCGTGGTCCTGAAGCCCGCCGACCTGGTGCCGGGCTGCGCCTGGGCGCTGGCCGAGATCATCAGCCGCTCCGGCATTCCAGCCGGTGTGTTCAACCTCGTCATGGGCCGCGGCAGTGTGATCGGCAATGCGCTGGTCGGCCATGCCGGCATCCATGCCATCAGCTTCACCGGCTCGGTGGGCGTGGGCCGCAGCATCGCGCTGGAATGCGCCCGGAGCGGCAAGAAGGTGCAGCTGGAGATGGGCGGCAAGAACCCGCAGGTGGTGCTGGACGATGCCCACCTCGACCAGGCTGTCGAGCTGAGCGTGCAGAGCGCGTTCTACTCCACCGGCCAGCGCTGCACGGCGTCGAGCCGGCTGATCGTGACCAACGGCATCTACCCCAAGTTCATCGAGGCCATGCAGGCCCGCATGGCCAGGATCCAGGTCGGCGACGCGCTGGCCCAGGGCACGGACATCGGCCCGGTCTCCAGCCAGGGCCAGCTGGACCAGGACCTGGAGTACATCGCCATCGGCCAGCGCGAAGGCGCCACGCTGGCCGTGGGCGGCGAGCGGCTGCAACGGGGCACGGACGGCTACTACCTGGCCCCCGCGCTGTTCAGCGACAGCGCCAGCACCATGCGCATCAACCGCGAGGAAGTCTTCGGCCCCGTGGCCAGCGTGATCCGCGTCAAGGACTACGAGGAAGCCCTGCATGTCGCCAATGACACCGAGTTCGGCCTGTCCGCCGGCATCGCCACCACCAGCCTCAAGTACGCCACCCACTTCAAGCGCCATAGCCAGGCCGGCATGGTGATGGTGAACCTGCCCACCGCCGGCGTGGACTACCACGTGCCCTTTGGCGGCCGCAAGGGCAGCAGCTACGGCCCGCGCGAGCAGGGCCGCTACGCGCAGGAGTTCTTCACCACGGTCAAGACTGCCTACACGCTGGCATGAGCGCGACGGCTGCCACCGCTACCGCCCCTTCGGGCTGGAGCCGGCCGCCGGCCGTGGCGGCTGTCGCGCTGCTGTGCTGCCTGCTGTGGGGCAGTTCCTACCCGGCGATCAAGGGCGGCTACGAGCTGTTCGGCATCGTGCGCGAAGACCTGGCCGGCAAGCTGCTGTTCGCGGGCTGGCGCTTTGCGCTGGCCGGCGTGCTGGTGCTGCTGGCCGCCGCCGCCATGGGCAAGCCCGTGCGCGCCGGCCTGCGCCGGCAGCCGCTGCGCCTGGCGGCGCTGGGCCTGGCGCAGACCACGCTGCAGTATGTGTTCTTCTACCTGGGCCTGGCCTACACCACGGGCGTCAAGGGCTCGATCATGAATGCCACGGCCACCTTCTTCAGCGTGCTCATCGCGCACTGGCTGCATGCCGACGACCGGCTCAGCCTGCGCAAGCTGCTGGG
This sequence comes from Comamonas sp., assembly GCA_050282565.1. Classification (GTDB taxonomy): domain Bacteria; phylum Pseudomonadota; class Gammaproteobacteria; order Burkholderiales; family Burkholderiaceae_C; genus Comamonas. The sequence goes on from JBLZYV010000021.1 coordinate 35,005, forward strand.
CTGCGCGATCGGCTTCGCCGGCGTGGTGGCGGTGACGCTGGGCGGCGGCGCCGGCATCGACGGCGGTTTTGCCTGGCGCGGCGAAGGCGCCGTGGTGCTGGCCGCGCTGATCCTGGCCGCCGCCAGCATCTACGGCAAGCAGCTGTCGCAGCGCATCGACGCCATGGTCATGACCGGCTGGCAGCTGGCCCTGGGCGGCCTGTTCCTGCTGGCGCTGGGCTGGGCCGGCGGCGGCACGCTGCAGGCGCCCGGCGTGCCGGCGCTGCTGCTCCTGCTGTACCTGGCCCTGCTGTCGTCGGCGGCCTTCACGCTGTGGAGCCTGCTGCTCAAGCACAACCGCGTGAGCCAGGTGGCGATCTACAACTTCACCGTGCCGGTGTTCGGCTCGGTGCTGTCGGCGGTCTTCCTGGACGAGCACCTGTGGGCCTGGCACTATGCGGCCGCGCTGGCCCTGGTCTGCGGCGGCATCTGGCTGGTGACGGTGGAGCGCGCGCGGCGCTAGGCGGCTGCGGCGTCCTCGTGCAGCAGCGCCAGGAACTGCTGCGCCGGCCGGCTCAGCGCGTGGTTGCGGCGCACGATGCTGCCGTAGGCCTCGAGCCGGCGCTGGAAGCGGAACGGCAGCAGCCGCAGCATGCCGTGCTCGGCATGGCTGCGCGCCACCGCCGCGGGGATCACCGCCACCATCTGCGAGCTGCGCACCAGGTTGATGCTGGTCAGGATGGAGCCGGTCTCGATCAGCCCGCGCGGCAGCGACAGGCCCCGGTCGCGGAACTCCTGGTCGATCAGCGCGCGCATGGGGCTGCCCGCCGGCTGCAGCACCCAGGCATGGGCCAGCAGGGCCTCGAGCGTGACCGTGCGCTTGCGCGCCAGCGGGTGCGCCAGGCCGGCAACGACGACCAGCTCCTCGTCGTCGATGGCACGAAAGCGGTAGTCCTCGCCATGCGCATCGGCCATGCGGCCCACCACCACCTCGAGCACGCCCTCGCGCAGCTGCGCCAGCAGGCGGTCGCTGGTGTCCACCGCCACCTCGATGGACAGCAGCGGGCTCTGGCGCTTGATGCCCAGCAGCGCATTCGTCAACCGCCCCGGCGACGCCGCCATGATGCTGCCCACCGCGAGCCGCCCGGCGCTGCCCTGGCGCAGCTCGACCAGTTCGCGGTTCAGCGCCTCCATGCTGCCGCGCAGGCTCTGGCAGTAGTCCAGCACGCGCTCGCCGGCGCCGTTGAGCTGCAGCCCGCGCCCCACGCGCTCGAACAGGCGCAGGCCCAGCGCGCCCTCCAGCTCGTGCAGCATCTTGGTGGCCGCGGGCTGCGACATGCCCAGCTGCGCCGCCGCGCCGCGCAGCGTGCGCTGCTCGTGGATGGCCAGCATCAGCGCGATCTGGCGCATGCGCAGCCGGTTGAGCAGCTGCGGCGTGCTGTCCTGGCGGTCTATCGATCCCATGGCGCCCCCGAAAGTTGATTACCTGGAGTTATCAATCCATCAATATCTTTCAGTTTACGGCAAGCAATGCCCTGCCTACCATCACAACGAACCACAAGACAAAGGAGACAGGCAATGAAACGACGCGCAATGTCCGCGGCCGCCGTGCTGGCGGCACTGCTGCCCTGGGGCGCGCTGGCGCAGGGCGGCGGCGACTGGCCCAGCAAGCCGGTGCGCCTGCTGGTGGGCTCGGCCCCCGGCGGCGGCACCGATGCCATGGCCCGCGCCGTGGCCGACCGGCTGGGCCCGCTGCTCAAGCAGGCCATCGTGGTGGAGAACCGCCCCGGCGTCTCGAACACGCTGGCGGCCGACGCCACCGCCAAATCCACCGACGGCCACACCATGGTGATGGGCGTGGTCACCGCCCACGCCATCGCGCCGCACCTGCTCAAGCTCGGCTACGACAGCAACAAGGACCTGGTGCCGGTGGCCTTCGTCGGCGCCGTGCCGAACGTGCTGGTGGTGAGCAACGGCCTGGCGGCCAAGACCGTGCCCGAGCTGGTGGCGCTGGCCAAGAAGGAGCCCGGCAAGATCAACTACGCCAGCAGCGGCGCCGGCAGCACGCAGCACATCGCGGCCGAGATCTTCAAGGACGCCGCGGGCGTGGACATCACCCACGTGCCCTACAAGGGCAGCGCGCCCGCGCTGATCGACCTGGTGGGCGGCCAGGTGCAGATGAGCTTCGACACCATGCCGTCGGTGATCGGCCAGATCAAGAGCGGCAAGCTGCGCCCGCTGGCCGTGACCTCGGCGCAGCGCAACGCCCAGCTGCCGCAGGTGCCGACCATGGCCGAATCCGGCCTGCCGGCGGTGCAGGTCAGCGCCTGGTACGGCGTCTACATGCCGGCCGCCACGCCCAAGGCCGTGCAGCAGAAGGTGCACGACGAGGTCAACAAGGTCATCGCCATGCCCGAGACCAAGACCCGCCTGGAGGCCGTGGGCGCCGAGCTGACGCCCATGAGCCAGGCCGACTTCATCGCCTTCCACAACGCCGAGTACCAGCGCTACGGCGACATCATCCGCAAGAACCAGATCAAGATCGACTGAGCCATGTCCGCATCCGCAAAACCCGTCGTGGCCCTGACCCTGGGCGACCCCGCCGGCATCGGCGCCGAACTCATCGCGCGCCTGCTGGCCAGGCCCGAGGCCGCGCAGCAGGCCAACATCGTGCTGGTGGGCGACCCCTGGCTGTGGCAGGAAGGCCAGCGCATCGCCGGCGTGCAGGTCGAGACCGATGCCATCGCCAGCCTGGCCGCCGTGCGCGGCCGCGCCGACAGCGAGCGCCCCGCCTTCCTGGCCGTGGACACGGTGGCGCCCGAATCGGTGACGCGCAGCCAGGCCCAGGCGGCCGGTGGCCGCTCGGTGCTGCAGGTGCTCGACCAGTGCATGGACGCGGCCCTGGCCGGCGACATCGACGCCATCTGCTTCGCGCCGCTGAACAAGCAGGCCATGAAGCTCGGCGGCCTGCGCCACGAGGACGAACTGCACCACTTTGCCGAGTACCTGGGCGTGAACGGCTATTTCTGCGAGTTCAACACGCTGGGCAACCTGTGGACCTCGCGCATCTCGTCGCACGTGCCGCTCAAGGACGTGGCCGGCTACCTGAGCCAGGAGCGCATCGCGCAGGCGGCCGAGCTGATCTACCGCTCACTGCTGGCCAACGGCATCGCCGAGCCCAAGGTGGCCATCGCCGGCTTCAACCCGCACAACGGCGACGGCGGCACCTGCGGCCGCGAGGAGATCGACACCATCGAGCCCGCCGTGCAGGCCCTGCGCGCGCGCCAGTGGCCCACGCCCGATCCCTTCCATGGCCCGTTCCCGGCCGACACCATCTTCCTGAAGGCCCAGGCCGGCGAGTACCAGGCCATCGTGACCATGTACCACGACCAGGGCCAGATCGCGATCAAGCTGCTGGGCTTCTCGCGCGGCGTGACCGTGCAGGGCGGCCTGCCGGTGCCGATCACCACGCCGGCCCACGGCACGGCCTACGACATCGCCGGCCAGGGCAGGGCCAATGTCGAAGCCACCTGGCAGGCCTTCCTGATCGCCTGCCGCATGGGCACGGCCCATCGCGCCGCCACCTAAAACCAACCAAGAGACAACCCCATGACAATCGCCCGCAAGATCGCGGCGGCGGTGGCCGCCGCATGCCTGGCCACCGGCGCACTGGCGCAGACCAAGACGCTGCGCCTGGGCCACGGCATCGCCGAGGAGCACCCGCTGGGCCAGGGCGCGGTCCAGTTCGCCAAGATCCTCGAGAAGCAATCCGGCGGCAAGCTCTCGATGAAGGTCTACGCCGCCACGCAGCTCGGCTCCGAGGCGCAGATGATCGCCGCCGTGCGCGGCGGCGTGCAGGACCTGGTCATCACCTCCACCGCGCCGGTGGCCACGATGATCAAGGAGTACCTGCTGTTCGACCTGCCCTTTTTGCTGCAGAACGAAAAGGAAGCGGACGCCCTGCTCGACGGCCCGGTGGGCCAGAAGCTGCTCGACATGGCCCAGCCCAAGAACATGGTCGGCCTGTGCTACTGGGAGAACGGCTTCCGCCAGGTGACCAACAGCCGGCACGAGGTCAAGGACATGGCCGGCCTGTCTGGCCTGAAGCTGCGCGTGATGCAGAACCCGGTCTACATCGATGCTTTCAAGGCCCTGGGCGCCAACGCGATCCCCATGCCGTTCACCGAGCTGTACACCGCCATGGAAAGCCGCGCGATCGACGCCGAGGAAAACCCGATCGCCATCATCCATTCGAACAAGTTCTACGAAGTCCAGAAGTACGTCACGCTCACCAACCACGCCTATGCGCCCTATGTGGTGCTGCTGGCCAAGAGCACCTGGGACAAACTGGCCGCGCCCGAGCGCGAGGCGCTGCGCACCAGCTGCACCGAGGCGCGCGACTGGCAGCGCGCGCTGAGCCGCCGCATGACGGCCGAGCTGACCGACAAGCTGAAGAAGGAAGGCATGACCGTCACGCCGCTCGCGCCCGCCGAGGTGCAGAAGATGCGCGAGCGCCTCAAGCCCGTCACCGAACGCTACACCGCCGAGATCGGCCCCGAACTCGTGGCCCAGGCCCAGCAGCAGCTGGCCCGCAGCCGCGCCGCCAAGTAAATCCCCCTCTTTCCGATCACCCAGGAGACCGCACCATGAAGATCAAGTCCGTCCGCGCCCGCGTCTTTGAATGGAAGGGCAAGACCGTTCCGCCCCAGGGCAATTTCTGCTCCAACGCCATGGACCTCGTCTACTCGAAGACCGAGACCATGAGCACCTTCCGCTTCCATTCGTGGACCGTGGTCGAGATCGAGACCGACGACGGCATCGTCGGCCTGGGCAACGTGGCGCTGGCGCCCAAGATCGCCAAGGCCATCATCGACGAGTACCTGGCGCCGCTGGTCATCGGCCAGGACCCGTGGGACTACGAATACCTGTGGCAGCGCATGTACCGCAGCACCCACGCCTGGGGCCGCAAGGGCGTGACCATGGCCGCCATCTCGGCGGTGGACCTGGCGATCTGGGACATCCTGGGCAAGAGCGTGAACAAGCCGGTGTTCAAGCTGCTGGGCGGCCGCACCAAGGAAAAGATCCCCTGCTACTACAGCAAGCTCTACCGCACCGACATCCAGGAGATGCAGGACGAGGCGCAGAAATTCCTCGACCAGGGCTTCACCATGTTCAAGTCGCGCTTCGGCTACGGCCCGGCCCACGGCACGCAAGGCGTGAAGGAGAACCTCAAGGCCGTCGAGGCGCTGCGCGAGGTGATCGGCTACGACAACGACCTGATGCTCGAGTGCTACATGGGCTGGAACCTGGAGTACGCCAAGCGCATGCTGCCCAAGCTGGAGAAGTTCCAGCCGCGCTGGGTCGAGGAGCCGGTGATCGCCGACGACATCGACGGCTATGCCGAGCTGAACCAGCTCACCAGCATCCCGATCTCGGGCGGCGAGCACGAATTTTCACTCTACGGCTTCAAGCAGTTGCTGGAGCGCAAGGCCGTCAGCGTGGTGCAGTACGACACCAACCGCGTCGGCGGCATCACCGCGGCGCACAAGATCAACGCGCTGTGCGAGAGCTACAGCGTGCCCGTGGTGCCGCACGCCGGCCAGATGCACAACTACCACCTGACCATGAGCTCCATGGCCTCGCCGATGAGCGAGTACTTCCCGATGTTCGACGTCGAGGTGGGCAACGAGCTGTTCTATTACATCTTCGACGGCGAGCCGGTGGCCGAGAACGGCTTCCTGCAGCTCGACGACAACGTTCCCGGCCTGGGCCTGACGCTCAAGACCGAGTTCCTCGACCAGTTCCAGATCACCGAGTAAGGAGCCGCGCCATGCCCGGACTTTCCAACCCGCGCTACCGCGGCATCTTCCCGGTCGTGCCCACCACCTTCCATGAAGACGGCACGCTGGACCTGGCCAGCCAGAAGCGCTGCCTCGATTTCATGATCGACTCGGGCGTCGACGGCCTGTGCATCCTGGCCAACTTCTCCGAGCAGTTCCTGGTCTCGGACGAGGAGCGCGAGACGCTCACGCGCACCGCGCTGGAGCATGTGGCCGGCCGCGTGCCGGTGATCGTGACCACCACGCACACCAGCACCCGCATCTGCGCCGAGCGCAGCCGCCGCGCGCAAGACATGGGCGCGGCCATGGTGATGGTGATGCCGCCCTACCACGGCGCCACCTTCCGCTTTGGCGAGGCGGCCATCCAGTCGTTCTACCAGGGCGTGTCCGACGCGATAGCCATCCCGATCATGATCCAGGATGCGCCCGCGGCCGGCACGCCGCTGTCCATGCCTTTCCTCGCCAGGATGGCGAAGGAGATCGAGCAGGTCAGCTACTTCAAGATGGAAACCGCCGGCGCGGCCAGCAAGCTGCGCGAGCTGATCGCGCTGGGCGGCGAGGCCATCGAAGGCCCGTGGGACGGCGAGGAGGCCATCACGCTGCTGGCCGACCTGGAGGCCGGCGCGACCGGCGCCATGACCGGAGGCGGCTTTGCCGACGGCATCCGACCCATCATCGAGGCGCACCGCGCGGGCGACCATGACAAGGCCTTCGCCGAGTACCAGCGCTGGCTGCCGCTGATCAACCACGAGAACCGCCAGGCCGGCTTCCTGGCCGCCAAGGCGCTGATGAAGGAAGGCGGCGTGATCGCCTGCGACGCGCCGCGCGCGCCCTGGCCGCCCATGCACCCCGAGGTGCGCCGCCAGCTGCTCGACATCGCCCGCCGGCTCGATCCGCTGGTGCTGCGCTGGGGCCGCTGAGCAGTACCAAAAAGTGAGCTGCTTGCGCTCGATGGAAGCCATTTCCCAATGGTTTTCTCATTGAAATCAAACAGACAAAAGCGCCAGCAGCTCATTTATCAATAGCAAAAACATAACCAGGAGACAACATGAAACGCCAAGCATTCATCCGGCTGGCGCTGTCGGCGCTGGCGCTGTGCGCCGCCGGCGCGCAGGCCCAGCCGGCCGCCAAGCTCCGCTTTGCCCACGCCGGACCCGAGACCGCATCGCAGCACCTGGCCGCGCTGGAGTTCGCCCGGCTGGTGAAGGAGCGCAGCCAGGGCACGCTGGAGGTCGCGGTCTACCCCGGCAGCCAGCTCGGCAACGACTCCACCGTGCTCGGCGCGGTGCGCGGCGGCACCATCGACATCATGATGGCTGGCAGCGGCAACTTCTCGGGCCTGTCGTCCAAACTCGACGTGCTCGACATCCCCTTCCTGTTCCGCGACCCGGCCCATGCCTATGCCACCGTGGACGGCGACGTGGGCCAGCGCCTGGCGAAGGAGCTGGAGCCGCACAACCTGCAGCAGCTCGCATTCTGGGAGGTGGGCTTCCGCTCCATCACCACCAAGAACCGCGCGATCAGCAAACCGGCCGACGTGAAGGGCCTGAAGATCCGCACCACGCCCAACCCCACGCACATCCAGGCCTGGAAGCTGCTGGGCTCCAACCCCATCCCCATGCCGCTGGGCGAGCTGTACCAGGCGCTGGAGTCGGGCGCGGTCGACGCGCAGGAGCACCCGGTGGACATCACCTACGCGGCCAAGTTCTACGAGGTGCAAAAGCACCTGACCCTGAGCCGCCACGCCTTCACCGCCATGCCGGTGGTGATGAACAAGAAGAAGTTCGATGCGCTGAAGCCCGCGCAGCAGCAGGCCCTGCTGTCGGCGGCGCAGGACGCCAAGCTGTTCCAGCGCCAGACCAACCAGAAGAACGAGGCCGGCATCATCGCCGACCTGCGCAAGCACGGCATGACCGTGATCGAGAGCTTCGACCCCGCGCCCTTCCGCGCCATCGTCGGCGAGCCGCTGCGCCAGTCCTTCGTGGCCAAGAACGGCCCCGAGCTGCTGAACGCCGTGGACGCGATCAAGTAAGGAGACCCGCCATGCCCAAACTGTTCGCCAAACTGGCCACCAAGGCCGCTGAATACCTGCTGATCGTCATGCTCGCCGTCATGGTGACGCTGGTGTTCGGTAACGTGGTGCTGCGCTATTTCTTCAACTCCGGCATCGTGTTCTCGGAAGAGGTCTCGCGCTTCATCTTCATGTGGCTCACGCTGATCGGCGCGCTGGTGGTGATGAAGGACAACGCCCACCTGGGCATGTCCAGCCTCATTGACCGCCTGGGCGAGACCGGCCAGCGCATCTGCCGCTTCCTGGCCGACTCCATCACGCTGGTGTGCTGCGTGCTGCTGGCGCACGGCACTTGGGAGCAGGTGGTGATCGGCATGGACAACGCCGCCCCCGTCACCGGCGTGCCGCTGGGCATCGTGTTCCTGAGCCTGCTCATCTGCAGCGTGGGCATGGCCCTGATGCTGCTGCATTCGCTGTGGCGCCAGGTCACCGGCCGCATGCCGGCCGACGAGCTCGTGCCCCAGAGCGTGAGCGCCGGCGAATGAGGAGGACCGCACCATGACCATTGCCGTCTTCCTCATCGCGCTGCTCGGCGCCATGGCGCTGGGCGTTCCGATCGCGTTCTCTCTGCTGGCCTGCGGCGTGGCGCTGATGATCCAGCTGGGCACCTTCGACACCCAGATCCTCGCGCAGAACCTGCTCGAGGGCGTGAACAACTACCCGCTGATGGCCGTGCCCTTCTTCATGCTCGCGGGCGAGCTGATGAATGCCGGTGGCCTGTCGCGGCGCATCGTCACCGTGGCCGAGGCCCTGGTGGGCCACGTGCGCGGCGGCCTGGGCTACGTGGCCATCCTGGCCTGCCTGATCGTGGCCAGCATCTCCGGCTCCGCCGTGGCCGATACGGCGGCGGTGGCGGCGCTCTTGATCCCGATGATGCGCAACTCGGGCTACAACGTGCCGCGCGCCGCGGGCCTGATCGCCTCGGGCGGCATCATCGCCCCCGTGGTGCCGCCGTCGATTCCCATCGTGGTGTTCGGCGTCGCGTCGCAGCTGTCCATCACCAAGCTGTTCATGACCGGCATCTTCCCCGGCATCATGATGGCGGTGACGCTGGCCATCACCTGGTGGCTGTGCGCGAAGAAGGAGACGAACATCACGCCCGGGCGCAAGTTCGAGGCCCGCGTGTTCGTCCGCGCGCTCGTCGACGGCGTCTGGGCGCTGGTGCTGCCGGGCGTCATCATCGGCGGCATGAAGTTCGGCGTGTTCACGCCGACCGAGGCCGCCGTGGTGGCCGTGGTCTATGCGCTGGTCGTGGGCCTGTTCGTGTACCGCGAGCTCAAGCTGCCCGCGATCCCGCGCCTCATGCTGGTGGCGGCCAAGACCTCGAGCACGGTGATGTTCCTCGTCGCCGCGGCCCTGGTGTCGGCCTGGCTCATCACCATCGCCGACATCCCGGCGCAGACCACGGCGCTGCTCGAACCCTTCATGGGCAACAAGATCCTGCTGATGTTCGTGATCATGCTGCTGGTGATCGTGGTGGGCACCGCGCTCGACCTGATGCCCACGGTGCTGATCCTCACGCCCATCCTGATGCCCGTGGTCAAGCAGGCCGGCATCGACCCGTACTACTTCGGCGTGATGTTCATCATGAACAACGCCATCGGCCTGCTGACCCCGCCCGTGGGCACGGTGCTGAACGTGGTGGCCGGCGTGGCCAAGACCAAGCTGGACGACGTGATCAAGGGCGTGTGGCCCTTCCTGCTGGCGCAGACCATCCTGATGTTCCTGTTCGTGCTGTTCCCGCAGCTCATTACGGTGCCCGCAAGCTGGTTCCGTTGAAGGATTCCCATGTCTCGTGAAACCCTGCTCCTGGTGCAGAAATGCGCCCATACCTTCAGCTTCTATGACGCGGCCAGCGGCCGCGCCGACAAGCACATCGTGGTGCCCAACTTTCCGCACGAGTTCGTGGTCGATCCGGTGCGCCAGCTCGCCTACGTGGGCCACTACGGCATCGAGACCGCCAGCCACCTCGGCGACCCGGGCGGGCACTCGGTGTTCGTGATCGACCTGCAGCGCCGCGAGCACGTCAAGACGCTCGACATGTGGCCCTTCTATCGCCCGCACGGCCTGGCGGTGGACGGCCGGGGGCGCTTGTTCGCGATGTCGGAGGGCCACAACGCGCTGCTGCGCTTTTCCGACCCGCTGGCCCGCCAGGTGCCCGACCTGGCCGTGCCTTCGGGCGGCTACAAGACGCACCTGTTCGCGCTGACGCGCGACGCCGAAACCGCCTATGCGCTGAACCTGCTGTCCAACACCGTCACCAAGATCAAGCCCAACGACCCGACCTTCGCGCCCGTGGCCGTCGTGCCCGGCCCGGTGCCCGAGGGCAATGTGCTGTCGGCCGACGAATCGCTGCTCTATGTAGCCAACCGCGGCGACGACACCCTGGTGGCCATCGACACGGCACGCATGGCCGTGGTGGCCTCGGGCAAGACGCGGCGCGATCCCAACCGCGTGTACCGCTACCGGGGCGCGGACGGGCAGGACCGCCTGCTCACCACCAACTCGGGCGAGCAGAGCCTGTCCATCTTCGGCCTGGACCTCGTGGAGCAGCGCTGCGTGGAGCTGCCGGCCAACCCGCTGGCGCTGTCCTTCCACCCCACGCAGCGCGCCGCCTACATCTCGTTCCAGGACGAGAAGGTGCGCCGCCTGAACCTCGACAGCTTCGCCTTCGAGCAGGAGATCGCCACGCTGCGCGAGCCCGATTCGTCCTATCTGTGGATTCAAGGAGACTGACAATGCAACGACAAAAATTCCTCCAGACCCTGGCCGCTGCAACCGCCGCCCTGCTACTCGCCCAGCCCGCGCTGGCGCAAACCGTGAAGCTGCGCATGGCGCATTCCGGCGCCGAGAGCGAGACCCAGCACCTCGCGGCGCTGGAGTTCGCCAAGCAGGTCAAGGCCCGCACCAACGGCGCGGTCGAGGTGCAGGTCTACGGCTCGAGCACCCTGGGCAACGACAACACCGTCATCGCCGGCGTGCGCGGCGGCACCATCGACCTGGCGACCTCGGGCACGCCCTACTACACCGGCATGGTCGGCCGCATGAACGTGCTGGACCTGCCCTACATGTTCGACAGCACCGAGCATGCCTACAAGGTGCTCGACGGCGCCATCGGCCGCGGCCTGCTCGACGAACTGGAAGGCCATGGCATGAAGGGCCTGGCGTACTGGGAGGTGGGCTTTCGCAGCCTGACCAACTCGCGCCGCGCCGTGCGCACGCCCGACGACGTCAAGGGCCTGAAGATCCGCACCACGCCGAATCCGGCCCACATCAAGGCCTTCCAGATCCTGGGCGCCACGCCCACGCCGATGCCGCTGGCCGAGGTGTTCACCGCGCTGGAGAACAAGGCCGTGGACGGCCAGGAGAACCCGGTCAACATCGTGCGCAACAACAAGCTGTACGAGGTGCAGAAGTACATGTCGCTCACGCGCCATGCCTACACCGCCATGCCGGTGGTGATGAACAAGAAGAAGTTCGACGGCCTCAAGCCCGAGCAGCAGAAGGCCCTGGTCGATGCCGCGCTGGCCGCGGGCACCTACCAGCGCGAGCTGATCAAGAAGAGCGAGGCCAGCGACCTCGCCTTCCTGCGCGCGCAGGGCATGCAGGTCGAGGAGAACATCAACGCCGAGCCCTTCCGCAAGCTGGTGGCCGAGCCGATCAAGCAGCAGTTCGCCGAGAAGTACGGCATGCAGCTGGTCGATGCCATCCAGCGGGCGAAGTGAAGCGCCATGCTGCCCATCGTTGACGCCCATCACCACCTGTGGAGCTTCGCCCGGGGCCGCTACCCCTGGCTGCAAGGCGAGTACGACGCGGACCGATTCTTCCTGGGCGACTACCGCGCCCTGTGCCAGGATTTCCTGCCCGCGCACTACCGGGCAGCCAGCGAGGGCTGCAACGTCATCGCCACCGTGCATGTCGAGGCCGAACGCGACCGCGGCGAGCAGGTGGCCGAGACCGCCTGGCTGCATGAGCAGCACGCCCAGCATGGCTTTCCCAACGCCGTGGTGGCCCATGCTTGGCTGGACCGCCCCGAAACCGAGGAACGCCTGCGCGAGCACCTGCGCCACCCGCTGGTGCGCGGCATCCGCAGCAAGCCCGTCACTGCCGCAGCGCCGGGCCAATCCGTGCAGGGCCAGCCCGGCACCATGCAGGACGAGCGCTGGCTGCGCGGCCTGGCCCTGCTGCCCGGGCTGAGCCTGAGCTGGGACCTGCGCGTGCCCAGCTGGCACCTGGCCGAGGCCGCCGAAGTGGCGGCGATGTTCCCGCAACTGTCCATCGTGCTGAACCACCACGGCTTCGCCTGGGACCGCAGCCCCGAAGGCCTGCGGCGCTGGCGGGCCGGCATGGAGCGGCTGGCGCGCGAGCCCAACGTGCACGTCAAGCTGTCCGAGTTCGGCCTGCGCGACCAGCCCTGGAACGAGGCCGACAACGCCACCATCGTGCGCGAGACCCTGGCCATCTTCGGCTGGCAGCGCTGCATGTTCGCCAGCAACTTCCCCGTGGCCGGGCTGCGCATCGGCTACCGCGAGCTGGTGGCCGCGATGCTGCGCATGCTGGCCCACCTGCCGCCCGGGCAGCAGCGCGCGGTGATGGGCGGCAACGCGCTGCGCTTTTACCGCATCACGCCATGAAGAACGACCTGCACCCGGACCTGCGGACGGCCCGCGAAGAATTCCTGGCCACGCAGGACGATCGCCTGCTGCCCATCGTCGATGCGCACCACCATTTCTGGGACGTGGAGCGCAACCCGCACCCCTGGCTGCGCCAGCGGCCGCTGATCCCCTTCCGCTACGGCGACTACAGCGCCATCTGCCGCAACTTCCTGCCCGAGGACTACGCCAGAAACCAGGGACCGCACCGCGTGCTGCGCCATGTGCTGATGGAGGGCGAATGGGACCCGCGCGACCCCACCGGCGAGGCACGTTGGGTGCAGGAGCTGGCCACGAAAACCGGCAAGCCCCATGCGCTGGCCGCGCAGGCCTGGCTGGACCGCGAGGTCTGGGACGAGCAGCTGGCCGCCTATGCCCGGCTGCCGCTGGTGCGCAGCGTGCGCCACAAGCCGCGCAGCCTGCCGCGCGCCGAGCACCATGCCGGCTATGCGGAGGCCGGCTCGATGCGCTGCCCGCGCTGGCGCGGCGGCTATGCGCGGCTGGAATCGGCCGGGCTGATGTTCGAACTGCAGGCGCCCTGGTGGCATTTCGGCGAGGCCGCCGAGCTGGCACGCGACTTTCCGCGCACCACCATCGTCGTCAACCACACCGGCCTGCCCAGCGAACGCGACGACGCCTCGCTGGCCGCCTGGCGCGCCGCGCTGCAAGTGCTGGCGCATGAGCCCAACGTGTTCCTCAAGATCTCGGGCCTGGGCGTGGCGGGCCAGCGCTGGACGCCCGCTCTGCAGTCGCCGATCGTGAATGACGCGATCCGCATCTTCGGCTGGCAGCGCTGCCTATTCGCCAGCAACCACCCGGTCGATGCGCTGGTGGCCAGCCTGGGTGACATCTTCGCGGGCTTCAAGCAGATCACTGCCGACCTGCCCGCGCCTCAGCGCCTGGCCTTGTTCTGCGACAACGCCACCGCTCTGTACCACTTGCAATGAAGGAGACACCGATGAAAAAGACATGGAAACTGGCCTTGCTGGCCGCCACCCTGGCCGCGAGCGCGCTGGCCGGCGCCCAGGAGATCAAGGCCCGCTTCGGCACCAGCCTGCCCGACAGCCATCCGCAGACCCTGGGCGCGCGCAAGTTCGCCGAGCTGGTGGGCACCAAGACCGCGGGGCGCATCAAGGTGGCGGTGTATTCCGCGGGCCAGCTCGGCAGCGACCTGCAGATGCAGGCCGCGCTGCAGGGCGGCACGCAGGAGTTCACCGCGCCGTCCACCGCCACGCTGGCGGGACTGGTCAAGGAGTTCGGCGTGATCGGCCTGCCGTTCTCGTTCGCCAACGAGAAAGAGGCCGATGCCGTGCTCGACGGCCCCTTCGGCAAGAAGCTGCTGGCCCGGCTGCCCGAGCGCGGCCTGGTGGGCCTGGCCTTCTGGGAGAACGGCTTTCGCAATGTGACCAACAGCAAGCGCCCCATCGTGCATGCCGAGGACATCGCGGGCCTGAAGATCCGCACCATGCAGAACAACCTCTACATCGACATGTTCGGCGGCCTGGGCGCCAATGCCGTGCCCATGTCGGTGACCGAGCTGTTCACGGCGCTGGAGTCGCGCGCCGTCGATGCCCAGGAGAACCCCTACACCGTGGTCCACGCGCAGAAGTTCTACGACGTGCAGAAATACCTCTCGACCACCGGCCATGCCTACGATGCGCTGGCGCTGATCGTGTCGAAGAAATTCTGGGACAAGCTCTCGGCCAGCGACCAGAAGGCCGTGCAGGACGCCGCGCTCGAAGCCACGGCTTACGAGCGCCAAACCAGCCGCGAACTCAATGCCAGGCTGCGCAAGGAACTGACCCAGCTGGGCATGCAGATCAACGACGTCTCGCCGCAGGAGCGCTCGCGCATGCGCGACAAGCTCCAGCCCGTCATCACCAAGTACACCGCGGGCGCCGGCGAGGAGACCGCCCGCGAGTTCTTCACCGCTATCGACCAGGCCCGCAAACCCTGATTCAACCCTGCACCGCACCGCCATGACATCCAAGCACGACAACCTCATCAACGGCCAGTGGACGGCCGGCAAGAGCTACGCCCCCAACCTCAACCCCAGCAACCTCGCCGATGTGGTCGGCGAATACGCCCAGGGCGATGCCTCCGACGTGGAGGCCGCCGTAGCAGCGGCCACCGCCGCCTTTCCGGCCTGGAGCACCTCGGGCATCCAGGCGCGCAGCGATGCGCTCGACCGGATCGGCAGCGAGATCCTGGCCCGCAAGGAGGAACTCGGCGAGCTGCTGGCCCGCGAGGAAGGCAAGGTGCGCGCGGAAGCGATTGGCGAAGTCGCGCGCGCCGGCCAGATCTTCAAGTTCTTTGCCGGCGAATGCCTGCGCCTGTCTGGCGAAAGCATTCCCTCGGTGCGCCCCGGCATAGCCGTGGAGATCACGCGCGAACCGATTGGCGTGGTGGGCCTGATCACGCCGTGGAATTTCCCCATTGCCATCCCCGCCTGGAAAGTCGCGCCGGCGCTGGCCTTCGGCAACTGCGTGGTCCTGAAGCCCGCCGACCTGGTGCCGGGCTGCGCCTGGGCGCTGGCCGAGATCATCCACCGCAGCGGCATCCCGGCCGGGGTGTTCAACCTGGTGATGGGCCGCGGCCGCGTGATCGGCGAGGCCCTGGTCAATCACCCTGACGTAGTGGCCATCAGCTTCACCGGCTCGGTGGGCGTGGGCCACGGCATTGCCGAGGCCTGCGTCAAAAGCGGCAAAAAGGTGCAGCTGGAGATGGGCGGCAAGAACCCGCAGGTGGTGCTGGACGACGCCGATCTGCCGCAGGCGGTGGAGCTGTCGGCGCAAAGCTGCTTCTACTCCACGGGCCAGCGCTGCACGGCATCGAGCCGGATCATCGTCACCGACAGGATCTATCCGGCCTTTGTCGAGGCACTGAGGGCCCGCGTCGAGGCCATCAAGGTGGGGGCGGCATTGGCCACGGGCACGGACATGGGGCCGGTGGTGAGCCAGGCCCAGCTGGAGCAGGACTTGTCCTATGTCGAGATCGGCCAATCCGAGGGCGGCCGGCTGCTGACCGGCGGCGCGCGGGTGGCCTGCCATACGGGCAGCGGCCACGAGGGCTTCTTCATGGCGCCGGCGCTGTTTGCCGACACCACGCCCACGATGCGCATCAACCGCGAAGAGATCTTCGGCCCCGTGGCCAGCGTGATCCGCGTCAAGGACTACGAGGAGGCCCTGCACGTCGCCAACGACACCGAGTTCGGCCTGTCCGCCGGCATCGCCACCACCAGCCTCAAGTACGCCACCCACTTCAAGCGCCACAGCCAGGCCGGCATGGTGATGGTGAACCTGCCCACCGCCGGCGTGGATTACCACGTGCCTTTCGGCGGGCGCAAGGGCAGCAGCTACGGCCCGCGCGAACAGGGCCGCTATGCGCAGGAGTTCTACACCACGGTGAAGACGGCCTATACGCTGGCTTGAGCGTTGGCATGGGCGGCGCTGGCCGCCCGGCGGCATCGGGTATCGCCACTGCACGACAATGGCGGGCATGAAGCTATTGCCCGATCTCCGCCTGCCGGTGGCTGCCGACCTGCAGGACCCGCGCCCCCTGATCCTCTACCACGGCCGCCGCTGCCCCGACGGCTATGGCGCCGCGCTGGCCGCGTGGCTGTTCTTTGGCGACAAGGCCGAGTACCGCGGCCTGGACCACGGCGATGTGCAGACCATCGCCGACCTGCCCGACCTGGCAGGCCGCGCCATCTATATCCTCGATTTCGCGTTCGGCCCCGAGATCCTCGCGGCCATCGAAGCCGCCAGCGCCAAGCTGGTGCTGCTGGACCACCACAAGAGCGCGGCCGAGAAGCTGACCGGCTACCGCTGCCACTGCGGCGTGGTGCATTTCGACATGAACAAGTCCGGCGCCCGCCTGGCCTGGGAGTTCTTCCACCCCGAGCAGGCCATTCCGGCGCTGATCCTGCACATCGAGGACCGCGACATCTGGCGCTGGCAGTACCCCGAGAGCGCAGCCTTCCTGGCGGCGCTGGACATGGAGCCGCGCAGCTTCGAGCGCTGGGCCGAGATCGCGGCCTTCTCCGAGCAGCAACTCCAGCAGTTCACCGCGCGCGGCGGCGCCATGGACGAGAAGTACCAGAAGCTCTGCGCCGATATCGCCGAAGGCGCCTCGCCCGTGGTCTTCAACGGCATCGCCGGCCTGATGGTGAACGCCCCCGGCATGTTCCACAGCCAGGTGGGCGACATCCTGTCGCGCCAGAGCGGCACATTCGCGCTGATGTGGTCGGCCAGCGAACAGGGCGTGAAGGTCGGCCTGCGGTCGCGCTCGGAGTTCAACTGCATCCCGCTGGCCGAAAGCATGGGCGGCGGCGGCCACGCGCAGGCCTGCGGCTTCCGCATGGGCATCGCGCGCCTGCCGGAGCTGCTGTCCGGCTCGCTGACCGCCACCACCGAACCGGCTCCCGCAGCATGACCACGCCCGCCATCGCGTCGCTGTGCCCGCTCTGCGGCGGCGACAACCAGTGCGCGATGGCGCAGGGCCTGCCGCCCGAGCAATGCTGGTGCATGGCGGCCACCATCCCGCCCGAGGCGCTGGCCGCCATCGCGCCGGAGCAACGGGGGCAGCAATGCATCTGCACGGCCTGCGCGCAGCGCTATTTGCACGAAAACAGCCTCAAAGCCTTATCCAACAAGCGCTAATAGCTATATTTTTAATAGCAAACAATCCAACGCGCTAGCGCCTGGCCAGTCACCCTGGCGAAACCACCGGTCTTGCGCCCTCCCCAGTGCAGGCACAATCGAACGCTGCACAGGCCGCCTGCAGCCCGGGCCTGCTCCCATGCACTGAATACCTATGCCGATTCGCCATCTCACCGTGCAGGATTTGCGTGACCGCCACGGCGAGCGCTTTCGCTGGCTGCTGCTGCTGACCTCGATGGTGGGCATGATGGCCGCCATCATCTCGTCCACCATCTTCAACGTGGCCATCCCCGAGATGAGCCACCACTTCAACCTCGGGCAGTCGCGCGCGCAGTGGGTTACCTCGGCGTTCATGATCGCCACCACCGTTGCCATGCTCACCACGCCGTGGCTGCTGTCGCGCTACGGCTACCGCAACACCTATCTGGGCGCGGTCGTCCTGCTGATGGTGGGCGGCATCGGCGGAGGCTTTGCCGGCGACTACAACCTGGTGCTGCTGGCCCGGGTGGCCGAGGGCCTCGCGGCCGGCGTGATCCAGCCCATCCCCGCCATCATCATCCTGCATGCCTTCGAGCCGCACGAGCAGGGGCGCGCCAACGGCATCTTCGGCCTGGGCATCGTGCTCGCGCCGGCCATCGGCCCCAGCGTGGGCGGGCTGCTGATCGACTGGTTCGGCTGGCGCTCGGTGTTCTTCATGGTCGTGCCGCTGTGCATCGCCTCGATCTGGCTGGCCTTCCGCTACGTGCCCGTCACCGCGCCCGGCGGCGCGCAGGCCGACCGCAACGGCCAGTCGCTGGACGGGGTCGGCCTGGCCATCGCCACGGTTGGCACCGTCTGCCTGCTGAACGGCCTGGTGGCGCTGGGCAATGCCTCCATTTATGAGGGGCTGGTGCTCTTGTGTGTGGCCCTGGGCTGCCTGCCCGCCTTCGTGGCCTGGGAGCGGCGGTTGCTCAACCGCGGCACCAGGCCATTGATGGACCTGCGCCTCTTCCAGTGCCGGCCTTTCGCCATGGGCTGCATCGTCGCCTTCATCTACGGCGTCGCGCTGTTCGGCTCCACCTACCTGCTGCCCGTGATGATGCAGCTGGGCCTGTCGTACTCACCCTCCGTGGTGGGCACGGCGCTGCTACCGTCTGGCCTCATCCTGGGCGGCGCCATCGCCATTGCCGGCCGCCTCGCCGACCGCCTGCCCACCCACTGGCTGGTGATCTGGGGCCTGGCCCTGCTGGCCGCATCCTTCGTATGGATCGGGGTGCTGCAGCCCTCGTCGTCGCTGTGGCTGCTGGTGGGGCTGACCATCGTGGGGCGCATCGGCCTGGGCTTTGTGTTGCCTTCACTCACGCTGGGCAGCATGCGCCCGCTGGAAAAAAGCCTGATCTCGCAGGGCTCCAGCACCTTCAGCTTCGTGCGCATGCTGGGCGGCGCCGCCGGCGTCAGCCTGTGCGGCATCGTGCTGGAGTGGCGCATCGGCTACTACGCCGAACTCTCGCCGGTGCCCGGCATCACCACCGTGGAGCGCCTGGCGGGCTTTCGCGATACCTTCTGGATTCTGACCGCCGTCTGCGCGCTGGCGGCGATAGCGGCGTGGCAGCTGCGCACTGTCCGCAGCCCCAGCCGTCCGATGCCTAGCGCGTGACACAATGCCGGTATCTTGCAGCGCGATCGGCGCGCGCCCTTGAAAGATTTGCCATGTGCCAATTGCTGGGTATGAATTGCAATACCCCCACGGATATCACCTTCAGCTTCACCGGCTTTGCCCAGCGCGCAGGCAATACCGACCACCACAGCGACGGCTGGGGCATCGCCTTCTTCGAGGAAGGCGGCTTGCGCCATCTGGTGGACCACCGCCCCGCCATGCAATCGCCAGTGGCGGAGATGGTGCGCAGCTACCCCATCAAGAGCCGCAACGTCATCGCCCACATCCGCAAGGCCACGCAAGGCGAAGTGCTGCTGCAGAACTGCCACCCCTTCGTGCGCGAACTGTGGGGACGCAACTGGGTCTTTGCCCACAACGGCGACCTCAAGGATTTCCGCCCGCCGCTGCACGCCCATTTCCGCCCCATCGGCAACACCGACAGCGAACATGTCTTCTGCTGGATCATGCAGGAGCTGTGGAAATCCCATGCCAGCACCCCCAGCGTGCAGGAGCTGACCCACACCTTGCGCGACCTGGCGCGCCGCATCAGCCCGCATGGCACCTTCAACTTCCTGCTCTCCAACGGGGATGCGCTATGGGCGCATGCCACCACGCACCTGTGCTACGTGGAGCGGGCCTATCCTTTTGCCCAAGCCCATCTGTGCGATGAAGACCTCAGCGTCGATTTTGCGCAGGAGACCTCGCCATCGGACCGCGTCGCGGTGATCGTGACCACGCCATTGACCCGCAATGAGCAATGGACCTCGTTCCAGTCGGGGGAGCTGATGGTCTTTCAGGACGGTATACGCCTGCATATCTGAGACCGAAGCCCCCCAGGTTGAGGGAGCTGACCCACCTGGCCAAGGCCGCTTGTCGTCAAGCGGCCTTTTTCTTTGGGTTGCAGGGTGAGCTCGGGTGCTGCCTTTCAGGCCCATAAAACACAAAACCCCCCGGCCTTGAGGGCGCGGGGGGTGTTGCTGGATAAGAGCCTGACGATGACCTACTTTCACACGGGAATCCGCACTATCATCGGCGCGAAGTCGTTT
>JBLZYV010000022.1:0-54123 GCA_050282565.1 Comamonas sp.
TGTCCCGCATGCCCAAGGTGCAGGAGAAGGTCAAGGAATTCTTCGGCAAGGAACCCCGCAAGGACGTGAACCCCGATGAAGCCGTGGCCGTGGGCGCGGCCATCCAGGGCCAGGTGCTGGGCGGTGAGCGCTCCGACGTGCTGCTGCTGGACGTGACGCCGCTGTCGCTGGGCATCGAGACCCTGGGCGGCGTGATGACCAAGATGATCGCGAAGAACACGACCATCCCGACCAAGTTCGCGCAGACCTACTCCACCGCCGACGACAACCAGCCCGCGGTGACCATCAAGGTCTTCCAGGGCGAGCGCGACATCGCCAGCGCCAACAAGCTGCTGGGCGAGTTCAACCTCGAGGGCATCCCCGCCGCACCGCGCGGCGTGCCGCAGATCGAGGTGACCTTCGACATCGACGCCAACGGCATCCTGAACGTGTCCGCCAAGGACAAGGGCACGGGCAAGGAAAACAAGATCACCATCAAGGCCAGCTCCGGCCTGTCCGAGGACGAGATCCAGAAGATGGTGAAGGACGCCGAGCTGAACGCCGCGGACGACAAGAAGAAGCTCGAGCTGGTGCAGGCCCGCAACCAGGGTGAGGCCGCGCTGCACAGCGTGACCAAGAGCCTGGGCGAGCACGGCGACAAGCTCGACGCGGCCGACAAGACCGCCATCGAGGCCGCTTCCAAGGAACTGGAAGAGGCGCTCAAGGGCGAGGACAAGGACGCCATCGAGGCCAAGACCACGGCGCTGATGACCGCCAGCCAGAAGCTGGGCGAGAAGGTCTACGCCGACGCCCAGGCCGCACAGGCGGCGGGCGCCGCCGGCGGTGCTGCCCCGGGCGCCAGCGCTGCGGCTGCCGACGACAACGTGGTGGACGCCGAGGTCAAGGAAGTGAAGAAGGGCTGAGTCCCTCCCCGCTTCCGCCACAGGTGCGCACGATGACCTGAACCCCATGCCGGAGCCTGCGAACGCAGTGCTCCGGCATGGCCTTTTCTCCGACGCGCATTGTTCGCACCGGCCGCCACGCCCCACCACACGCACAGAACCATGTCCAAACGCGACTACTACGAAGTCCTCGGCGTTGCCAAGAACGCCTCGGACGACGACATCAAGAAGGCCTATCGCAAGCTCGCGATGAAGCACCACCCCGACCGCAACCAGGGTGAGAAGGCCAAGGAGGCCGAAGAGAAATTCAAGGAGGCCAAGGAGGCCTACGAGATGCTCTCCGACGGCCAGAAACGTGCCGCCTACGACCAGTACGGCCATGCAGGCGTCGACCCCAGCATGCGCGGCGGCCCCGGCGCCGAGGGCTTCGGCGGCTTTGCGGAAGCCTTCGGCGACATCTTCGGCGACATGTTCGGCAACGGCGGACGCCGCGGCGGCGGGCCCCAGGTCTACCGCGGCAGCGACCTGAGCTACGCGATGGACATCACGCTGGAAGAAGCGGCCAACGGCAAGCATGCGCAGATCAAGATCCCGTCGTGGGACGAGTGCGATACCTGCAGCGGCAGCGGCGCCAAGCCCGGCACCAGCCCCAAGACCTGCGGCACCTGCAACGGCAGCGGCACGGTGCAGATGCGCCAGGGCTTCTTCGCCGTGCAGCAGACCTGCCCGCACTGCCGCGGCACCGGCAAGATCATCCCCGAGCCCTGCACCGTCTGCCACGGCCAGGGCCGCACCAAGACGCAGAAGACGCTGGAGGTGAACATCCCCGCCGGCATCGACGACGGCATGCGCATCCGCAGCTCGGGCAACGGCGAGCCGGGGATCAACGGCGGCCCGCCGGGCGACCTGTACATCGAGATCCGCGTGCGCGACCACGAGGTGTTCGAGCGCGACGGCGACGACCTGCACTGCAAGGTGCCGGTGAGCATGATCACCGCCGCGCTGGGCGGCGAGATCGAGGTGCCCACGCTGAGCGGCAAGGCCGCGATCGACCTGCCCGAGGGCACGCAGACCGGCAAGCAGTTCCGCCTGCGCGGCAAGGGCATCAAGGGCGTGCGCAGCAGCTACCCCGGCGACCTGTACTGCCACATCACGGTGGAGACCCCGGTCAAGCTCACCGAGCACCAGCGCAAGCTGCTCAAGGAGCTGGACGAGTCGCTGAAGAAGGGCGGCGCCAAGCACACGCCCAACAACCAGACCTGGTCGGAGCGGCTGAAGAACCTCTTCGCCTGATGCCCCGCGCCTTTCGGCGCGAATATGAACCAAATTGGCTGCCAGCGCTTATGGACAAAGCGCTGGCAGCTTTTCTTTTGATAGCACCAAAATGCAGAAGGCCACAAAGCTGGTGCAGCTTCGCGGCCTTGGATCTGGTCCCCCCAGCAGGAATCGAACCTGCATCTAGCGCTTAGGAGGCACTCGTTCTATCCATTGAACTATAGGGAGCGGAATCGGCCATTGTAGAGCCTGCAGGCGCAGCTCAGAGCAAATCCAGCACCAGCTCCGGCGGACGGCACAGCCTCGCGCCCTTGGGCGTGACGACGATGGGGCGGTTGAGCAGCTGCGGATGCGCCGCGACCTGCTCCAGCAGCTGGGTGTCCGTCCAGTGCGGCGCGGCCAGGCCCAGCTCGTCGAAGACGGCTTCCTTGCTGCGGATGATGTCGCGCACCGGCACGCCCAGCTGCGCCACCAACGCCTGCAGCTGCGCCAGGTTCAGCGGCTGGGCCAGGTAGTCCACCACCTCGGGCTCGATGCCGTGCTCGCGCAACAGCGCCAGCGCGCCGCGCGAGTTGCTGCAGCGGGCATTGTGGTAGATGGTGGCTGGCGTGGGCATCGGCGGCTCGCTTTCGGTATCCAAAGCCGCGATGGTAACGCCTGCAATCGAGCAATCAGACCAGGGCGGCTTCCAGCTCGGGGACGATGATGCGGGCCTTGGTCAGCGCCATGCCCAGGTTGGCGGTGCGACGGCAGACGAAGACGCTCACATATTCCGGGTTGGTCTTGCCGCGGATGAAGACGTGGATCAGGTTGTCGCTGTTGACGATGATTTCCTGGAAGTAGTGGTGGCCGTCGTCGCTCAGGCCGCGCGACTTCTTGAACATGCGCTCGATCATGGACACGTTGGGGCCGTTGAACAGGTCGGCCGTGGCCGCGGCCACCAGGTCGATGACCTCGCGCGGGTGCGAGTCCACCGTGCGGATCGACAGCAGCATCCCCGAAGCCACGTCCACCACCCCTGCGGCCAGGCACTCCGGCACGAAGGCCGCCACTTTTTGCATGATTGCATCTACAGACATCGCGATATCCTCTCTTTGGTAAAAATCACATCTTCCGCAGGAGCAGCTCTTCGTATTCGAAAAGAATCGCCTCCTGCACATCCGACTGCACGTACTGCGACTCGATCGCACGCACGCGCCGCAACGCCTCTTCGGCGGTCACACCCTCGAAAATCAGCCATGCCGCCAGCACCGTGCCCGTGCGGCCCAGACCCGCCAGGCAGTGCACGGCCAGCACCTCGCCGCCGAGCAGCAGGCGCTTCATCTTGATCATCAGCATCTGCAACTGCGCCACCGACGGCGGCTCGCGGTCCTTGACCGGCAGGAACACGTTGCGCATGCCATGGCGCGCCAGCGCCGCCTGGTCCATATTGGTTTCGGTCAGCGTGACCAGGGTGGTCACGCCGCAGGTGCGCAGCGCGGTCAGGTCCACATCGATGGACTGCACCACGCCCGGCTTGGGCGTGCCGGCCAGCCGCCCGGGCACCACCCAGGCAAAGCCGCGCGGCCCGCGCGACGCGGGGATGTAGCGGAAGGCCGCCGGTATCGGCTGGATCAGCGCCATGTCGGGCACCATCGGCGCGGGCTTGGGCGCGGGCAGCACGTCGGCCACCGGCGTGGTCGCCTGCACGGCAGGTGGCGGCAAGGGAGCCGGCGCAGGCGCGGCCAGCGCGGCCAGCGCCTGTGCCGGCAGCGCGGCCGGCGCGGGCACGTCTTCGGACAGGCTCTCGGGATCGGCGTCCGGCGCCGCCACGGCGCAGCTGCCGGTGCGCACATACTGGCGCCCGGCCTCGGACTGCGGCGCGTTCAGGAAGGCCTCCATGCCGCCGGCTTCCTGGATGCGGCCGCCGGCCAGCAGCAGCATGCGCTGCGCCACGCGCGCGTGGCGCTGGTTGTGGGTGATCAGCACGATGGCCATGCCGCCCGCCAGGCGGCCCAGCAGATCGAGCAGGCGGGCGCTGTCGGCATCGTCGAGGCCGGCCGTGGGCTCGTCCACCATCAGCAAGGCGGGCCGCGCCGCGGCTTCGCGCAGGATGGCCACGGCCCGCTGCTGCAGCGAGCCCAGTTCCACCGTGGATCGATCAAGCAGCGGCACCAGTTCGGCGAAACCCATCTCCACCACGTGGCGGGCGCACCATTGCTTGATTTCGCCGGGGGTGACGGACACGCGTTCGCGGTGGAATTCGGTGATGGCCTGCAGCACCGTGGCCTGCATCAGCCGCGCCTTCTGCACCACCAGGCGCGGATGCTCGCCCGCGCCCAGCGTCTGCCCGAGGTACTGCACCTGCCCCCATTGCTTGAAGCGCGGATGGTCCTGGTGCAGGCCGGCCAGCGTGCGCACCAGCGTGGACTTGCCCGCACCGGACGGCCCCAGCAGCGCCGTGACCATGCCGGGCTCGATGCGCACATCCAGCTCCGCCAGCACGACCTTGTCGCCGAAAGCAACGCCCCACCCCTGGGTCGTCAATACCGATGCGTTATCCAAAACATCCCCACCGTGTTTGCGCTACCTATGCTGGTAAGCGTCAATTTGTTAGTTTTTATTGCAAATGCTTTCGCATTATGGTGGGATTAGATGGCGGGGATTAGTAATTATTAGCTATTGTTAATAGTTTATAAATAGAGTATAGGCATGCCACTTGCCTCGGCGCCCGCCTAGCGGCGGCTCGAATCGTTCAGTTCGCGGCTCAGCAGGATGACCGGGATCAGCCCCACCAGCACCAGCGCCAGCGAAGGCAGCGCGGCCTCGCTCAGGCGCTCGTCGCGCGCCAGCTGGTAGGCCACGACGGCCAGCGTGTCCGAGTTGAAGGGGCGCAGCACCATGGTGGCGGGCAGTTCCTTCATCACATCCACCAGCACCAGCAGCACGGCGGTGATGGCCGAGCGGCGCAGCAGCGGACCGTGGACGCGAAGCAACAGCCGCGCGCCGCCGGCACCCAGCATGCGGGCGGATTCGTCGAGGCTTGCCGGTATCCTGGTGTAACCACTTTGCACGGACTGTAAGGCCACCGCGCCAAAGCGCACCATGTAGGCCCAGACCAGGCCGGTGATGGTGGTGGTGACCAGCGCGGGCACGCCCCACTGCGGCAGCACCTGCTGCACCCAGCCCACCGGCAGCAACAGGCCGACGACGATCACCGCACCCGGAATGGCGTAGCCCAGCCCCAGCAGCTGCACCACCCAGTGGGTGAAGCGGTCGGCGCTGCGGCGGTGGGCGTAGGCGACCAGCAGAGCCACCGCCACAGCGAGCACGGCCGAGACCAGGCCCAGGCGCACACTGTTGGCGGCCCATTGCAAGAAACGGTCCCAGGGCAGCACCGACCAGTCGGCCGTGAGCGGGCGCAGCATGAACAGCACCGGCGCCACGAAGCCCAGCAGCACCGGCAGCAGGCACACCAGCCACGCCAGCAGGCACCAGCGGCCGCGCCGCGGCACCGGGTGGGCGGCGGCCGCGCCGGCGCGGCGCACATGGTTGGTCACGAAGCGCATGCGGCGCTGGGCGCGCAGCTCGAGCTGCAGCACCAGGATCACCAGCACCAGCAGCATGGTGGCCAGCTGGGCCGCGGCCACATGGTTTTCCATGGACAGCCAGGCCTTGTAGATGCCGGTGGTGAAGGTGGTGATGCCGAAATAGCTGGACACGCCGAAGTCGGCCAGCGTCTCCATCGCCACCAGGGCGACGCCGGCGACCACGGCGGGCCGCGCCATCGGCAGGGCCACGGCCCAGACACGGCGGTGCAGCGGCGCGCCCATGAGCCGCGCCGCCTCCATCAGGTGCGCGGCGCGCTCGCTCAGCGCCGTGCGCGCCAGCAGGTAGACATAAGGATAGAGCGCGAACACGAAGACCAGTACCGCGCCGCCCAGCGAGCGGATCTCGGGCAGCAGCCGCCCCTCCAGCCCGAAGGTGGCGCGCAGCCAGGTCTGCAGCGGGCCGCTGAACTGCAGGAAATCGGTGTAGGCGTAGGCGATCACATAGGCCGGCATGGCCAGCGGCAGCAGCAGCAGCCATTCGAGCAGCGCCCGCCCGCGGAAGGCGAACAGCGTCACCGTCGCCGCCGTCAGCGAGCCCACCAGCGCCGCGCCGGCGGCCACCAGCACGCCAAGCAGCACCGTGGTGCGCATATAGCCGGGCAGCACGGTGGATGCCATCTCGCGCACGATGGCCAGGGCATCGTGGTCGTTCAACTGCCAGGGCAGCCAGGCGCTGAACACGGTCAGCACCGGCAGCACCAGGAAGGCGGCCAGGATGCCGAGCAGCACGCGAAGGCGAAGGGACGAGGTGGTACGCAAAACGGAGAAGGCCCGGAAACAGCAAAGAACCCGGAATTGTATTTGCTTACTGATAACGCCTATCATTTACCCCCTGCCCGATTTTTTCGCTCCTGGCGCCGCGCGCCGCCACCACGCCCCCATGTTCCTCGAAGTTTCCCGGCTCGAAGTCCGCTACCCCGCCCGCCCCCGCCCCGCCGTCCAGGATGTCTCGCTGCAGCTGCCCGCGGGCGACATCGGCGTGCTGATCGGCCCCTCGGGCTGCGGCAAGACCACACTGCTGCGCGCCATCGCCGGGCTGGAGCCGGTCGCCCAGGGGGAGATCCGGCTGCAGTCCGAGCTGGTGAGCAGCGCCCGCAGCCAGGTGCCGGCCGAAAAGCGCCGCATCGGCATGGTGTTCCAGGACTACGCGCTGTTCCCCCACCTCAGCGTGGGGCGCAACGTGGCCTTCGGCATCCACCACTGGTCGCGCCCTGACCAGGCCCGGCGCGTGCAAGAGGTGCTTGCGCTGGTGGGCCTGGGCCAGAGCGCCGAGCGCTACCCGCACGAACTCTCGGGCGGCCAGCAGCAGCGCGTGGCGCTGGCCCGCGCACTGGCGCCGCGCCCGCAACTCATGCTGCTGGACGAGCCCTTCTCCAACCTCGATGTCGAGCTGCGCGAGCGCCTGGCCTTCGAGGTGCGCGACATCCTCAAGACCGCCGGCGCCACCGCCGTCTTCGTCACCCACGACCAGCTGGAGGCCTTTGCCATCGGCGATGCGGTCGGCGTGATGCAGGACGGCCAGCTGCACCAGTGGGCCGACGCCGCCACGCTGTACCAGCGGCCGGCCTCGCGCTTCGTGGCGGACTTCATCGGCCACGGCGCCTTCGTGCCGGCCACCGTGGCGCAGTCGCCCGATGGCTGCACGGTGGACACGCCGCTGGGCCCGCTGCCGCTGGCGGCCGCCGATGCGCCGCGCCCCGGTGCCCGCGAGCTGCTGCTGCGCGCCAGCGACGTGGTCTGCGACCCCACGGCGCCCACGCAGGCCCGGCTGCTGCGCAAGGCCTTCCGCGGCTCGCTGACGCTGTACACGCTGGAGCTGCCTTCGGGCCACACCGTCTACGCGCAGGTGGCCAGCGAGCAGGCGCACGCCGTGGGCGAGCGCGTGGGCGTGCGCGCGCAGCCCGAGCAATTACTGTTCTTCTGAAATAAAAGGAGAGCTTTTTGCGCTTGCTACATAAGGATTTCAAATAGTTTTCTATTTGAAACCCTTTACTGAAAAGCGCCAGCAGCTATCAATCCAGGACTACCGGCTCTGCCACAGCCGGTCGACGCGGCGGTGCAGATGGTGGCCCCAGGCGCGGCGGTCGCGGCCGTTGGCATGTTCCAGCTCGCCGTAATGCACCTGCGCCACCAGCGGCGGCGCGGTCACCGTGCGCCAGATCGAGCCCAGCAGCGTTTCATCGCCCACATAGCTGGGCGCGTAGCTGGGCGCGCCCGTGGCCCGGTCGTAGAAGCACAGGCCCACTGGCAGGATGGGCGCCTCGGCATCGATGGCCGCCTGCAGCAGGTTGGCATGGAAGGGCAGCAGCCTGCGCCCGTCGCCCGTCGTGCCCTCGGGGAAGATGGCAACCAGGTCGCCCTCGCGCAGCGCCTGCGCCATGCGCTCCACCGTGCGCATCGCGTCGCGCCGCGAGCTGCGCTCGATGTACAGCGTGCCGCCGGCGCTGGCCAGCGTGCCCACCACGGGCCACTGCTTCACATCCGACTTGGAAACGAAACGCACATGCTTGCAGGCATGCATCAGCGGAATATCGAGCCACGACAGGTGGTTGGCCACCAGCAGCGCCGGCCCGGCCTGCGGCGGCACGCCCAGCAGCTTCAGCTCCACGCCGCAGCAGCGCAGCAGCTGGGCGGCCCACTGCTCGACGGCGCGGTTGCGCTCGGCATGGCTGAAGCGGCCGAAGCGGGTGTAGATCGTCCACAGCCCACACAGCATGTGCAGGCCCAGCCGGGCCAGCCGCCCCACGCCGACCAGGGCACGCCGCAGCGAACTCACGATGGCGCCGTCCCCGGGGTATCGAGCGAGCGCAGGTGCTGCTCCAGGATGATGCAGGCCGATGCGGCATCGGCATCGCTCGCGCCCTGCGCCAGCGCCTCGGTGGTGCTGTAGCGCTCGTCCACCTCGAACACCGGCAGCCCGAAGCGGCCGCGCAGCTGGCGCGCAAAGCGCTGCGCGCGCGCCGTGTTCTCGTGCGGCGCGCCGTCGGGGTGGTAGGGCACGCCGACCACAATGGCATCGGGCTGCCACTCGGCCAGGTATTTCTCGACCGAGGCAAAGCGCGCATTGCCCTCGGCGTGGATGGTGGGCAGCGGCCGCGCCGTGCCCAGCATGCGCGTGCCGTAGGCCACGCCGGTGCGCTTGAGCCCCATATCGAAGGCCAGGAAAGTTTGGGCGTCCATCACGCCCGGCCCACGTCGGAGGACAGCATCCAGGCCTCGACGCCCAGCAGGCCCAGCGCGCGGTCGTAGCGCTCTTCCACCGGCGTGTCGAAGATGACGCGCGTGTCGGCATCGACGGTCAGCCAGGCGTTCTCGGCGATCTCCGACTCCAGCTGGCCCTCGCTCCACGACGAGTAGCCCAGCGTCACCAGCACGCGCCCGGGGCCGGCCCCGGTGGACAGGGCCTCGAGCACGTCGCGCGAGGTGGTCATCTCCAGCCCGCCGGGGATGGCGAGCGTGGACGCGTAGGCCGATTCATTCGGGTCGCTGGATTCGATGGCGATGCGGTCGTGCAGCACGAAGCCGCGCTCGGTGTGCACCGGGCCGCCCTGCAGCACGGGCTCGTCCTTCAGGTCGTCGCGCCGCAGCACCATGTCCACCTTGTCGAACAGGTGCGACAGCGTGATGGCCGCCGGCTTGTTGATGACCAGGCCCAGCGCGCCCTTGTCGCTGTGCTCGCAGACATAGACGACGCTGCGGCCGAAGATCTCGTCCTGCAGCGAAGGCATGGCGATCAGGAAGTGGTGCGTGAGGTTGCTGATGTCGGTGTCGGACATGCCCCATTCTAGAGGCTGTTACCCGCCGAACCCGGCCTCGCCGGCACCATTTCCACCGCTATGCCGCGCCCTCCGCCGCCTGCAGCTCGCGCTGCAGCGCGTACTGCCGCACCAGGCCGAGCAGCACCTCGTCCGAATACGGCTTGCCGAGGTAGTGGTTGGCGCCCAGGCTCATCGCGTGCTCGCGGTGCTTGTCGGCGATGCGCGAGGTGATCATCACCACCGGCATGCCGGACAGCCGCCCATCGCCACGGATCTCGCGCAGCAGCTCGAAGCCGTCCATGCGCGGCATCTCGATGTCCGACAGCACCAGCACCGGGCGCTCCTCGCCCAGCCGGTCCATCGCCTGCAGCCCGTCGGCGGCCAGCGCCACCCGGTAGCCTTCGCGCTGCAGCAGGCGCTGCGTCACGCGGCGCACGGTGATCGAGTCGTCCACCACCAGCACCAGCGGCGTCTGCGGCGCCACAGCCTCCTGCAGCTGCGGCGGCAGCTCGCCCACGACGGCGGTGTCCGCCTCGCCTTCGAGCCGCTGGAGCACGCGCTCGCCATAGACGGTGTGCAGCGCGACCGGGTTGTAGATCAGCACCACGGCACCCGAAGCCAGCACCGACATGCCGGCCAGGCCCGGCAGGCGCGCCAGCTGCGGCCCCAGGTGCTTGACCACGACTTCCTGGTTGCCCAGCACTTCGTCCACGTGCAGCGCCACCCGCTGGGCCGCGCTGCGCAGGATCACCACCGCGCTGGTCTTTTCCAGCTTTTCCTGGCTCTTCAGATCGCCCTGCAGCAGCGCGCCAGCGTAGTAGAAAGGCAGGTTGTCGCTGCCCTCGGCATAGTGGCGGCTGTCGTGCGCCTGGTCGATCGCTTCCTGCGGCACGCGGCGCACGTACTCGACCATGTTGGCCGGCACGCCGAACTGCACCTTGCCAGCGCGCACCATCACCACCTGCGTCACCGCGGTGGTCAGCGGCATGACGAGGCGGAAGGTGCTGCCGCGGCCCACGTCGGTGGTCGTGACCACGTTGCCGCCCAGCGCCTGCACCTCGGCGCGCACCACGTCCATGCCGATGCCGCGGCCGGCCACGCCGGTCACCTCGCTGGCTGTCGAGAAGCCGGGCGCGTAGATCAGCGAAGCCGCCATCTCGGCATCCACCACGGCGCCCTTGTCGATCAGGCCCATGCGCACGGCCTTTTCCTGGATGCGGGCCACGTTGAGGCCCGCGCCGTCGTCGCGGAACGAGACGGAAATATCGTTGCCTTCCTGCCGCACCTCGACCTCGACCTTGCCGGCGGCCGGCTTGCCGGCCCGGGCGCGGTCCTCGACGCCCTCGATGCCGTGCGCCACGCAGTTGCGCAGCAGGTGCTCGAAGGCCGGCATCACGCGGTCCAGCACGCCGCGGTCCATTTCGATGGCGCCGCCGAAGATCTCGAGCTTGACCTGCTTGCCCAGTTCCTTGGACACCTGGCGCACGATCGCGTACAGGCGCTCGGAGACCGAATCGAACTCCACCATGCGGGTGCGCAGCAAATCGCGCTGCAGCTCGCGCGCCTGGCGGCCCTGGGCGGTGAGGTCATCTTCCGCGCCTTCTGCCGTCCGCAGCAGGTTGCGCTGCATGGCGGCCACGTCGCCCACCGACTCGGCCATCATGCGGGTGAGCTCCTGCACCCGCGTAAAGCGGTCGAACTCCAGCGGATCGAAGCCCGAATCGGCATCCTTGGACTGGGCCAGGCGCGACTGCATCTGCGACTCGGCCTGCACCTCCAGGTCGCGCAGCTGCGAGCGCAGCCGCTCCAGACTGGTGGCCAGCTCCTTGAGCGTGGAGCGCATCTGCACCACGCGCATGTCGAGCCGCGAGCGCGCGATCAGCACCTCGCCGGCCTCGTTCAGCAGGCGGTCCAGCAGCTGCGAGCGCACCCGCACCGTCTGGCCGGTGCTCACCCGCACCGGGGCCATACGCAGGGTCACCGGCATATGCGTGACCCCGGGCGCCGCGCCCTCCTCGCCCATCGCAGGCAACTCGGCCGCAGCGCCGGCCTGCACCTCGGCCGGGCCATCGGCCACATCCACGAGGGCGACCGGGGCCGGCTGCGGCAGCAGGCCCTGCGCCACCACCTGGGTGCCGCGCTTTTGCAGCAGCTGGAACTCGGCCTGCAACGCATCGAAGCGCACCAGCAGCGGCTCGACGTCCGGGCTGGAAGCGCGCTCGGTGTCGATCTCCTCCACCGCGGACTCCATGCGGTGGGCCATCTCGCCCAGGCGCATCGCGCCGGCCAGGCGGGCACTGCCCTTCAGCGTGTGCAAGTGGCGCAGCACCTCGGCGCGCGGCGGCACATGCTGCGGATCGGCCGCCCATTCGCGCAGCGCGGATGCCAGGCGCGGCAGCAGTTCCTGCGCCTCTTCGTCGAAGATCAGGAACAGGTCGGGGTCGATCACATCCACCGCGTCCACGTCGGCCAGCGTGGGCGCCAGCTCCAACGGCACCTCTGGTGGTGCCTCAGGCTGCGGCGCCGGCGGTGCTTTCGCGGCAGGCTGCGAAGGCGCGGCGACCACCACGGCCGGCGCCGGCGCTGCCACGGGCTTCGGCGCCGGTGGCGGCGGCTCCTTCACCAGTATCGGCTCGGGCACCTCATCCGCCTGCAGTGCCGCCAGGCCATAGGGCGGGTGCAGGCCGGAATCGACCGGCGCCGCGAGGACGGTCTGCAGATCCTCCAGCACCGACTCGCTGGCAGGCTTCACAAAGCCCGCGGCAAACTGGTGCAGCAGCTTGCGGATGTCCGATCCCGCCGCCTGGAAGGTATTGAGCCAAAACAGGTCCGGCGAAGAAAAATGCTGTACATGCAGCAACGCATGCTCGAGTGCGCGCGCCAGCTCCGACAGCGGCTGGAATCCCACCGTCGCGGAACTGCCGGCCAGCGAATGGGCATAGGCGATGGCTTCATCGGGCAGCATGCGCTCAGGCCGCTCGGCCCAGGCATGCAGCGACTTTTCCAGCGCCCGCGACCATTCCTCTGCCTCGCCCAGGTAGACGCTGTAGAGCGCCGGGCTGATGCCCAGCTGCTGCACCAGGCTCTGCGGCACCTCCGCCTCCGGCGCCTGGGCCGGGGTATCGCCGGGCTGGGCGTACTCCACCACGTCGGCGGGCACCTCATCGGCAGACACTACTTCACCGCCATCCTGTGTAGATGCGCTGACGGGCTCTACCATGGGCAGGACCGCCGGCACCTCAGGCTCGGCCAGCACCTCGATCACCACCGGGGCAGATTCGGACTCGGCCCGCATAGGCGGTAGCTCCAAGTCGGGCAGTGCCAGCATCATCGTGGGCGCCAGGTCGTGCTCCCAGTCCTGCTCATCGTCCATCGCCTCCACGGCCGTTTCGGCAGGGGCCGACGCGGCATCCAGGGCCCGGGCGAAGGCATCGAAATCGACCTCTTCCGCCAGGGCCAGCGCAGGCTCGGGCAGATCGGCATCGACACCGTCCGGCACCGAAGGCGCCGGCTCCAGCTCCAGATCGACGGCCTCCAACGGCCATTCCAGCACCAGCTCAGGCAGCACGGCGGCCGGTGGATCGGCCGGCAGTTCTGCGGGCTCCAGGTCGGCGATCTGCGTGGGCGCGACCAGATCCACCCGGGCCGATTCGGGCACCGCCAGCGGAATATGGCGGCCGTCGACGCGCATGGCGTCGGCCGAGGTACGGAACATCGCAGGGTTCCAGGAGGTCTGCGCCTGGCTGCCGATGTCCTCAGCCCAACTGCCCAGCCCTTGCAGGGCTTCGCGCGACAGCGCGAGCAGCGGCTCGCTCACCGGCTTGTGCTCGGCCAGCCAGGTGTTGAGCAGCTGCTCCATGGCCCATGCGGCCTCGCCATAGGCTTCCAGCCCCACCATGCGCGAGCTGCCCTTGAGCGTATGGAAGGAACGGCGCACCGTGGTCAGCGCTTCCGCATCGCCAGGGTTGCGGCGCAGCGCACGCAGCGCCTGCGAGCCGTCGTCCACCACGGTCTTGGCCTCTTCGAGGAAGATGCCCAACAGCTCCTCGTCGATGACCACGGCTGCCGGCGCCTCGGCCCGCTCTTCGCGGGAGGGCGCCGAAGACTCTGGCGCCGCAGCGGCCGGAGGCAGCGGCGCCGGCACCGTGGCCAACGGCGAGGCTTCTTCTGCCTCTTTCTGCACACCCATCGAGATACGCAGCTCACCTACGACCTCGTCGAACACGAACAGCTTGCGCGCCAGCGTGCGCTGGTAACCCAGCATGTCGAGCATGAAGCCCAACGCCCCCAGGCTGTTGCCCAGCCGGTCGAACACGGCAGGCCGCTCGGCCTCGGAAATCTGGTTCGCAGCCAGCTGGTCCACCACGCCGCGGAAGTGCTGCATGGCCGCCGCGGCCTGGTCCAGGCCCAGCACCGACAGCACGCCGCGGATTTGCGACATCAGGCCCGTCACCGCACCGAGCATGGAGACATCGTCGGGGTGCCGGAAATACTGGTCCAGGCGCTGCTCCACCTCGCCCAGGGTGTTGCGCAGCTCATCCACCACGCTGCCCATGGTCTGGTGGTCGCTGACCTTGCGGTACAGCTCCTCGACCCAGGCCTCCAGCGGCTCGGGCTCGTGGCCTGCCAGGGCCCGCTGCAGCCGCTCGGCGAGCCGGCCTGCGCGGGGGCGCGTGGCATCGGGCGTGGCATCCATGGCATCGAGATTGGCCTGCAGGTAGAGGATGGCGGTGGCCACCTCCATCCCCAGCGAGGTCGAAGGCACCGTGCCGGCTTCCGTCAGGTGCTCGGCCACCTTGCCCAGCGCCGCGCCCAGTTCGTCGGCACCCATGCGCAGCTTGTGCAGTGACTCGCGGATCAGGTGGAACTGGTCGCCGACCGGCTTGATCTTGTAGCGGTCGCCATCGGCCAGGCTGGCCCACAGCTCGGCAGCGGTGTCGACGCGCTTGCGCGCCTGCGCCAGCACGGCGGGGTCGTACAGGCCGTAGCGCTCCTCGGCGTAATGCACGCCGTCAAGCCCGGCCACCGGCAGCGTCTGCCGCACGGCCGCCAATACCGGCATGCCCGGGGCCTGTCCGTCATCGGGCTGTGCCAGTGCACAGAAGAAATTCAGCTCGTGCAGCAGGCCGGCATCGACATCCTCGCGCCCCTTGGCCAGCGCCGCATACTGCAGCAGCACCCGCGAAGCCGTGCGTTTGGTGTAGAGGTCGGCCGGTATCAGCCGGTGCGCCAAGCCTTCGAAAAAGCCCGCGGTCACCTTCCAGAACAGCCGCAGCCCCTGGGCCTGCCGGCCCTGCGCGATGCCCAGGCATACGGCTGTCAGGTCCAGCGCTGCTGCGGCGTCCGCCGACTTGATGATGGGCAGCATGGCCGCATCCATGCGGCTGCGCGTGGCGGCATCCACCGCCAGAGCATGCACGGCGGGCGTGGCGGGCTCGGTCTGGTCGGGCTCGGCGCGCCACAGGTCGGCGGGGTGCAGCCGTTCCACACCCGCCAGCGCCTGCACGTCCCGGTACTGGGGGAACAGGGAGACGAACGAGGCGCTGCGGGCCTTGAGCAGGTGGTCCAGGTACTGGACCAGCGCAAACGACGATTTCTCCAGCACGGCCACCGCCTGCGGCGTGCACAGCTCGGGCTTGACCGCAAACCGCTGCACCACGGTCTCCATGGCCTCCACCAGCCGTGCGGGCTGGTCCATGCCCACCATCACCAGCGCACCGCCTATGGTGTGCAACTGCTGCTTGGCAAAGCGTGCACCGGCAGGGTCGACTGCCTCCAGGTCGCCGCCTTGCGAGGACTCCAGATCATGCAGATGCCGCCGCAGCGCCTTGACCGCTCCCTCCAGCGCACGCCGCACTTCGGCACGCACCCATGCCAAAGGCCGCAGATCGGTTTCTTCGCTGAGCCAGGAAGGCGGCGTGGTCGCCGCGGTGTGGGGAGAAGACATGCAAAGTTCCTGTTGTCGGACTCAGTTATCCAAGCGCTGCCCTTGCAACCGACGCATCCCGCCTACGGGATGGCGGCATGGGCCGCCTCGCGGCAAAGGCGGTCGCCCCCTGCGGGGAAGGAGCGACACGGCTCGGAGGAGGTTTCATCTCATACGATCTTGAACCGCGCCACGGACTGGCGCAGCTCTTCGGCGATCTGCGACAGCTCACGCACCTTCTGCGCCGTGGTGCGCGTGCCATCGCTGGTCTGCTCGGAAACGGCGAAGATGTGCTGGATGTTCTCCGCCACCTCGTTCGCCTGCGCGGCTTCGGACGATGCCGAATGCGAGATGTGCTCGATCAGCTCGGCCAGGCGGCGCGACACGCGGTCGATTTCGGCCAGTGCGGTGCCGGCCGAGTCGGACAGCTTCGCGCCCTCGACCACACCCTGGGTCGAGCGCTCCATGGCCGCCACCGCATCCTGCGTGTCGGTCTGAATGGCCTTCACCAGCGCGGAAATCTGCCGCGTCGCATCGCCCGAGCGCTCGGCCAGCCGCTGCACTTCCTCGGCCACCACCGAGAAACCCCGGCCCGCCTCGCCGGCCGAGGCCGCCTGGATGGCCGCGTTCAGCGCCAGCACGTTGGTCTGCT
Source organism: Comamonas sp. (assembly GCA_050282565.1). GTDB lineage: Bacteria > Pseudomonadota > Gammaproteobacteria > Burkholderiales > Burkholderiaceae_C > Comamonas. Next base: position 16,083 of record JBLZYV010000022.1, read on the forward strand.
CGGTAATGTCGGAAATCAGGTCGGTGATTTCGCCGATCTCCTGCGAGGACTCGCCCAGCCGCTTGATGCGCTTGGCCGTTTCCTGGATCTGGTTGCGGATGGAGTTCATGCCGTCGATGGAGTTCTCCACCGCCTGCAGGCCGGTCTTCGCTGCGCTCAGCGACTGGCGCGCCACTGCGGCCGATTCCTGCGCCTGGGCCGACACCTGGTTAATGCGCGTCGCCATGTCCAGAATCGACTGGCCGGTCTCGCGGATCTCGCGCATCTGCTCGGTCGACGCGGCCAGCAGCTCCGTCGAGTTCTGGTCCACCGAGGCCGTGGTCTGGGCCACCCGCGATGCCGTGTTCTGCACGCTGCCCACCAGCAGACGCAGCTCTTCCACGGTGTAGTTCACCGAGTCGGCGATGGCGCCGGTGATGTCTTCCGACACCGTGGCTTCCTGCGTCAGGTCGCCCTCGGCCACCGACTGCAGCTCGTTCATCAGACGCAAGATGGCCGCCTGGTTGGCGTCGTTCAGGCGCTTGGCGTCCATTTCCTGGTTCTTGGCGTCCTGCTGCAGCTTTTCGGCCGAGCGCTGGCGCTCGCGGCTGTCGGTCAGTTGCAGCCACACCAGCGACCAGCCGCTCAGCATCACCAGCAGCAGCGTCAGCACGATGCCCAGCGCGATCGGCCAGGACACCCAGGTGCGCTCGCCCAGCGAATCCTGCAGCGTCTCCATGCCTTTGCGCAGGGCTTCGCTGTCGGTGAGGATGGACACCTGCGCCTCGCGCGCCACCGAGATGCCCTTGATGTTGCTGAGCACCGCGCTGCCCTCTTTCAAGGTGTTCTCGTACTGCCGAACCAGCGTCTGCAGGCGCTCGCGCATCTGCGCGTCGCGCGCCGGCGCCAGGCGCAGGTCTGCGCTGCCGTCCAGCAGGCCGGTGGCAATCTCCTTGAAGGTGTTCAGGTCCTTGCCGAGCAGGAACACGGCCTCGGGGCTTGCGCCCTCGCTGGACTGGAACTCGCTGGCCGACTTGCCGATCCGCTGCGTCAGCATGGTCAGCTGGCTGGCTGCCGCGATCTCGCCGACCGGCGCACCCTGCTGCAGCTTGGCGCTGACCACGCTTTCCGCCTGCTCCAGCAGGGCGGAGGTATTGCGCTGCACGCCCTGCAGGGCCTCGCTCATCTTGGTCAGCGAATCCTTCTGCTTGCCCACCACGTCGGCGTTGCGTTGCGCCCGCTCGACCAGCGCCGACAGGGGCTCCAGCATGGATTCGTGCGAACTGCCCAGCGCGCTCACGCCCAGCTCGGAGTCGCCCGCTTCCAGCGCCTTGGTGTTGCGCGTCAGGATCGCGGCGCTCTCCGCCACATCGGCAAAGGCGGGCGCACTGCCGGAGGTGGCCTGCACCACCGACTTCGCCAGGCGCTGCGACTGGATCAGGGCCTGTCCGGCCGCGGCCGACTGGCGGTTGGCGCTCTGCGTCTGCAGCAGCGCCCAGATCACCAGCGCCACGAAGCTGAGGATGCTCAGCGCCAGCAGCGCGAACAGGGCGCGCTGGTGCTTTTCGACCGGCGCCGTTCCCAGCACGGGCAGCGTGACCTGGCCCTCCAGCTCCGGCGGTACGACGGGCTCCAGCACCGACGGCTCGCCGGCCTCAACCGCCTCGTCAGCGGGAAAAACGCTGACGGCGGCATCCACGGCGGCCTCGTTGCGCGGTTCAGATTTCAGTAGTCTTTTCAGCATAGTGGCTCACATGCAGGTGCAGCGCGCTTCGGGTGTCAAGCGCTGATATCCAGGAAATCGCGGGATTCCGCCAGCTTTTGCAGGTCCAGCTCCTGCCAGGCCTGCCCATCGGCGGCCACGTAGCTCGCGCTGACGAAGGGCGGGGCCTCGTCGGCCGGCGGCTGCGAACGGGCAAAGTCCTGCACCCGCCGCAAACCTTCCAGTTGCTCGACCAGCAGCGCGGCATGCACGCCCAGCAATGGATTGAGCACCACCAGCTTGGCCTCCGCATAGAAGCCTTCGGTGCGGCGGGCAGGCTGGCCCAGCATCAGCGCCAGATCCACCACTGTCAGCAGCAGACCGCGCAGGCTGGCCACGCCCAGCATCCAGGGCTTGGTGTAGGGCACCGGCGTCACGCCGCTCCAGGGCAGCACTTCGCCCGACTGGCTCAACGGCAGCAGATAGCCCTGCCCGGTCGCCTTCACGGCCAGCCAGGCCGCGCCGGACACCTTTTGTTCGCGAGCCTGATCCAGGCGCTCGGCCAGGCGCGCCTGCAGCGCCCGCAAATCCCCTTGGTTCGCCATCGCTCAGCCCAGCGCTTCGATCTTGGCCTTGAGCTCGGCCGGGACGACGGGCTTGGTCACATAGCCCTTGGCGCCCTGGCGCAGGCCCCAGACCCGGTCCGTCTCCTGGTTCTTGCTGGAGCAGATGATGATCGGAATATTCATGAACTGCGGGTCGCGCGACAGCACCCGCGTCAGCTGGAAGCCGTTCTGCCCCGGCATCACCACGTCCATCAGGATCAGGTCGGGCTTGTCTTCCTGCAGGCGCAGCATGGCCTCGTCCGCGCTCTGCGCCGTCCGCACTGCCAGGCCATCCTTGGCCAGCAGCTCGCTCAAAAACATCAATTCCGTCTTGGAATCATCAACGATCAATACCTTGTGAATCGGCATGCCCTCTCCTCAAATACACAACACGCGTTATTTTTCCACCACGAAGCGCTCGACGGCCTGCAGCAGCTGGTCTTTCGTGAACGGCTTGGTCAGATAGTCCTGGCAGCCCACCATGCGGCCGCGCGCCTTGTCGAACACCCCGTCCTTCGACGACAGCATGACCACGGGCGTGGTCGCGAAACTATGGTTTCTCTTGACGATGGCGCAGGTCTGGTAGCCGTCCAGCTTGGGCATCAGGATGTCGCAGAACACCATGTCCGGCCGGTATTCGTTGATCTTGGCCAGCGCATCGAAGCCGTCTTCGGCCAGCAGGACATCGTACCCGCCCTGCTTCAGGAAAATCTCCGCGCTGCGGCGGATGGTGTTGCTGTCATCCACCACCAGCACCTTGAATCCCTCAGTTGATGTGGTCACAGTTGCACACTCCTAAAATTATTTTGTTACACGCAGTCCACAAAGATCCGTCACAAGTACTTCAGTTCAAACAACGGATCCCTCTCTTCTCTCTACGTGCGCATCGCTGGAGTAGCGTGCGCCTGGGCTCTCGCAGATTGCACAGGCCTAGGTGCTGCCTGTCTGCGCGCCGACATCTCTTGTTTTGCTACGAATTTTTCGCAGCTTAATGCCCCTGCCCCTAGAATGCAACGATTGTATATTTTTAACACTCGGAGCTGTCGCTCAGGCGGTACGGTGTACCCTGAGAACGTGTTGACGTTCTAATACATGACCAATCCTCGCACCTTCCCCGAGCTCTCCCCTGCTTCCGCCATCACCGCCAGCGTGCTGTGCATCAACGCCAACGATCCCAGCGGCGCCGGCGGCCTCGCCTGCGACAGCCTGGTGGTGTCGTCCATGGGCGGGCACTGCTGCCCCGTGGCCACCGGCACCTATGTGCGCGACACGCTGGAGATGGAGGATTTCTACGCGCTCAGCGACGAAGCCGTGCAGCAGCAGGCGCGCGCCGTGCTGCAGGACATCCCGGTGCGGGCCATCAAGCTCGGCTTCCTGGGGTCGCTGGCCAATATCCGCGCCTGCGCCGAGCTGTCGAACGACTACCCCGACCTGCCAGTCGTCGCCTATATGCCCAGCATGTCGTGGTGGGACCCGGCGTTGATCGACGACTACCTCGATGCCTACCAGGAGATCGTGCTGCCGCAGGCCACGGTGCTGGTGGGCTCGTACGGCCTGCTGTGGCGCTGGCTGCTGCCCGACCGCGATAGCGCCCACCCGCCCACGCCGCGCGACATCGCCCGGGCCGCCGCCGAGAAGGACGTGCCCTTCGTGCTGGTGACCGGCATCCCCTCGCACCCGCAGCATGTGGAGAACGCGCTGGTATCGGCAGACACCATCTACGGCAATGGCGAGTTCGAGCTGTTCGAGACCGAGTTCATCGGCGCGGGCGACACCCTGTCCGCCGCGCTTGCCGCGCTGCTGGCCTCAGAGACCAGCCTGAGTGACGCCACCGCCGAAGCCCTGGCCTACCTGGACAAGTGCCTGGAAGGCGGCATCCGCCCCGGCATGGGCAAGACCATTCCCGACCGGCTGTTCTGGGTGCAGCCGGACGACGATGAAGAAGACGACGGCGCCGAAGCCGGCGAACCCACCGAGGGCGAGCCGCAGCGCTGATTCCTTCCCCCTGTTTTTTCCGTTTCCTGCACCATGACAGCCTCCAACGATGTGAATGCCTCTTTGTTCGAACGCGCACGCCGGGTCATCCCCGGCGGGGTGAACTCGCCGGTGCGCGCCTTCAATGCCGTGGGCGGCACGCCGCGCTTCATCGCGCGCGCGCAGGGCGCCTACCTGTGGGACGCCAACGCGCAGCAGTATGTGGACTACATCGGCTCCTGGGGCCCGATGATCCTGGGCCACGGCCACCCCGAGGTGGTCGAAGCAGTGCAGCGTGCCATCGCCGAGGGCTTCTCGTTCGGTGCGCCCACCGAGCGCGAAATCGCGCTGGCAGAGCGCATCCTGGCGCTGGTGCCGTCGATGGACATGGTGCGCCTGGTCAGCTCCGGCACCGAGGCCGGCATGAGCGCGCTGCGCCTGGCGCGCGGCTACACCGGGCGCAACAAGATCATCAAGTTCAACGGCTGCTACCACGGCCATGCGGACTCGCTGCTGGTCAAGGCCGGCTCGGGCCTGGCCACCTTCGGCACCTCGTCGAGCGCCGGCGTGCCGGCCGACGTGGTCAAGGACACGCTGGTGCTCGAGTACAACGACGTGGCCCAGCTCGAAGAGGCCTTCGCGCTGCACGGCCCCGAGATCGCCTGCGTGATCCTCGAGCCCATCGCCGGCAACATGAACTTCGTGCGCGCCAGCGTGCCCTTCACGCGCCGCATCCGCGAGCTGACGCGCGAGCACGGCGCGCTGATGGTCTACGACGAGGTGATGACGGGCTTTCGCGTGGCGCTGGGCAGCGCGCAGAGCCTGTATGCGCAGCAGATCGACGGCTTCGCGCCCGACCTCACGGTGCTGGGCAAGGTGATCGGCGGCGGCATGCCGATGGCGGCCTTCGGCGGGCGCCGCGACATCATGGAAAAGCTCTCGCCGCTGGGCCCGGTCTACCAGGCCGGCACGCTGTCAGGCAACCCCATCGCCACGGCCTGCGGCCTGAAGACGCTGGAGCTGATCGCCGCACCGGGCTTCCACGAAGCGCTGCATGCGCGCACCGGCCAGCTGATGGCGGGCCTCAAGGCCGAGGCCGACGCCGCCGGCGTGCCCTTCAGCGTCGACCACCAGGGCGGCCTGTTCGGCTTCTACTTCCTGCCGCAGCTGCCCACGCACTACGCCGAGGTGATGAAGACCGACGGCCAGGTCTTCAACCAGTTCTTCCACGGCATGCTCGAGCGTGGCCACTACTTCGCACCGGCGCTGTACGAGGCCGGCTTCGTCAGCGCCGCGCACAGCGAGGCCGACGTGGCCCGCACGCTGGAGGCCGCGCGCGCGGTGTTCCAGACGCTGTAGGCGGCCCGCCCTCCGCCCACCCTGCCGGTGCGCGAGCACGGCAGGGTTTTTTTATTGGCTGGCTCGATAAGCCCTCAGCTATCCAGGCCAAAAATCGGACCAATCCGCTATCGCTCGAACTTACAATTGTTTCCACTGGACACTTTTGGAGACACCATGGTTCGCACCACCCGGCGCCACTTCACCTCGTGGCTCGCTGCCACCGCAGCCAGCTCGGGGGCGCTGGCGTCCTGGGCGCAGGCCGCGCCGCTGCCCCAGCTGCGCATCGTCATTCCGGCCAACGAAGGCGGCGGCTGGGACCAGACCGGCCGCGCCCTGGGCGCGGCGCTGCTGGACGCCGGCGCGGTGGCCCGCGTCGACTACGAGAACATCGGCGGCAAGGGCGGCACCATCGGCCTGGCACGCTATGTAGAAAAGTACGACGCCGACCCCAATGCCCTGCTGATGGGTGGCACGGTGATGGTCGGCGCGGTGGCGCTGCAGCAGCCCGCGGTCGACCTGAGCCGCATCGCGCCGCTGGCGCGGCTGACCAGCGACTACGAGATGCTGGTCGTCAAGAGCGACTCGCCGATCAAGACCCCCAAGGACCTGATCGCGAAAATGCGCGCCGATGCCGCCGCCACGCCCATCGCCGGCGGCTCGGCCGGCGGCATCGACCACATGTTCGCCGGCCTGCTGGCGCGCGCGGCCGGCAAGCCCGAGGCCCTGGTCTACCAGCCGTTCGCGGGCGGCGCGCAGGTGATGGCGGCGGTGGAATCGGGCAAGGCCGTGGCCGGCATCTCGGGCTACAGCGAGTTCAGCGAGCACCTCGCCAGCGGCAAGCTGCGCGCCATCGGCGTTTCGTCCAAGCAGGCCTTCCTGGGCGTGCCCTCGGTGCGCCAGCAGGGCGTGGACGCCGACATCGCCAACTGGCGCGGCGTCTTCACCGGCAAGGCCGTGCCAGCCCCGCGCCAGGCCGCGCTGCTCGATGCGGTGCGCCGCGCCGTCGCCACCGAAGGCTGGACCCGAACCCTGAAGCGCAACAACTGGGACAACTACTGGACCGAGGGCCGCGACTTCCAATCCTTCCTGGAGCTGGACCTGGCCATGGCCAACGTGCTGACCTACGTGCTCAAGCTCAAGGCCTGAAAGCCGGCTCCCTGCCCGCATCTGTGCGCGGAGCGCACAGATGTTGTGGCCGCGGCGGTCTGGTAGCCGCCCGGCCTGCTGCCTAGACTTCCCGGCACGACCTGCGCATGGTGCTGCAGGTGTTTTTCAGGGAGTCTGTTTCCATGTCCACCGCTTTCCTCCGTTCCTGGCTGCGCCTGCTGGCCCTGGCCAGCGCCCCCGCCATGGCGGCCCACGCCGCCGCTGCCGAGGCCGCCCCCACACCCACCATCCGTGCCATGTCGGGCGCCACGCCCGCCACCCAGCTGGATGCGCGCTCAACCGCGCTGCTGGTGATCGATTTCCAGAACGAATACTTCAGCGGCCGCATGCCCATCGCCGGTGGCCCCGCCGCGCTGGCGCGCACGCAGCAGCTGCTGGCCTGGGCCGATGCCGCCAAGCTGCCGGTGTTCCAGGTGCAGCACGTGGCGCCGGCCGGCTCGGCGCTGTTCGCGCTCGATGGCAAGACCGCGCAGTTCCACCCTGGCGCCCTACCGCGCCCGCAAGACCAGGTGCTGCAGAAGACCACCGTCAGCGTGTTTGCCAGCACCGACCTCGACCGCCGCCTGAAGGCCGCGGGCATCAAGACGGTTGTGATCGCCGGCCTGATGACGCATGCCTGCGTCGCCGGCGCCGCGCGCGACGCCGCGCCGCTGGGCTACCAGGTGCTGGTGGCGTCGGACGCCAGCGCCACGCGCAGCATCGTGCGCGCCGACGGCAGCGCCGTGGACCAGGACAGCCTGCACCGCGCGGCGCTGGCTGAAATCGAGGACACTTTCGGCGACGTGATGACCACGGCCCAGATCCTGGCGCTGCCGCTGCGCTAGGAGTTCAACCCACAGGAAAGTCCATGGACCAGTTGCTCGCGATGCGGGTGTTCCAGACCATCGTCGATGCCAGCAGCCTCACGGCCGCGGCCGAGCGGCTGGGGCTCACCCATTCGTCGGTGTCGCGCCAGCTCAAGCAGCTGGAGGCGCAGTTCGGCACCCAGCTGCTGCTGCGCAACACCCGCCGCCTGAGCCTGACCGAGGCCGGCCAGCGCTTTCACGCGGCCTGCCTGGACATCCTGGCCCGCGTGGACGCCACGGCCGAGGCCATGGACATGCAGCGCCAGCGCCCCCGCGGCACGCTGCGCGTGGGCCTGCCGCATGCCATTGCCGTGCTTGAGCTGCCCGACTGGCTGCCCGCCTTCCAGCAGCGCTACCCCGAGGTGCAGCTCGACCTGGTGTGCAGCGACCGGCGCGCCAACCTCGTGGCCGAAGGGCTGGACCTGGCCGTGCGCATCAGCAGCGCGCTGCCCGACAACCGGCTGGTGGCGCGGCTGCTGCTGGCCACCGAGCAGATCCTCGTGGCCGCGCCGCTGTACATCGCCCGGCACGGCCTGCCCGAGCCGGCGTCGCTGGCAGCGCACCACCGGCTGGTCTACCAGGGCCAGGCCGGCGGCGATGCGTGGGTGCTGCAAGACCGCGGCGGCGGCGAATCCTTGACCTGGGACGGGCCGGCGCGCCACCGCTTCGACGCCATCACCGCCGTGCACAGCGCCACGCTGGCGGGCCTTGGCGTCGCCAGCTTCACCCGCCCCACGGTGCAGCGCGAGCTGGACCAGGGCCGGCTGCTGCAGGTGCTGCCGCAACACCACCTGGGCCGGCGCCACTACCATGCGCTGTACCCGCAGACCCCGCACGTGGCGCCCAAGGTGCGCGCGCTGATCGACCACCTGGCCGCGCACTACCGGCAGCAGGCGAGCCATGCGCTACAGCAGATTTGATAGCTGCTGGCGCTTGGTACACCTTGATTTCATATAGAAATTCATCTGAAAACCAATAACAGCGAGCGCCAGCAGCTCCTGTTTTTAAAAACCTTCTGGCCGCGTCCTTACCAGCCGTTGCAGCACGGCGACCAGCACCACGGCCGCCACCACGTCCAGCACATGGTGCTGGTGCACCAGCATGGTCGAGGCGCAGATGGCCACGCCCCACAGCGCGATCAGCGCGCAGCGCCCCGGCCGGCCGCGCCGCCACTGCGCGGCCCACAGCGCCACGCCCGTGGCCACGGTGTAGACGATGTGCAGCGACGGCAGCAGGTTGTGCGGCGCATCCACCGCGAACATCCAGCCGAAGATGCTGCGGTAGGGCTCGGCCTCGGGCAGCACGCGCTCGAAGGCCAGGTTGGCCGGGAACAGCGCGAACACCACGCCGCACAGCACCGTGGCCAGCACCTGGCGCCGGCCCAGCGCGTCGATGTCATCGCTATCCACCCACCAGATGGGCAGCAGGATGAAGATGAAGAACGAGAAGTAGACCCAGATGAACTCGGGCACCAGCGGGATGTGTGCGTCCCAGGGCGTGAGGAAGTCGTAGCGCCGGCTCTGGCGCGCGGCCAGCCAGTTGCTGGCCGGGTAGATCGCGTAGAACACCACCAGCGTGGACAGCGCCCAGAACAGCAGGCCGCGGCGCCGGGGTGCGGTGGAGCTGGGCGCCATGCGGCAATCCTCGGCGGCGGATCAGCGGGCCGCCGGCGCCGCCGCCAGCACCCACTCGGCCATGCGCCGGGCATCGTCCTCGCCGATCTGCGGATGGCGCGGCATCACGATGCGGCCCCAGTCGCCCACGCTGCCGTTGCGGATCTTGCCGGCGAGGAATTCCACCGCATCGGCGCGGTTGGCGTGGCGCTCGGCGATTTCCTGGAAGCTCGGCCCCACGGCCTGGCGCGCGGCGGCATGGCAGCGCATGCAGTCGCTGGCCTCGACCAGGGCCTTGGCCGCGGCCAGCTCGGGGCGCGCGGCAACGGCCGCGTCCACCGGGTCGGGCCGCAGGATGAGCCGGCCGATGTTGAGCAGCCCCAGCACCACGGCCAGCAGCACGAGGGCGATCAGCCAGCCCAGCCAGCGCGGGCGCGCCGGGGCTTCGTCGTCCATGTCCACCATCAGTGGCGGAAGTGGCGCACGCCGGTGAAGACCATGGCCACGCCGCGCTCGTTGGCGGCGTCGATCACCTCCTGGTCACGCATCGAGCCACCGGGCTGGGCCACGCAGGTCGCACCCGCGTCCACCACCACGTCCAGGCCGTCGCGGAAGGGGAAGAAGGCATCGCTCGCCACCACCGTGCCCTGCAGGCTGAGCTTGGCGGCATCGGCCTTGATGCTGGCGATGCGCGCCGAGTCGAGGCGGCTCATCTGGCCCGCGCCCACGCCCATGGTCATGCCGTTCTTGCAGAACACGATGGCGTTGGACTTGACGTACTTGGCCACCTTCCAGGCGAACAGCAGGTCCTGCAGTTCTTCAGGCGTGGGCTGCTTGACGGTGACGACCTTCAGGTCGGCCAGCGCCAGCTCGTGGTTGTCGGCGGTCTGCAGCAGCAGACCCGAGCCCACGCGCTTGGCGTCCACGGCGTTGCGGCCCTGGTCCCAGGCGCGCTCGCCACCGGCCGGCAAAGCGATCTTCATCAAGCGCACATTGACCTTGGGCTTGAAGATCTCCAGCGCCTCGGGCGTGAAGCCGGGCGCCATCAGCACCTCGACGAACTGCTTGACCACGGCCTCGGCCGCGGCCTTGTCCACCACGCGGTTGAAGGCGATGATGCCGCCGAAGGCGCTGGTCGGGTCGGTCTGGAAGGCCTTGGCATAGGCCTCGTGCGCGTCCTGGCCCACGGCCACGCCGCAGGGGTTGGCGTGCTTGACGATCACGCAGGCCGGGGCCTCGAAGCTCTTGACGCACTCCCAGGCCGCATCGGCGTCGGCGATGTTGTTGTACGACAGCTCCTTGCCCTGCAGCTGTTCGCCGGTGACCAGCGAACCGGGCGCCGGGTACAGGTCGCGGTACAGCGCGGCCTGCTGGTGGCTGTTCTCGCCGTAGCGCAGGTCCTGCACCTTGATGAAGTGGCCGTTGCTCTGGCCGGGGAAGGCGCTGCGCTCGGGCACGTAGGCTTCGGAGAGCTTGTCCTGCTCGAACTTCACCGACGACAGGTAGTCGCTGATCGCGCCGTCGTACTGGGCGATGCGGTTGAACGCGGCCACCGACAGCGCGAAGCGCAGCTGGTCGGACAGCTTGCCGCCAGCCTTCAGCTCGGCCAGCACGGCTGCGTACTGGTCGGCGGACGTGACCACGCCCACGTCCTTCCAGTTCTTGGCGGCCGAGCGCACCATGGCCGGGCCACCGATGTCGATGTTCTCGATGGCGTCGGCCAGCGTGCAGCCGGCCTTGGCCACGGTGGCTTCGAACGGGTACAGGTTCACCACCAGCAGGTCGATGGTGTCGATGCCGTGCTCCTGGATGGCCGCCATGTGCTCGGGCAGGTCGCGGCGCGCCAGCAGGCCGCCGTGCACCTTGGGGTGCAAGGTCTTGACGCGGCCGTCCAGCATCTCGGGAAAGCCGGTGACCTCGGCCACCTCGGTGACGGGCAGGCCTTCCTTGGCCAGCAGCTGGGCCGTGCCGCCGGTGGACAGCAGGCGCACGCCCAGCGCGTGCAGGCTTTTGGCAAACTCGACAATGCCGGTCTTGTCGGAGACGGAGATCAGTGCGTTCATGAGGTTCTCTTCAAGATAAAAACACGTTCCAGCCCTTGCCCATCAAGCGCAAGCAGCTATCAAATCAATAACATCCAGGGGTCACAGCAGCTTGTGCTCGACCAGCTTCTTGCGCAGCGTGTTGCGGTTCAGCCCCAGCCACTCGGCCGCGCGGGACTGGTTGTGGTCGGCCTGGCTCATCACCACTTCCAGCATCGGCCGCTCGACCATGCGCACCACCATGTCGTAGACGCGGTCAGGGATCTCGCCGTCCAGATCGCGGAAATAGGTCTGCAGGCTTTCGCGCACGGACTGCTCGATGGTTGTTGTTTTGCTCATACCCAGTTACTCGTTGTTGTCGTTGCCAGGGGCAGCTCCTCGCCTTCGCCCCCGGGTGCGGCGCCCGCAGCGGGCAGCCGGTCCATCTGCGCGGCCAGCGCGTCCAGATAGTCGGCCACCGCCTGCCATTGCGCGGCGCTGTTGTCGATCCCATTCATCACGCGCCGGAACGCGTCCCCCCCGGGCAGGCCCTGCACGTACCAGGCGATGTGCTTGCGCGCCGAGCGCACGCCGGTGCTTTCGCCGTACAGCGCGTAGTGGTCCTGCAGGTGCGCGAGCAGCAGCCGGCGCAGCTCGGCCACCAGCGGCGGCGCGAGGTGCTCGCCGGTCTGCAGGAAGTGCACGATCTCGCGGAAGATCCACGGCCGGCCCTGCGCGGCGCGGCCCACCATCACCGCGTCGGCGCCGGTGCGGGCCAGCACGTCGCGGGCCTTCTCGGGGCTGGTGATGTCGCCGTTGGCCACCACGGGCACGGCCACCGCTGCCTTGACGGCGGCGATGGTGTCGTACTCGGCAAAGCCACGATAGCCCTGCTCGCGCGTGCGGCCGTGGACGGTCAGCATCTGGATGCCCACGTCCTCGAACTGCCGGGCCAGCACCACCGCGTTGCGGTGCGTGTCGCACCAGCCGGTGCGCATCTTCAGCGTGACCGGCACGCCGTGCGGCGCACAGGCCTCGACCACGGCCTGCGCGATCTCGACCGCCAGCGCCTCGTTCTGCATCAGCGCCGAGCCGGCCCATTTGTTGCAGACCTTCTTGGCCGGACAACCCATGTTGATGTCGATGATCTGCGCGCCGCGGTCCACGTTGTAGCGGGCGGCGTCGGCCATCATCTCGGCCTCGGTGCCGGCGATCTGCACGGCGATGGGGCCCGGCTCGCCATCATGGTTGGCGCGGCGGCTGGTCTTGAGGCTGGCCCACAGGTCGGGGCGCGAAGTCACCATCTCGCTGACCGCGTAGCCCGCGCCCAGCTCCTTGCAGAGCTGGCGGAAGGGCCGGTCCGTCACGCCCGCCATGGGGGCGACGAACACCTGGTTGGCCAAGGTATGGGGACCAATGCGCACGGACATGGAAGCAAGAATGCATGCGCTTCACGCGAAGCGCGATGGTGGGGGGTGAATGGGGGAAGGGGGCGATTGTACCTGCTCAAAAAAGCGGCACGGAAAAAGTAGCGCCCCGGCCCCGGTTTCAGCGCGCCGGCTGGCGCTGCCCGGCCATGTGCTGTAGATAGGCGATCAGGTCGTCGAGCGAGGCGTCGCTGAGCTGCTCGGCGCTGAAGGCCGGCATGGCCTGCGCCGGCCAGCGGCGCACGCTGGCGCTGTTGCGCACCAGCTGGCGCAGCGCCTGGGGCTGGAAGTACTCGACCGGACTCATCGGCCGGTTCAGGTCCGGCCCCATGGTGGCGCCGCCCGCGCCGTTCATGGCGTGGCAGGTCAGGCACTGGACGATGAACACGGCCTGGCCGCGCCGCGCCGGGGCGTCCGCCGGCAGGCTGGCCGCCACCGCGATCTCGGGCCAGCGGCGCTCGGGCGACTCGCGCACGTGCAGCCGCGCCACCGCGTAGGGCCACTGCTCGCTGCTCACGCCTTGGTCCACCGGCCAGACGATATACATCGGCCCGGCGCCGTGCGGGCGGTCGGGCAGCACCGGCCAGGGCGCGTCCTTGGGCTCGATGGCCAGCCAGGGCTGCGGCTTGCCCGCGCCCTGCTGCAGCGCCAGCGCGCCGGGCAGCTGGGCGACGAAGCCGTCGGTGGCCACCACCTCCAACGTGTCGGTGGCCGTAAGGCCCAGCTCGCGCAGCACCACGGCCAGCGGCACCGCGCGGTAGCGCATGGCGCGGTGGTACGAGGCATCGCGCGGCACGGCGATGTCGCGCGCCTCGGCGTGGTGGGCCAGCACCTCGCTGTCGAGCTGGCGCTGGCCGCCGGGGCCGTCCAGCGTCAGCGTGGCGGCCTGCAGGCCGGCGGCCGCCAGCATGCAGGCCAGGGCAATCGCCAGGCGGGGAAAAAGGGATGCGTTCATACAAGTGCTCCAAGGCCAAACCCCGACAAGATACAAAAGGCAATCCCGCTCGGCAAGAGGCTTTTGCCGGCGGCCCGGATCAGGGCCAACCCCTACACTCGCGCCATGGAAGTGTGGATTCAACAATTGCTGCAATGGCTGGCCCTGCCCCAGTTCGGCCTGTCCACCGTGTTCGTCGTGGCCCTGGTGTCGGCCACCCTGCTGCCGCTGGGCTCGGAGCCGGCGGTCGTCGGCCTGCTCAAGCTCAATCCCGAGCTGTTCTGGCAAGCCATCGCCGTGGCCACCATCGGCAACACCATCGGCGGCGCCATCAGCTGGTGGATGGGCCTGGGCGCGCACCGCGCCTGGGACCGGGCGCGCCGGCGGCCCACCGCCGCAGAGGCCGAGGAGACCGTCCCGCCCTCCACCCGCCCGCGCCACGAGCGCCTGGCCCGCGTGTGGCTGCGCCGCTTCGGCCCCAAGGCCTGCCTGCTGAGCTGGCTGCCGGTGGTGGGCGACCCGCTGTGCGCCGTGGCCGGCTGGCTGCGCCTGCCGTTCTGGCCCTGCGTGCTGTACATGGGCATTGGCAAGTTCCTGCGCTACCTGGTGATGACCAGCGCGGTGCTGTACCTGTGGCCCACGCCCGCCTGAGCCCGGCCCCCATCCCGCAAATACGGGATGGCTTTTGCCCCCGGTTGCGCCAGAATCCCCCGATGCCCGCCGAGATGCCCGAAACGCCCGACACGCCCCTGCCCGTCCTGCTGGTCGACGACGACCCGGCCCTGCTCGCGCGGCTGGGCGAGGTGCTGGGTTCGCTGGGCATGGCCGCGGCCCGCCTGCGGCCCACCGGCTCGGTCGCGCAGTGCCAGGCCGCGGCCGCGCATCCCGGCGGCGGGCTGCAGCCCTTGGCCATGGCGCTGGTGGACCTGGGCCTGCCCGATGGCAGCGGCATCGAGCTGATCGCCTGGCTGCGCGCCCGCGACGAGCGCCTGCCCATCCTGGTGGTATCGGCCTGGAGCACCGAGGAGATGATCCTCGGCGCGCTGCGCGCCGGCGCCAACGGCTACGTGCTCAAGGAGCGCGACGACCTGGAGATCGCGCTGTCGATCAAGAGCGTGCTCAAGGGCGGCGCGCCCATAGACCCGTTCATCGCGCGGCGCATCCTCGACCTGGTGGGCCGCCAGGCCGGCCCCACGCCGGCGCCCGACCCGGCCCTGCGCGACGCGCTGAGCGAGCGCGAACGGCAGATACTCGACCATGTTGCCGCGGGCCTGAGCAATCGCGAGATTGCCGAATGCCTGCACCTTTCCCGATGGACCATCGACTCGCACATCCGGCATATCTACGACAAGCTGGCCGTCAGCTCGCGCACCCAGGCCGTGCGGCGCGCGCGCGAGCATGGCTTGCTGCCCTAGCGGCACTCTGCCTCTGGCTCTGGCTGGCCGCGCCCGCCCAGGCCGCATGGCCCGGCACGGTCGAGGCCGCGCGCGCCGACTGGCAGGCCGCGCAGCCGCCCGAGACCGGCTGGGTGCCGGCGTCCGTGCCCAACGACTGGAACCAGCAGTGGCCGGGGCACGACGGCGTGGTCTGGTACCGCCTGCGCTGGAACATCGACGGCCCGCCGCAGAACCAGGGCCTGTTCGTGCACTACCTGATCTTCGCGGGCGTGATCTCGGTCAACGGCGTGGAGCTGCAGCGCGACGCGAACCTCGTCGATCCGCTATCGCGCACCTGGAACCTGCCGCGCTTTCTGCTGCTGCCCGCGCCGCTGCTGCACACCGGCCGCAACGAGCTGCTGATCCGCGTCAGCGGCTTCGCGGCCCACCAGCCCGCGCTGGGGCCGGTGGAGATCGGCCCGCCCGGCGCCATGCAGGACGCGCAGCGCAGCAGCTACCTGAAGCGGCAGAGCCTGCAGTGGCTCAACCTGGGCATAGGCTCCACGCTGGGCTGCTTCTTCCTCGCGCTGTGGCTGATGCGCCGCCAGGAAACAGCCTATGGCTGGTATGGTGCGCAGCAGGCGGCCTGGTTCGTGTTCGCGGTCAACTTCGTGCACACCAGCACCTGGCCCTTTGGCAGCACCGACACCTACGCCGCCGTCACCTCGGTGGCCTATGTGGTCTACCACGGCTGCAACGCCATGTTCGTGCTGCGCTTCCTGGGCTGCCGCTGGCCGCGCCGCGAGCGCGGCATGTGGCTGCTGATCGCCGCTGCCACGGCCGCCATGCTGCTGGCCCCGCACGAGCAGGTGGGCGCGATGCGCAACGCGCTGGCCTGGATGTCGTCCGCGCTGCTGTTCGCCACGTCCGGCGTGTTCCTGTACCTGGCCTGGCGCGGGGGCAACCTGCCGCAGCGCATCCTGTCGCTGACGGCGATCGCCGGCGCGCTGGCCATGGCGCACGACCTGCTGGTCTTCCTGCGCATCGTGGACAGCAATTTCTACCTCGTCACCTATTCCGAGACCGTCTCCACCATCGGCATCGCGCTGGTCCTGGCCTGGACCTTCGTGGCCAACACCCGGCGCATCGAGAGCTTCAACGACGAGATGCAGCACGGCATCACGCAGGCCCGCGCCGAGCTGACCGCGTCGCTGGCCCGCCAGCACGAGCTGGAGCTGCTGCACGCGCGCCTGGGCGAGCGCGTCAACCTCGCGCACGACCTGCACGACGGCCTGGGCGGCATGCTGATCGGCAACATCACCACGCTGGAGCGCGCCGGCGGCCCGCTGCCGCAGGACCAGGTGCTGGACATGCTGCGCGGCATGCGCGACGACCTGCGGCTCATCATCGACACCGCCTCGGCCCAGCACTACGGCGAGCTGTCGCTGGCCGAGCTGCTGGCGCCGCTGCGCCACCGCATGAGCGTGCTGTTCGAGCTGCACGACATCGACGTGCACTGGCAGGTGCTGCACCTGGACGAGGTGCACCTGGGCACCACGCCCAGCCTGGACGTGCTGCGCATCCTGCAGGAGGCCCTGACCAACGTCTTCAAGCACAGCCGCGCCACGCGCGTGGAGGTGACGCTGGCCTACGAGGCACGGCAGTTGCAGCTGCAGGTGCGCGACAACGGCGTGGGCCTGGCCCCCGGTGCACCGGGCACGCCAGGCGGCACAGGCCTGCACAGCATGCAGGCCCGCGCCCAGCGCCTGGGCGCACGGCTCGCGGTGGATTCGCAAGGCCATGCCACCACGGTGTCGCTGCGCATGCCCTGGCCCCAGGATCTTTAAAAAGCAGAGCAGCTGGCGCTTGCCATTTCTGGCTTCTAATGCAAAAAAGCATCAAAAACCAATAACAACAAGCGCCAGCAGCTCCTTTTTTTGACAGACACACCGCCTGGCCTTCACCGGCCTTGCGCGGCCCTCAACACCGGCCTTGCGCGGCCCTCAACCGCAGGGCCGCAGCCCACAGCAGCAGCAGGCCCAGCACGGCCAGCATGGGCCGCGAATCCACCGGTATCGATGCCGGAGCGCCGACATCGGCATCGGCCACGGTCACACTGGCCGTCTGATGGCAGTCCGAGGCGGGCGCATCGCAGCCGGGGCCGCCGCCGCGGGTCACGCTAGCAGTGTTGGTGACGGCGCCGCTGCTCGTCTTGGTGGAGACGATCTCGGCCACCAACTCCTGCGCCGCACCGGCCGCCACGCCGGCAGCCTTCACGCAACGGATGTCCACCGGGCCTTCGCCCGAGCCGGGCGTGCAGGCCCAGCCCTCGCCGCCGCGCACCGCCACCACGCGCAGGCCTTCGGGCACGCTGTCCACGATGGTGGTGTCGGCGCCGCTGGCCACCGGGCCGCTGTTGCCCACCTGGATGCGGTAGTGGATCGTTTCCCCGCGCCGCGCGCTGGCGCGGTCCGCAGCCTTGGCCACGGCCAGCGCCGGTGCCGGCGGGCTGCCGCCGTCCTGCACCGTGGCGCTGCTGCTGCAGCGCCCGGCCACCGGCGTGGCCTCGCAGGCGGCGTCGCCGCTGGCCACCGAGGCGGTGTTGGTCACGCTGGCGGTGCCGGTCTTGGTGGCGACCACGGTGACCACGGTTTCATCCGTCGTGCCCGCGGCCACGCCGCCGGCCTTGGTACAGCGGATGCTGTTGTCGCACGTCCAGCCCTCGCCGGCGGTCACGCTCACCAGGCTCAGCCCTGCGGGCAAGGTATCGGTGACCGTGGTGTCGGCCGCGCTGGCCACCTGGCCGCTGTTGCTCACACGGATGCTGCAGGTGATGTTCTCGCCCTGCGCCGCGCTGGCGGGCGCTGCGCTCTTGGCCAGCGCCAGCGCCGGCTGGCTGGCATCGGCCACCGTGGCGCTGCTCGTGCAGCGGGCCGCCGGCACGTCGGACTCGCAGGCCAGGTCGCCGCTCGCCACCCGCGCGGTGTTGGTGACGGCGGTGGTACCGGTCTTGGTCGCCACCACGGTGGCCACGGTTTCATCGGCCGCACCGGCCGCCACACCGGCGGCCTTGACGCAACTGACGCTGTTGTCGCACACCCAGCCCGTGCCGTCGGTCACGCTCACCAGCGCGAGCCCTGCGGGCACGGCGTCGCTGACCGTGGTGTTGGCAGCACTCGCCACCGGGCCGCTGTTGCCCACGCGGATGGTGTAGGTGATGCGCCCGCCCTGCGCTGCGCTGGCCGGGTCTGCGCTCTTGGCCAGTGCGAGTGCCGGCTGGCTGGCATCGGCCACGGGCACCACATCCACGCAGCGCTCCGGGGCCGGGGTGGCCTGGCAGGTCTCATCGCCTTGGGTGATGCTGACCGTGTTTCTCACCGCATTGGTGCCCGTCTTGGTGGCGGTGATGGTGGCCACCGGGAGCTTGCTGGCTCCTGCCGGCACGCCAGCCGCGTGCACGCACTGGATGGTGAGGGGGCCGGCGCCTGCCGTAGGGGTGCAGGTCCAGCCGTCGCCACTGCTCACGGCCGTCAGCTCCAGGCCCTCCGAAAGATTGTCGCTGATGATGGTTTTGGCCGCGCTCGGCACGGCGCCGCTGTTGCTCACCTGCACCGTGTAGGTGATGGCCTCGCCCTGGGCCGCGCTGGCCTTGTCGGCGGCCTTGCTCACGCTCAGCACGGGCTGGGTGCTGTCGGCCACCACGACGGCGGCACTGCAGCGGTCCGGCACCGGTGTTTCGGCGCAGGCGGGATCGCCGCTGCCCACGCTGGCACTGTTGGTGACGGCGCTGGTGCCGGTCTTGGTGGCCGTGATGGTGGCCACCGGCGCGTTGCTCGCCCCGGCCGCCACGCCGGCCGCGTTCACGCAGGCGATGGTGACCGGGCCCGTGCCAGTGGTGGGACTGCACGACCAGCCTGTGCCGTTGGTCACGCCCACCACGCTCAGGCCTTCGGGGACGTTGTCGTTGATGGTGGTGTTGGCGGCGCTCGCCACCGGACCGCTGTTGCTGACCTGTACCGTGTAGGTGATGCTCTCGCCCAGCGCGGCGCTGGTCTTGTCCGCCGCCTTGCCCATGGCCAGGACAGGCTGGCTGTTGTCACCCACGGTGGCCGTGGCGCCGCAGCGCGCAGGGGGCGGGTTGGCCTCGCATTCCGCATCGCCGCTGCTCACGCTGGCGGTGTTGGTCACGGCGCTGGTCGTGGTCTTGGTGGTGGTGATGGTGGCCACCAGGGCATCGACGGCGCCGGCCGGCACGCCGGCGGCGCTCACGCAATCGATGCCCATGGGGCCGGCTCCGCTGGTGGGATTGCATGCCCAGCCGGTGCCACTGTCCACCTGGGTGACCGTGACGCCTTCGCGCACGTAGTCGGTGATGGTGGTGTTGGCGGCGCTGGGCCGCGGTCCGCTGTTGCTCACGCGGATGGTGTAGGTGACGGTATCGCTCAGGGCCGCGCTGGATGGGGAGGCGTCCTTGGCCACGGTCAGCCGCGGATCGCCGGCGAGCGGTGTCGTCACGAAGGCTTCGTCGCTGATGGGGCCGCCGCCATCCGGGTCCATCCCTGACGCGGTGGCCGTGTTGCGGACCTCGCCGGCGTCGAAGTCGGCCTGGGTCAGCGTATAGGTGGCGCTCGCCGTGCCGGTCTGGTGGGGCGCCAGGGTAGCCGGCGACACGGCCAGCCCGCTGACCCCCAGCTTGGGATCGCTGATGGCCACGCTGTTGAGCGTGACGTTGCCGGTGTTCTCCACCGAGAAGGTGTAGGTGATGGTGTCGCCCACATCGTCGTATCCGTTGCCATTGGCATCGGTCACGGCGCCCGCGGACTTGGTCAGCGTCATTTCGGCCACCGGCGCGATGCGCTCCACCTGCGAGGCAAATGCCGAGACATCGCCCCCTGCCGGGGTTTTGCCGCTGGCGGTGGCATCGTTGGTGACAAAGCCGGCATCGACGTCTGTCTGCGTCAGCGTGTAGTCCCCCGAGGCCGTGCCCGATTGTCCGGGCTCGAGGTTGGCGGGGGTCACCGCCAGCGGGGTGGTGCTCAATTTGGGGTCGTCGATGGAGACACCCGTCAGGCGTACGCCGCCGATGTTTTTGACCGTGAGGGTGTAGCTGAAGCGGTCACCGACGCTGCGCCTCCCGTCGCCGTCGACATCGGTGTAGTTCGACATGGCTTTGTCCAGGGTCATTTCGGGGCTGCCCGCCACCGGCGTGGTGACGCTGCCGGTCGCGCTGACCGGGTTGCCGTCGGGGTCGGCTCCGTTGGCGGTTGCCGTGTTCGTGACCTTGCCGTTGTAGATGTCCTGCTGGGTCAGCGTGTAGCTGATCGGGCCGACCGACGCCGACTCGGCCGGAGCGAGGCTGGACGGGTTCAGCGGCACGGCGCTCATGCCGAGCAAGGGGTCGTCGATGCTAAGGTTGCTGATGGTTATCGGACCGATGTTCTCGACCCGGATCGTGAAGTTGACGGTATCGCCGGCGTTGACCTTGCCGTCGCCGTTGGTGTCGATAACGGCGCTGGAGGTCTTGGTGACGCGCAGCTCGGGCGTGTCGTTGACCACGGTACAGGCGATCTCGCTGTCCGCAGCGATGGCGCTCGCGCTCAAGGTGAAGGAAGTGGGGCCGACGGTGACCGTGCCGCCCGGCGCCATGCCCGTGCAGTTCACCGAACTGAGTTTCCAGCGTGGCGGCAAGGACTCGGTGATCGTGGTCTCCACATGGGCGGCATCCAGCACCTGTATGTCGCCATAGGCCGTGCGCAAATTCTGGGTGGTGGTGATGGTTTGCGGGTCCCAGCCGTTGTTGCCCGAGAAGCTGAAGCTGCCGGCACCGCCACGCGTTATCTTGTTGATGCCCAGCGACGGCGTGCCCGCCAGGAAGTCCAGCGGCGCCACGTCGGTGTCATTGTCGGTGTCGTAGTCGTCATTGGTGGGATCGTCATCGTCGTCGGGTGTCGAGCGCTCCAGGCTGGCGGTGACCATGCGGGTGCCGCTGGTGACGGAGGCATTGGTGGTGACCGGAATCGTGAAGGCCAGTTGCCCGCCATTGGCGCCCGGCGCGGGGGCGGCAGCCATCACCGTGTCGATCGGGCAGGTCAGCACCTGGCCCGAGACCGTGCAGCCCGGCACGGAGCCCGGCGTCCAGCCGGCGGGAATTTCAACCCTCAGGGCAAAGCCATCCGCGTCGCCGACGTCGCCCGGGCCCAGGTTGATCGCCGTGAGCGTCAGATTCTGGGTCTGGCCCACGGAGTTGTAGCGAATGGGCGGGGGGGTGATGTCGACGAAAATGTCCGGCCGCCCGGCCACATTGAGCGTGCAGGATTGGTCCTGCTTGTTGCCTATCGATGTGCCAGCTGCACAGGTATTGAGCACCACATAGGTGTTCTCCGCGATGCCGCTCGGCCGCTGCGAGACGACGGCCCCATAACCCGCATTGGGCAGCACGTACAGCTCGCTGTCGGGTTGGTAGTCCTCGGGATCGTTGTCGCCCGCCGCGGCGTAGGGCGTCTTGTTTTCTCCGGACATGCCGGCAAGGTTGTCGAGCAGCGTGCCGTCACGCGTCAGGTTCACCAGCCAGCCCGATCCGCCCAGGGTCTGGTCCCAGGCGAAATCGGTGAACGTCATGATCGCCGACAGGCGGGCCTGCTGCAGCTGCCCGCAGTACACGTTGATGCCGTCGTAGCCCTCGCCACCGGCCTGCCGGTAGATGCCGGAAACCGCCTGGTCCGCCGCATTGGGACAGAAGTAGCCGCGGAAATTATGGGTGGCGTTGGTTTCGACAACGCCGGCCCGGGCCTCGGTGGCGGTGGCACCGGTATCGATCTGGACCCAGTCGCCCGCCCCGGTGTTGGCCGGGCGGCAGGCGATCACCAGGCTGGATGCCCATGGCGTGTTGTAGGGGCTGGGCGTAGTGCGGTCGTAGCCGCCCAGGCGCTGCACGACCTGCCCGGCCGGGCAGTAGGCGGTCTGCTCCGTGCCAGGCTGCGGATAGGCAAAGCCGTTGGAGGTGGGCGTGCCGTCGGGCGTGACATTCACCACCTGGACCGTACCTGCGGGGGTGATGTTGATCCGGGCGCAGTACAGGCTGGCCTGGCTGGTCATGCCGCGGGTCGAGCCATTGGTCGCGCTCATGGATTTATCGACATGCCGCACCCCTCGCAGCACGGAACCGGGTGGACATTGCACAGGCCCGGCCGTGCCCTTGTTGGAGCCTATCGTGCCGCTATAGGAGCCATTGGAGCTGAAACCGACGCCCACCTGCGCCTGCGCGGAGGTGCTTGCCAGCGTGGCGGCGAGCACGAGAGACGCTACCGATAGCAGCGATGCCGCCCCGTGCATCCCCCGGCGGGACAGGCCACCACCGCGCATGGCCAGAAAGAAATTGCCTCCCGTGAAGCTCGTTTTGCTCATTGACCGGCTCCTTCATGCACACGGTCAAACTATAGTTAAATTTTCTTATATATTATAAGTTGATTGTTTATATCTATTTAAAAATGACGCGATCCCCATCACGCAAACAAAACAATCCTCAGCCGGTCGCGGGCGCACATGCCGCCACGGTGATGCTGCGCCTGCCCTGGCTGCCAGCGCAGTCATGCAAAAAAGTGAGCTACTAGCGCTCATTCCCTCTTGGTTTCAGACAGAAAAGCATCCAAAACCAATAGAAATGAGCGCTGGCAGCTCCTTTTTTGAACGCCAGCGAACCTCAGCCGCGCACGAAAATCCCTTGGCGCTCGTCGTCGTAGAACTCCAGCCACACGCGGGCGCCGTCGCCATCCAGCGTGAAGCTGGCCAGCGAGATGCTGTGTGGCGCCGCGCTTTCGTTGGCCGGCACAAAGCTGAACTGCTGGCCGCTCCAGTGCCGCAGCGCGTAAGTCTGCCGCGCCGGCCCCAGCGTGAGCTGCAGCGCATCGCCCGCCACATCCACCTGCAGCGGGCCGTAGTAGGCGTTGTCGTAGCGGCCGGCGTACTGCGCGAGCGGGCCCGCCGGCACGGCCGGCGATGGCGGCTCCTGGCCGCGCAGCGCGCCGGTGGGCTCCATCAGCGGGGCGATGGCCTTACTGTAGGCGTCCCACCAGTCGCGGGTGAGGCGGCCGTTCTCGAGCAGGTCCACGAACTGTCGGCACAGCGTCTCGGGCACGCCGATGGGGATGCCGTTGGTCAGCACGACGATGGCCGCGTCCAGCGATGGCACCAGCATGAAGCAGGTGGCCGCGCCGAGCATGAAGGCGCCCGAATGGCTGACGAAGCCCAGCCCGGCCTCGGTCGCCCCCACGTTGAAGCCGTAGCCGTAGGCCCCGCCCGGCGCCTGCGGCTGCCACATGGGCTGCAGCGCCGCCGGCGCGACCAGGCTCGCGCCCTGCCAGCGGCCCTGGGCCAGCAGCAGCGCCAGCCAGCGCGCCATATCGTTGACGCTGGAGCTGGCGCCGCCCGCGGGCGACTGCGCATCGGCGTTGCGCGGCGCGCCGGGCCGCCACTGGCCGTCGTCGCCGCGCACATGGCCGACGGCCCGGTTGCCCTGGCGCATGAATTCCTCGTAGACCGAGGTGGTGCGCGCCATGCCCAGCGGCGCGTACAGGCTTTGCCGCGACAGCGTGGCCCAGTCCGAACCCGCGGCCTGGGCCACGGCGATGGCCGCGGCGGTGAGCCCGGCGTTGGTGTAGGCATAGGTCGAGCGCAGCGGCTTGACGAGCAGCAGGCGCAGGCGCTCCAGCACTTCGCGCTGGGAGTAGCCCAGTTCTTCGAGCTTGTCGCCCGCGTGGTCGGGCAGGCCGCTGCGGTGGGCATAAAGATCGCCCACCGTCAGGTACTCGGTGCTGCCGCTGTCGCTCAGCGCAAACCAGGGCAGCAGCTCGCGCATGCGGCTGTCCCACGACACCCGGCCCTCGCCCACCTGGCGCGCGACCACGGTGGCGCCCAGCGGCTTGGACACCGAGGCCAGCTGGAACACGGTGTCGGCGTCCACCGCGGCGCTGCCGCCAGCCTGGCACACGCCCAGGCCATGGGCGGCCACGGTCTCGCCGCTATGCACCACGGCCCAGGCGAGGCCGGGCACGCCGGTGCCCTGTAGCAGCGCGCGCGCCAGCGCGGGCAGCTGGTCGGTCGCGGCCTGCAGGCGGTTGCCGCTGCTGCCGCCGCAGGCGGGCAGCGCCGCGCCCAGGCTGCCCAGGCCGGGCAGCGCCAGCGTGCGGCCCAGCAGCTGGCGGCGGCTCAGGGCCGGCGGGTGCTGGTGCAGGTGCAGGTTCATGTCCGTGTTGTGGTTGCCGTCCGCCATTGCCACCCTCCGTTGTCTGGTTCCCGACGCAGGCCCCACTGTAGGCGCACGCAGCGCCGCAGGCATCCCGTAAATCAGTGATTCAGACGCCGCCGAGGCGGTCGAAGGCGCGCACCAGGTCGGCCAGCGAGGCCGCGTCCATCTTGCGCATGGCTTGCGCGCGGCGCACCTTGACGGTGACCTCGCTCACGCCCAGCTCGGCCGCGATCTGCTTGTTGAGCCAGCCCTGCACCACGAGGCGCACCACGTCCTGCTCGCCGCGCGACAGCTGCTGCCAGCCCTGCTGCGCGGCCAGCCGCGCCACGTCGCCCGCGCGGCGCAGGCGGTCGCGGGCAATGCCCTGCTGGATGGCGTCGATCAGGTCCTGGTCGCGGAAGGGCTTGGTCAGGAACTCGATGGCGCCGGTCTTCATCGCCTCAACGCCCATGCGGATGTCGCCATGGCCGGTGATGAAGATGGTGGGCAACGCCAGCCCGCGCTCCAGCATTTGGCGGCGGAATTCCATGCCGCTCACGCCCGGCATGCGGATGTCCAGCACCAGGCAGGCCGGGCGGTCCTGCGCACCCTGCTCCCAGAACTGCCAGAACTCGGCCGCCGACGCGAAACTGCGCACCGCCAGGCCCACGGAGGCCAGCAGGTCGTCCACCGCCGCGCGCACCGAGGCGTCGTCGTCGAGCACGTAGACGATGGCTTCGTCCGTCATGCACCCTCCTGTGCTGCCGCGCTGCTGACGGACGGCAGCAGCACCTCGAACTGCGCGCCGCCCTTGCCGTCGTTGCGCGCGCTGGCAGCGATGCTGCCGCCATTGGCCTCGACCAGGTTGCGGCTGATGTTGAGCCCCAGCCCCAGGCCGCGGCGCTTGGTGGTCCAGAAGGCCTCGAACAGATGCGGCATGGCGGCCGGCGGCACGCCCGGGCCGCTGTCCATCACCTGCAGGCGCAGCATGCCCGCATCGGCCAGCGAGCTGCGCAGCACGATCTGGCGTGCGCCGGCCGGCATGGACCGCACCGCGTCGATGGCGTTCAGCAGCAGGTTGCCGGCCACCTGCTGCACCTGCACGCGGTCGGCCCACGCCGGCGGCAGCTCGGGCGCCAGCTGCAGCTGCAGGGCCACACCACCGCGCTGCAGCTCGTCCTCGGACATGGCGGCGATCTCGCGCAGCGCATCGTTCAGCGCAAAGCGCGTGCGCTGCGGCAGCTCGCCCCGCGCCGCGCCGCGGATGCGGGTGATGACGTTGCTGGCGCGCTCGGCATCGGCCAGCATGCGCGCCAGCGCCGCGCCGGCGCGCTCGAGCTGCGGCGGCTCCTGCGCCAGCCAGCGCTGGCAGGCATGGCCGCTGGTGACGATGGCCGCCAGCGGCTGGTTGACCTCGTGCGCGATCGAGCCCGCCAGCTCGCCCACGCTGGTGGCCTGCGCGAGCTGCGCCAGCCGCGCCTGCGCCGCATGGGCCGCCGCCCGCGCCGCCACCAGCTTGAGCCCCAGGTAGGCGGTGACGGCGATCGCCACGATGCTGATGCAGGTGTTGATCAGCCCCAGGTGGTAGATGCCCGCCGGCGTGAGCGCAAAGCTCAGCAGCGTGAGCGCGATGCACAGCAGCGTCAGCGCCACCACCGCGCGGGCGCTGAACCAGCGCACCGCCAGCAGGATGAGCACCGAGTGGAACACCGCCACGGCCACCGCGTATTCGGTGAGCGTGTCCAGCACGAAGATCGCCACCAGGCCCGCGGCAATGGCCGCGGCCGCGAGGGCGCGGCGCAGGGTGTACGAGGACAGGGTCGGCAGCATCAGGGACGATTATGGCCGCTCGTCAGTCCTCGGCGCGGGCGTTCCAGAAGGCCTGCTGCACGCCGGGCTCGGCCATCAGCCGCTCCATGATGGCGTCGAGCGCCGGGGCTTCGACCGCGGTGGCGTATAGCGTGGCTTCGATCTCCACGTCGGTCGGGCCGAAGGCATGGTGGTCGATGGTGCGCACCGGGTAGTGCGCGGCGTGCAGCCATTCGTCGAGCTTGTCGTGCACGGCGGCGCGGTGCTCGCTGCGGCAGACCACGTAGACGGTGTAGGTCGCCTCGCTGGATTCCTCGCGCACCGGGCTGCGGTTGATGCGGTTGGCCACCGGCCGCAGCAAGGTGTTGGCCGCCAGCACGAACAGCGTGGCCAGCACCGCCTCGGGCAGCAGCTTGGCGCCCGCGCAGCAGCCCACGGCGGCCGAGCCCCACAGCGTGGCCGCGGTGTTCAGCCCCGAGACATTGGCGCCCTCCTTCATGATCGCGCCCGCGCCTAGGAAACCTATGCCCGAGACCACGTAGGCGATCACCTGCAGCGGGCTGGGCGAGCCGCCGTACTGCACATGAAAGCGCACCGCCAGGTCGACGAACACCGCCGCGCCCACCGCCACCAGCGTGTTGGTGCGCAGCCCCGCGGTGCGCTGGCGCACCTGGCGCTCGAAGCCGATCAGCAGCCCCAGCACGAACGCGAGCGACAGGCTGGCCAGCGTGCTGAGCGCGGCCATGGTGTCGAAAGCAGGCCATCCATACTTCATGCGAATTCCTCCCGGTTCCTTGCCTCATTGCCAGCCGAAGCGGCGTATGTACAGGCGCTTGGCCACCGTGGCCAGCACCGCGTAACCGCCCAGAATGAGCAGCAGCAGCGGCCAGTACAGCGGCGGCAGCGCCTGCATTTTGAAGTAGCCGGCCAAAGGCCCCATGGGCAGGAAGACGCCCACAGCCATGATGCACAGCGTCGTCGCCAGCAGCGGCCATGCGGCGCGGCTCTGGAGGAAGGGCAGGCGCGGCGTGCGGATCATGTGCACGATCAGCGTCTGCGTGAGCAGGCTCACCACGAACCAGCCCGACTGGAACAGCGATTGCTGCTCCACCGTGCGGGCGCCGAAGACGAACCACATCATCGCGAAGCAGAGGATGTCGAACAGCGAGCTCAGCGGCCCGAAGCACAGCATGAAGCGGCCGATGTCCGCCGGGTTCCAGGTCAGCGGCCGGCGCACCTGCTCGTCGTCCACCCGGTCGAAGGGGATGGCGATCTGCGACAGGTCGTACAGCAGGTTCTGCACCAAGAGTTGCAGCGGCAGCATGGGCAGAAAGGGCAGGAAGGCCGAGGCCACCAGCACCGAGAACACGTTGCCGAAGTTGGAGCTGGCCGTCATGCGGATGTACTTGAGCATGTTGCAGAAGGTGCGCCGCCCTTCGACCACGCCCTCCTCCAGCACCATCAGGCTCTTTTCGAGCAGGATGATGTCGGCCGCCTCCTTGGCGATGTCCACCGCGCTGTCCACACTGATGCCGATGTCGGCGGCGCGCAGCGCCGGCGCGTCGTTGATGCCGTCGCCCATAAAGCCGACCACATGCCCGGCCGAGCGCAGCACGCGCACCAGCCGCTCCTTGTGCAGCGGTGTGAGCCGCGCGAACAGGCGCCGCTGCTGCGCCAGCCGCAGCAGCGCCTCGTCGCTGATGTGCTCGATCTGCGGGCCGGTGACGGGTGCGCCCACGTCCAGCCCCACCTGGGCGCAGACGCGCGCCGCCACCAGCTCGTTGTCGCCGGTCAGTACCTTGACCTCGACGCCGTGCTCGGCCAGCGCCTGCAGCGCCGGCGCCGTGGTTTCCTTGGGCGGATCGAGGAAGGCGATGTAGCCCACCAGCGTGAGGCCGGCCTCGTCCACCACGCCGTACACGGTCTGGGCCACGGGCTCCTCGCGCGCGGCCACCGCGACCACGCGCAGGCCCTGCTCGTTGAGCTCGTGCGTCACGCCGCGCACGCGCGCCAGCATGGCCTCGTCCAGCGGCAGCACCTCGTCGCCGTGGCGCACCTGGCTGCACACGGCCAGCATCTCTTCGACCGCGCCCTTGCAGATGAGCAGCGGGCGGCCGCCGCCCTCCGGCGCCACCACCACCGACATGCGGCGGCGCTCGAAGTCGAACGGGATCTCGTCCACCTTGCGCCAGCGGGCCGACAGCCCGGCGCCCAGCTCGGACGCATGTGCCAGCACCGCGTGGTCGAGCAGGTTCTTCAGCCCGGTCTGGTGGTAGCTGTTGAGGTAGGCCAGGCGCAGCGCCTCGTGCGACTCCTGGCCGAAGACGTCGGTGTGGCGCTCGAGCACGATTCTGTCCTGCGTGAGCGTGCCGGTCTTGTCGGTGCACAGCACGTCCATCGCGCCGAAATTCTGGATCGCATCCAGCCGCTTGACGATGACCTTCTTGCGCGACAGCGCCACCGCGCCCTTGGCCAGCGTCGAGGTGACGATCATCGGCAGCATCTCGGGCGTGAGTCCCACCGCCACCGACAGCGAGAACAGGAAGGCCTGCATCCAGTCGCCCTTGGTGAAGCCGTTGATCAGCAGCACCACCGGCACCATCACCAGCGCAAAGCGGATCAGCAGCCACGACACGCTGTTGACGCCCGCCTGGAAGGCCGTGGCCTCGCGCTCGCCGGCCGTGGCGCGCTGCGCCAGCATGCCGAAGTAGGTGTGGTTGCCCGTGGCCACCACCAGCGCCGTGGCCGAGCCCGACACCACGTTGGTGCCCATGAACAGCAGGTTCGACTGTTCGAGCACGCTGTCGTTGAGGCCGCGGCGCTCGGCGAACTTCTCCACCGGCAGCGACTCGCCGGTCATCGCCGCCTGGGCCACGAACAGGTCCTTGGCCGCGAGCACGCGGCAGTCGGCCGGCACCATGTCGCCGGCGGACAGCCGGATGTGGTCGCCCGGCACCAGTTCGCGGATGACCACCTCGCGCTGCGCGGCGGCGCGGCGCGTGTGCAGCCGGGCCTCGAAATAGCGCTCGGCCACCTCCGCGGCCTCGGTGCCCAGGTCGCGCCGCAGCACCGTCGCGGTGTTGCCCACCAGGGCCTTGAGCTGCTCGGCGCTGCGGTGCGAGCGCCCCTCCTGCACGAAGCGGATCAGCGTGGACAGCAGCACCATGATGGCGATCACCACCGTGGCCTCGCGGTCGTCGGTGACCCACGAGACGATGGCCAGCACCGTCAACAGCACGTTGAACGGGTTCTGGTAGCACTGCCACAGGTGCAGCCACCAGGCCAGCGGCTTCTCGTGGTCGACCTCGTTGGGGCCGAGGCGCGCGAGCCGCTCATCGGCCTCGCCGTCGGACAGGCCGTCCTCGTGCGAATGCAGGCGCACCAGCGCCGCCGGCACATCGTCGCAGGCCACGCGCCACAGCTCGCGCGTGCGGTGCTCGTCGACGCGCACGCCCTGCGCCACGCCAGCCCCGCCCCGGGCGCTGGGCAGCGCCCGGCGGCCGAACAGCGCGCGGCGGTGGCGGCGGCGCAGAAAGTTGCCGAACCAGGTTTTCAGGATCTTCATGGAATGCTCCTCGGGCCGTGCGCGCCGGGCGCGCAGCCTGCAAAAACCATAGCTGGCAGCGCATGGCAGATGGAGATCTCCAAGTCAAACCTATTGAGAATGACCGTAGATCAAGCGCTGGCAGCTATGGTTTTAGTGAATCAACGCGCCCAGGCCAGCAGCCCCAGGCCCATAGCTCTCGGAGCGCGCGGCATCGCCTCCACACCCAGCGCACGCAGCTCGGCACGCAGGCCGCGCGGCAGGCGGCGCAGCACGGCATCGCGCTCGGCGGCGTCCAGCAGCGTGAGGAGATCGGCGGCCACGCGCGGCGAGCACCGCGCCACCGCGTCGGCAAAGGCGGGTTGGCCGTGCAGGGCCAGCAGGTCGGAAATCAGGGAAATGCGGCGGGCGGCCAGCGCTTCGCGCAGCGCCGCCTGCAAGGCTTGGCGGGTCATGGTCAGGCTCCTTGCGGGGTACATCACCCGCGCAGGAGCCCCTCGCGCTCAGGCGATGCCGGGCATCCCGCGGGCAACGCGGTAGTGGGAAAGGTGCGGAGTGGGGAAGGCGCGGCTGCGCCCTTGCGGGTCGGGGTCCATCGTGCGTTCCTCGCTGGTTGATGAAGGGATGGGTGGCGCCAAGGCCGGTGCAATGCCGGCCCCGCCGTGGCACCTATTGTCCGCAGGATGGCGGCGCGGGGCCAGTCTCTCTTGGGATGGCGGCGCTATACCTTGGCGGCGCGGGATATACCTTGGTATAGGCCG
The DNA here is from genome assembly GCA_050282565.1 of Comamonas sp. Taxonomy (GTDB): domain Bacteria; phylum Pseudomonadota; class Gammaproteobacteria; order Burkholderiales; family Burkholderiaceae_C; genus Comamonas. The sequence goes on from JBLZYV010000022.1 coordinate 46,404, forward strand.
GGCAGGTCCAGCCACAAAAAAGCCCGCTGGCGAGCGGGCTTGAGGGCTTTGGGGCCTGGGGGCCTGGGTTCGTGCAGAACGGCCGGGTCAGACGTTGAACAGGAAGTTCATCACATCGCCGTCCTTGACGATGTATTCCTTGCCTTCGGCGCGCATCTTGCCCGCGTCCTTGGCGCCCTGCTCGCCCTTGTACTGGATGAAGTCGTCGAAGGCGATGGTCTGGGCGCGGATGAAGCCACGCTCAAAGTCGCCATGGATCACGCCGGCGGCCTGCGGAGCCGTGGCGCCCACAGGAACCGTCCAGGCGCGCACTTCCTTCACACCGGCGGTAAAGTAGGTCTGCAGGCCCAGCAGCTTGAAGCCGGCGCGGATCAGGCGGTTCAGGCCGGGCTCTTCCAGGCCCAGCTCCTGCAGGAACATGTCGCGGTCTTCATCTTCCATCTCGGCCATCTCGGCCTCGATCTTGGCGCAGATGGCCACCACGGGCGCGCCCTGGGCGGCCGCGTAGTCCTTGAGCTTGTCGAGCAGCGGGTTGTTCTCGAAGCCGTCCTCGGCCACGTTGCCGACGAACATCGCCGGCTTGGCGGTGATCAGGCAGAACTGCTTGAGCAGGGGCGCATCTTCCTTGCTGTGCGGCACGGTGCGCGCGGGCTTGCCCTGGTCGAGCGCGGCCTGGATGGGCGTGAGCAGCGACACCAGCTTGGCGGCTTCCTTGTCGTTGCCCGACTTGGCGGCCTTGCTGTAGCGGTTCAGCGCCTTCTCCACCGTGGCCAGGTCGGCCAGGCACAGCTCGGTCTGGATGACCTCGATGTCGGCGATGGGATCGACCCGGCCGGCCACGTGGATCACGTTCGGGTCTTCGAAGCAGCGCACCACGTTGACGATGGCGTCCGTCTCGCGGATGTGGGCCAGGAACTGGTTGCCCAGGCCCTCACCCTTGGAGGCGCCGGCCACCAGGCCCGCGATGTCCACGAACTCGACGATGGCGGGCACGATGCGCTCGGGCGTGATGATGCCGGCCAGCTGGTCCAGGCGCGGATCGGGCACTTCCACCACGCCGGTGTTCGGCTCGATGGTGCAGAAGGGGTAGTTCTCGGCCGCAATGCCGGCCTTGGTCAGCGCGTTGAAGAGGGTGGACTTGCCCACGTTGGGCAAACCGACGATGCCGCATTTCAGGCTCATGGCAGGGCTTTCCGTATTTTTTCGATCAAACCCGGTATTTTACCGCCCATGCACATAGCACAGTGCAGCGAGGCCAATGCGGTGCGGTCACCCTCGATTGATGTCATTTTCATGACAATAAGTTCTGCCAGAGGTGGTTTATCCCGAAATCCTGTAGTTCTAAACTTCGTACATCGTTGAACAAAAGCACAACACCTCAGCGCTCTCGCTCAACGACGCGGCCCGCCAGATCGACCCGCCGCCACTGTTGAAAGGAATTTGAAAATGTTGAACGCCCGTATTTTTGCCGTTGCCGCTTCCCTCGTTTTTGGTGCTGCTGCAGCACAGGCCGCCTCGGTGTATGAAGGCGAAGCCTCGCAGGCTCCCGCCGTGGCCGCCACCAGCGCGCTGAGCCGCGCCGAAGTGCAGGCCCAGACCGTGCAAGCCATGCACGACGGCACCATGGCCCTGGTCGGTGACCGCGTGAATGCCCGCGAAGCCCTGCGCCCCTCGACCCAAAGCCGCGACGCCGTGCGCCAGGAAGCTGCCCAGTTCGCCCACGCCGGCCACAGCTTCGAAGGCGAAAGCTACGGCGAGTAAGCGCCGCAATGCATGCCGCACAGGTCTGCACCATGAAAAAAGCCGCTGAGCGATCAGCGGCTTTTTGCTTTTCAGCGAGGCTATATCAATCGAACTGCAGCATGCCGCCCACCGCCTGGCCCACGGCCAGTTCCACCGGGCCATCGGCCTGCAGCGCGATGGCGTTCATGCCGAAGGTGATGGCGCCGTCCAGCCGCGCGTCCTGGCGGTAGCCGCGCAGGGTGTCGCTGACGCTGGGGTGGCTTTCGGCCGTCCGCGGGTCGATGTCGGGGATGGGGCAGCGCGCGCAGGGCTTGACCAGGGCCAGCCGCAGCCAGGCGTCGCCGGCTGCGTCGAGGCGGATGGCGCACTCATCCACCCGGTCTTCGTCGTGTGCCTGCCAGCCGCCGATCAGCAGATTGGGGCGGAAGCGCTCGGGCCCCACCGGCGCATGGCCGGCGCGCACCAGGCGCTCGTTCAGCTCCTCGACCGCCGCCTGGGTGATGACCAGCAGCGGGTAGCCGTCGGCGAACTGCGTGGGCGCCTCCACGCCGCGTGTCCACTTGGCGCTGGCCAGGCGGCGCTCGCCAGGCGCGAAACGCACCAGCGCGCAGTCCTGGCCGAGAAAGTCGCTGAACCACTGGTTCACCGCCGCCGGCGCGGCCAGGCTCTGCACGCGGTCGTCCCAGACCTGCACCGTGCGCTCGGGGCCGTCGAAATCCAGCTCGACGGCGAGCGTCGGCATGCCCGGCGCGCTGACCTGCATCGTGCCATCGGCCGGCAGCTGCGGCTGGACCAGCGCCATGCGCGGCAGGCTGCGCTGGGTGAGGAACTCGCCCTGCCCGTCCACCAGCATGAAGCGGCGGTCGTGCTCCAGCCCCGTGGGCAGCAGGCGCGCCTCGGTCAGCGCGATGCCCGCGCAGGACTTGATGGGGTAGGTCCACATGCGGGCGATGTGCCCGTCTATATCAAATGCATCCATGTCACTGTATCCGTCCCGCGAATGGGGGCACCTCTACAATAGCCAGCCTATGGCTCCCCACTTTGACGTATGTATTCGCGGCGCAGGCATTGTAGGCCGCGCCCTGGCATTGCTGCTGGCCCGGGAGCGGCTGCGCGTGGCCCTGGTCGAGACGCCCGGCGGGCCTTCCGGCCATTCCGACGTGCGCGCCTATGCGCTGAACCAGGCCTCGCGCCAGCTGCTGCTGGCGGTGCGCAGCTGGCCCGAGTCGGCCTACGCCACGCCGGTGCTGCGCATGGACGTGCAGGGCGACATGGGTGGCCAGGTGCATTTTGATGCCGCGCTGCAGGGCGTGGAGGCGCTGAACTGGATCGTGGACGTGCCCGCGCTCGAGGCGCAGCTGGCCGCGGCCGTGCGCTACCAGCCGATGGTCGAGGTGGTGGCCGAGCCCGTCGCCGCCGAGCTGACCGTGGTCTGCGAGGGCAGGCACAGCCGCACGCGCGAGGAATTCAACATCGACTTCGCCGTCACCCCCTACCACCAGACGGCGATCGCCACGCGGCTCGAGTGCGAGCTGCCGCACGGCCAGGTGGCGCGCCAGTGGTTCTCGACGGCCGGCGACATCCTGGCCTTTCTGCCGCTGGGCGGCCCCGAGGGCCGCACCGTGGCCGTGGTCTGGTCGTTGCCCGCCGCGCAGGCCCCGGCGCTGCTGCAGATGGACGACGCCGCCTTCGTGCAGGCGCTGCAGTCGGCCAGCCAGGGCGCGCTGGGCACGCTCACCCTCGCCGCGCCGCGCGCCAGCTGGCCGCTGCAGCAGGCCGTGGCCGAACGCTGGTGCGGCAGCATGCCCGATGCGCCGTCCACCAGCTGGGTGCTGGCCGGCGACTCGGCCCACAACGTACACCCGCTCGCCGGCCAGGGCCTGAACCTGGGGCTGGCCGACGTGGCCGCGCTCGCCCGCCTGCTGTGCGACAGCCAGGGCCGCTGGCGCCGCCTGGGCGACCTGCGCGTGCTGCGCCGCTACGAGCGCGAGCGCAAGGCCGGCCTGCTGCCCATGGGCCTGGTGATGGACGGGCTGCAGCAGCTGTTCGCGCGCTCCGAGCCGGCGCTGTCCAGCCTGCGCAACTGGGGCATGAATGGTTTCGAGCGCAGCGGTCCGCTGAAGGCCTGGGTGACCCGCCAGGCGATGGGAATGAACTTTTGACCGCGCACCTGCTCGAACGGCGCAGGCCCACTCTTTACACAAATACGCATATGCAAGCAAAGACCACCACGCGACTTCTTCCCGCCCTGCTGGGCGGCGCGGCGCTGCTGCTGGGCCTGTCGGCCCAGGCGCAGGAAACCGCCATCCGCAAGGCACTGTCCGAGCGCATTCCCCAGCTGCAGAAGATCGACGAGGTGTCGGCCACGCCCATGGCGGGCCTGTACGAGGTGCGCGTGGGCACCGACGTGTTCTACAGCGACGCCAAGGGCAACTACCTGATCCAGGGCGAGCTGATCGACACCCAGGCGCACCGCAACCTCACCGAAGACCGGCTGAACAAGCTCACCGCCGTGGACTTCAGCAGCCTGCCGCTGAAGGACGCGATCAAGGTCGTGCGCGGCGACGGCTCGCGCAAGATCGCCGTGTTCGAAGACCCGAACTGCGGCTACTGCAAGCGCTTCGAGAAGGAGCTGCAGGGCGTGAACAACGTCACCATCTACACCTTCCTCTACCCCATCCTCAGCCCCGACTCGGTCGAGAAGTCGCGCAACATCTGGTGCGCCAAGGACCCGGCCAAGGAATGGACCGACCACATGACCAAGGGCAAGGACGCCGCCGCCGCGCCCTCCTCGTGCGACGTGGCCGCCGTGCAGCGCAACATGGAGTTCGGCCGCAAGTACAAGATCACCGGCACGCCGACGATCTTCTTCGCCAACGGCACGCGCGTGCCCGGCGCCATCACCGCGCCCGAGCTGGAAAAGCGCATGAAGGCCGCCGGCGGCTGAGCTCGCACTCGCACCGATAGCCACAAAAATATAGCTGCTGGCGCTTGCATGCATTGGGTTTCAGATATAAATTCATCTGAAACCTAGGTATACCAAGCGCAAGCAGCTATTGTTTTTATAAGAACCTACTCCACCACCATGGCCATCCCCGCAATCCAGTACACCATCGCCCCCGCCGACCTGCACGCCCACCTGTACGAGATCACGCTCAACGTGGCGCGGCCCCAGGCCGGGCAGCGCGTCTCGCTGCCGGTGTGGATACCGGGCAGCTACCTGGTGCGCGAGTTCGCCAAGAACCTGCAGGGCCTGCAGGCCTTCCAGAGCGGCCAGCAGATCGCCGCGCAGCAGCTCGGCAAGAACACCTGGCAGCTGGACTGCGCGGCCGGCGCCATGCTCACGCTGCGCTACCAGGTCTGCGCCTACGACACCTCGGTGCGCACCGCCTGGCTCGACAGCCAGCGCGGCTTCTTCAACGGCACCAGCGTCTTCCTGCGCGTGCACGGCCACGAGCAGGAGCTGCACGCCGTCCACATCCGCCCGCCCGCCGGCCAGCCGCAGGCCCGGAGCTGGCAGCTGGCCACCGGCCTCGCGCCCGCCAAGGTCAACCAGCGGGGCTTCGGCCTGTACCACGCCGCCGGCTACGACGAGCTGGTGGACTGCCCGGTGGAGATGGGCGACTTCTGGAGCGCCGAGTTCACCGCCTGCGGCGTGCCGCACCGCTTCGTCGTCGCGGGCGCCGCGCCCAGCTTCGACGGCAAACGCCTGATCGCCGACACCAAGAAGATCTGCGAGGCCGAGATCCGCCTGTGGCACCCCAAGGGCAAGCCGCCGTTCGCGCGCTACGTCTTCATGCTCAACGTGCTCGACGACAGCTACGGCGGCCTGGAGCACCGCAACTCCACCGCCCTGGTCTGCAACCGCCGCGACCTGCCGCGCGTGGACGAGGCCAAGCCCGGCGCCGGCTACACCACGCTGCTCGGCCTCATCAGCCACGAATACTTCCACACCTGGAACGTCAAGCGCCTGCGCCCCATCGAGCTGGCCCAGTACGACTACGAGCAGGAGAACTACACCGAACTGCTGTGGTTCTTCGAAGGCTTCACCAGCTACTACGACGACCTGGTGCTGCGCCGCGCCGGCCTGATCGACAACGCCGAATACCTCAAGCTCATCAACAAGACCGCCAACCAAGTGCTGCAAACCCCCGGCCGGCTGGTGCAGAGCGTGGCCCAGGCCAGCTTCGACGCCTGGGTCAAGTACTACCGCCAGGACGAGAACACGGCCAACGCCACCGTCAGCTACTACACCAAGGGCAGCCTGGTGGCCCTGTGCCTGGATCTTTCGCTGCGCAGGGAAGGCGCCACCACGCTCGACCACGTGATGCGCGCCGTCTACAAGCGCTGCAAGGGCGGCCCGATGCGCGAGGAGGACTTGCTGCAGGTGCTGCAGGAGCTGAGCGGCCGCAGCTGGGCCGACGAGATCGCCGCCTGGGCGCATGGCACGGCCGACCTGCCGCTGGCCGAACTGCTGGCCGCGCACGGCGTGCACTGCCAGGACGACAAGCCCCAGCTCGCGCAGCGGCTGGGCCTGCGCGTGGCCGAGGCCAATGGCAGCATCACCATCAAGGCCGTGCTGCGCGGCGGCGCGGCCGAGGCCGCCGGCATGATGGCCGGCGACGAATGGCTGGGCATCGAACACGTCCACGAAGGCCAGCCGCAGGCCTGGCGCCTGCGCCGGCTCGACGACCTGCCGCTGTACGCCGGCCCCGCCGCCAGCGTGCAGGCCCTGGTGGCGCGCGACCAGCGCCTGCTGCGCCTGCCGCTCGCGATCCCCGGCGCCGGCACGGCAAAACCTGCCAAAAAGCAGGCCGATGCCGCCAAGGGCGACGGCTCCACCGTCACGCTCGCGATCCGCGACGCGGCGCTGGTGGATCGCTGGCTGAATCCCTCGGTATAGTTAGCACCGCCCTTGCACCTACAGGAGACTCCCTTGGCATACGAAACGATCGAGGTCCGCACCGAGGCGGACAAAGTCGGCATCATCACGCTGAACCGCCCCAAGCAGCTCAACGCGCTGAACGACCAGCTCATGAACGAACTGGGCGAAGCCCTGAAGGCCTTCGACGCCGACGAGAAGATCGGCTGCATGATCATCACCGGTAGCGAGAAAGCCTTCGCCGCTGGTGCCGACATCGGCGCCATGGCCAAGTACAGCTTTGCCGATGCCTACAAGGGCGACTACATCACCCGCAACTGGGAAGCCATCCGCAGCATCCGCAAGCCGGTGATCGCGGCCGTCAGCGGCTTCGCGCTGGGCGGCGGCTGCGAACTGGCGATGATGTGCGACTTCATCATCGCCGCCGAGAATGCGAAGTTCGGCCAGCCCGAGATCAAGCTCGGCGTCATCCCCGGCGCCGGCGGCACGCAGCGCCTGCCCCGCGCCGTAGGCAAGAGCAAAGCCATGGACATGGCCCTCACCGCCCGCATGATGGATGCGAACGAGGCCGAGCGCGCCAGCCTCGTCAGCCGCGTGGTGCCCACCGACAAGCTCATGGAAGAAGCCCTGGGCGCGGCGATCATCATCGCCGGCTTCTCGCAGATCGCGGTGATGGCGGCCAAGGAATCGGTCAACCGCGCCTTCGAGGGCGGCCTGTCTGACGGCGTGATGTTCGAGCGCCGCCTGTTCCACGCGCTGTTCGCCACCAACGACCAGAAGGAAGGCATGGACGCCTTCGTCAACAAACGCGCAGCGAATTTCAGCCACACCTGAAAATTGTGTATATAATTCTGGTCTTCCGGTCGTATAGCTCAGTTGGTTAGAGCGCAGCATTCATAATGCTGATGTCGTAGGTTCAAGTCCCACTACGACCACCATTTCAAGCACCAAGCCCTGTCGCAAGACAGGGCTTTTTGCTTTTCGGAGTCTGGCCATGAAGACAAGCATCATCCAGAATGCCGCCGCCCATGTGCTCGAGCACGGCCTGGCCGACGAGTCCATCCGCACCATCGCGCAGGGCATAGGCACGAGCCA
>JBLZYV010000023.1:0-52924 GCA_050282565.1 Comamonas sp.
GCGGCACCACGGAGTAGCTGCCGTCCTTCTGGATGTTGCCCAGGTAGTAGTCGTTGCTGTCCTGCAGGCTGGCCAGCGGCGCCTTCAGCACGAACTCGTTCCAGCACGAGGCCAGCACGCTCGCCGCCACCGGCTTGCAGATGTCGCAGCCCAGGCCCTTGCCGTGCTTGTGCAGCAGGTCGGCAAAGCTCTTGATACCGCCCACGCGCACCAGGTGGTACAGCTCCTGGCGCGAGTACGGGAAGTGCTCGCACAAATGGTTGCTGACGGCCATGCCACGCCGGGTCATCTCGGCCTTCATCACCTGCGTGACCAGCGGCACGCAGCCGCCGCAGGTGGCGCCCGCCTTGGTGCAGGCCTTGAGGTCCGCGATGCTGCAGGCACCCTCGCCGACCGCGGCGCAGATCTGGCCCTTGCTCACGCTGTTGCACGAGCAGATCTGCGCACTGTCGGGCAGAGCATCCACGCCCAGGCCGGGCCTGGCCTTGCCGTCGCTCGAAGGCAGGATCAGGAACTCCGGGTCCGCCGGCAGCGCGATGCCGTTCAGCGCCGTCTGCAGCAGCGTGCCGTACTCGTCGGCATTGCCCACCAGCACCGCGCCCAGCAACTGCTTGCCGTCCTCGCTGACGACGATCTTCTTGTAGACCTGCTTGCGCTCGTCCACGTACTGGTAGTTGCGGCTGCCGGCCGTCTTGCCCTGGGCGTCGCCGATGCTGGCCACGTCCACGCCCATCAGCTTGAGCTTGGTGCTCATGTCGGCGCCGGTGAAGGCGGCGCCGGCCTCGCCCGCGATGTGCCGGGCCGCCACGCGGGCCATGTCGTAGCCGGGCGCGACTAGGCCGAAGACCTGCTCCTTCCACGACGCGCACTCGCCGATGGCGTAGACATCGTGGTCGCTGGTGCGGCAGAAGTCGTCCACCACCACGCCGCCGCGCGGGCCTATGGCCAGCACGCACTGGCGCGCCAGCTCGTCGCGCGGGCGGATGCCGGCGGAGAAGACGATCATGTCGGTCTCCAGCCGCGAGCCGTCGGCAAACACCATGCGGTGGCGCGCCATGGCGCCGTCGGTAATCTCGACCGTGTTGCAGCCGGTGTGCACCTGCACGCCCAGCGCCTCGATCTTGTGGCGCAGCATGCGCCCGCCGCCCTCGTCCACCTGCACGGCCATCAGCCGCGGCGAGAACTCGACCACATGCGTCTCGAGCCCCAGGTCGCGCAGCGCCTTGGCGCATTCCAGCCCCAGCAGGCCGCCGCCCACGACCACGCCGGTCCTGGACTTGCGGCCCGAGGCCTGCATGGCTTCCAGGTCCTCGATGGTGCGGTAGACGAAGCAGTGCGGCCGGTCGCGCCCCGGCACGCCAGGCACGAAGGGGCTGGAGCCGGTGGCCAGCACCAACTTGTCGTAGGGCAGCACCTCGCCGTCGGCCGTGGTCACGGTGTTCTCGCGGCGCTCGATGGCCACGGCCCGCGCCGCCAGCCGCAGCGTGAAGCCGGTGCGCTCGAAGAAGCCCGGCTCCACCAGCGACAGCTCGTCGGCGCTGCGGCCGCTGAAGAACTCGGACAGGTGCACGCGGTCGTAGGCCGGGCGCGGCTCCTCGCACAGCACCGTCACTTCGGCACCCTGCAGGCCGGTCTCGGCCAGGCTTTCGAGAAACTTGTGGCCCACCATGCCGTGGCCCACTACAACGATCTTCATACCCATGGTCCGCTCCTCAGGCGCCAGCGGTTGCAGCCGCCAGCGTGTTGTCGTACAGCGCCTGTTCGCGCGCCTTGTGCTCGGCCGAGAAGCGCACCGCGATGGCGCACACCGCCGACAGCGCCACCAGCACGCCCAGCACCGACAGCGTGTGCTGCGTGTCGCCCAGCCCCTTCATCAGAAAGCCCGCGGCCACCGCGCCCACGTTGCCGCCGGCGCCGATGATCCCGGCCACGCCGCCCAGCGCGTTGCGGTCGATGAAGGGCACGAGCGCATAGGTCGCGCCGCAGGCCATGTGGGTGAACAGCCCGAACACCAGCATCGCCGCCACGGCCAGCAGCACGCCGTCGGCATGGGCAAAGGCCAGCAGGCCCAGGCCCTCGCCCAGCATCAGCAGGCACAGCAGCAGGGTGCGGCCATCGAGCCCGCGGCGGCGCGCCATGCGGTCCGACACGATGCCGCCCAGCGCCCGGGCGAACAGCGCCAGCAGGCCGAAGCTCGCCGCCGCCATGCCGGCCGAGGCCAGCGACAGGCCGAAGCGGTCCACGTAGTAGATGGCGGCCACGTTGTGGATGAAGATCTCCACGCCGAAGCAGGCGCCGTAGGTGACGAACAGCAGCCACACGCGGTGGTTGCGCGCCGCGGCGGCAAAGCTGGCCCAGCCGCCCTTCTTGCCGCTGTCCACCGATTTACCGGCCGCGCGCAGCTCGGCGTAGTTGCCCTCGGGGCAGTCCTGCGTGTAGCGCCAGTAGAGGAAGGCCACGACCAGCATGGCCAGGCCCGGCACCACCATGGCGATGCGCCAGCCCATGCTCTGGCTCACGCCCACCATCACGATGGCCGTCAGCAGCAGCGGCATGGTGCCCTGCGCGACGCCGCCGCCCGCATTGCCCCAGCCGGCCGTGGTAGCGTTGGCGGTGCCGACCACGTTGGGCGCGAACATCACCGAGGTGTGGTACTGCGTGATGACGAAGCTCGCGCCGATGGCGCCGATCGCCAGGCGGAAGAACAAAAAGGCCTCGTAGCTCTGCGCCAGCGCCACGCCCAGCACGGGAATGGCGCCCAGCACCAGCAGGCCGGTATAGGTCTTGCGCGGACCGTAGCGGTCGCACAGCGGGCCGACGATGAGCCGCACCAGGATGGTCACCGCCACCGCGGCGATGTTGATGTTGGCGATCTGCGCCGGCGTGAGGTGGAACTCGCCCTTGAGCACCGGCATCAGCGGCGCGCAGGCGAACCAGGCATAGAAACAAACGAAGAACGCCAGCCACGTGAGGTGGAAGGCGCGCATCTGCGGCGTGCGCAGGCTGAACAGGTCGATACGGGTGGCTTTGCCGGTCATGTCTGCCTCTGTGGTTGCGGCGGGCCCGAAAGGGCCATTCACCATGGCAAGCCGTCAAAAGCAAAACATGTGCCAACTGATTTTTTTCAAAAGAATCAATCGAATGCCCTCGCGGCCCGGGCTGCCGCCGCCCCCGGCCGCGCACTACGCCGGCACGCCGGCACGCCGGCGGCACCGGGATGGCGCGGGATGTCCAACGATGGTGCAACGCACCAAATAAAAATGCCTCGCGGGGCGAGGCGTTCTTCAGTAAGGCAGCGGCCGGATCAGCCGGTGTTGCGCAGCGCGGCGGCGATGCCGTTGATGGTGATGTGGATGCCGGTCTTCACCCGCTCGTCGGCCTGGCCGCTGCGCCAGCGGCGGATCAGCTCGACCTGCAGGTGGTGCAGCGGGTCGATGTAGGGGAAGCGGTGGCGCATCGAGCGCTCCAGCGCCGGGTTGTGCGCCAGGCGCTGGGCCTCGCCGGTGATCTGGGACAGCGCATCGGCGGTGCGCTGCCACTCTTCCTCGATGGACTGGAACACGCGCTTGCGCAGCCGGGTGTCGGCCACCAGCTCGCTGTAGCGCGAGGCCAGGGCCAGGTCGCTCTTGGCCAGCACCATGTCCATGTTGGACAGCAGCGTGCGGAAGAACGGCCACTGGCGGTACATGCGCTGCAGCAGCGCCCACTGCGTGCCGGGGGTCTTGCCCTCGGCCTGCACGAAGGCCTGCACCGCCGTGCCAAAGCCGTACCAGCCCGGCAGCGTGAGCCGGCACTGGCCCCAGCTGAAGCCCCAGGGGATGGCGCGCAGGTCCTCGATGCGCTGGTTGGCCTTGCGCGAGGCCGGACGCGAGCCGATGTTCAGCTCGGCGATCTCGCGGATCGGTGTGGAGCTGAAGAAATACTCCTCGAAGCCCTTGGTCTCGTACACCAGCTCGCGGTACGCGGCCATGCTGGCCTGCGACAGCGTGGCCGCCGCCGCCAGGAAGGCCGGCGTGGCCGGCTTGGTGGGCTGCAGCAGCGTGGCCTCCAGCGTGGCAGCCACCAGGGTTTCCAGGTTGCGGCGCCCGATCTCGGGGTTGGCGTACTTGGAGGCGATGACCTCGCCCTGCTCGGTCAGGCGGATCTGGCCGCGCACCGTGCCCGGCGGCTGCGCCAGGATGGCCTGGTAGCTCGGGCCGCCGCCGCGGCCCACCGTGCCGCCGCGGCCGTGGAACAGGCGCAGGCGCACGGGCTGCTTGATGCTGAGCTTGTCGAACAGCTCCACCAGCGCGATCTCGGCCTGGTACAGCTCCCAGTTGCTGGTGAAGATGCCGCCGTCCTTGTTGCTGTCGCTGTAGCCGAGCATGATGTCCTGCTCGCCGCCGCTGCGCGCCACCAGCGCCGCGATGTGCGGCAGGCCGTAGTAGTCGCGCATGATGGCCGCGGACTGCGCCAAGTCCTCGATGGTCTCGAACAGCGGGCTGACGATGAGCGCAGCGGTGGACTTGCCATCATCAATGTGGCCGCCCAGCAGGCCCACTTCCTTTTGCAGCAGCAGCACCTCGAGCAGGTCGCTCACCGCCTCGGTGTGGCTGATGATGTAGTGGCGGATCGCGTCGCGGCCGTAGGTCTGCACCACGCGGCGCGCCTCCTCGAAGATCGCGATCTCGCTCTGCGCCAGCGCGCTGTAGGCCACGCCGGGCACGCGCAGCGGCCGGGCATCGCACAGCTGGCGCAGCAGCAGCGCGCGCTTGGCCTCCTCGGTCTGCGCGCTGTAGTCGGCCTCGACGCCGGCCGTGGCCAGCAGCTCGGCCACCACGGCCTCGTGCGCATCGGAGTTCTGGCGCAGGTCGATGGTCGCCAGGTGGAAGCCGAACACTTGCACCGCGCGGATCAGCGCCGACAGGCGCTGGTCGAGCAGCACTTTGCCGTGGTTGTCGCGCAGCGAATCCTCGATCACCCGCAGGTCGGCCAGCAGCTCGCCGGCGCCGCCGTAGGGGTTCTGCGGCGCCACCGCGTGGCGCGCCGCGTCGCCGCCGGTGAGTTGCTTGAGGGTGGCGGCCAGCCGGGCGTAGATGCCCACCAGCGCGCGGCGGTAGGGTTCGTCCTCGCGGTGCTCGCTGGTGTCGGGCGAGCGCGCGGCCAGCGCCTGCAGCTCGGGCGTCACGCCCGCCAGGCGCTGCGACATGGACAGCTCGCCGCCCAGGTAGTGCACCTGCTTGAGGTAGTAGCGCAGCACCAGGTCGGCCTGGCTGCGCATCGCGGTCTGCAGGCTGGCGGCGGTGACGTTGGGGTTGCCGTCGCGGTCGCCGCCGATCCACTGGCCCATGCGCAGGAAGCTGGCCAGGTCGCGCTCGCCCAGGTCGCGCTCCAGCGCCGCGTAGAGCTTGGGAATCTCGGTGAGGAAGGTGGCCTCGTAGTACGACAGCGCGTTGTCGATCTCGTCCTCCACCTTCAGCTTGGAGAAGCGCAGCAGCCGCGTCTGCCACAGCTGGGTGACATGGGCGCGCAGGTGGGCCTCGTTGTCGGCCAGTTGCCGGGGCGTGAGCGTGTCGCGGGCCGCCTTGAAGAGCTGCGCGCGCTGCAGCAGGTCGTCGCGCACGGTCAGCAGCTGGGCGATGTTGCGCTCGGCGTCGAGGATGCTCTTGCGCTGCACCTCGGTGGGGTGGGCGGTGAGCACCGGCGACAGCCAGGCATGGGTCAGCGTGTCGACCACGGTCTTGGTCGGGATGCCCGCCCAGCGCAGCCGGGCCAGCGCCACCTCGATGCTGCCCTCCTGCGTGTTGCCGGCACGGTCGTGCACTTCGCGGCGGCGGATGTGGTGGCGGTCCTCGGCGAGGTTGGCGAGGTGCGAGAAATAGGTGAAGGCGCGGATCACGCTCACCGTCTGGTCGCCCGACAGGCCCTTGAGCAGCTTCTTGAGCGACTTGTCGGCGTCCTGGTCGTCGTTGCGGCGGAAGGCCACCGACAGCGTGCGCACCTGCTCGATCAGGTCGAATGCGGCCTGCCCCTCCTGCTCTCGGATCACGTCGCCCAGGATGCGGCCCAGCAGGCGGATATCGTCGATCAGGGGCTGGTCCTTGTCCTCTTTGCTCCCCTTGCGCGGCGTGGCGGGTGCCACCGGGGGCTCGCTCGAATCCGCCGCCTTGGCTCGGTTGCTGGCAGGCTTGCGCTGGGCTGTCTTCATCAACAAAACTCCGCTGGATGGTGAATGCGATGCCGGGCGCGTGCCCCACGGCGCTGCAGCAGGCATGGGCACGGTGGCAAGCCGCACATGCTAGCATCGGCGCCGGCCTTTTCATGTGGCCAGTTATCTATTCTTCATATCACTATCGGTATCCCATTCCATGTCCGCACGCCCCATCGTCATCGCCACGCGCGAAAGCAGTCTTGCCATGTGGCAGGCCGAACACGTCCAGGCGCTGCTGCAGGCGCGCGGCCATGCGGTCAGCATCCTGGGCATGACGACGCGCGGCGACCAGATCCTCGACCGCACGTTGTCCAAGGTGGGCGGCAAGGGCCTGTTCGTGAAGGAACTGGAGGCCGCGCTGGAGGATGGCCGGGCCGACCTGGCCGTGCATTCGCTCAAGGACGTGCCGATGGAGCTGCCCGAAGGCTTTGCGCTGGCCTGCGTGATGGAGCGCGAAGACCCGCACGACGCCTGGGTGTCGCCGCGCCACGCCTCGCTCGCCGACCTGCCCCCGGGCGCGGTGGTGGGCACGTCCAGCCTGCGCCGCCAGGTGCTGTTGCAGGCGCTGCGCCCCGACCTGAAGATCGAGCCGCTGCGCGGCAACGTCAACACCCGGCTGCGCAAGCTCGACGAAGGCCAGTACGACGGCATCGTGCTGGCGGCCGCGGGGCTGAAGCGCTTGGGCATGCAGGACCGCATCCGCCACGTCTTTCCCGCCGACACCATGCTGCCCGCCGCCGGCCAGGGCGCGCTGGGCATCGAGATCCGCGCCGACCGCCCCGACCTGGTGCAGATCCTGGCCCCGCTGGCCCATGCCCGCACCTGGCAGACGGTGACGGCCGAGCGCGCCATCAGCCGCTGCATGGGCGGCAGCTGCTCGATGCCGCTGGCCGCGCACGGCGTCTGGCAGGGCGGCGAGCTGCACCTGCAGGCCGCCTGGGGCGACGAGAACGCGCCACAGGCGCCGCTGATCCGCGCGGAGCTGGCAGCGGTGGTCACCGATCTGGAAAGCGCGGATCTGCTGGGGCAGCGGGTGGCGCAGTTGCTGCAGGGCCGGGGGGCACAGGTGCGGGGTAACTAGCGTTGGCTTGGAGGTGCTTCTTTTTCCAAGCTGCGCTTGCTTGATGGACAGAGGCCGGGTCTCGCCCCGGCGGGCGACCTACTTTTCTTGCGCGCGCAAGAAAAGTAGGCAAAAGAAGCGCGCCCTGTTGTCTGCGACCCCAACGCCAAGGCGTTGGGGCAACCTGTGGCGGGGCGTTTGCGGGGTGCGCCGTGGAACTCGACTCCGCGCCAAAGGCGCTGCGCTCGGACATCCCCGGCGAGTCAGATAACGAAGCATGCGCGCTCCGACGCGCATGCCCACCCCGCAAACGCCACGCCACAGGCGCAGCCAGAAGGGGTGGAGAGGCTGCTCGGGCCATCGCTGTGCTCGGCCTTGCCAATACGGGCAGGCTGCTTTAAATACGAACTATGACCCCTCCCCGCCGCATCCTCGTCACCCGCCCCCAGCCCGAAGCCGACCGCTGGGTCGCCGACCTGCGCGCGCACGGCCTGGGTGCCGAGGCGCTGCCGCTGATCTGCATCCGCGCCGCGCCGTCGCCCGCGCTGCGGCAGGCGCAGGCCCGGTGGCAGCAGTACAGCGCCATCATGGTGGTCAGCGGCAATGCGGCGGCGCATTTTTTTGATCAAAATTGGCCTCCAGCGCTTGCTACACAAGCGCTAGCAGCTATCGAAACCAGAGTATGGGCACCCGGCCCCGGCACCGCCGCCGCGCTGCAGCGCCTGGGCGTGCCGCCGGCCCTGATCGACATGCCCGATGCCGGCGCCGCGCAGTTCGAGTCCGAAACCCTGTGGCAGCGCGTGCGCCTGCAGGCCGTGCCCGGCAGCCGCGTGCTGATCGTGCGCGGCACCGATGCCGAATCGGCGGGCAGCGCCCAGGGCCGCGGCCGCGAGTGGCTGGCCGACCAGCTGCGCCAGGCCGGCGCCACGGTGGATTTCGTCGTCGCCTACGAGCGCGCCGGCCCCACCTGGACCGAGGCGCTGCACGCGCAGGCGGCTTCGGCGCTGGCACCGGACTGCTGCTGGATTTTCAGCAGCTCCGAGGCAGTGATGCATTTACGCCACAGATTCGATGCCGCGCAACTGGCCCGCGCCCAGGCGCTCGCCACCCACCCGCGCATTGTGCAGGCGGCCCTGGATGCGGGATTCCACTCTGTACAGCCATGCCGGCCAGCGCTGGCGGACGTCCTGGCGTCGCTAGAATCCATGGCATGACGCCGCCCGAGCAATCCCACACTGCTCCACCACCTCCCCCCACCGAATCCGTCCCCGCCACGGATGCCGCGGCGACCACCAACCGATCCCCCTGGTTGTGGACCTCGCTGGTGCTCGGCGTGGCCACCACGGTGGCCATCGTCAGCAGCGCGCTGCTGTGGCAGCGCCTGAACAACATCCAGCAGCAGCTGGCGCGCCAGAGCGCCGATTCGCATGGCCAGGCCGTCGAGGCGCGCACCATCGCGCGCCAGGCCGAAGACGTCGCGCGCGACATGTCCTCGCGCATGTCGGTGATGGAAGCCCGCGTGGGCGAGGTCGCGCTGCAGCGCGGCCAGCTCGATGCCCTGCTGCAGAGCCTGTCGCGCAGCCGCGATGACAACCTCGTCGTCGAGACCGAGAGCGCCGTGCGCTTTGCGCTGCAGCAGGCCCAGCTCACCGGCAGCGCCGATCCGCTGGTCAGCAGCCTCAAGGCCGCGCAGCTGCGCATCAGCCGCGCCTCCCAGCCCAGCCTGGCGCCGCTGTCGCACGCCATCGCCCGCGACCTGGACCGCATCGCCACCACCAAGACGCTGGACACCTCGGGTATCCTGGCGCGGCTGGACGACCTGATCCGCCAGGCCGACGAGCTGCCGCTGCAAAACGACGTGGCCCAGGCCAGCGCCACCCGCCGCGTCAACGCCCGGCGCACCGCCGCGCCCGCCAAGGACGGCGAGAGCAGCGAGGCCGAAGCCTCTCGGCCGTGGTGGCAGTCGGCGCTGGCCACCACCTGGGAAGCCACCCGCGACGAGGCCCGCCGGCTGGTGCGCGTGCGCCGCATCGACTACCCCGACGCCGCGCTGGTGTCGCCCGACCAGGCCTTCTTCCTGCGCGAGAACCTCAAGCTCACGCTGCTGAATGCGCGCCTGGGCCTGCTGGCGCGGCAGACGCAGGCCTCGCGCAACGACCTCTCGGCCGCGACCCAGCTGGTCAACCGCTATTTCGACGCCACCTCGCGCCGCACGCAGAACGTGGCCTCGCTGCTGCAGCAGGTGCAGCTCGCCATGCGCGACGTGGACCCGCCCCGCGCCGACGACACCCTGGCGGCGCTGACCACCGCCGCCGCCGGCAGATAAGGGGCCCGACAGCATGCGCGCAGCCCTGTGGTTGATAGCCCTCTTCGCCATCGCGGTGGCCGCCGCCCTGTTTGCCGGCAGCAACCAGGGCACGGTCACGCTGTACTGGCCGCCCTACCGCATCGATCTGTCGCTGAACCTCGTGGCGCTGCTGCTGCTGCTCGGCTTTGCGCTGGTGTATGGCGGGCTGCGCGGCCTGTCGGCCATGTTCGAGCTGCCGCGCCAGGCGCGGCGCTGGCGCATGCTGCAGAAGGAGCGCGCCATGCACGCCGCCGCGCTGCAGGGCATGACGCAGCTGCAGGCCGGCCGCTTCGTGCGCGCCCGCAAGGCCGCGCTGTCGGCGCTGGCGCAGGAAAAGGCCCTGCGCGAAGCCGGCGACGACATTCCCCACGGGCTGGAGCTGCGCGTGCTGGCCCATGTGCTGGCCGCCCACAGCTCGCAGGCGCTGCAGGACCAGGCCCAGCGCGACGAGCACTGGCAGCTGGCCCTGCAGGAAGCCCAGCAGGCCAAGGGCCAGCCCGAGCTGCGCGAAGGCGCCCAGCTGGTGGCCGCGCAATGGGCGCTGGATGACCGCGACGCCGCCGCCGCGCTGGACCACCTCAGCCAGTTGCCGCAGGGCGCGGCGCGGCGCACGCTGGCGCTGCGCCTCAAGCTCAAGGCCGCCCAGGCCATGAAGAGCACCAAGGCGGCGCTCGACACCGCACGCCTGCTGGCCAAGCACCGCGCCTTCTCGGCCTCGGCCGCGCAGAGCATCGTGCGCAGCATGGCCACCGCGCTGATCGACGACGCGCACGATCCCGAGCAACTGCAGCAGGCCTGGCGCCAGCTCGATGCCGGCGAGCGCCAGATGCCGGAAGTGGGCATCCACGCGGCGCGGCGCCTGTTGGCGCTCCAGGGCTCGGCCACCACCGCGCGCGAATGGCTGCTGCCCGCCTGGGAGCGCTACACCGGCAGCGGCAACCTGCCGGCGCTGCAGCTGCGGCGCCTGCTGCAGGCGCTGGCGGAGAGCTTCCATACGCCCGACGCCGAATGGCTGGCCCGCATCGAGGCCGCCCAGCACAAGCGCCCGAACGACGTGAGCCTGCAGTACCTCGCGGGCGTGGCCTGCCTGCGCCACCAGCTCTGGGGCAAGGCCAGCCACTGGCTGGGCGAGGCGGCGCCGGCGCTGCAGGACGAGCAGCTGCGCGCCCATGCCTGGCGGCTGCTGGCGCAGTTGGCTGAGGAGCGGGGGGATGCGGAAGCGGCGGCACGGGCGTGGAAGCAGGCGGCGTTGGCGCATGACGCCTAAAGCCGGCTGCGCGAACTGAGGTGATACTTCTATTTTTTAGCGGCAGAGGCCGGGGTTTCGGCCCGGCGGCCGACCTACTTTCTTGCCTCGACTCCGCGCCAAGGCGCTGCGCTCGGACATCCCCGGCGAGTCAGACCACGAAGCATGCGCGCTCCGACGCGCATGCCCACCCCGCAAACGCCACGCCACAGGCACAGCCAGAAGGGTGGGGAGGCAGGTCGGGCCGTCGCTGCGCTCGGCCCCGGGTTGCAATAGCTGTAAGCGCGTGGAACTTTTCCAGGCAGGCCCTCTCCATTCAATTCCTTTGAACAGAGCCGTCAACCCGGCTGAAACCTGCCGCAGCCTGGCTTGCCTACACTGCGGCCCAATCCTTCTTAGAACAAGCTTCATGACAGCTGCATTGCAACGCTACACGCGCACGGCCATGGCCTTCCACTGGGTGCTGGCGCTGGCCCTGGTGGGCATCTTCTTCTTCGGCCTGTACATGACGGGGCTGCCGTTGTCGCCGGCGCGCCTCAAGTACTTCAACTGGCACAAGTGGGCCGGCATGACCATCCTGCTGCTCACCGTCGGGCGGCTGCTGTGGCGCGTCACGCACCGCCCGCCGGAGCTGCCGGTCAAGATGCTGCAGGCCATGCCCGGCTGGCAGCAGGCCGCGCACGCCGGCGTGCACCACCTGATGTACGCGCTGTTCTTCGCCATCCCGCTGCTGGGCTGGGCCTACAGCTCGGCAGCGGGCTTTCCCATCGTTCTGTTCGGCGTGCTGCCGCTGCCCGACTTCGTGGCCAAGAGCCCCGAGCTGGCCGAGGCCCTCAAGCCCTGGCACGGCTATGCGGCCTATGCGCTGGCCGCGCTGGTGGTGCTGCATGTGGCCGCGGCCTTCAAGCACCAGTTGATCGACCGTGACGGCCTGATCTCGCGCATGCTGCCCCGCTGAGCCGCCGCACCTGTTCCCTGTTTTCTCTGGAGTCCTCGCATGAAAGCCCTTCTCTCCTCCGCCCTGATCGCCGCCGCCTTCGCGGGCGGCACCGCCCACGCAGCCCAGGCCCTGGTGCCGGCGCAAAGCACCGTCGGCTTCACCGCCAAGCAGATGGGCGTGCCGCTGCAGGGCCAGTTCAAGAAGTTCGACGCCAAGCTGAACTTCGACACCGCCAAGCCCGAGGCCAGCAGCATCCGCTTCAGCATCGATACCGGCAGCGCCACGCTGGGCTCGAAGGAGACCGATGCCGAGCTGCCCAAGGCCGAATGGTTCAACGTCGCCAAGTTCCCGCAGGCCACGTTCGACTCCACCGCCGTCAAGGCGCTGGGCGGCGGCAAGTACCAGGTCGATGGCAAGCTCAGCATCAAGGGCCAGTCGCAGAACGTGAGCCTGCCCGTGCAGCTGACGCAATCGGGCGCCACCACCACGGCCACCGGCACGCTGCCGCTCAAGCGCCTGCAGTTCAAGATCGGCGAAGGCGACTGGGGCGACACCTCGATGGTCGCCGACGAGGTGAACGTCACGTTCAAGCTCGCGCTGACCGGCGTGGGCAAGCTCTGAACCAAGTTTTAGTGTTTTTGGCCTCCAGCGCTTGTACAGCAAGCGCTGCAAGCTCTCATTTTTGATTCAAACCAACCCTGGAGGATTTCCATGCGCATCACCGCTCTTGCCACCCACATCGCGTTTGCCGCCGCCGGCCTGCTCGCCACCGCCGCCCACGCCGCCCCGGCGACCTATGCGATCGACCCAACCCACACCTTCGCCACCTTCGAGATCGAGCACTTCGGCACCACGACCAACCGCGCCCGCTTCGACAAGAAGAGCGGCACCGTCGAGTTCGACAAGGCCGGCAAGGCCGGCAAGGTGGAAGTGTCGCTCGACATGACCTCGGTGAACTCGGGCACGCCCGCCTTCAACAAGCACCTGCAGAGCGCGGACATCTTCAACGCCGAGAAATTCCCCGCGTCCAAGTTCGTGTCCGACAAGTTCGTGTTCGACGGCGACAAGCTCAAGGAAGTGACCGGCCAGCTGACCATCAAGGACCAGACCCATCCCGTGAGCTTCAAGGCCAACCGCTTCAATTGCTACGACAGCCCGATGCTGCAAAAGCGCGAAGTCTGCGGCGGCGACTTCGAGGCCACCATCGACCGCACCCAGTGGGGCGTGGACTACGGCACGGGCTATGGCTTCCCCAAGCAGGTGCGCCTGGTGCTGCAGATCGAGGCCGTGAAGCAGTAAGCCTCCCCGCCCGGAGATAGAAAACCGCGGCCGGTGCCTGTTCTGCAGGCACCGGCCGTTTTTCATTCCTCTGCCGCCGCAGGCTGGGCCTGGAACATGCGGCTGAAGTCGCAGCACTCCTGCGCCAGCATCACCAGCGACGAGGTGAGCGCGCTGCGCCGCTCGCCCTTGTGCATGGCCACGTAGCGCACCACGGGCAGCGGCGGCGTGACCTGCAGCACCTCGAGCATGCCGGCCACCACCAGCGGCGACAGGCAGTCGCGCGGCAGGTAGCTCACGCCCAGGCCCGACACGGTGAAGCCCGTCAGCGCCACCAGGTTGCTCACCACGATCACCTCGGCGGGCTGCACGCCCTGCTCCTTCATCCACGCGTCGTAGGCACGGCCCGTGCCCGAGTTGCCGCCCTGCACCAGCATGCGGTGCTGCGCCAGCTCGTGCAGCCACAGCGCCCCACCCTGCACCACGCCGGGCTTGCACATCCACGCGCTCTGCACCTGCCCGATCACGCGGTGCGGCATGCGCGCGTCGGCGAAGGTCTCGGGCACGATGGCGAGATCCAGCGCGTCGGCCAGCAGCTTGTCGCGCAACTGCAGGCTGTCGTCCACGTCGGGCTCCAGAATCACCTTGGGGTAGTGGCGGCGGATGAGGCTGACCAGCCGCGGCAGCCAGGTCATCGCCGTCAGCTCGGTCACGCCCAGGCGCACGCGGCGCTCCACCACGCTGGGCTTGCCGAACTGCTCGATGGCGGCGTCGCGCTGCTCCAGCAGCTTCTTCGCCAGCACGAACATCTCCTCGCCCTTGTCGGTCAGGCGCGCCGTGCGCTGGCTGCGGTCGAACAGTTCGGTGTCGAACAGCTGCTCCAGCTCGTGCACCCGCTTGGAGATGGCGGACTGCGAGGTGTGCAGGTGGTTGGCCGCGGGGGCAAAGCCGCCGAGCTGCGCGATCCAGTACAGCGCTTCGAGCTGCTTGAAGGTCATCATGGCCGCATCTTGCTACAAAACACTTTTCCTCATCTTATTCCATCGAAAAAAATCGCTTTTAGAAATTCGTCGCGCCGCCGAAGATAGGCCTGCACTCCCCTCCCAGACCCCAGCTTTCGAGGACCCCACCATGCACTTCTCCAAGCCCCTCGCCCTCCCCCTTGGCATCGGACTCGCCCTCGCCGCGCTGTGCGGCAGCGCCGCCGCGCAGGACGGCGGCACGCTGCGCAAGATCAAGGACAGCGGCGTCATCGAGATCGGCGCGCGCGACAGCCAGATCCCGTTCTCGTACAAGCTCGACGCCAGCAGCGCGCCGATCGGCTTCACCACCGACATCTGCCTGAAGATCGTCGACGCGGTGAAGGCCAAGCTGGGCCTGCCCAAGATCGAGGTGCGCTACACCATGCTGAACTCGACCAACCGCATTCCGCTGCTGCAGAACGGCACCGTGGACCTCGACTGCGCCACCACGACCAACACCACCCAGCGCCAGCAGCAGGTCGACTTCGCGCCCAGCCACTTCGTCGCCAACATCACCGCCGCGGTGAAGAAGAACGCTGGCATCCACGCCTTCGCCGACCTGAACGGCAAGACCGTGGCCACGGTCTCAGGCAGCACCTCGATCCAGCTGCTGCGCGGCGCGCGCAAGAGCGGCGCCATCGAGGTGAAGGAGCTCGCGGGCAAGGACACCTCGGACGGCTTCCTGCT
Organism: Comamonas sp.; assembly: GCA_050282565.1. Lineage (GTDB taxonomy): Bacteria > Pseudomonadota > Gammaproteobacteria > Burkholderiales > Burkholderiaceae_C > Comamonas. The sequence continues at coordinate 14,771 of JBLZYV010000023.1, forward strand.
GCTGTCCACCGGCCGCGCCGACGCCTATGTGCTCGACGACGTGCAGCTCGCCGGCATGATCGCCAGCGCGCCCAACCCGGGCGACTACCAGATCCTCACGCAGGAGTCGCTGCGCCAGGAGCCCTACGGCATCATGCTGCGCAAGAACGACCCCGAGTTCAAGGCGCTGGTGGATGAGACCGTCACCGGCCTGATGAAGTCCGGCGCCATCGAGCAGCTCTACGCCAAGTGGTTCCTGTCGCCCATCCCGCCGAAGAACGCGAACCTGCACTTTCCGATGACGGACGCGGTGCGCGAGATCTTCAAGAACCCCAACAACAAGGGCGTCTGAGCATGGCATCGCAATACCCGCAGGGCCTGGCCTTTCCCGAGGCGCTGATGCGCGAGGTGCGCGCGCGCTTTCTCGGCGTCGAACACGACCACCACGGCCGCGAGCGGCTGTACTTCGACAACGCGGGCGGCTCGTTCCGCCTGAAGTCGGCGGTCGAGCGCTTCGCGCAGGTCGATGCCGTGCCCGACAACACCGAGCGCATCCACGCCACCGCGGTCGAGCTGCAGGGCATCCAGGCCCGCGGCGGCGAAGACCTGCGCACCATCCTGAACACGCGCGGCGGCAGCATCTATGCCTCGCTCACCGCGTCGGGCGCCATGTTCGACATGGTGCGCGCCGTCGCCGAGCACGTGCCGGGCACCAACATGGTCACCACCGTGCTGGAGCACCCTTCGGCCTTCGACGCCATGCGCCTGTATGCCGAGCGCCTGGGGCGCGAGCTGCGCGTGGCGCCGAGCAACCCGGCCACCGGCGGCGTGGACGTGGACGCCATCGTGGCGCTGGTCGACGAGAACACCAGCCTGCTCAACGTGATCCACGCGTCGAACATCTCGGGCGCCAAGCTCGACATCGAGGCCGTGGTGCGCCGCGCCCGCGCCATCAAGCCCGACCTCTACATCCTGGTGGACGCGGTGCAGCACGCGCCGCACGGCCTCATCGACCTGCAGAAGACGCCGGTGGACGGCATCAACCTCGCGCCCTACAAGTTCTTCGGCTGCCGGGGCTCGGGCCTGTCGTGGATGTCGGAGCGCGCCGCCGCGCTGCCGCACCACAAGCTGGCCGGCAAGCCCGCCGGCTACTGGGACCTGGGCAGCGCCGCGCCGTGGCAGTTCGCGGTGCTGACCGACATCGTGGACTACGTGTGCTGGCTGGGCGGCCATTTCAGCGACGCCACGGAGCGCCGTGCACAGTTCGAGGCCGGCATCACGCACATCGAGCTGCACGAGCGCGCCCTGCTCACCACGCTGCTGGACGGCACGGCGCAGGTGCCGGGCCTGCGCGCCATGCCGGGCGTGCAGGTGTTCCTCGACCACCCCGACCTGGCCAAGCGCGACCTGATCCTGGCCATGGGCTTCGAGCACCTCGACTGCGCGCAGGCCGTGGTCGAGTACGGCAAGCGCGGCGTCACGGTCTACGAGCGCGTGGCCAGCAGCATCTATTCGAAGCGCATGCTCGAATCCTTCGGCCTCGAGGGCGCGGTGCGGGTGTCGCCGCTGCACTGCCACACGCCGGCCGAGATGGAGCGCTTCCTGCGCGTGACGCAGGAGATCGCCCAGGCTTTCGCGCCGGCCTAGCGATTTATATAAAAATAGCTTCTAGCGCTTATGTATCAAGCGCTAGAAGCTATTATTTTTATAGCAATCAAGCCACGAGATCAGGCGGCGATAGGCGCATCGCCTGCAATGGTGGTGCGGTGCAGCTCGCGGTCGAAATCGTCGTAGTCGTTCATCGCCAGGTGCTGGGTGCAGCGGTTGTCCCACAGCGCCAGCGAGCCCGCCTGCCAGCGGAAGCGGCAGGTGTACTCGGGCCGCGCGGCCTGCTCGAACAGGTAGTCGAGCAAAGGGGCGCTCTCTTCCTCGGTCATGCCCTCGAAGCGCACCGTGTAGGTGCGGTTCACATACAGCGCCTTGCGCCCGGTGGCGGGGTGCACCCGCACCACCGGGTGCGAGATCTCGGCCGAGGCGCGTTCGTCGGTGCGCACGTCCATCTTGTGGGCCGGGTCGCCGTTATTCACCACCGCGCCGTTGGCACCGTAGGAGCGCGCCGGGCTGTGGATGGCGCGCAGGCTCTGCAGCACCTCCTTGAGCTTGTCGGAGAGGCCGTCGTAGGCCGCGTACATGCTGGCCCACATCGTGTCGCCGCCATAGGGCGGGATCACGCGGGCGTAGAGCGCCGAGCCCAGCGGGGGCTCCGCGGTGTAGCTCATGTCCGTGTGCCACAGGCCGCCGAAGTTGCGCTTGGTCTTCTGCTCCTTGCCGCGCATCACCGGCAGTATCTCGGGGTGGCCGTCCAGCGCGCGGATGAAGGGCACCTCCAGCAGTCCGCCGAAGCGCTGGCTGAAGGCCTTGTGCTGCTCGGGCGTCAGCGCCTGGTCGCGGAAGAAGATGACCTGGTGCTCGTGCAGGGCCTGCTGCACCTGGGCGAAGTCGGCGTCGGACAGGGGTTGCGACAAATCGAGCCCGAAGATCTCGGCGCCGAGCGCGCCGGCGATGGGGCGGATTTCCAGAAAACTGGCTTTTTCCATGGGGTTCTCCTGAAAGGTAGTAGGTGCAGCGCTCACTGCTGCAAGGTGATGCGGGCGCTCTGGATCAGCGCGCTCCACTTGAGGGTTTCGGACTGGATGAAGGCCTTGAAGGCCTGCGGGCCCGATTCGGAAGTCATGCCGCCCATCTCGGCGATGCGCTGCTTGACATGAGGCTGGCGGAGGATCTGCTGCAGCTCGCGGTTCAGCCGCTCGACCACCGGGGCCGGCGTGGCCGCCGGCACCAGCACGCCGAACCAGCCGGCGATCTGGTAGTCGGGCACGCCCGCCTCCTGCATGGTGGGCACGTCGGGCAGCTCGGCCGAGCGCTGCGCGCTGGTGATGGCCAGGGCCCGCAGCTTGCCGGCCTTGACCAGCGGCAGCGCCGACGGCATGTTGTCGAACATGATGGGCACATGGCCCGCCATGGTGTCGTTCAGGCCCGGCGCGCTGCCCTTGTAGGCCACCTGGGTGAGCCTGAGCTGCGCGCGGTGCGCGAACAGCTCGCCCGCCAGGTGCAGCGAGGTGCCCGCGCCCGGCGTGGCGTAGCTCAGCGTGGATTTGGCCTTGGCGTAGGCGGTCAGCTCGCCGACGGTGCGCACCGGCAGCGCCGGGTTGGCCACCAGCAGGTTGGGCACCTCCATCAGCAGCGTCACCGGCGCCAGGTCGCGCAGCGGCTGGTACGGCAGGTTGCCGTAGAGCGTGGGATTGATCGAGATGGGGCCGATGTTGCCCATCAGGATGGTGTAGCCGTCGGCCGGCTGCTTGGCCACGTACTCGGTGCCGATGTTGCCACCGGCGCCGGGCTTGTTCTCGACCACCACCGGCTGCCCCAGCCGCTCGCCGAGCTTTTGCCCCACCAGGCGGGCGAGAATGTCGGTCGAGCCGCCCGGCGGGTACGGCACCACCCAGCGCACCGGCCGGGCGGGCCAGGTCTCCGCGTGGGTGGCGAGGGGCGCCAGCGCAGCCAGCGCCAGCAGCATTGCAGCCAGTCTCATGGGGTCTCCTGTCAGGTTTTTCTTGATATGTTCATCTAATGAACATATATTTCATCCAGTGAACATATGCAGAATAATCGATCCATCCAACGCTGTCTAGCCATCCTGCGGGCCTTCCGCAGCCAGGGGCGCCCCACGCTGGCCGAGCTGTCGCGCGCGGTCGACCTGCCGCACCCGACGGTGCTGCGCTTTCTGCAGACGCTGGAAGAGGAAGGCTATGTGCGCAAGCTGGAGGGGCGCTGGCAGCTCGCGCCGCCGGTGCTGGAGATCGGCTTTGCCGCGATGGAAAGCCTGGGCGTGTCCGATATCGTGCAGCAGCGCCTGCAGGCGCTGGCAGATCAGGTGTCCGGCACGTCCAACCTGGGCGAGCGCCACCCCGAGGGCGTGATCATCGTGGGCCGCGCGATGGCGGCGGCCGAGCGCCGCCGCCTCGTCGTGATGAACCTGCGCGTGGGCAGCGTGCTGCCGCCCGACAGCGCCCTGGCCGGCGCACTGGGCCTGGCGCCCGGGGCCTCAGCCCGGCGCACCTACGCCGAAAGCCAGCAGCTTTCGCTGGCGGTGTCCATCCCCGAGCTGGCCGGCCGCCAGATGACGGTGGGCATCTCCAGCACCGTCACCGACATTCCCACGCCAGAGCAGGAAGAAGCGCTGATCGCCGACCTGCACGCCACGGCGAAGGACATCGCGCGCATCATGAACGCTGCGGCGGTCTGAGCCCCGTCTTCAGCACCCGAGCTGGTCGGCCAGCGCCTCGAAATCCCGCGCGTGCAGCTCGTTGCCGGCGCGCGGCGACACATCCTTGGGGTGGGTGCTGCCGAACTCCAGCGGCCGCTCGATGTAGGCGGTGCGCAGCCCGCAGGCCCGCGCGGCCTCCAGGTCGTCGTGGTGCGCGGCCACCAGCATCACCTGCGCGGGCGGCAGGTCGAACACCCGCGCCACGCCCAGGTAGGTGGCCGGGTCGGGCTTGTAGGCGCGGAAGACCTCGGCGCTCAGGATGCAGTCCCAGGGCAGGCCGGCGCGCTTGGCCATGTTGGTGAGCAGGGCTATGTTGCCGTTCGACAGCGTGGTGATGGTGAAGCGGCGCTTGAGCCGCGCCAGCCCCGGCACGCTGTCGCTCCACGGCGCCAGCCGGTGCCAGACGCGGTTGAGCTGCGCCCGCTCGGCCTCGCCCAGGTGGCCCAGGCCGAAGCGCGGCAGGATCTCGTCGAGGATCTGGCGATGTAGTGCGTCGATGGTCGTCCAGCCCTGGGCGCCGCTGCGCACCCGCGCCATCGCCGGCTGGTAGCCGGCGCGCCAGGCGCGGGCAAAGGCGTCTGCGTCCACGGCCGGATGCTGCGCCTGCATCTCGCGCACGATGGAGCCGTGCCAGTCCACCACGGTGCCAAAGGTATCGAAGGCCAGCACCTGCACGGTGGCGGCGATGTCTTGCGCGAGGGCGGAGGATGCGGTCATGGAGAGGTCTTCCTTCAGCGGGGCAGCTCGGATCGAGGTCCTGGGTTTTTAATCAGCCACGCCGGGCCGGTCAAGCGCCACGGCGGCACCCTGCTCCGCCATCCGCGCACGGGTCTGCGCCATCTCGTCCCGCAGCCAGTCCAGCAGCGCCGTGCGGCGCGCATCGGCGGCGATGGGCGTGGGCGACAGCAGGACGTACTCCGAGCCGTCGCCGGCAAAGCCGAAGGGCGCCGCGAGCCGGCCATCGCGGCAGTCGTCCTCCACCATGTAGGCCGAGCCCAGGGCCACGCCCAGGCCGGCGCCCGCGGCCTGCAGGCACAGGTAGAAGTGCTCGAAATGCTGGGGCGGGCCCAGGCGCAGCGCGGCCGGGTGCGCCGCCAGCCATTGCTTCCAGGCCAGCGGCCGGGTGCGCGCATGCAGGGCCCGGGGCGCATCGGCGGCCTTGCCGCGCTGGGGTGGGCGCAACTGCGCGGCCAGGGCGGGCTGGCACACCGGCCCCATCAGCTCGGGGCCCACGCGCTCCACATGGCAGTCCGCGGCCCAGGCGAAGTCGTTGCGCCGCAACGCCACGTCGATGCGGTCGCGCGCGAAATCCACCGGGCCGCCGGCCGCGAGCAGGTGCAGCTGCCGCCCGGCAAAGCGCGCATGGAAGGCCGGCAGCCGCGGGATCAGCCAGCGCATGGCAATCGTCGGCTCGCACGACAGCACCAGCGGCGCGTCGGCCTCGGGTGCGCGCAGCCGCGCCACGGCCTCGGCCAGCCGGGCCAGCGCCTCCGAGCAGGCGACCAGCAGCTCCGAGCCCTGCCGCGTCAAAAAGATGGCGCGGTTGCGCCGCTCGAACAGCGCCAGGCCCAGGTGCGCCTCCAGCTGCCGCACCTGCCGGCTCACCGCGCCGTGCGTCACATGCAGCTCGGCCGCGGCGCGCACCAGGCTGCCGTGGCGGGCCGCGGCCTCGAAGGCGCGCAGCGCGTTGAGCGGCGGCAGGCGCCGGCTGGCGGGCCCATCCATCAGTGAGTTTTCTTCACGCATGGCGAGCAGCATAAATCGATTTTCAGCGGCGCGCTTTCTCGAAAGAATGCACCCCAGCGCTGCCCTGAATGCCGGGGCGGCAGGTTGATCGGCGAATTTTCAGAAAGCTTTTCCCATGTTTGAAATCCTTGCGGTGGCGGCGATCACGGTGCTGGCCGTCATCAGCCCCGGTGCGGACTTTGCGATGGTCACGCGCAACAGCCTGCTGCATGGCCGGCGGGCCGGCCTGTTCACCGCGGCGGGCATTGCCGCCGGCGTGCAGCTGCATGTGCTGTATTCGATGCTCGGCGTGGCGCTGCTGCTGCGCAGCTCGCCGGGCTGGTTCGGCGCCATCCGGCTGGCGGGCGCGGCCTACCTGGTCTATGTGGGCTGGCAGACCTTCCAAAGACGGCCGCACCCGGGCACGGCCGGGGGCGCGCCCGCCGCCCTGCCCGCGGCGCGCGCCTTCCGGGCCGGCCTGCTCACCAATGCGCTGAATCCGAAGACCACGCTGTTCGTCGTCAGCGTCTATGCCCAGGTCGTCGGCCCGGCCACCGGGTTGGCGCGGCAGGTCGGCTACGGCCTGTTCATGTCGGGCGCGCACGGGCTGTGGTTCGGCCTGGTGGCGCTGTTCCTGTCGGATGCGCGCCTGCGCACCCGGCTGCTGCAGCGCCAGGTGCTGCTCAACCGCTGCATAGGCGTGGTGCTGGTGGGGCTGGGCGGCGCGCTGGCCGTGGGATAGCCGTTATCAAAAAATGAGCTGCCCGCGCTTTCTACATAACGATTTCAGACTGTTTTCACATCAAGATTCATATAAATCGAGCGGAAGCAGCTATATTTTTGATGAATCCCTCCCGCACCGGTCAGCAGTGGCGCCGGGCTAAAATCGTGCAATCCGTCTCGACACACCGATCATTGGCGGCATCCTGCGGGATGCCGTTTTCATTGACAACAACACCATGAGCGACACCCCTGCACAACCCGGCCTGGAGAGCCTGTCCAAATCCTTCGAACCCGCCGCCCTCGAAGCCCACTGGGGCCCCGAGTGGGAAAAGCGCGGCTACGGCCGCGCCGGCGTGCGCGGCACGGGCCAGCCCGACGCGGCCCAGCCCAGCTTCTGCATCCAGCTGCCGCCGCCCAACGTGACCGGCACGCTGCACATGGGCCATGCGTTCAACCAGACCATCATGGACTCCCTCACGCGCTACCACCGCATGAAGGGCCACAACACGGTCTGGGTGCCCGGCACCGACCATGCCGGCATCGCCACGCAGATCGTGGTCGAGCGCCAGCTGCAGGAGCAGGGCCAGAGCCGCTATGACCTGGGCCGCCCCGACTTCGTGAAGAAGGTCTGGGAGTGGAAGGAAAAGAGCGGCAACACCATCACCACGCAGATGCGCCGCATGGGCGACACCGTGGACTGGAGCCGCGAATACTTCACCATGGACGACAAGCTGTCCGCCGTGGTGACCGACACCTTCGTCAAGCTCTACGAGCAGGGCCTGATCTACCGCGGCAAGCGCCTGGTGAACTGGGACCCGGTGCTGCAGTCCGCCGTGTCCGACCTCGAAGTGGAAAACGAGGAGAAGGACGGCTCGCTGTGGCATATTGCCTACCCGCTGACAGACCCGGATGGAAGCCTCGCGGCTTCGGGCGCCGGCCAGCTGGTCGTGGCCACCACCCGCCCCGAGACCATGCTGGGCGACGTGGCCGTGATGGTCCACCCCGAGGACGAGCGCTATAAGCACCTGATCGGCCAGACCGTGACGCTGCCGTTGGTGGGCCGCCAGATCCCCATCATCGCCGACGAGTATGTGGACCGCGAGTTCGGCACCGGCGTGGTCAAGGTCACGCCCGCGCACGACAACAACGACTACGCCGTGGGCCAGCGCCACAAGCTGCCGCTGGAGGTGGTGCTGACGCTCACCGCCACCATCAGCGACAACGCGCCCGAGAAATACCGCGGCATGGACCGCTTCGTGGCCCGCAAGGCCATCGTGGCCGACCTGGAGGCGCTGGGCCTGCTGGTCGAGGTCAAGAAGCACAAGCTCATGGTGCCCATCTGCACCCGCACCGGCCAGGTGATCGAGCCCATGCTCACCGACCAGTGGTTCGTGGCCATGAGCAAGGTCGGCGAAGGTGATGCCACCGGCAAGTCCATCGCGCAGAAGGCCATCGACGCCGTGGCCTCGGGCCAGGTCACCTTCGTGCCCGAGAACTGGGTCAATACCTACAACCAGTGGATGAACAACATCCAGGACTGGTGCATCTCGCGCCAGCTGTGGTGGGGCCACCAGATCCCGGCCTGGTACGACGAGGACGGCAACTGCATCGTCGCCCGCAACGAAGCCGAGGCCCAGGCCAAGGCTCCGGGCAAGCAGCTGCGCCGCGACGAGGACGTGCTCGACACCTGGTACTCGTCGGCGCTGGTGCCCTTCAGCACCATGGGCTGGCCCAACCAGACCGACGCCGCGGCCGACGACTACAACCTCTACCTGCCCTCCTCGGTGCTGGTCACGGGCTACGACATCATCTTCTTCTGGGTCGCCCGGATGATCATGATGACCACGCACTTCACCGGCCGCGTGCCGTTCAAGCATGTGTACATCCACGGCCTGGTGCGCGATGCGCAGGGCAAGAAGATGTCCAAGTCCGAAGGCAACGTGCTCGACCCCGTGGACCTGATCGACGGCATTGCGCTCGAGCCGCTGCTCGACAAGCGCACCCAGGGCCTGCGCCGCCCCGAGACCGCGCCCACCGTGCGCAAGAACACGCAAAAGGAATTCCCCGAGGGTATTCCGGCCTACGGCGCCGACGCGCTGCGCTTCACCTTTGCCGCGCTGGCGTCGCTGGGCCGCAGCATCAACTTCGACAGCAAGCGCTGCGAGGGCTACCGCAACTTCTGCAACAAGCTGTGGAACGCCTCGCGCTTCGTGCTGATGAACTGCGAAGGCTACGACTGCGGCCTCAAGGAGCACACCAAGGAGCAGTGCCAGCCCGGCGGCGAATTCGCGGGCTACATGCACTTCAGCCAGCCCGACCGCTGGATCGCCTCGCAGCTGCAGAAGGTCGAGGCCGAAGTCGCCAAGGGCTTTGCCGAGTACCGCCTGGACAACGTGGCCAACGCCATCTACGACTTCGTCTGGAACGAGTTCTGCGACTGGTACCTGGAAATCGCCAAGGTGCAGATCCAGACCGGCAACGAAGCGCAGCAGCGCGGCACGCGCCGCACGCTGATCCGCACGCTGGAAGCCATCCTGCGCCTGGCCCATCCGATCATCCCGTTCGTGACCGAAGCCCTGTGGCAGCAGGTGGCGCCGGTGGCCGGTTTGAAGGGCGAGTCCATCGCCATCGCCCGCTACCCCGAGGCCCAGCCCGCCAAGATCGACGAGGCCTCCATCGCCTACGTGGGCCGCATCAAGCAGATGGTGGACGCCTGCCGCACGCTGCGCGGCGAGATGGGCGTCTCGCCCGCCCAGCGCCTGCCGCTGCTGGCCGTGGCCGGCAACGCCGGCGACGCCGACTTCTTGCGCGCCAATGCCGCCGTGCTGCAGAACCTGGCCAAGCTCAGCGAGGTCAAGGTCTTCGACGACGAGGCCGCCTGGGCCGCCGCCGCGCAGAACGCCCCGGTGAACGTGGTCGGCGACATCCGCCTGGCGCTGTTCGTCGAGGTCGATGTGGCCGCCGAGAAAGTGCGCCTGGGCAAGGAAGCCACGCGCCTGTCGGGCGAGATCACCAAGGCGAATGCCAAGCTCTCGAACGAAGCCTTCGTGGCCAAGGCCCCGCCGGCCGTGATCGAGCAGGAGAAGAAGCGCGTCGCCGAGTTCGGCGCCACGCTGTCCCGCATCCAGGAGCAACTCGCCCGTTTGGGGTAAACGTTTGGGTTAAAACCACCGCATGAGCACCACCAACACCCGCATCCGCAAAGCTGTCTTCCCCGTCGCCGGCCTCGGCACCCGCTTCCTGCCCGCGACCAAGGCGTCTCCGAAGGAGATGCTGCCCGTGGTGGACAAGCCGCTGATCCAGTACGCCGTCGAAGAAGCCTACGAGGCCGGCATCCGCGACATGATCTTCGTCACCGGCCGCAGCAAGCGCGCCATCGAGGACCATTTCGACACCGCCTACGAGCTGGAGAACGAGCTGGAGCAGGCCGGCAAGCAGGCCATGCTGGACCTGGTGCGCTCGGTGGCGCCCATCGACATGAACTGCGCCTTCATCCGCCAGCCGCGCTCGCTGGGCCTGGGCCATGCGGTGCTGTGCGCCGAGCCGCTGGTGGGCAACGAGCCCTTCGCCGTGCTGCTGGCCGACGACCTGATGGTGGGCGAGAACGGCGGCCCCGGCATCATGCGCCAGATGGTCGACGCCTTCCACCGCCAGGGCCGCTCGCTGCTGGCCGTGCAGGAAGTGCCGCAGGAGCAGACCAAGCGCTACGGCATCGTCAAGGGCGAGGCGGCCGGCGGCCCGCTGATGCGCATCGACGAGATCGTGGAAAAGCCCGCGCCCGAGAAGGCGCCCTCGCGCATGGGCGTGGCCGGCCGCTATGTGCTCACGCCGCGCATCTTCGAGGAGATCCGCAACCAGCCCATCGGCGTGGGCGGCGAGATCCAACTCACCGACGGCATCGAGCGCCTGCTGCGCCATGAGACCGTCTACGCCTTCCAGTACAGCGGCAAGCGCTACGACTGCGGCAGCAAGGAAGGCTTCCTGCAAGCCACGGTCGAACTCGCGCTGCAGCACCCGGACGTGGGCGACAGCTTCCGCGAGTACCTCAAAAACCTGAGCATCTAGCGCTTATCCTGCACGGATTTCCAATACAAAAGGCCTGCAGATGCAGGCCTTTTTTGCGCTAACAGCTCTCCAATCAATAGCAGATTCAGCGGCGGCGCAGGATGTGGATGAACTCCGCGCCCTCGGTGCTCTGCGCCACCAGCTCGTTGCCGGTCTGCTTGGCGAAGGCCTGGAAGTCGCGCGTCGAGCCGGTGTCGGTGGCCACCACCTTCAGCAGTTGGCCGCTCTGCATCTCGGCCAGGGCCTTCTTGGCCTTCAGGATGGGCAGCGGGCAGTTCAGGCCGCGGGTGTCGATTTCCTTGTCTACTTGCATGCTTGCATACCGCTTCAGTTGGTCAGGCCCAGGCCCGCGCGGCGCGCGGCGTTTTCCTCGGCGGTGAAGAACACCGGCTCGTGGCCGCGGCTCTTGAGCCAGTCGGCCAGCGCATAGCCGGTGCCGGCCGGCCAGCACTTGAGCTCATCGAGCTCGTACAGCCGCCAGTCCAGCAGCTCGGGCGACAGCCGCACCTCGCCCTGCGCCACCACATGGTAGGCGATGATGACCTGGTTCATGCGCACGAACTCGTAGGCGCCGACGATGTCGCAGGAGACCACGTCGAGGTTGGTCTCCTCCTTGACCTCGCGGGCGATGCCCTCGACGGGCGATTCGCCCGCCTCCATGAAGCCGGTGATCAGCGCGAACATGGTCGGCGGCCAGGCCGCATTGCGCGCCAGCAGCACCTTGCCGTCGACCTCGACGATGGCCGCCAGCACCGGCGTCGGGTTGTTCCAGTGCGTCCAGCCGCAGGCCGGGCAGCGCAGGCGCTCGACGTCGCCACCGTCCTCGGCCGCCGTCACCCAGGCCAGCGGCGTGGCGCAGTGGGTGCAGAACTGGGTCTCATAATGCATGGAGCTCGCCTTTTAATAGCTATCAGCGCTTGCTACACAAGCGCTACAGCCCGGTTTCATTCAAATCTTCAAAGTGGGAACACGCCGGTGGACAGGTAGCGGTCACCCCGGTCGCAGACCACGAACACGATGGTGGCGTTGCGCTCGCGGCGCGCAATCTCCTGCGCGACAAAGCAGGCGCCGGCGGCGGAGATGCCGGCGAAGATGCCCTCCTCGCGCGCCATGCGGCGGCACATGTCCTCGGCGTCGCCCTGGCCCACGTAGACCAGCTCGTCGACCAGCGCGGGTTCGTAGATCTTGGGCAGGTATTCCTCGGGCCACTTGCGGATGCCGGGGATGCGCGAGCCCTCGGTGGGCTGGGCGCCGATGATCTTCACCGCCGGGTTCTTTTCCTTCAGGAAGCGCGCCACGCCGGTGATGGTGCCGGTCGTGCCCATGGCGCTGACGAAGTGGGTGATCTCGCCGCCGGTCTGCGCCCACAGCTCGGGGCCGGTGGTCTCGTAGTGGATGCGCGGGTTGTCGGGGTTGGCGAACTGGTCCAGCACCTTGCCCTTGCCGTCGGCCACCATCTTGTCGGCCAGGTCGCGCGCGTACTCCATGCCGCCGCTGCGGGGCGTGAGGATCAGCTCGGCGCCGAAGGCCTTCATGGTCTGGGCGCGCTCGATCGACAGGTCCTCGGGCATGATCAGCACCATGCGGTAGCCCTTGATGGCCGCAGCCATCGCCAGCGCGATGCCGGTGTTGCCCGAGGTCGCCTCGATCAGCGTGTCGCCAGGCTTGATCTCGCCGCGCTCCTCGGCGCGCACGATCATCGACAGCGCCGGGCGGTCCTTCACCGAGCCCGCGGGGTTGTTGCCCTCGAGCTTGGCCAGCACCACGTTGCCGTGGGCGGTGTTGTAGTCGGTGCCGATGCGCTGCAGTGCGACCAGCGGGGTATTGCCGATGGCGTCGTCGATATGGGGGTAGCTTTTCATAGAGTAATCTGTGCCATAATCGCTGTTTGCGAGATACCCTGCCCGGGTGGTGAAATTGGTAGACGCAGCGGACTCAAAATCCGCCGCCGCAAGGCGTGCCGGTTCGATTCCGGCCCCGGGCACCAAAGTGCAAAGCCGTCAAGTTTCCAAGACTTGACGGCTTTTTTCTTGCGCGGTGGTGAAGGGAAGCTGTCATCGTGCCGGGTTGCGTGCCGCCAGCCCGTTGCCGGCGATTGGCAGGATTCTAGTGGCGATTGCCGCAGCGCCGTGACGCGGGCGAAACAACCCCACTGGCGCCGCGCCCGCACGCCAAAACGGCCCGCATCCGCGGGCCGTTTTGCAGGGATCAGGGCCGGATCACGATCTGCGGGCTGATGACGATCGCCGGATCGGGCCTGGGCGCCATGTAGACCGGTGCCGGCTGGTGGTAGACCGGCGCGGGCTGGTAGTAGCCCACGGGCCGGTCGCGGCACTTGCGCTTTTCCTTGTACTCGCCATTGCCCTTCCACTTGCGCTCGACCTTGCACTGGCCGTCCCAGTAGACCTCCTTGTGGCCGTGGTGCTTGTGGCGGCGGTGGCCCCGGTGGTCATCGTCATCCGCATGGGCCGCCAGCGGCAGCACGCACAGGGTCAAGGGGAAAAGCAGCAGGGAGGCAAGCGAGGGAATTTTCATGGGCATGGTGTGGGGTGGATTGCCCGAGCCTAGCGCATATCCGGCCAGCCCCTGTTTCAAAGCTTTGCACCGAGGCTCCCACCGGCATCACCCTGGATATGCGCGCCGGCTCATGAGCGGCCATTGCCTGATGCTATAAAAAAAGAGATTTTTACGAAAAGCAACGGTTACGCTCGCGGACAATGGTGCCGCCCTGGCGGCCCCGCAACGGGGCTCGCCCCATCGTGCTCTCGTGTGACCCGTATCCATGGCAACCAGGCCCTCCTCCAAGTCGTCGAAATCCTCCTCCCGCAAAACCTCTTCCTCCAGCGCCTTTGGCGCCCGCCTGGGGCGCATCGCCACCCACAAGCTGGCCACCTTCGTCTATGGCGCCCTGCTGGGCGCGGGCACGCTGTCGGGCCCTGCCACCCAGGTGCAGGACTGGTGGCACAAGCAGACCGCATCGGTCTGGCAGTCGCTCGACAAGCTGCGCCAGGCTGCCGGCAAGGTGCCGCATGCGGGCGCCGCCACGCCGCCCGCCAGCACCGCGCAGGCACCGGCCCGCAAACCGCCGCCGGCCACCGCCGCCGCCTCGCCCGACTTCCGCCAGTGCGCCCAGCAGTTCCCCACGGGCCAGCCGCTGCGCCTCGCCGACGTGGGCAACGATTGGCAGGCCAGCGCGCTGTGCTCCGAAGGCTTTGCCGTGCTGTACTCGGGCCTGAGCAAGACGCCGATGGTGGTGGTGGAGCGGCTCAACCGCAGCCGGCTGGACGAGGCCGGCAACTTGGCCCGCACCGATTTCTTCTATGCCGATGCGCGGCTGCGCTCGGCCCACAAGGCCGAGCTGAGCGACTACGAGCGCAGCGGCTACGACCGCGGCCACATGGCGCCCGCGGCCGACCAGCACACGCCCAACGCCATGGCGCAGTCGTTCGCGCTGTCGAACATGGTGCCGCAGGACTCGACGCAGAACCGCACCGTCTGGGCCAAGCTGGAGTCGGACGTGCGCAAGTACGCGCGCCGCGCGCCGGGCAATGTCTACGTCTACACCGGCCCGCTGCACGAGGGCACGCTGCGCACCATCGGCAGCAACCGCGTCTGGGTGCCCAGCCACATCTTCAAGCTGGTGTATGACGAGCAGCAGCGCCGCGCCTGGGGCTGGGTGCTGAACAACGACGCCGGCGCCCAGCTCGGCAAGCCGCTGGACTATGCGGCCTTCGTCAAGCGCACGGGCTGGAACCTGCTGCCGCAGCTGCAGCCCTCACTCTAGCGAGAAGAGCCCGCTCTCGTCGAGCAGACCGTAGGCGATCTCGGGGTGCTCGGCCATGGCCTTCTTGATGGCCTCGGGGATGGCCTGGCGCGTCTTGCGGCACAGGCCGGGCTGCTCGTGCACGAGGATGGTGATGCCGCGCAGGCTGCGCACCTCGTGCGGGCTCATGCGGATGGTCAGGCGCACGCCGAGCTGCTCGAACAGGCGCTGCTCCATGTGGCGCAGGTCGGCCAGGCTGGCGATGTTCTCGAGCCGCTGCACCAGGCGCTTTTCCTCCTCGCGCGTGAGGCGCAGGATGCGCGTGTCGCCGCCGGGCGTGGCGATCAGCGCGTCGCGCTCGCAGACGCAGGCGCCGGGCGGGCATTCGGTGCGGACGGGAAAAGGGGGTGCGGGCAAGGCAGACATGGGCAGCACCCATTCTAGGCAAGCTCGGTACCAAGCAGTCGCTTCCAAAAAGAGAGCTGTTGGCGCTTTCCACATAAGGATTTCAGATATAAATCATATTGAAATGCTTTCATGGCAAGCGCTGCAAGCTCCTATTTTTAAGCTATCCGCGACGCATGCCAGCCACCGCCGACCTGCTGCCAGTCCTTGGATCATGGCAATTCAGTCGAAGGCATCGATGGGTTCAGTGTTGCTTTCAACACCTGCCTGAAATCCACGCAAGCCTGCTTGGGCGCAAGTGCGGAGTTCCAGACCACCACCAGTGGATCGATCATAGACGACAGCGGAAAATCAAGCACCCGCAGCATCCGGTCGGCCTCGAGCCGGCAGGCCAGCCGCTGCGGCAGCACCGCCAGCATGGGCGAGCTGCGCAGCAGCGCCGTGGTCATCGCCGAATCGCTCACGCGCACGAACCTGGTGGGCGCGGGAATCCCAGCCGCCTTGAATGCAGCGATCAGGTGATGCTCCATGCGGGTTCCCGGCGCGGGAACGCACCAGTCCTGCGCTGCCAGATCTTGTGCCGTAATGCGTTTGGCCTTCAGCAGCGGATGCGTGCGGCTCGCAACGATCAGAATGGGCTGGCTGGGCACCATCTGCTCCTGGCTGAGACTGGCGCGCCACAGCTTGGCATCGCCATAGGAGAACAGCAGATCCAGCTCGCCGGCGACAAGTTGCTCGACCAGCGTGTCAATCACTCCTTCGACAATGGAGAACTCCAGCTGGGGACGCTGCCGCCGAAACTCCTGCATCGCTTCGGCCACCGGCCCATGTACCGATGAAGCCCGGAACGCGAGGCTGATCTTTCCGACATGGCCCGTTCGCGTGGCATCGACCAGTTCCGCCATTCGCTGCGCCTGGCCCAGCACCAGCTTCACCGACTCCAGCACCACACTGCCAAAGTGCGTCGGCTGCATGCCGTTGCCCCCCCGCTCGAACACCGGGCCGCCCAGTATGTCCTCCGCCTCCGACAAGGTCTTGGAAATTGCAGCGGGGCTGACATGCATGGCGAGCGCCACGCTCGCGGAGGAGGCACGCTCCCCGATGGCATGCAGCACCCGAAGGTGGCGCAGCTTCAGGCGCGAAAGG
Source organism: Comamonas sp. (assembly GCA_050282565.1). Taxonomy (GTDB): domain Bacteria; phylum Pseudomonadota; class Gammaproteobacteria; order Burkholderiales; family Burkholderiaceae_C; genus Comamonas. The sequence goes on from JBLZYV010000023.1 coordinate 30,904, forward strand.
ATCGGGTGGAGCGGTTGTGCTGGGGAAGACATGGCAGGGTATGGCGTGGCCCAAGTTTACCAATTGGTTAATTCATCGAGAGAACATTTCACTTTTCTTAATTTCTTCGTCTTCCTATAGTGCAGCCGATACCTGCTTCAGGAGACATTTGATGCGCTTTGTGATTGCCTTGATGCGGCATGAGACGAATACGTTCGCCCCCGCCACAACCCCCTTGGCCTCGTTCAACCGGGGATCGGACAACGACAACCCTCTCTACGGCGAAAAAGCGCTGCGTGCCTGTGCGGGAACGAACAATGCCGCCGCGGCCTTCATCGACCTGGCCCTGCGGCAGGGCGATGAAGTCGTCATGCCCATCATGGCAAATGCCGTTCCCAGCGGCATCGTGACGGCTCAGGCCTTCGAATACATGTGCTCTCAGATAGTGGCCTCCGTGGCGCAGGGTTGCGATGCCGTGCTGCTGGACCTGCACGGCGCCATGGTGACCGAGGAATTCGACGATGCCGAAGGCGAGCTGCTGCGCCGCATCCGCGCCCAATCCCCAGGTATTCCGATCGCCGTTGGGCTGGACCTGCATGCAAACTTCAGCGATGCGATGATCGCCAACGCCACCGTCATCACCGGCTATCGCACCTATCCACACATCGACATCTACGAAACCGGCGAACGCGCCGCCCGCACGCTGATGGCTGCCATGCGCGGCGACGTCAAGCCCGTGCTGCTGCGGCGCACCTTGCCCATGCTGACCCACACGCTGCGGCAATCCACGCGTGAAGAGCCCATGCAGTCGATCATGGCGCGCGTCGTTGCCGCCGAGCGCGACGGCGAGGTGCTCAACGCGTCCCTGTTCGGCGGTTTTCCGATGGCCGACATTCCCCACGTGGGCATGAGCGTGGTCATCGTGGCCGATGCCGCCAAGCTGCCGTCCGCCCGGCAGTTGCTCGACGAGCTGTCCCAGATGGCCTGGTCCCGGCGCCATGAATTCATCGCCGAACTGGAGCCCATGGAAAAGTCCATCGCCCATGCCAAGTCCCTCGACCAGTACCCGGTCGTGCTGGTCGACCATGGCGACAACTGCGCCTCGGGCGGCACGACCGACCAGATGGAAGTGCTTGCCGAGGCGCTCGCGCAGGGCCTGGAAAACATGGTCGCGGGCCCGTTCTGCGACCCGGAGGCAGTTGCGCGCCTCCTTGCAGCCGGTGTCGGCAACACGCTCACGCTGGACGTTGGCGGACGAACGGACATTCCCGCCCTGGGCACCACGGGAAGTCCGCTGCGGCTCACGGGGAAAGTCAAATGCATCAGCGACGGCAGCTACGTCGTGACCGGCCCCATGTTCACAGGTGTGCGGATGTCGCTCGGACGCAGTGCCGTGCTGGAGGTCGGCAGCAACCTCGTCGTGGTGTGCGAGAAGCCCCAGGAGCCGTTCGATCTCGGGATCTATTCCCACCTGGGCATCGACCCCACCCGGATGCAATACATCCTGCTGAAGTCCCGCCAGCATTTCCGCGCGGCGTTCGAGCCCATTGCCGCGCACCTCGTGTGGGTCGCCGGCCCAGGCGTGTGCAGTTCGGACTACAGCCGGTTCACGTTCAGGAACCTCCGCCGCCCGATCTTTCCGCTGGATGCCGACGCAAGCCTGAAACAGGCCATCACCAACTGAACTCGAGAACCGTATCCAAGGAGATGAACATGGCATTCACAACCCGCCTATGCACCCGCATGCTCTTGGCCAGCATGGCTGCAGTATTGCCAGTGCTGGCCAACGCACAGGGCGGCGATGCGCCCACGCGGCTGGTGGTCGCATTCGCGGCAGGAGGCGCCAACGACATCATGGCGCGTGCGCTGGCTGACAAGCTGCGCGTATCCCTGAATGAGCCCGTCGTGGTCGAGAACCGAACCGGCGCAGGAGGCATCGTGGCGACCGACAGCGTCAGGCGCGCCCCCAAGGATGGCAAGACGATCCTGATCTCGTCGGCTCCACCGTTTGTCATGTACCCATGGACCTACCGGCAGCTTCCCTACAACGCCGAAACCGACTTCACCGCGGTGGCCCACCTGGCCGACATACCGCTGGCTGCCTTCACGCGCTCGGACAGCCCTTACCAGAACGTGCCGCAGTACCTGGACTGGGCGAAGGACAAGCCGGCGTCCCAGGGCATTGGCCTGGTCGGAATGGGCGGCTCCATGCATTTCGGCATTGCTGAAATGGGTCAGGCGCTGAAGCAGAAGTACTTTCCGGTGCCCTACCGGGGGGGCGCGGCCATCATTGCCGATGTGGTCGGTGGCAACCTGCCATTGGGCATGGACGCTGCCGCGACGGCGTTCGAGATGACCAGGAACGGCAAAACGCGCTTCATCGGCGTCACCGGCACGAAGCGGTCCGCCATACTGCCCGATGTCCCGACCTTCAAGGAACAAGGAATCTCCGCGTTTGACAATGCGTCCGCGTGGTACATCGCGTTCGTTCCTGCGGGTACGCCAGCGGCCAAGGTGGCGCAGCTCGAAGCGGCACTGATGGCTGCGGCCAAAGAGGCCGACGTGCAGAAACGGATGGCGAATATTGGTGTCCTGATGACCGGCCTCCCTGGCAAGGAGGCATCGCAACTGGTTGAGTCGCAAAGGGCCTACTGGAAGCCCATCATCGAGAAGTCTGGCTTCAAGGCCGATCAGTGACCCTGAAAGGAGCAGCGGGCACGCTGCGCTCCTATTTTTGCTCCAGCCAGGGCATGTGCCAGCCGCCGCCGATCTGCTGCACCAGGTTGGCCGCGGCGATCTGCTGGTTCATCTGCAGCTGCAGCAGCGAGCGCCGGGCATTGAGCGCGGTGACCTGGGCGGTGACCACGTCGGTGTACTGCACGATGCCTTCCTTGTAGCGGTTGAGCATCTGCTGCTCGACCTTGTCGGCTGCCTCCAGCGCCTGCTGCAGCTGCGGCTGCTGGGCGCCCAGCGCCTGCACCTGGCCCAGCGCGTCCTCCACGGCCTGGAACGCGGCCAGCACGGTCTGGCGGTAGACGGCCGTCTTCTGCGCATGCGCGGCCCGCGCTGCATCCACCTGCGCCGTGGTGGCGCCGCCATTGAACAGCGTCTGCGCCACCGAGGCGCCCAGCGACCACAGCAGGCCCGAGGCGCTGAGCAGATCGCCCAGGTTGCTGCCCGATTGGCCCAGCGAGCCGCTCAGCGACAGGCTGGGGTAGTAGGCGGCGCGCGCCACGCCGATCTGCGCATTGGCGGCCGCCACGGCGCGCTCGGCGCCGGCGATGTCGGGCCGGCGCTCGAGCAGCGTGGACGGCAGCACCGCCGGCACCTCGGGCACCGTCACCGCCCACGGCGTGGCCGCCAGCGCAAAGCCGGCGGGCGGCTGGCCGGTGAGCATGGCGAGCGCGTGCTCGTAGGTGCGGCGCGTCTGGCGCATGGCCTCCAGGCTGGCCCGGGTGCTGGCCAGCTGGGTCTGGGCCTGCAGCACGTCGGTCTTGGCGGCGATGCCCGAGTCGTAGCGGTTCTGCGTGATCTGCAGGCTGCGCTGGTAGGCCTCCACCGTCGCGGCCAGCACGCCCAGCTCGGCATCGGCCTCGCGCAGCCGGAAGTAGTTCTGCACCAGCGTGCCCACCGCCGACAGGCGCGCCGCGGCCAGGTCGGCCTCGCTGGCCTGGGCGCTGCGCGTGGCGCTGTTCACGCCCTCGCGCAGCCGGCCCCACAGGTCGGCGTCCCAGGCGGCGTTCAGGCCCAGCGAGGTGCTGGTGCCGCGGGCCGTGTCGCCACCGCCCTCGCGGCTCGCGCCCACCGACAGGCCCAGCGAGGGCAGCCGGCCGCCCGCCTGCACGCGCACCAGCGCCCGGGCCTGGTCGACTGCCGCCACGGCGGCGGCGATGTTCTGGTTCGAGATCTGCACCTGCTGCGCCAGGCCGTCGAGCGTGGCGTCGCCGAAGATCTCCCACCAGGCGCCGCGGTCGATGGCATCGGCGGGCCGGGCCGCGTTCCACGAAGCGCCCGCCTCCTTGAAGCTGGCGGGCACCTCGACGGCCGGCGCCTGGTACGGCGGCGCCACCGAGCAGGCGGCCAGCAGCCCGGCGCAGGCCAGCGCAGCACATAGTACGGAGCACCGTGCGCGCATCGATGTCAGATGGTTGTTTTTCTTCATGTCGTCAATCCCTCGCCGGCGCGGCTCAGCAGACGCTCGTTGGGCGAGCGGCGGCGCAGCTTGTCCAGCAGCACATAGACCACCGGCGTGGTCAGCAGCGTCAGCACCTGGCTGGCCAGCAGGCCGCCGATGATGGCCACGCCCAGCGGCTGGCGCAGCTCCGAGCCCTGGCCGAAGCCTATGGCCAGCGGCAGCGCGCCCAAGGCGGCGGCCAGCGTGGTCATCAGGATGGGTCGGAAGCGCAGCACGCAGGCCTCGCGCACCGCCTCGGTGGCCGTGAGGCCGCGCGCGCGCTCGGCCTCGAGCGCGAAGTCGATAATGAGGATGGCGTTCTTCTTGACGATGCCGATCAGGAGGAACACGCCGATCAGCGCGATCACGGTGAACTGCATGTTGAACAGCAGCAGCGCCAGCACCGCGCCCACGCCGGCCGAGGGCAGCGTGGTCAGCACGGTGATGGGGTGCACCAGGCTCTCGTACAGGATGCCGAGCACGATGTAGATCACCACGATGGCCGCGAGGATCAGGTAGAACTGCTGGTTCTGCGACTGCTGGAAGCTCAGCGCCGTGCCCTGGAAGCTGCCGCGCACGTTGATGGGCATGGCGATGTCGGCCTCGGCCCGGGCGATGACCTCGCGCGCATCGCCCAGCGACACGCCTTCGTCGAGGTTGAACGAGATCGTGGTCGCCAGCTCGCCGCCCTGGTGGTTGACCGACGTGGCCGCGGCCCTTTCCCTGACGGTGGCGAAGGCCGACAGCGGCACCATGGTGCTGGCCGCAGTGCTGATGACCTGGCCGGTGGACGAGTTCTTCTGCCCCGGGTTGGCGGCCGTGCCCACGGTGCCGGCCAGGTTGGCGGGCACGAAGATGTCGGCCAGCGCCGGCGGCCCGCGCGTGTATTCAGGCGCCCATTCCATGATGACGGAATACTGGTTCAGGTCGCTGTAGATGGTGGCCACCGAGCGCTGGCCGAAGGCGTTGTACAGCGCGTTGTCGATCGCGGCGGACGACACGCCCAGCCGCGCGGCGGCCTGCTTGTCGACCTCGACGTAGGTTTCCACGCCGTTCTCCTGCTGGTCGGTGTCCACATCCTGCAGCAGCGGCTCGGTCTTCAGTCGCTCGGCGAGCGTGGTCGCCCATTTCTTCAGGTCGGTGGTGTTGTCGCTCTTGAGCGTGTACTGGTAGGTGGAGTTGGACGAGCGCCCGCCCATGCGCAGGTCCTGCACCGGGTTGAGGAACACGCGCAGGCCGGTGATCTGCGCCAGCTGGGGCCGCAGGCGCGCCACCACCTCCAGCGTGCCGGCCGTGCGCTGGCCCACCGGCTTGAGGTTGATGAAGGCAAAGCCCCCGCCCGAGCGGCTGCCGCCCGAGAAGCCGACCACCGTGTCCACCGCCGGGTCGTTCTGCACGATGGCCAGCGCCTCCTTCAGCTTGCCGGACATGGCGGTGGACGAGATGCTCTGGTCCGCGCGCATGCCGACGATGAGCTGGCCGTTGTCCTGCTGCGGAAAGAAGCCCTTGGGGATGTGCACGAAGAGGTAGACGTTCATCGCCACCACGGCCAGCAGCACGGCCATCACCACGGCCTTGCTGTGCAGCGCCCAGTCAAGGCTGGCCTCGTAGACCTTGAGCGTCCAGGCGAAGCTGCCTTCGAGCGCGCGCGCCAGCCGGCCCTGGGGCGCGGTCTCGCGCGCATCCTCGCTGCGCAGGAACCAGGCGCACATCATCGGCGTGGTGGTCAGCGAGATGACCAGCGAGATCAGCACCGCCACCGACAGCGTGACGGCGAACTCCTTGAACAGCCGGCCCACCTGCCCGTCCATGAACAGCAGCGGGATGAACACCGCCACCAGCGACAGGCTGATCGACAGCACGGTGAAGCCCACCTCGCGCGCGCCCAGCAGCGCGGCGGCCATCTTGTCCATGCCCTGCTCGATGTGGCGGCTGGTGTTCTCCAGCACCACGATGGCGTCGTCCACCACGAAGCCGGTGGCCACGGTGAGCGCCATCAGGCTCAGGTTGTTGAGCGAGAAGCCCAGCAGGTACATCACGCCGAAGGTGCCCAGCAGCGACACCACCGTGGCCACGGCCGGTATCACCGTGGCCCGAGCCTTGCGGATGAAGGCGCCCACCACCAGCACCACCAGCACGACCGAGATCATCAGCGTGGTCTCGATCTCGTGCAGCGACGAGCGGATGGAGTTGGTGCTGTCGGACGCGACGGAGACCTTCACGTCCTTGGGGAGCTGTGCCTGCAGCTCGGGCAGCAGCGCGCGCACGTTGTCCACGGTCTTGATGATGTTCGCGCCCGGCTGCCGGGTGATGAGCACCAGGATGGCGGGCTGGCCGTTGAACAGGCCCATGGTGTGCACGTCGGCCGCGCCGTCGATCACCCGGGCCACGTCGCCCAGGCGCACGGCGGCGTTGTTGCGCCAGGCCACGACCAGGCCGTTGTACCAGTCGGCGCGGCGCTCGGGCGCGGGTGTGTAGATCTGCAGCCGGTTGCCCTGGTTCTCGATCGCGCCCTTGGGCCGGTTGGCGTTGGCGGCCTGGATCGCGGCGCGCACATCCTCGGTGGCCACGCCGTAGTGGCTGAGCGCCTGGGGCAGCAGCTCGACCCGCACCGCGGGCAGCGAACCGCCGCCGATCTCCACGTCGCCCACGCCATCCACCTGCGAGATGCGCTGGCTCACCACGTTCGAGACCTCGTCGTAGATCTCGCCCGGCGAGCGCGTGGGCGAGGTCAGCGCGAGGATGATGACGGGCGAGTCCGACGGGTTGATCTTGCGGTAGGTGGGGTTGGTGCGCAGGTTGCCCGGCAGGTCGGTGAGCGAGGCGTTGATCGCCGCCTGCACCTCGCGCGCGGCGCCGTTGATGTCGCGGTTCAGGTCGAACTGCAGCGTGACCCGCGCCGAGCCGGTGGAGCTGTTCGACGTCATCTCGTTGACGCCGGCGATCACCCCCAGGTGCCGCTCCAGCGGCGTGGCCACGCTGGAGGCCATGTTCTGCGGGCTCGCGCCCGAGAGGCTGGCCTGCACCGAGATCACCGGGTAGTCCACCTGCGGCAGCGGCGCCACCGGCAGCACGAAGAAGGCCATGATGCCCGCCAGCGCGATGCCCAGGGTCAGCAGCACCGTGGCCACCGGCCGCTCGACGAAGGGGCGCGAGAGGTTCATGCGCCCGCCTCCGCGCCGGTGCCGGCCGCGCCGCGGTCACGGCGCAGGCGCCGGCCCATGCGGTCGAACATCAGGTAGATCACCGGCGTGGTGTAGAGCGTGAGCAGCTGGCTCAGCAGCAGGCCGCCGAAGATGGCCAGGCCCAGCGGGCGGCGCAGCTCGGCGCCCTCGCCCCAGCCGAACATCAGCGGCAGCGCGGCGAACAGCGCGGCCAGCGTGGTCATCAGGATGGGACGGAAGCGCAGCAGCGCCGCCTGGTGGATGGCGGGCTGCGGCGCCATGCCCTGGTGCCGCTCGGCGTCGATGGCGAAGTCGATCATCATGATCGCGTTCTTCTTGACGATGCCGATCAAGAGGATGATGCCGATGATGCCTATCACCCCCAGGTCGTTGCCGCTGACCATCAGCGCCAGCAGCGCGCCCACGCCCGCCGACGGCAGCGTCGACAGGATGGTCAGCGGGTGGATATAGCTCTCGTACAGCACGCCCAGCACGATGTAGACGCAGACCAGCGCCGCCAGGATGAGCAGCAGCTGGCTGGAGAGCGACTTCTGGTAGGCGCCGGCCGCGCCGAGGAACTCCATGGTCAGCGACCGGGGCATGTCGATCTCCTGCGCCGCCTGCTTGATCGCGTCCACCGCCCGGCCCAGCGAGACGCCGGGCGCGGTGTCGAAGCCCAGCGTGGCCGCCGGGTACTGCGCCACGCGGGTGATCTGCAGTGGCGCCATCTGCTCGCGTACCGTGGCCAGCGCCGACAGCGGCGTGGCCGTGGAGCCGGCGGTGCTCGAGGAACTGGCAACAGGCAGGTCGCCCAGCGTCTGCACGCTGGACAGCAGCTCCTGCTGCGCCTCCAGGATCACGCGGTACTGGTTGGTCTCGGTGAAGATGGTGGAGACGATGCGCTGGCCGAAGGCGCTGTAGAGCGTGTCGTCGATGCTGCTGGCCGTCACGCCCAGGCGCGAGGCGGTGTCGCGGTTCACGTCCACGTAGGCCGACAGGCCCTGGCGGCCGGCGTCGGTGGTGGCGTGGCGCACCTCGGGCACCTCCTGCAGCTTGTCGGCCAGCTTGCGCGCCCAGCCGTTGACCTCGGCGGTGTTCACGCCGCCCAGCGAGAGCCGGTACTCGGTGGGGCCGGATTCGGAATCGATGGTCAGGTCCTGCACCGGCTGCAGGTAGAGGGTCACGCCCGCCACCTGGCCCACCTGCTCGCGCAGGCGCTGCATCACCTCGTCCTGCGGGTCATGCGGGCGCCTGAGGTTGATGCGCATGCTGCCCATGTTCAGCATGGTGTTGTTGGCCGCGTCCACGCCCACCACCGAACTGAGCGACTCCACGTCCTTGTCCTGCAGGATGGCCTGCGCCGCCTGCTGCTGCAGCACGCTCATGCGGGCGAACGAGACTTCCTGCGCGGCCTCGATCTGCGCCTGCAGCTGGCCCGTGTCCTGCGTGGGGAACAGGCCCTTGGGGATGGCCAGGTACAGCAGCCCCGTCAGCACCAGCGTGGCCAGCGCCACGAGCAGCGTCAGGCCCTGGTGGCGCAGCACCCATTGCAGGCTGCCGTCGTAGCGGTGGATGACGCGCTCGAAGCCGCGCTGCACCGCGCCGGCCCAGCCGCGCGCCTCCTGCGCGCTGGGCTCGTGCTTGAGCCAGCGCGCCGACATCATCGGCACCAGCGTGAGCGAGACCACGGCCGAGATCAGGATGGTGATAGCCAGCGTGACCGCGAACTCGCGGAACAGCCGCCCCACCACGTCGCCCATGAACAGCAGCGGGATCAGCACCGCGATCAGCGAGATCGTCAGCGAGATGATGGTGAAGCCGATCTGCGTGGCGCCCTTGATGGCGGCGGCGAACGGGGTCTCGCCCTCCTCGATGTAGCGGGCGATGTTCTCGATCATCACGATGGCGTCGTCCACCACGAAGCCGGTGGCGATGGTCAGCGCCATCAGGCTCAGGTTGTTCAGGCTGTAGCCCAGCAGGTACATGGCGCCCACGGTGCCGATCAGCGAGATCGGCACGGCCAGGCTGGCGATCACCGTGGCGCGCAGGCTGTGCAGGAAGAAGAAGATCACCAGCACCACCATCGCCACGGCCAGCGCCAGCTCCATGCCCACGTGCTCGACCGAGGCGCGGATGCCGCTGGTGCGGTCGGTCAGCACCTGCACGCTGATGGACGCCGGCAGCGAGGCCTGCAGCTCGGGCAGCCGCGCCTTGATCGCATCCACCGTGGCGATCACGTTGGCGCCGGGCTGGCGGTGCACGTTGATGATGATCGCCGGCGTCTCGTTCGCCCAGGCGCCCAGGCGGTTGTTCTCGGCGCTGGCCACCACGCGGGCCACGTTCGAGAGCTTGACGGGCGCGCCGTTGCGCCAGGCCACGATCAGGTTCAGGTAGTCGTCCACCGTCAGCAGCTGGTCGTTGGAGTTGATGGAGTACGCACGCTTGGGCCCGTCGAAGCTGCCCTTGGCGCTGTTGGCGTTGGCCGCGCTGATCGCGGTGCGCAGCGTGCCCAGGCTGATGCCGTTGGCCGCCAGGGCCTGCGTGTTGGCCTGGATGCGCATGGCGGGCTTCTGGCCGCCGTCGAGCGTGACCAGGCCCACGCCGCCGACCTGGCTCATCTTCTGCGCCAGCCGGGTGTTGACGATGTTCTGCACCTCGGTCAGCGGCATCTCCTTGGAGCTGACCGCGAGCGTGAGCACCGGCGCATCCGCCGGGTTGACCTTGGCGTAGACCGGCGGCGCCGGCAGGTCGGTGGGCAGCAGCGCGCTGCTGGCGTTGATGGCGGCCTGCACCTCCTGCTCGGCCACGTCCAGCGACAGGCCGAGCTGGAACTGCAGCGTGACGATGGACACGCCCGAGGCGCTGGTCGAGGCCATGCGGTCGAGCCCGGCCATCTGGCCGAACTGGCGCTCCAGCGGCGCGCTGACGGTGCGGCTCATCACCTCGGGGCTGGCGCCGGGGTACAGGGTCTGCACCTGGATGGTCGGGTAGTCGACCTCGGGCAGCGCCGACAGCGGCAGCAGCCGGAAACCCACCAGGCCGGCCAGCACGATGGCCAGCATCAGCAGCGCGGTGGCGACGGGCCGCTCGATGAACGGACGGGACGGACTCATGGCGTCAACCCCGCATCACTGCGCCGCGCCGGCGGCGGCGGGCGCAGCGGGTGCGGCAGGTGCGGCTGGCGTGGCAGGTGTTGCGGCCGGAGCAGCCCCGGCAGCCGGCGCAGCGCCATCGCCGCCCTGCCCGCGGCGGCCCCTGCCGCCGTGGCCGCCACGGCCACCCGCGCCGGGCGCGGCGCCCATGGTCGGCGTCTCGCCCTGCAACTGCACGCTGGCGCCGTCCTTGAGGCGGTCGGCGCCCTCGGTCACCACGCGCTCGCCTTCCTTCAGGCCGCTGGCGATCGTCACCCACTCCACCGTGGACAGGCCGCGGATCACGGTGCGCTGCGTCACCGTGCGGTCCTCGTTGATGACGTAGACATAGTCGCCGTTGCCGCCGGTGCGGATCGCGGTGACCGGCACCACCAGCGCGCTTTCGTCCTTGAGCGTGAGCCGCACGTTGACGAACTGGTTGGGGAACAGCGCACCGTCGGCATTGCCGAAGCGCGCCTTGGCCTTGACGGTGCCGGTGGTCGTGTCCACCTGGTTGTCCAGCGTGCTGAAGGCGCCGGTGGCCAGGGTCTTGAGGCCGGCGCGGTCCAGCGCCTGCACCTTCAGGCCGCCGCCGGCGCTCTCGGCCTTCTGCGCCTCCAGCACGGCCGGGATCTGGTCCTGCGGCACGGTGAAGCTCACGTTGATCGGCACCACCTGGGTGATGACCGCGATGCCCGTGGTGCCGCCGGTGGAGACGTAGTTGCCGGGGTCGATGGTGCGCAGGCCGATGCGCCCATCCACCGGCGCGCTGATGCGCGTGTAGCCCAGGTTCAGCTCGGCGCTCTTGACCTGCGCCTGGTCGCTCAGCACCGTGCCTTCGAGCTGCTTGGCCAGCGCGGCCTGGGTGTCCAGGTCCTGGCGGGCGATGGAGTCCTGCGACCACAGCACCTGGTAGCGCTTGAGCGTGACCCGCGCCGCGTCGAGCTGGGCCTGGTCGCGCGCCAGCGTGCCGCGCGCCTGCATCAGCGCCTGCTCGAAGGGCCGCGGGTCGATCTGCGCCAGCTTCTGGCCCTTCTTGACCATCTGGCCTTCGGTGAACAGCACCTCGCTGAGCACGCCCGAGACCTGCGAGGTCAGCGTCACCGTGGTGACCGGCACCACGGTGCCCATGGCGTTCAGCGTGAGCGGCAGCGTCTGGCGCCGCACCAGCGCCTGGCCGACGGTGACCTGCATGCCGCCGCGCATGGCGCCAGGGCCGCCAGGCCCGCCCGGCCCGGCCATGCCGGCCGGCCGGCCCGCGCCGCCGGCGGGCGCCTTGCCGCGCTGCACCAGGTACCAGGCACCGCCGGCGAGCGCGGCCACCACGGCCACGGCCACCAGCGAGCCCAGCCAGCGGCGGCGGCGCGAAACGGCGCCGGGGGCCAGCGGGCCGGAAGTGGCAGGAGATGGCGGGGAAGGATTGTTATTCGATTCGTTCATGGTCGATCCACTTGGCGTCCGGCGAGCCCGGTTGCTGCCACTGTAGCCGCAATGCGGCCGGCGCTGCGGCAAAGCTCCCTCGGCCGGGCTGTCGATTGACGGATGCTATGCAAAGCATGTTGCCCTTGATCGCCCGCTGTGCAAAAAAACAGTAAATCACGGCGCCGGTTGGAGGCATCCTGCCGCTACTGTTTTAAGAGCTATTCGCGCTTTCTGGATAACGATATTCAATATGTTTTTATTGAAGATAACCGCCAATCAAGCGCCAAAAGCTCTCAAATCAATAGCATCTCAATCCTGCGCATACGGCCCCGACAGGTGCGCCAGCAGCGCCTGGGCCGCCAGCGGCAGCAGCGCCCCGTCGCGGTAGCTGATCGCAAAGCGGCGCCGCGCCCAGGCGTCGGCCAGCGGCACCACGCGCACCTCACCCTGCGCGGCGAACGCGCCGGCCACCTCGCGCGGCACCACGCTGATCGCCAGGTTGGCCTGCACCACGCGCAGCGCGGCGTCGAAGTTGCTGACGTGCACGCGGTGACGCAGGCTCTTGCCCTCCTGCGCCGCGGCGCGGGTCAGCAAAATCTGCACGGCGCTGAGCGCGGGCATGCTCACGTGCTCGTACTCCAGCACGTCGGCGAAGTGCACCTCGTGCAGTTGCGCCACCGGGTGGCTGGCATGCGCGGCCACTGCCAGGTGGTCGCTGCGGTAGGGCCGGGTCTGCAGGCCCGAGAGGTCGGCCGCGTCCCAGCAGATGCCCATGGCCGCGCGGCCCTCGCGCACGCCGCGCACCACATCGGGGCTCACGCACTCCTCCAGCGTTACGCGGATGTTGGCGTGCGCCGGCAGTTGCAGGAAGCGCGCCACGTCCTCGGCCAGCGACTCGGCCATCACCGAGGCCGTCACCAGCACCCGCACCTGGCCCTGCACGCCCTTGGAATAGGCCGCCATCTCCTGCTGCATGCGCTGGGCCGCGGCCAGCATGGTGCGGGCGTGCTCCAGCAGGGTCTCGCCAGCGGCGGTGGGACGCAGACCGCGGCGCTCGCGCACGAACAGCGGCGCGCCCATCTGGTGCTCCAGCTGCCCCAGGCGCTTGCTGATGGCCGAGGCCACCAGCGCCTCGGACTGCGCCACCCGCGCAATGCTGCGCTGCTCGCACACCTCGGCGAACAGTCGCAGGTTCAACAGGCTCAGGTCATGCATCGCAAGAATTTCCAATCTGGAACGATATAGCTTCCCAGATTGATTATCGATGACGTAATGAAAATTCTAAAATCTAGCCATCGCACCACGGAGCCCCCATGAATCCCCACCAACCGCCCGCCGCAATCCACGCCACCGTCCGCGAGGTCGGCCTGCGCGACGGCCTGCAGAGCATTGCCGCCACGCTGGGCACCGAGGCCAAGTGCGCCTGGATCGACGCCGCCTACGCCGCCGGCATGCGCGAGATCGAGGTCGGCTCGATGGTGCCGGCCCGCCTGCTGCCCCAGCTGGCCGACACCGAGCAGGTGCTGGCCCACGCGCTGCGCCTGCCGGGCCTGGTGGCTTCGGTGCTGGTGCCCAACCTCAAGGGCGCCGAGCGCGCGCTGGCCGCCGGGGCCCACGCCATGGTCGTGCCGCTGTCGGCCAGCCATGCCCACAGCCTGGCCAACCTGCGCAAGACGCCCGATGAGGTGGTGGCCGAGGTGGCGCGGATGCGTGCCGCGCGCGACGCCGCCGGCAGCCGCACGCTGATCGAGGGTGGCGTGGGCACGGCCTTCGGCTGCACCTTGCAGGGCGCGGTGGCGCCGGCCGAGGTGCTGCGCCTGCTGCAAGCCCTGCTCGACGCCGGCGCCGACCGCGTGAGCCTGGCCGACACCGTGGGCCATGCCGATCCGGCCGGCGTCAGCCGTTTGTTCGAGCAGGCGCTGCGCCTGGTGGGCGAGCGGCTGTGCTACGCGCACTTCCACGACACGCGCGGCATGGGCCTGGCCAATGCCTACGCGGCCTGGCAGGCCGGCGTGCGCGGCTTCGACGCCTGCCTGGGCGGCATGGGCGGCTGCCCGCACGCGCCCGGCGCCAGCGGCAACGTGGCCACCGAGGACCTGGCCTATATGCTGGAGCGCATGGGCGCCGCCACCGCCATCGACATCCCCGCGCTGCTGCGGCTGCGCCAGCGCCTGCAGGGCTGGCTGCCCGGCGAGGCGCTGAACGGCGCGCTGTGGAAGGCCGGGCCCATCCAGACCCCAGCCACCGCCGCCTGCGCCTGAACCATCACCCATCTCCTTTGATCTGAACACCCCATGAGCACTGCCGAATCCTCTTCCCCCCCGCTGCCGCTGGCCGGCATCCGCGTCGTCGAGTTCACCCACATGGTCATGGGCCCGACCTGCGGCATGGTGCTGGCCGACCTGGGCGCCGAAGTCATCAAGGTCGAGCCGGTCGACGGCGACCGTACCCGCCACCTGCTGGGCGCGGGCGCGGGCTTCTTCCCCATGTTCAACCGCAACAAGAAAAGCATCGCGCTCGACCTGCGGCACCCGCGCGGGCTCGAGGTCGCGATCCGCCTGGCCAGCAGCGCCGACGTGGTGGCGCAGAACTTCAAGCCCGGCGTGATGAAGAAATACGGCCTGGGCTACGAGGCGCTGTCGCAGCTCAACGAGCGCCTGATCTATGTGAACCACACCGGCTTCCTGCCCGGCCCGTATGAGCACCGCACGGCGCTCGACGAAGTGGTGCAGATGATGGGCGGCCTGGCCTACATGACCGGGCGGCCGGGCGACCCGCTGCGCGCGGGCACCAGCGTCAACGACATCATGGGCGGCATGTTCGGCGCCATCGGCGCCATGGCCGCGCTGATGCAGCGCGCCGCCACCGGGCGCGGGCAGGAGGTGGACTCGGCGCTGTTCGAGAACAACGTCTTCCTCGTCGGCCAGCACATGATGCAGTACGCCGTGACCGGCCAGGCCGCCGCACCCATGCCCGAGCGCATCTCGTCGTGGGCGGTGTACGACGTGTTCACGCTCAAGGACGGCGAGCAGATGTTCCTCGCCGCCGTCAGCGACGCGCAGTGGAACACGCTGTGCCTGGCCTTCGGCTGGGCCGATCTGCAGTACGACCCGGGCTTCGCCACCAACAACGACCGCGTGCGCGCCCGCCCCCGGCTGCTGCCGCTGCTGCGCGAGCGCCTGCTGCACTACAGCAGCAAGAAAGTGGCGAAGATCTTCGAGGACAACGGCCTGCCCTACGCGCCGATCCACAAGCCCGAGCAGCTCTTCGACGACCCGCACCTGAACGCCACCGGCGGCCTGGCCGACATCACCCTCACCGATGGCGAGCGCGCCGGCGCATCCGCCCGCACCACGCTGCTGCCGCTGCGCATGGACGGCCAGCGCCTGGGCGTGCGCCAGCACCCGCCGCGCCTGGGCGAGCACACCGAAACGCTGCTGGCCACGCTGGGCTATGGCGCGGACGAGATCGCGCAGTTGCGCGAGCAGCAGGCCGTGGCCGGCTGAAGCTCGCATTACTCACAAATCAATAGCTTCTAGCGCTTACCCCATAAGCGCTGCAAGCCAAAAAGGAGACAAAACCATGCCCATCGATCCGACCACCCTCACGCGCCGCCGCCTGCTGGGCTCCGCGCTGGCGCTGGGCGCGCTGCCGCCTGGATTGGCATTCGCCCAGGCGCCGGCGCACGACAAGCCGCTGCGCGTGATCCTGCCGCTGTCGGCCGGCTCGGGCGCCGATGGCGCCATCCGCGCCATCAGCAGCAGCCTGGGCAAGGCGCTAGGCCAGCCGCTGGTGATCGAGAACCTGCCCGGCGCCGGCGGCATCACCGGCACGGCCCAGCTGGTGCGCGCGCCCCGCGACGGCTCCACCATCGCCATCGTCAGCAACAACCACGTGGTCAACCCCAGCCTGTACAAGAACATCCCGTTCGACGCGCTCAAGGACATCACGCCCATCACCGTGATCGGCACCACGCCCTTCGTGCTGGTCGCACATCCCAAGGTGCCGGCGCGCACAGTGCAGGAGCTGGTCGCCTATGCCAGGGCGCACCCCGGCGAGCTGAACTACGGCTCGTCCGGCAACGGCACCATCCTGCACCTGGGCGCGGCCATGTTCGTCGAGCAGGCCGGCCTGCAGATCCGCCACATCCCCTACCGCGGCATGGGCCAGCTGATGAACGACCTGCTCAGCGGCCAGGTGCAGCTCGGCGTGGTGGCCGTCGCGCCCGCGCAGGCCCACATCAAGGCCGGTGCGCTGCGCGCGCTGGGCGTCACCAGCGGCCAGCGCGCGCCGGCCCTGCCCGAGGTGCCCACCATCGCCGAGCAGGGCCTGCCGCAGTACCTGCTCGACGGCTGGATCGCCGCCGTGGCGCCGGCGGGCCTGCCCGCCGCCGAGCTGCAGCGGCTGTACCAGGGCTTCCAGCAGGGCATTGCCATGCCCGAGGTGCGCAGCGCGCTGCAGGCGCAGGGCTACGAGATCCGCGTCAGCCCGCCGGCGGAAACCGCAGGCTTCATGCGCAACGAAAAGCAACGCATGGAGGCCCTGGTGAAGGCGGCCCACATCGAGATCGATTGAGAACGGCTACCATGCGGGCTTGATTGATCCGGAGAGACTCCATGACCCTGGCCCGCCTGCCCTTTCGCCTTTCCCGCACCGCCCTGACCGGCTTCGCCGCGCTGGCGCTGTCCGCCACCGCGCTGGCGCAGAACGCCAATGAGGCCGCGCGCAGCAAGGACGGCCCCACGCTGAACCTGGAGGCCGCCGCATCGCAGCGCGTGCCCGAGGACACCGCCTGGGCCACCTTCAGCGTCGAGAAGGAATCGCGCGACCAGGCCCAGGCCCAGCAGACCGGCCGCGCCGCGCTGGCCGAGCTGACCGCCGTGGCCAAGAAATACCCGCAGCTGCAGGTGAGCACGGACAGCCTGTTCACCAGCCCCAGCTACGACAAGAACGGCAAGATCACCAACTGGCGCACGCACTTCACGATGCGCATCGAATCCACCGACACCGCGCAGGTCGCGCAGGCCATGTCCGACCTGATGGACAAGGCGCGCCTGTCGGGCTCGGGCTTCACGCTGTCCACCGCCGCGCGCAAGAAGGCGCAGGACCAGCTGATCGCCACCGCCGTGCAGGAGTTCGAGGCCAAGGCCAAGGTGACCGCCGCGGCCATGGGCTTTGCGCGCTTCAGCTACGACAACGTGGCGCTGCAGCAGAGCAACAACGCCATGCCGCGCGTGGCCATGTACTCGGCGGCGGCGGACGCCGGCATCAGCAGCAAGTCCGCGCCGGCCCCCGTCACGCTCGAGCCCGGCAAGACCGAGGTCTCGGTCAGCGTCTCGGGTTCGGTGCGCCTGCTGAAGTGAGGAATCCCGCTTCACCAGCGCACACATCGTTTGCATTGCATCCTCTGGAAATCGGGGGCAATCTATGCTTCAATCGGCTCGCGCTGGTCTTCGGCGCCAACCCATAGCATCACCATGAAAAAACTGCTTGCTGTCACCGCGCTGGCCTTCGCCACCAGCCTGTCGTTTGCCGCCGACAAGGCCCCGTCTGCCCAGCAGAATCTGATGAAGACCTGCAACACCGAGGCCACCGGCAAGAAGGGCGACGAGCGCAAACAATTCATGAGCTCCTGCCTGTCCGACGGCAAGAAGCGCCAGCAGGAACGCATGAAGGCCTGCAACGCCGACGCGACCGGCAAGAAGGGCGACGAGCGCAAGTCCTTCATGAGCGAGTGCCTGAAGAAGTAATCCTTCGCCCCCCGCATCCCGAAGCGCTGCGCGATCCGCGGCGCTTTTTTTGCGCCTACACCAGCGGATGCACGAGCAACCCGATGACGGCCGCCGCCGCCACGATGACCGGCTCGGGCAGCTTCTTGAAGCGCCACAGGATGGCGGCGGTCGCAATAGCCAAGATTGCGGTGATCCAATCCGAAATGGACCGCTGGCCGATGACGACCACCGCGCCGGCAATCGAACCGATGGCCGCCGCCGTGACGCCATCGACGAAGGCGACGACATCCGGGCGCTTGCCGTATTTCTTGAAGTACGGCGCGGGCAGCACGGTGAACAGGTAGCAGGGCACGAAGGTGGCCAGCGCCGCCACCACCGCGCCCCAGAAACCGGACACGAGAAAGCCGATGAAGCCCGTGGTGATGACCACCGGCCCCGGCGTGATCATCGCCACGGCCACCGCGTCCACGAACTGCCGGTCGGTCAGCCAGCCGTATTCCTTGACCACACCGCCGTAGAGGAAGGGCACGATCGCCAGGCCGCTGCCGAAGACAAAGCTGCCGGCATAGGCGAAGTACAGGCCGATCTGCTTGAGCTTCACCCAGTCAATGGTGTTCAGCGCGAACAGGCCGGCCACGGGTGCTGCCACGCCGTTCAGGTTGCCGCCGCGCCTGAGCCATGCGGGCGGCGCGCGCCAGAACCACACCAGCACGCCAGCCCCGAGGAAAAGCCAGACCTCTTCCGATTTGGTGATCACTGTGACGGCCGCGCTGACCAGAAAAATCGGCCACAGCAGCTTGTCCTTGCCGATGCTCTTGCTGGTCAGCTTCCAGGCGCTCATGGCGATGATGCCGATCACCGCGGCGCCCACGCCGTAGAACACCGACTGCATCCAGCCAATGCCGCCGTAGGCCGTGTAGGCGGCGCCGAGCGCCACCACCATCAGGAAAGACGGCAGCACGAAGGCCACGCCCACCAGGCTGGCGCCGATGAAGCGGTAGTGCACATAGCCCAGGTAGATGGCCAGCTGCGCGGCCAGCGGCCCCGGCATCAGCTGAGCCAGCGCCAGGCCTTCCTTGTAGTCCGCATCGGTGATCCAGCGGCGCTTTTCCACCAAGTCACGGTACATGTAGCCCGCGAGCGCCACCGGGCCGCCAAAGCCCCAGGTGCCCAGCGCCAGCATGTAGCGCACAAGCTGCCAGAGCGTGTAGCCTGGATCGTTCATGTTCGTCCCTCCCATCATGGCCTGCGCGCGCCAGAAAAATGCGCGTGCAGCGAATCCAGCACGCCGGCCAGGTCGGCGAGCAACGCATCGTCGTCCGGCAGGCGCTTGCGGGCACCGGCCAGCACGGCCTCGAAACCGGCCGCCTCGGGCATGGGAGTCCCGCCCACGTCCAGCGCATGCACCATGGCGCCCAGCCGGGCCAGGCCGCGGTCGCCCTCCAGGCCGAAGCTCGCCAGCAGCACCTCGAACGTCACCTGCTCGCCCACATGCGAGAAGGCCGCGCCGTCGAAATCGAAGCCCAGCGCATCCGCCGGGCAGTCGGCCGGCGCGTCCAGCCACGCAAAGCGCGCGTGCGGATCGATGAAGCGCTGGATGAGCCAGGCGCTGGCCACGCGGTCCACCCACAGGTGCCGGCGCGTGGCCCAGAGCCGGCCCTGGTATTGCATGCGGTCGCGCCGCGCAATGCGGCCGACCCTGGCCTGCGGCTCGCCGGGCGACTGCAGGGCATCGACGGCGGCGGCGAAGTCGCGCCACTGGGCTTCGGCGCGCAGCGAGGTGGCGTCGGGAAAGAAGTCGAGCTTGCGGATGGCCTCGTAGGCCCGTGCGTGCCTGCGCTGCAGGCGGCCCAACTCCACCGCCGCCAGGCCGGACAGCGTCTTGCGCGCCTCGGCCAGCTCCGCCAGCCAGGGCGTGTAGTCGTCCGTGCGGTCGAACAGGGTCTGGAAGGCGGCCTGCTCAGCAGGCGTTGCGGCCCGCACCTGCAGCAGCCAGGCGTGCCCGCCCTCGCGCAAGGCCTCGTCGGCCAGGGGCTGCAGCTGCGCGGCCTGCTCGGCCTGCGCCGGCAGCAGGTAGGCGCCGTCGCGCAGCGCGGCACAGCCCATCGCCTTGACGGCGCGCCAGATCCGCATGCGCGCCGTGGCCGCGGTGGAAGGGAGGCTGACGACCAGGGCCAGCCAGGAACCAGGAACAGGGGTCATGGCCGCAGCATATAACCCTGTCGCTATCACTGCAATATCGTAGCGATGTCTACACAAATCTCATCCACCGTTGATACCTGGCCGGAATCAGCCGCCGGGCAAATAGTATTAGACGCGCTATCAGCCCCTCCGTATCCTGGCCGGCCAAGCCGCTGCACCTGCGGCCCACAGAACCACCGATACCGACCAGGAGACCTGCATGCAACGCCGCGACTTCCTGGCGGCCGCCACCGTGGCGGCCGCTGTGCCTTTCACACCTCTCGCCCAGGCCCAGGGCAAGCCGCCGCTGCGCATCGTCGTGCCCTACCCCGCGGGCGGCGCGGCCGACCAGATCACCCGCATCGTGATGACCGACGCCGCGGCCGTGCTGGGCACGCCGGTGGTGATCGACAACAAGGGTGGCGCGGCCGGCATGATCGCCGCCGAGACCGTGCTGCACGCGCCGGCCGACGGCACGACCTTCTTCGTCGGTGCGAATGCGCCCATGGTCATCAACCAGGCCATCTACAGCAAGATGGCCTATGACCCGGCCAGGGACTTCGTGCCGGTGGCCGGCATGGGCAAGTCGCCGCTGCTGCTGGTCACCCGCAAGGACCTGGGCGCGGCCGACGTGAAGGCGCTGGTCGCGCTGGGGCAGAAGGACCCCGGCAAGCTCACCATGGGCTCGGCCAGCAGCGGCAACATCACCCACCTGGCCGGCGAGTATGCGAGTAGCAAGCTGGGCTTCAAGGTCACCCATGTGCCGTTCGCCGGCAGTGCGCCGGCCATCGTCAGCATGATGGGCGGCAACGTGGACCTGATGTTCGACGCCCTGCCCTCGTGCATGCAGCAGGCCAAGGCCCGGCGCATCGTGCCGCTGGCCATCCTCGATGCGCAGCGCTTCGCGCAGCTGCCCGACGTGCCCACGCTGGCCGAACTGGGCTACCCGGGCCTGGAAGCCAGCGCCTGGTTCGGCGTGATGGCCCGCACGGGCACGCCGGCCGCAGTCATCGAGTCGCTGAACCAGGCCATCAACCAGGCGCTGGCCAAGCCCGAGGTGCAGGAAAAGCTGCGCAACATCGGCGCCGTGCCCATGCCGGGTTCGGCGCAGCAGCTGGGGCAGTTCATCGATGCCGAGCGCAAACAGTGGATGCCGCTGGCCAAGTCCCTCGGCGTGAAGGCGGACTGATGCCGCCGGCGGGACATGGCCCCGCGCGCGCGGGGCCTATCATCCGCACATCCTCAGAGCACCAGCCGCCTCCTGCGCCATGACCTCCATCGCCGCGCCCTCGGGCCCCTCCGCCTCACCGTCCCCGCAAGCGCCGCAGCCGGCGGACGGCCTGTATTTCGGCTGGGTCATCGTGGCGGCGTCCACGGTGCTGACCCTGCTCACCGTCGGCATGCGCATGGGCATAGGCCCGTTCATGCTGCCTATGGCGCAGGACCTGGGCTTCA
This sequence comes from Comamonas sp., assembly GCA_050282565.1. GTDB lineage: Bacteria > Pseudomonadota > Gammaproteobacteria > Burkholderiales > Burkholderiaceae_C > Comamonas. The sequence continues at coordinate 52,142 of JBLZYV010000023.1, forward strand.
GCCGCAGCCTGCTGTCGTCCATCGTCGCCATCGGCATGCTGTGCTATGGCCTGGGCATGCCGGTGGCCGGCTGGGCGGTGGCGCGCTGGGGCACGCGCGCGGTGCTGCTGTTCGGCGCGGTGGCGGTGGTGCTGTCGTGCATCTGGACGATCTACGCGCGCACGCCGTGGAGCTTCTTCTGGGCCTACGGCGTGGCGCTGTCGCTGGGCCTGGCCTTCACCAGCCCGGTCGCGGTCACGCCGATGATCAGCCGCTGGTTCACGCGCCAGCGCGGCATGGCGCTGTTCTGCCTGTCAACCGGCTCCATGGCTGGCATCGCGGTGATGACGCCGGTGTTCACCTACACCATCGGCCACTCTGGCTGGCAGCACACGCTGATGGGCTTTGCCGCAGTGTTCGCCGTCATCGTCGCGGCGATGGCCTGCTGGGTGGTGCGCGACCAGGCGCCCGAGCACGCCGACCTGCTGCCGCAGCAGATCGCCGCCCGCCAGGCGCAGGCAGCGGCTGCGGCCTCGAGCGGCGTCGCGGCGGCCCCGGCCAGCCTGCGCTTCATGCAGGCGATTGCCACCACGCCTTTCTGGCAGATCTTCCTCGGCCTGTTCGCCTGCGGCTTCAGCATGAACCTGCTGGGCACGCACGGCGTGCCCATGCTGATGGACCACGGCTTCGACGCCGGCAGCAGCGCCGGCGGCATCGGGCTGATCGGCCTCGTGGCCATCTTCAGCACGCTGGCGCTGGGCAAGCTCTCCGACCGCGTGCCGCGCCGCTACATCCTGGCGGTGA
>JBLZYV010000024.1:0-8698 GCA_050282565.1 Comamonas sp.
TGATCGTGGTGTTCATTGCCGCGTTCACCGAGACCAGCGGCCCAGTGATGCGCTGGGGCTCCTGGTCGCTGAACAGCCTGCAGCGTGCGCTGCATGGCGCGCCCGAGCCCATCCTCAACTCGCTCTGGTTCTCCTCGTTGGCCACGCTCGCGGGGGTGGTCTTCGCGGTGCTGGTGAGCTACCTCACCATCAAGAAACGCAATGTGCTCACCCAGACGCTGGACTACATCGTGGTGCTGCCGCTGACCATCTCGGGCACGGTGCTGGGCATTGCGCTGGTGCAGACCTTCAACACCGGCTGGCTCATCCTCGCGGGCACCTCGGGCATCATGGTGCTGGCCTATACCGTGCGGCGCCTGCCATTCGCGGTGCGCAATGCCTCGTCCACGCTGTTCAACATACCGGATTCGATCGAGGAGGCCTCGGTGAGCCTGGGCGTCTCGCCGCTCATGACCTTCTTCAAGGTCGTGCTGCCGGCGATGAAGGCTTCGCTGATCTCGGCCGCCATCCTCATGTGGGTGACCACCATCTCGGAGTTGTCGGCCTCGGTGGTGGTCTACACGGGCGGGCTAGAGACCATGCCCATCGCCATCTTCCGGCAGGTGGACGGCGGGCGCCTGGGCCTGGCCTCGGCCTACGGCGCCGCGCTGGTCAGCGTGATCCTGCTGCCCATCGTGGTGGCCATCAAGGTGTTCCGCGTCAATCTGTTCTCCAGCAAATAAGTGTTCCCAACCGAAAGGCCTTTCATGAAGATCAAGACCCTTTTGCAATCCATGCTTGCCACCGTGGGCCTGGTGGCTGTCGTCGCGCACGCGCAGACCGTGGTGCTGTACTCGTCCAACAACACGGAGACCATCGAAACCGCGCTCGGCGTGGTCAAGAAGCAATCGTCCTCGCTGAACGTGCAACAGGTCACGGGCGGCACCGGATCGCTCATGAAGCGCATCCAGGCCGAGGCCAAGAACCCGCGTGGCGATGTGCTGTGGAGTGGGGGCTTCGGCACGCTGGGGGCCTACAAGGAGTTCCTGGAACCCTACAAGGCGCCTGGGGTCGAGGCTGTCCCGGCGGAGTTCCGGGGGCCGAACGACCTGTGGGTGGGCACCAATGTGCATGTGATGGTGATGATGGTCAACGAGCGCCAGCTCAAGGGCCTGGCTGCGCCCAAGACCTGGTCCGACCTGATGAAGCCCGAGTGGAAGGGCAAGTTCGCCATCACCGACCCGAGCAAGAGCGCCACTGCCTACATGCTGGTCTACGGCCTGCTCAAGCAGTTCGGCAAGGAAGGGCTGGAGAAAATCGCCGCGAATGCCGTGGTGACTTCTTCTTCCGGCACTACCTACAAAGGGGCGGCGGCGGGTGAGTACGCCGTGGGCCTGACCCTCGAGTACGCCGCGCAGGAGTATGTGGCCGGCGGCCAGAAGGAGATCAAGCTCGTGTACCCGAGCGAGGGCAGCTACCTCGCGCCCGAAGGCATGTTCATCGTCAAGGGCGCGAAGAACATGGCCGCAGCCAAGACCCTGTACAACGGGCTTCTGAGCAAGGAGGTGCAGGAGGCCTTGCTGGTCAAGAACTTCCGCCGGCCCACGCGCACCGACATCGCCGTGTCGAAGCTGACCTCGTTGCCCGATCTGAAATCCATCAAGATCTTCCCGCTGGACCAGGAAAAGGCCTCGGCCGAGTATGAGCAGCTCGTGGCCCTGTGGAATCTGGCGGTGAACAAGGCCCGCTGACGCGGCGCAGTCGGCCCTTTTCCTGCCGCGGCCTGGAGCGCTCCCACGCGCTCCAGGCCGTTTTGCCGGATGGCGGATCCAACTGTGCTCTTTTTTGCGGCCTGAACTGCATCCTTCCGTGGTGCCCGGGGCTCCCTACAGTAGCTACATCAAGCGAAATGGAGATTCCCATGGCAAAACGCGAAGTTCCTGGCATTCGCCGTTACGACAGCCCGGCTGGCGGCTGGGGGGCACTGAAGGCAACGGCACAAGCCGTGCACCAGCAGATGGAGGTGCTGGAGGCGCCCATCGTGCTGATGCGCACCAACCAGCCCACGGGCTTCGACTGTCCGGGCTGCGCCTGGCCGGACAAGGAGCACCGCTCGACCTTCCAGTTCTGCGAGAACGGCGCCAAGGCGGTGACCTGGGAGGCCACCAGCAAGCGGGTCACGCCCGAGTTCTTCGCACAGCACACCGTCACCGAACTGCTGCAGCTCAGTGACTATGTGCTGGAGGATTTCGGGCGGCTAACGCATCCCATGGCCTACAACGCGGCGGACGACAAGTTCTACCCGGTGAGCTGGGACGCCGCGTTCGAGCGCATCGGCCAGGTGCTGCGCGGCCTCGAATCCCCCGACCAGGCCGAGTTCTACACCTCGGGACGCGCCTCCAACGAGGCGGCCTACCTGTTCCAGCTCTTCGCCCGTGAGTTCGGCACCAACAACTTCCCTGACTGCTCGAACATGTGCCACGAGGCCACTAGCGTCGGGCTGCCGCAGTCCATCGGCATCGGCAAGGGGACGGTGTCGCTGGACGACTTCGAGAAGACCGAGCTCATCATCTCGATGGGCCACAACCCGGGTACCAACCATCCGCGCATGATGGGTACCCTGCACGAGGCGGCGCGCCGGGGCGTGCCGATCATCGTATTCAACCCGCTCAAGGAACGGGCGCTGGAGCGCTTTGCCGATCCGCAGAACATGATCGAGATGGCGACCTTCAGCTCGACGGCGATCGCCTCGACCTACTTCCAGGTCCGGGCCGGCGGCGACGCCGCGGCGCTCAAAGGCATCATGAAGGCACTGCTTGACCTGGAAAGCAGCCAGGGTCAGGTCCTGGACCGCGACTTCATCGCCGAGCACACCGGGGGCTTCGATGCGCTGGTCGCCGATCTGGCCGGGACGCAATGGCGCGAGATCGAGAAGGAGAGCGGCCTCACGCGCGCCCAGCTGGAGCAGGTGGCCGAGGCCTACGCCAAGTCCAATGCAACCATCATTGCCTACGGCATGGGGCTGACCCAGCACAACACCGGCACCTGGAACGTGCGCCTGATCGCCGACCTGCTGCTGATGCGCGGCAACTTCGGCAAGCCGGGCGCCGGCATCTGCCCGCTGCGCGGCCACTCGAACGTGCAAGGCAACCGCACGGTGGGCATCACCGAGAAGCCCTCGGAGGCGTTCCTCGATGGGCTCGAAGCGGAGTTCGGCTTCCAGCCGCCGCGCGGCCATGGGCATGATGCAGTCAAGACCATGCAGGCCATGGTGGAGGGGCAGGCGAAGGCGCTGATCTGCCTGGGTGGCAATTTCGCAGTCGCGATGCCGGACCCGGAGCGCTCGTTTCCGGCGATGAAGCAGTTGGAGCTCAGCGTCCACCTGGGCACCAAGCTGAACCGCTCGCACCTGCTGGTGGGCAAGGAGACCTTCATCCTGCCGGTGATCGGCCGCACCGAACTCGACATGCAGGCCAGCGGCGCGCAGTCGATCACCGTGGAGGACTCGATGTCGATGGTGCACGCCTCGGCGGGCCGGCTGCGTCCGGCGTCGGAGCACCTGCGCTCCGAACCGGCCATCGTCGCGGGCATGGCGGCCGCCACGCTGCCTGCCAGCAAGGTCGGCTGGCAGGCGTTGGTGGAGGACTACGACCGCATCCGCGAACTGATCGAGCGCACCATTCCCGGCTTTGACGACTACAACGCGCGCATCCGCATTCCCGGTGGTTTCCGCATGCCGCTGCCGCCCACCGAGCGCCAATGGCCCACGCCTTCGGGCAAGGCCATGTTCTCGGTCTTTCCCGGCGTGCGCGAGAACTATCTGCCCTGGGACGACGACGTGCTGCGCCTGGTCACCATCCGCAGCCATGACCAGTACAACACCACGATCTACGGCATGGACGACCGTTACCGCGGCGTCTTCGGCCGGCGCGACGTGCTGTTTATGAGCCCCGAGGACATGGCGGCGCACGGCATCGAGCATGGCGACCTGGTCGAGATCGAGACCGTCTCGCAGAACCGCTCGCTGCGGCTGGGCGGCATCACGGCCATCGAGTACGACATCGCGCCGGGCTCGGTGGCGGCCTACTACCCCGAGGCCAACGTATTGGTGCCGCTGGACTATATCGACGAGGAGAGCGGCACGCCGTCGTACAAGTCGATCCCTGTGCGCGTGCTGCGCCAGGAGCCCCCGCAGGCCGCCTGAGCAGGCAAGAAGAACACGGCACCGGGCCTCTTGTTTGCAAGAGGTCGGGGACGTGCTCGCGCTGCCGTTCCTCGCCCGTTCGCCTTGCCGCCATCCCTGCAACAGACAGGAGATTCCCACCATGGACATGTTCGACGCCCTTCACCTGGCCCGGCTGCAGTTTGCCTTCACCGTCGCCGTGCACATCATCTTTCCGGCCATCAGCATCGGCATGGCCAGCTTCCTGGCCGTGCTGGAATGGCGCTGGCTGGCCAACGGCAACAAGGTCTACCAGGACATGTTCTTCTTCTGGTCGAAGATCTTTGCCATCGGCTTCGGCATGGGCGTGGTGTCCGGTGTCGTCATGGCCTACGAGTTCGGCACGAACTGGAGCGGCTTCTCGCGCTTTGCCGGCAACATCACCGGGCCGCTGCTGACCTACGAGGTGCTCACCGCGTTCTTCCTGGAGGCCGGCTTCCTCGGCGTGATGCTCTTCGGCTGGCGGCGGGTGAGCCCGCGCGCGCACTTCTTCGCCACCATGATGGTCGCGGTGGGCACACTGATCTCCACGTTCTGGATACTGTCCTCGAACAGCTTCATGCAGACCCCGCAGGGCTATGAGATCCGCGACGGTCGCATGGTGCCGGTGGACTGGCTGGCGGTGATCTTCAACCCCTCGTTTCCCTACCGCCTCCTGCACATGACGATCGCGGCATTCATCGTCGCCGCCTTCATGGTGGCCGCCTGCGGCGCCTGGCATCTGCTCAGGGGCCGGCGCGACGAACCGGTCAAGCGCAGTTTCTCCATGGGGCTGTGGATCTTGCTGCTGCTCGCGCCGATTCAGATCCTGGTAGGCGACGCGCACGGCCTGAACACCCGCGAGCACCAGCCCGCCAAGATCGCCGCGATCGAAGGCCTGTGGGAGACGGAGAAGGGCGGCACCGCGCTCAACCTCTTCGGCATTCCCGACATGCAGGCGGAGGAGACGAAATACGCTGTGCAGGTGCCGCACCTGGGCAGCCTCATCCTTACGCACTCGTGGGACGGCGAGATCCGCGGGCTCAAGGAGTTTCCCAAGGAAGACCGGCCGAACTCGCTGATCGTCTTCTGGTCGTTCCGCATCATGGCGGGGCTGGGCGTGCTCATGCTGCTGGTGGCCGTGCTGGGGCTGGCGCTGCGCCGCGGCGGGAGGCTGTACGAGTCGCGGACCTTCCAGCGCTTCGTGCTCTGCATGGGGCCCTCGGGGCTGATCGCCTTGCTCGCGGGCTGGGTCACCACCGAGGTCGGGCGGCAACCCTGGACGGTTTACGGCGTGCTGCGCACGGCGGACTCGGTGTCTCCCATCGGCAGCCAGCAGGCGGGCGTGTCGCTGCTGATCCTGGTGGTTGCCTACGTGCTGGTCTTTGGCGCAGGCGTGTACTACATGCTCAAGCTGATGGCCCAGGGGCCGCAGCCGCATGCCGAGCATGGCGCGGAGCACTCCGTGCGCCCGAGCCTGAGCAACCGTGACCAATTCCAGTCCTTCCACTGAGCGGGAGCACATCATGCACATGGATCTACCCATTGTCTGGGCCGCCATCATTGGCCTGGGTGTCTTTCTCTACGTGGTGCTCGATGGCTTCGACCTGGGCATCGGTCTGCTGTTCCCCTTCTTCGAGAACAAGGACGAGCGGCAGGTCATGCTCAACACCGTCGCACCGGTCTGGGACGGCAACGAGACCTTTCTCGTGCTCGGTGGCGCGGGTCTGTACGGTGCATTTCCGATCGCCTATTCGGTCCTGCTGCCCGCCAACTACCTGCCACTGATCCTGATGGTGGTGGGCCTGCTGTTCCGTGGCGCCGCCTTCGAGCTGCGCTCCAGGGCGCGCCGCACCCAGCACGCCTGGGATCTGGCATTCACCGGCGGCTCGGCGCTGGCAGCGTTCTGCCAGGGCGTGGTGCTGGGCTCGCTGCTGCAGGGTACCCGCGTCGTCGACGGCCAGTTCGCCGGCGGCCCCTTCGACTGGCTCTCGCCGTTCAGCATCTTCTGCGGCCTGGGCGTGCTCGTGACCTACGCCGCGCTCGGCTGTGGCTGGCTGATCTACAAGACGGATGGTGAACTGCAGCGGCGCATGCGCGTGCTGATGCGGCCGCTGGCCATCGCGCTGCTCGCCATGGTGTCCGCCGTCAGCATATGGACGGTGCTGGGCCTGCCCGCGGTGGCGCAGCGCTGGTTCGGCAGCGGCCTGCTGGCCTGGTTCCTGCCGGTTCCCGTGCTGGTGGTGGCCTGCGTGGCGGGCATCTTCCAGTCCCTCCGCCGTCACCATGAGGTGCGGCCGTTCCTGCTCACCCTCGCGCTGTGCTTTCTGGGCTACACGGGCCTCATCATCAGCATCTGGCCCCACATCGTGCCGCCTTCGCTGAGCATCTGGGCCGCGTCGTCCAGCTCGGAGAGCCAGCGGTTCGCGCTGGTAGGAACGCTGATCGTGCTGCCGATCATCCTGGTCTACAACGTGATGCAGTACCGGGTTTTCCGTGGCAAGGTGCGCCATGGCGACGCCGGCTACCACTGATATGCCCAGGAGCGACGCATCATGATCGTGCGCCCCCAGCAAAACTGGCTCAGGCTGCTGTTCGTCTGGAACGGCTCCGTGCTGCAGTCCATCCTGCCCCAACTGCTCTTCATCGGCACGGTCAGCTGCGTGGCGGTGCTGACGCACGGACGCATCTTCGGCGAGAAGATCCCGCTCAACACCACGCTGCTGACCCTGTTCGGGTTGACGCTGGCGATCTTCCTGGGCTTTCGCAACACGGCCAGCTACGACCGCTTCAAGGAGGCCCGCTACCTGTGGGGCAGCCTGTTGATCGCCTCGCGCCAGCTCAGCTCGCAGATGCTGTGCTACCTGCCGCAGAAGGATCAGGCGCAGGAGCTGGCCCACCAGGTCTGCGCCGTGGCCTATGCGCTCAAGCATGAGCTGAGGGGCACGGACCCGGCCGAGGACCTGCGCCGCCTGCTCGGCCCCGACGAGGCAAGGAGGCTCGCGGACAAGGTCTACAAGCCGAGCGACTTGCTGCATGCGCTGCGTGCCCGGCTGGCGCGGCTCAATCGGGAGCAGCAGGTTTCGGACATCCAGTTCCTGACGCTGGACCAGCAGCTCGTCGAGATGGGCAAGGCAGTCGGCGGCTGCGAGCGCATTGCCAACACCCCGATTCCATTCGCCTACAGCGTGCTCCTGCACCGCACGGTCTATACCTACTGCATCTTGCTGCCATTTGGCCTGGTCGATGCGACGGAGCTGTTCACCCCGCTGCTCTGCCTCTTTCTCGCCTACACCCTGATCGCGCTGGAGGCCATTGCCGGCGAGGTAGCAGAGCCGTTTGGCCTGGCTCCGAACGCATTGGCGCTGGATGCGATGGCCCGCAACATCGAGCGCTCGGTCTGCGAGCTGTGCGGGCTGCCGTTGGCAGACCCCATCCAACCCCGCCAGCCCTACCAATTGACCTGATCTGTGCTGGCGCGCAGGTGGGCAACTGTGCTTACACCTTGCGGCAGAGGTGAGGGATGCTTGGTCCCATGGATGGATTCACGGAGCAATCATGAGCATTCTCGTTTCCCATGCACCTACCGCCACCGCAGGCCTGCTCGACAGCGCCGGGCGCCCCTTGCGCGATCTGCGGCTGTCGGTGATCGACCAGTGCAACTTCCGCTGCACCTACTGCATGCCGCGCGAGGCCTTTGGCCCCGACTACCCCTTCCTGCGCGCCGACCAGCGCCTGTCCTTCGACCAGATGCTGAGGTTGGCTACGGCGTTTGCCCAGCTGGGGGTGCGCAAGATCAGGCTCACCGGCGGCGAGCCGCTGCTGCGGCGCGGCATCGAGGCGCTGATCGAGCGCCTGGCCGGGCTGACCACGCAGGGCGGCGCTCCGATGGAGATTGCGCTGACCACCAATGGCGTGCTGCTGGCCGACAAGGCGCGCGCCCTGCGCGATGCCGGGCTCAGCCGCGTGACGGTCAGCCTGGATGCGCTCGACGACCAGACCTTCCGCCGGATGACGGATGCGGGCGTGCCCGTCGCCCGCGTGCTGGAGGGCATTGCCGCGGCCAGTGCCGCTGGCCTTGCGCCGGTCAAGGTCAACACGGTGGTCGAGCGCGGCGTCAACGAAGACCAGGTTTTGCCGCTGGTGCGCTTCTTCAAGGGCACGGGGGTGGCGCTGCGCTTCATCGAGTACATGGATGTGGGCGGGGCAGAGGCCTGGGCCTCGGGCAAGGTCGTCACCGCACAGGAGCTGCGCGCCAGGGTGGAGCAGGTCTACCCGCTGGTGGAGGAGGGCGGGCGCGACGGCGGCACCGCCATCAACTTCCGGCACGCGGATGGCGGCGGCAGCCTGGGCTTCATCGCCAGCGTGTCGCAGCCCTTCTGCGGCGACTGCTCCCGCGCCCGGGTCTCGTCGGATGGCCAGCTCTACACCTGCCTGTTCGCCGCGCAGGGCCTGGACCTGAAGCCCTGGCTGCAGGAGGGCGGCGACGAGACAGGGTTGCTGCAGGCGCTGCGCCAG
>JBLZYV010000024.1:8708-24313 GCA_050282565.1 Comamonas sp.
GGCGGCCAGTTGCCGGGCAAAGCGCTCGGTATCTTGTTCGCTTTGCCAGAGTATCTGGCGCTGCGCCAGCGCTGGTCGCAGCGCGAGGACCGCTATTCGGAGCGGCGCGCCGCGCTGAAGGCCGGGCGCCAGGCCTACCCGGTGGTGCGCATGTCGCTGGTGGGCGGATGAACGGAGAGATGCCTATGCCATGGATGCAACAGGTGTGGCGCTGGCTGGCGAGCCGGCCGCTGGCGTGGTTTGTGCTGCTGTGGCTGGCCGGCGTGGCCGGCATGGCGCTGCTGGCCCTGCCGTTCCATCTGCTGGTGATGGCGGCCAGGCACTGAGCGGAGCGAGCCAACGGGTCAGCGAGCACCGTGGGCGGCGATCTTGCCCACGGTGGCCACGGCCTGCTCGATCTCGCGCGTCCAGGGGCTGCTGTAGTTCAGGCGGACGAAATGCCGATAGCTGTTGGAGACCGAGAACATATAGCCCGGCCCCACGGTGATGCCGCGCTCCAGCGACTGCTGGTACAGCTCCAGGCCATCGACCTGGGGCGGCAGCTCCACCCACAGCAGGTAGCCGCCCTCGGGGGTGGAGGTGCGTGTGCCCGCGGGAAAGCCGCGGGCCACCGCATGGCGCATCAGGCTGGCCTGCTGCGCATAGGTCTTGCGCAGGCGCCGCAACTGGTGTTCGTAGCCGTCGCGCTCCAGGTACTCGGCAATGGCGAGCTGGGGAATGGACGGCGTGGTCAGCGTGTTCAGGAATTTCAGCTTCTCGACCTGGTCGCGGTAGCGCCCCGGCAGCGCCCAGCCAATGCGGTAAACCGAGGTCAACGTCTTCGAGAACGCGGAGCAGTGCAGCACCAGGCCCTGGCGGTCGAAGGCCTTGAGCGTGCTCGGCGGCGCGTCCCCGTAGTACAGCTCGTTGTAGACGCCGTTCTCGATGATGGGGATGTCCAGCTCCGTCGCCAGATCCACCAGGGCGCGCTTGCGCTCGTCGGGCATGCGGTAGCCCAGGGGGTTCTGGAAGTTGGGCATCACCATGCAGGCGGCAATGGGCAGCTCGCGCGCGAGCCGGGCCAGGGTCTCCACCTCGATGCCATGCACCGGATGGGTGGGCACCTCGACCACCTTCATGCCCATGCGCTCGATGGCGTGCAGCATGGCGTAGAAGGTGGGCGACTCCACAGCGACGATGTCACCGGGCTTGGCCACGGCCTGCAGGCACAGGTTGATGGCCTCGGTGGCGCCGACGGTGATGATGGGCTCGCCCGGGTCCACCACCAGGCCCTGGTCCAGGTGGCGGCGCACGATCTGCCGGATCAGCCGCGGATGCCCGGGCGGCAGGGCATTCTGCAGGTCGTGCAGCGAGGCCTGCTTGCCGGCAGCAGAGGCGTAGCGATTGAGCTTCTCGAAGGGAAAGCCCGCCGGGTCGGGATAGGGCGAGCCCAGCGGCACGGCGCCGCCCGCCGAGATCGTGCGTAGCGTGGACAGCACCAGGCGGCTCACGTCCACCGAGGCCGAGATGGCGATGGGCCGGGGCTTCTCTGGCGCCTCCGGGGGCGCCTCGGGCGCTCCGCGGCGCAGGCTCACGAAGAAGCCCGACTGCGGCCGGCTCACGATCAGCCCGCGGCTTTCGAGCAGCAGGTAGGCGCGGATCACGGTGGTGACGCTGAGCTGGCGCTGCCGGCTGGTCTCGCGCACCGACTGCAGGCGTTCGCCGTCACGGTACACGCCCTTGCGGATCTGCTGTTCGATGTCCTGGGCCAGCTTCTCATAGAGCTTCATAGGCTGCTTTCAGGGTGGGGCGGCGCGTTGCGGCGTACAGGGGCAACTGTACTGCAAGGCAGGCCCGTGCGAGGCGGTGGCGATGGGCGGGTGGCAGCCCCTACTGCGTGTCGGGGCACTCGATTGCCGGGACAATAGCGGCATGTTCAAGTTCAACGCCCTCCAAGTCACGTTCGCTGCATAGCTGCGTCCTTTCGATGGCAATCGGAAGGCGATGACCTTCCGGCCCACAACCCCGGCAGGCATGGTCTTCCGGGGTTTTTTGTTTTTTCGGGTTCCACCATGTTCATGCGCACCTACGACAAGCTGATCGCCACGATTTCCGCCCGCCGGAACGTGGGATGCGTGCGCGTGCGCCCGCGTCCGTGTTTCGGCCGATCGACTCCGTCCTGAGCCAGCCCCGGTGATCCATGCCGGGGCGGCTCGATCGCCCCGACATGTGGACCCGCGAAGGGTCCGGAAAGATTCACCATGAACCGCAACAACAACAGCCCCAGCATCCGCAACATCGGCATCATTGCCCACGTGGACGCGGGCAAGACCACGACCAGCGAACGTATCCTCTTCTATACGGGCGAGAGCCACCGCATGGGCGAGGTGCATGACGGCGCCGCCCACATGGACTTCGACCCCGAGGAGCGCCGGCGCGGCATCACCATCAACAGCGCCGCCACCACCGTGCACTGGCGCGGCGTGCAGATCAACCTGATCGACACGCCCGGCCACATCGACTTCAACATCGAGGTGGGCCGTGCGCTGCGCGTGCTCGACGGCGCCGTGGTGGTGCTCGACGGCGTGGCCGGCGTGGAGCCGCAGACCGAAACCAACTGGCGCCTGGCCGACCGGCACGAGGTGCCGCGCATTGCCTTCGTCAACAAGCTCGACCGCGTGGGAGCGCGCTTCGACCAAGTGGTCGGCAGCATGCGCGAGCGCCTGGGCGTGCAGGCCGTGCCGGTACACCTGCCCATAGGCGTCGAGGCCGATTTCCGCGGCGTCGTCGATCTGGTGCGCATGCGCGCGCTGCTGTGGGAGCGTGGCGATGCCTCGCAGCCGGTGCAGGAAGCGCCCATACCCGCCGAACTCCTGGCTGAAGCCCAGGCCGCCCGCGCGCGCCTGCTCGAAGCCGTGGTCGAGCAGGACGACGAGGCGCTCGAAGCCTGGCTGCGCGGCGAGGAGCCATCGGTGGAGCTGCTGCTGCGCTGCATCCGCGCGGGCGTGCGCAAGCGCGCCTTCGTGCCGGTGCTTGCGGGCTCGGCCTTCCGCAACCGCGGCATCGAGCCGCTGCTCGATGCGGTGGTCGACTGGCTGCCGGCGCCCGGCGAACGCGAAGGCGGGGCCGGCGCCAGCGAAGATGCGCCGCTTGCCGCCTGGCCTTCAAGCTGGTGGCCGACGAGCACGGCAGCATGGTCTTCGTGCGCCTGTACGCGGGCCGGTTGCGGCGTGGCGATTCGGTGCTCAACACCAGCACCGGGCGCATGGAACGCGCGGCCCGCCTCTACGAGGTGCACGCCGACAAGCGCGTCGAGCGCGAGGAACTGGTGGCGGGCGAGATCGCCGCGGTGGTCGGCTTCAAGGACACGCTCACGGGTCATACCCTGAGCGACCCGAAGCACCCGGTGCAGCTGGAGTCCATTGCCGTGCCGGAGCCGGTGATCCACCTGGCGCTGGAGCCGCGCACCAAGGCTGACCAGCAGGGCCTGTCCAAGGCGCTGCAGACCATGCTGCGCGAAGACCCCAGCCTGCGGCTGCGCCAGGACGAGGAGTCCGGCCAGACCATCCTGTCGGGCATGGGCGAGCTGCAGCTGGAGGTTGCCGTGCACAAGCTGCACGATCGCTTCGGCGTGGACGTGGTGGTGGGCCGCCCGCAGGTGGCCTACCGCGAGACCATTGCCGCGGTGGCCGAGCTGACGCACGTTCACAAGAAGCAGACCGGCGGCCCCGGCCAGTTCGCGCAGCTGACGCTGCGCCTGGAACCCCTGGAGCGCGGTGCCGGCGTGCAGTTCGACAGCCGCATCGTCGGCGGCGCGATCCCCCGCGAGTTCATACCCGCGGTGGAAGCGGGCATCCGGCGCGCGGCCGAGGCCGGGCCGGCCGCGGGCTATCCGGCCGTGGACTTCCGCGCCGTGCTGCTCGACGGGGCCTTCCACGAGCGCGACTCGTCGGCGATGGTGTTCGAGCTGGCCGCGGGCCATGCGCTGCGCGAGGCCTTCGCCAAGGCCAGGCCCCAGCTGCTGGAGCCGGTGATGGCCGTGGAGGTGATCACGCCCGCCGAGTACCTCGGCGACGTGATCGGCGACCTGCACCGGCGCCGTGGCCACGTGCGTGGGCATGAGCTGCGCGGCACGGCCACGGTGGTCGATGCCGGCGTGCCGCTGAAGGAGATGTTCGGCTACATCGGCACGCTGCGCGCGCTCTCATCGGGCCGCGCGCAGTACACGATGCAGTTCGACGGCTACCAGGTGGCGCCGCAGGCCGTGGCCGAGCTGGCCGCCGCGTAAACCAAAAAGGGTGCAGTCCCACGGGGCTGCACCCTTTTTTCTTGGAAGGACCTTGGACGCATCACTCCTCGTGCGATGCGCTCCAGCGGTTGTTCCACTGCTTGGCGCGGTCCATGTCGCGGCGGTCGCGCTTGGTGGGGCGGCCGTCGGCGATGGTGGCGGCGGGCTCGGGGGCCAGGCGACGCTGCTCGGCGGCCTGCTGGCGCGCGGCCAGGCTCTCGGCGGTCTCCTCGTAGAGCTGCTGGGCCACTGGGGCGGGGCCGCGGTAGTTGGAGAGCTGGCGCACGACGACGGTTTTGGCCAGCGTGCCCTGGCGCAGCGCGATGGTGTCGCCGGGGCGGATTTCCTTGGCGGCCTTGGCCGACTGGGTGTTCACCGTCACGCGGCCCTTGCCGATTTCTTCGACGGCGAGGGCCCGCGTCTTGTAGAAGCGCGCGCACCAGAGCCATTTGTCCAGTCGCATGGATGTGAGGGCGGAAGGGTCGTGAGCGGTCATGGATGGGGAATGAACGGGTGACGGGTGCTAGATGGGGGCGGCCAGCGGAAATACCACCACCGTGTCCAGGCCGGCGACCTGGCCGTGCTCGTGGCGGTTCTCCAGCCGGATCGTGGCGCCGCAGGCCTGCGCGATCTCGTGGCAGATGGCCAGGCCCAGGCCGGTGCCGCTGTGGCCCTGGCTGCCAGCGGTGGTGGCCGAGAAGGGCTGGAACAGCCGCGCCTGCGCCTCGGGGCTCAGGCCGGTGCCGTGGTCGCGGATCAGCAGCCGGGCCTGCCGGGGCGCGACGGCCTGCAGGCTGACTTCCAGCGGCGCGTCGGGCGGCGAATGCTGGATCGCGTTGTGCAGCAGGTTACGCAGCATCTCGCGCAGCATCCAGTGGTGGGCGCGCACCTGCACCGGCGCGGCGTCCAGCGAGAACTGCAGGTTCTTGTCGGCGATCAGCGGCGACAGCTCGATCACCATGGCGCGCAGGATCTCGGTCAGGTCCTCGTCCTGCGCCGGCGCCTCCTGGCGCACCTGCTCGATCTTGGCGAGCGACAGCATCTGGTTGGCGAGCTGCGTGGCGCGGTCCACGGTGGCGGCGATCTCGGCCAGGGCCTCGGGCGCGGGCAGGTCGCCGCGCTGGGCCGACTGCACCTGGGTCTTGAGCACCGCCAGCGGCGTGCGCAGCTGGTGCGAGGCATCGCGCACGAAGCGCTTCTGGTGGCGCAGCAGGTGCGCGAGCCGGGCCATCACCTGGTTGGTGGCGTCAACCAGCGGGCGGATCTCGCGCGGCGTGTCGGCCGGTATGCGCAGCGCCGACAGGTCGTCGCCCGAGCGCTCGGTGAGCTGGCGGCTGAGCTGCAGCACCGGCTGCGTGGCCCGGCGCACCACCACCAGCACCACGATGGCGATGCAGGCGAACAGCAGGCCCTGCTTGATCAGCGTGGCGATCAGGATCTCGCGCGCCAGCGACTCGCGCTGCTCCAGCGTCTCGGCCACCTGGATCACCGCCATGCCGCGCCCGGTGTCGCTGGCCACGGGCTGCAGCAGCGCGGCCACGCGCACCGGCATGCCGCGGAACTGGGTGTCGTAGAAGTCCACCAGCGCCGCATAGGCCGGGCGCAGCGGGATGTGGCCCTTCCAGGCCGGCAGCTCGGCAAAGCCCGAGATCATCTCGCCTTGCAGCGTCGAGACGCGGTAGAACATGCGCGTCTGGTTGTCGGCCTCGAAGGCCTCGAGCGCCGAGTACGGCACGGTGGAGCTGACGACGGCCAGCTCGTCGTAGCCGTGCACGTCGAGTTGTTCGCTGATGACCTTGGCCGACGCCAGCAGGCTGCGGTCGTAGGCGATGTGCAGCGCATTGAGCGACTGCCGGTACAGGCTGGTGGTGTTGTAGACCACGAAGACCACCACGGGCAGCAGGATGCCCCACAGCAGATCGCGGCGGATGGAGCGCGTGCGCAGCAGGGGGGCAGGGGCGGCGGTGGACACAGGGAGGCGGATTTTACCGTCAGCCTACCTTGAGCAGATAGCCCAGCCCGCGCAGGGTCATCAGCTGCAGGCCGGTGGGCGCCAGCTTCTTGCGTAGGCGGTAGGCCACGACCTCCACGGCCTCGAGCTGCACGTCGGCCTCGCCGGCGAACACGGCGGCAAACAGCCGCTCCTTGGTGACGGCCTGGCCGAGCTGCTGCATCAGCGTCTTGAGCAGCGCCACCTCGCGCGGCGACAGCTCCAGCAGCTCGCTGCCCAGGTAGAAGGCGCCGGCGGCCTTGTCGTAGCGCACGCCGCCCGCGTGGGCGGCCTCGGCCTGGTCGGGCCGGGCGGGGCTGTCGTCGCTGCGGGCGCGGCGCACCAGGGCGCGCAGCCGCGCCTCCAGCTCGTCCAGGTCGAAGGGCTTGGCCAGGTAATCGTCGGCGCCGGTGTTCAGGCCCAGCACGCGGTCGCCCACGGTGCCGCGGGCCGTCAGGATCAGCACCGGCGTGGCCCAGCCGCGGCCGCGCGCGGCGGCCAGCACCTCCAGCCCGTCCATGCCGGGCAGCGACAGGTCCAGCACCACGGCGTCGGGCTGGGCGGCCTGCCAGGCGGCCAGCGCCTGCGAGCCGTCGTGCACCTGGGTCACATGGATGCCCCGCCGCGACAGCGTGCGCTGCAGCGTGGCCTGCATGGCGGCATCGTCCTCGATCAAAAGCAATTGCATGCGCGAACCTTAGCATTTATGGGGCCGGCTCAGAGTTTTCCCTAGGGATTTAGCCCCTGCCTGACAGCCAGATGACAGCTTGGCCTCCGATGATCACGGCTGTCCGCAAACCAATCAACGAGGAGACTGCAATGCGTCGTGACCAATTCCTGAAATCGCTGGCAGCGATGGCCGCCGTGGGGGCCTTGCCGCTGTCGGCGAATGCAGCCGCCGCCGTGAAGATGATGCTGCCCGCCAACCCCGGCGGCGGCTGGGACACCACGGGCCGCGCGCTGGGCAAGGCGCTGCAGGAGGCCGGCGCGGCCAGCTCGGTGACCTATGACAACAAGGGCGGCGCGGCCGGCGCCATCGGCCTCGCGCAGTTCGTCAACGGCAGCAAGGGCGACGGCAACGCCATGATGGTGATGGGCGCCGTGATGCTGGGCGGCATCATCACCGGCAAGCCGCCGGTGGACCTGAGCCAGGCCACGCCGCTGGCGCGCCTGACGAGCGAATACAACGTGTTCGTGCTGCCGGCCAACTCGCCCTTCAAGAACATGGCCGAGGTGATCGCCCAGCTCAAGAAGGACCCCGGCAGCGTCAAGTGGGGCGGCGGCTCGCGCGGCTCCACCGAGCACATCGCCGCGGCCATGATCGCCAAGGCCGTGGGCGTGGACCCGGCCAAGATCAACTACGTGGCCTTCCGTGGGGGCGGCGAGGCGATCGCCGCCATCCTGGGTGGCAACGTGACGGTGGGCGGCAGCGGCTTCAGCGAGTTCGCCGAGTACATCGCCACCAAGAAGATGAACCCCATCGCCGTGACCTCGGCCAAGCGCCTCGACGGCGTGGACGTGCCTACGCTGAAGGAGCAGGGCATCGACGTGGAGATCGGCAACTGGCGCGGCGTGTACGGTGCCCCCGGCATCACGGCCGAGCAGCGCAAGAACCTGATCGACATGATCGACAAGGCCATGAAGACCAAGAGCTGGGCCGAGTCCGTCAAGAAGAACGACTGGACCTCCGCCTGGCTGGCCGGCGACGACTTCAGCAAGTTCGTGACCGCCGAGTTCGCCAGCCTGCGCGACACCATGACCCGCGCCGGCATGGTGCAGGGCTGACCGGCCCACCGCCTGCTGCCGCCGGCAGGCGGATTGCTCCTGAAACAATAGCTGCTTGCGCTTGTTACATAAGCGCCAGCGGCTTTTTTTGACCATAAGTGAGGCCGTAATGTCCGAACTCCCTTCCTCCTCCTCGGGGGCGGCGGTATCTCCGCCGCCGTCCGATGCCGCGCCTGACTTCGAGCATGCGCACCAGCCGCGCACCTCGATGCAGCTGCTCGTGGGCATCGCGGTGCTCGTCACCGCGGGCCTGCTGTCCTGGGGCGCGTTGAGCATTCCGTCGCAGGCCGGCTACAGCGGCGTGGGCCCCGACTTCCTGCCCTGGCTCACCGCCAGCGTGCTGGGCCTGTGCGGCGTCTGGCTGTGCTGGGAGGCGCTGACCGGGGGCTTTCGCAACCTCGATGCGCCCGATGGCGCGCAGCACGGCGACTGGGGCGCGCTGGCCTGGGTGTGCGCGGGCCTGCTGATGAACGCGGCGCTGATCACCACGCTGGGCTTCATCCTGAGCTGCACGCTGTGCTATGCGCTGGCCACGCAGGGCCTGCGCCGCGCGTCGGGCCAGGCCGGGGTGGGCAGCTTCAAGACCATCGCCAAGGACGTGGTCACCGGCGCGCTCATCTCCGCGCCCGTGTTCTGGGCCTTCACGCAATTCCTGGCGATCAACCTGCCGGGCCTGACGGAAACGGGGTGGCTGTGATGGATATCTTCAACGCACTGATTCAGGGTTTCGCCACCGCGGCCACGCCGGTCAACCTGCTGTGGGCGCTGGTGGGCTGCGCGCTGGGCACCGCCGTGGGCGTGTTGCCGGGCATCGGCCCCGCCGTGGCCGTGGCCATGCTGCTGCCGATCACCGCCAAGGTGGAAGTCACCGCCTCGATGATCTTCTTCGCCGGCATCTACTACGGCGCCATGTACGGCGGCTCGACCACGTCGATCCTGCTGAACACACCGGGCGAGACCGCGAGCATGGTGACCGCCATGGAGGGCAACAAGATGGCCAAGAGCGGCCGCGCCGGCGCGGCGCTCGCCACCTCGGCCATAGGCTCCTTCGTGGCCGGCACCATCGCCACCGTGGTGGTGACGCTGTTCGCGCCCTATGTGGCGGACTTCGCCGTCAAGCTCGGCCCGCCCGAGTACTTCATGCTGATGGTGCTGGCCTTCACCACCGTGAGCGCGGTGCTGGGCAAGAGCAGCCTGCGCGGCATGACGGCGCTGTTCGTCGGCCTGGCGCTGGGCTGCGTGGGCATGGACCAGATCACCGGCACGGCGCGCTACACGGCGGGCAAGCCCGAGCTGCTGGACGGCATCGACATCGTGCTGGTGGCCGTGGGCCTGTTCGCGGTGGCCGAGGTGCTGTACTTCGCGCTGTACGAAGGCAAGACGCGCGACTCGCAGAACAAGATGGGCCGCGTGCACATGTCGGCCCGTGACTGGAAGCGCTCGGTGCCGGCATGGATCCGCGGCACGGTGATTGGCACGCCCTTCGGCTGCATTCCGGCCGGCGGCACCGAGATCCCGACCTTCCTGAGCTATGCGACCGAGAAGAAGCTGGCCAAGGGCGCGGACAAGGCCGAGTTCGGCACCACCGGCGCCATCGAGGGCGTGGCCGGCCCGGAGGCCGCCAACAACGCCACGGTGACGGCGGCGCTGATCCCGCTGCTGACGCTGGGCATCCCCACCAGCAACACCACGGCGGTGCTGCTGGGCGCGTTCCAGAACTACGGCATCAACCCCGGCCCGCAGCTGTTCACCAGCTCGGCCGCGCTGGTGTGGGCGCTGATCGCGTCGCTGTACATCGGCAACGTCATGCTGCTGGTGCTGAACCTGCCCATGGTGGGCATGTGGGTCAAGCTGCTGAAGGTGCCCAAGCCGCAGCTGTACGCCGGCATCCTGATCTTCGCCACGGTGGGTGCCTACGGCATGCGCCAGAGCACGTTCGACCTGTTCCTGCTGCTGGCCATCGGCGTGCTGGGCGTAGTGATGCGGCGCTTCGACTTCCCGACCGCGCCGGTCGTGGTCGGCATGATCCTGGGCCCGCTGGCCGAGGCGCAGATGCGCAACGCCGTGGCCATCGGCGAAGGCAGCTGGAGCATCTTTGTGCAGCGGCCCATGTCGCTGGCGCTGATCGTCATCGTGCTGGCCGTGCTGATCGTGCCGCGCGTGCTCAAGCGCCGCGCGCAGCGCGCGCAGGCTGCGCTCGAAGGCGCATGACGGTACTAAAATGAGAGCTGCTGGCGCTTGATGGAAGGGAGTTTCAGAATCAAAGATATCTGAAATCAAGGAGGGGAGAGCGCCAGCAGCTCCTTATTTTGATAAGCAACGCCGCCTCGTGCGGCGTTTTTCTTTTTCCCGCGCCGGCGCTTGACTCTCTCATGATGGCAATGTTTAGAGTGCAGGGCATAGGAGTTGAGCGATGAACCAGACAGCTATGCAATTGCCGATCGAGGGCATGACCTGCGCCTCGTGCGTGGGCCGGGTGGAGCGCGCGCTGAAGGCCGTGCCCGGCGTGAGCGGCGCGGCGGTGAACCTGGCCACGCAGCGCGCCAGCCTGGAGCTGGCCGCCGGCAGCGATGCGCCCGCCGTGCTGCAGGATGCGATAGGCGCCGTGCAGCGCGCGGGCTACGAGGTGCCGGACAGCACGACCACGCTGGCCGTCAAGGGCATGACCTGCGCCTCGTGCGTGGGCCGGGTGGAGCGTGCGCTGAAGGCCGTGCCCGGCGTGCGCAGCGCCAGCGTCAACCTCGCCACCGAGCGCGCCACCGTCGAGGCCCATGGCGGCGTGGCGCGCGAGGCGCTGGTGGCCGCCGTGGCCAAGGCCGGCTACGAGGCGCAGCTCGCCGGCGGCGAGGGCGCGGACGATGCCCAGCGTGAGCGGCAAGAACAGGAAATGGCCGCGCTCAAGCGCTCGCTGGCCTGGGCCACGGCGCTGGCGCTGCCGGTGTTCGTGCTGGAGATGGGCGGCCACCTGGTGCCGGCCTTCCACCACTGGCTGGCGCAATACCTTCCGCAGCAGGTCAACTGGCAGGTGCAGTTCGCGCTGGCCACGGCCGTGCTGCTGGGGCCGGGCGCGCGCTTCTACGCCAAGGGCATTCCGGCGCTGCTGCACGGCGCGCCCGACATGAACTCGCTGGTCGCCGTGGGCACGGGCGCCGCGTTCGCCTATTCGCTGGTGGCGACCTGGGCGCCGGCATGGCTGCCGGCCGGCACGGTGCATGTGTACTACGAGGCCTCGGTGGTCATCGTGGCGCTGATATTGCTGGGGCGCTACCTCGAGGCGCGCGCCAAGAGCCATACCTCGCAGGCCATCCAGCGCCTGGTGCAGCTGCAGCCCACCACCGCGCGCGTGCAGCGCGGCGGCGAGGTGCTCGACATCGCCGTGGCCGACGTGCTGGTGGGCGACGAGGTGCTGGTGCGCCCGGGCGAGCGCGTGCCCGCCGACGGCGAGGTGACCGAGGGCGACAGCTACGTCGACGAATCCATGATCAGCGGCGAGCCCGTGCCGGTGCGCAAGACGGCCGGCGCCACCGTGGTGGGCGGCACCGTCAACCAGACCGGGGCCTTCCGTTTCCGCGCCACGCAGGTGGGCGCGGGCACCGTGCTGTCGCAGATCATCCGCATGGTGGAGCAGGCCCAGGGCAGCAAGCTGCCGATACAGATGCTGGTCGACCGCATCACCATGTGGTTCGTGCCGGCGGTGATGCTGGTAGCGCTGGCCACCTTTGCGGCCTGGATGCTGCTGGGGCCGTCGCCCGCGCTCAGCATGGCGCTGGTCAACGCGGTGGCGGTGCTCATCATCGCCTGCCCCTGTGCCATGGGGCTGGCCACGCCCACCTCCATCATGGTGGGCACGGGCCGGGCCGCGCAGCTCGGCGTGCTGTTCCGCAAGGGCGATGCGCTGCAGGCGCTGCAGGAAGCCCGGGTGGTGGCCGTGGACAAGACCGGCACGCTGACCCAGGGCCAGCCCGAGCTGACCGACCTGCTGCCGGCCTTCGGCTTCGAGCGCGCCGCCGTACTGGCCGCCGTGGCCGCGGTGGAGGCGCAGTCCGAACACCCCATCGCCCAGGCGCTGGTGCGCGCGGCCGAGCAGGAAAAGCTGGCGCTGGGCGCCGTGGCAGGCTTCGAGTCCCTCTCCGGCCGCGGCGTGCGCGCCACGGTGGACGGCACCGAGGTGTACGTGGGCTCCGACCGGCTGATGGCCGAGCTGGGCCTGGCCACGCCGCTGCAGGATTTTGCCGGCGCGGCCGAGCGCCTGGGCAGCGAGGGCAAGTCGCCGATGTACGTGGCGATAGGCGGGCGCCTGGCGGCCATGCTGGCGGTGTCCGACCCGATCAAGCCCACCACCCGCGAGGCGATTGCCGCGCTGCATGCGCTGGGGCTGACGGTGGCGATGGTCACCGGCGACAACCGCCGCACCGGCGAGGCGATCGCGCGGCAGCTGGGCATCGACGAGGTGGTGGCCGAGGTGCTGCCCGAGGGCAAGGTCGAGGCCATCCAGCGCCTGCGCGCCGAGCACGGCCCGATTGCCTACGTGGGCGACGGCATCAACGACGCCCCGGCGCTGGCCGAGGCCGACGTGGGGCTGGCGATAGGCACGGGCACCGACGTGGCGATCGAGTCGGCCGACGTGGTGCTGATGGGCGGCGACATGCGCGGCGTGCCGCAGGCGGTGGCGCTGTCGCGCGCGACCATGCGCAATATCCGCCAGAACCTGTTCTGGGCCTTCGCCTACAACGTGGCGCTGATCCCGGTCGCCGCCGGGCTGCTGTACCCGATCAACGGCAGCCTGCTGTCGCCGGTGTTCGCCGCCGGCGCGATGGCCCTGTCCAGCGTGTTCGTGCTGGGCAATGCGCTGCGGCTCAGGCGCTTTGCGCCGGTGGTAGGGTATTGATGCTTCGCTATTGATAGCTGCTTGCGCTTGATGGATAAGCGCTGAAGGCTGATTTCATCCAAAAACGATCCACGCAGCCAGCGGGCCCCGGTCCGCTGGCTTTTTTGCGGCCGGCTTGCGTTGGGGGCTGGCGGGGCAGGGCGGTGCGTGCTATTGGGGTATTTCCCTAAGAATAAACAATAAACGTATATTGCAACTTGGAATGTCGGCGCATAAACTTTGCGGCCATTGCAACCATGACAATGCGCGGCCCCGGGCCCACAAGGCCCGGTCGGACCCAGACCTACAGACATCCAAGGAGCACCCACCCATGCAGAGCAGTTCATCTTCCGGCCACCTGGAGCGCAAGCTCAAGAACCGCCACATCCAGTTGATCGGCCTGGGCGGCGCCATCGGCACCGGGCTGTTCCTCGGCCTGGCAGGCACCATGAAGCTGGCCGGCCCCGCCGTGCTGCTGAACTATGCGCTGTGCGGGCTGGTGGTCTTCCTGATCATGCGCTTCCTGGGCGAGATGCTGGTGGACGAGCCCACGGCCGGCTCGTTCAGCTACTTCGCCAACCGCTATGTGGGGCGCTTCGCCGGCTTCATGGCGGGCTGGAACTGCGTGGCCCTGTACGTGCTGGTGGGCATGCTCGAGCTGACGGCCGTGGGCAAGCTCATCCAGTTCTGGTGGCCCCAGGTACCGACCTGGGCGACGGCCGCCGCGTTCTTCGTGCTCATCAACGCGGTGAACTTCATCAACGTCAAGGCCTTCGGCGAGTTCGAGTTCTGGTTTGCGCTGATCAAGGTGGTGGCGGTGGTCGCTATGATCCTGATGGGTCTGTACCTGCTGATGGGCAGCGGCAATCCGCAGCAAAGCGTGAGCAACCTGTGGAAGCACGGCGGCTTCATGCCCAACGGCATCCAGGGCATGCTGATGGCTTTTGTATTCACGATGGTGGCTTTTGGTGGCGTCGAGATGCTGGGCTTTGCCGCAGCCGAGACGGAACGTCCGCAGCAGGTGATCCCCAAGGCCATCAACCAGCTGATCGTGCGCGTGCTGGTGTTCTACGTCGGTTCGCTGGCGGTGCTCATGTCGCTCACGCCCTGGAACCAGCTGGTGGCCCAGATCGAGGCCGGCGGCGACACCTATGGCAGCAGCCCCTTCGTGATGGTCTTCTCGGGCCTGGGCGCCAACCTGGCCGCCAACCTGCTGAACTTCGTGATCCTCACCGCCATGCTGTCGGTCTACAACAGCATGGTCTACAGCAACAGCCGCCTGCTGTACGGCATGGCCCAGCAGGGCGATGCGCCCAAGTCGCTGGCGCAGGTCAACAGCCGCGGCGTGCCGGTGCGCGCCATCGTCTACCCGGGCATCGTGACGGTGCTGTGCGTGGTGCTGAACTACGTGGCGCCCGCCAGCGTGATGGAAATCCTGCTGTCGCTGATCAGCGCGGCGCTGGTGATCATCTGGACGGTGATCGTCGTTGCCCACCTGCGCTACCGCAAGGCCCAGGTGGCCCGCGGCGCCCGCTCCAGCTTCCTGGCCCCGCTGTTCCCGCTGACCAACTACCTGTGCCTCGCCGCGATGGCGCTGGTGGTGGTGGTGATGGCCGTGACCCCGTCGCTGCAAGCCTCCGCGCTGGCGATCCCGATCTGGATTGGCCTGGTCTATGCCGCCTATCGCATCATTGTTGTTCGCCCCTCGTCCGCACTGGTTCGGACGCCCGCCTAAACTGTTTTTCTGGAGAATGAATCATGGCTGACCTGTTTGACAATCCCATGGGCCTGATGGGCTTCGAGTTCGTGGAGTTCGCCTCGCCCACGCACGGCGTGCTGGAGCCCCTGTTCGAGAAGATGGGCTTCACGCTGGTGGCCAAGCACCGCTCCAAGGACGTGGTGCTGTACCGCCAGGGCGGCATCAACTTCATCATCAACCGCGAGCCCAAGAGCCAGGCCGGCTACTTTTCCGCCGAGCACGGCCCCTGCGCCTGCGGTCTGGCGTTCCGCGTGAAGGATGCGCACAAGGCCTACAACCTGGCGCTGTCGCTGGGCGCGCAGCCCATCGACATCCCCACCGGCCCGATGGAACTGCGCCTGCCGGCGATCAAGGGCATCGGCGGCGCGCCGCTGTACCTGATCGACCGCTTCGAGGAAGGCAAGTCCATCTACGACATCGACTTCGAATACCTCGAGGGCGTGGACCGCAACCCCGTGGGCCACGGCTTCCAGGTCGTCGACCACCTGACGCACAACGTCTACCGCGGCCGCATGGCTTACTGGGCCGACTTCTACAACAAGCTGTTCAACTTCCAGGAAATCCGCTACTTCGACATCAAGGGCGAGTACACCGGCCTGACCTCCAAGGCCATGACCGCGCCCGACGGCCTGATCCGTATCCCGCTGAACGAGGAAGCGCGCCAGGGCGGTGGCCAGATCGAGGAGTTCCTGATGCAGTTCAACGGCGAGGGCATCCAGCACATCGCGCTGCTGTGCGAAGACCTGCCCACCGCCATCGACCAGCTGCAGATGGCCGGCATTCCGCTGCTGACCGCGCCCAACGACGTCTACTACGCCAACCTCGACAAGCGCCTGCCCGGCCACGGCCAGCCCGTGGGCGAGCTGCAGGCGCGCGGCATCCTGCTCGACGGCACGACCGAAGGCGGCCAGCCGCGCCTGCTGCTGCAGATTTTCTC
>JBLZYV010000024.1:24323-51436 GCA_050282565.1 Comamonas sp.
CTTCGAGTTCATCGAGCGCAAGGGCAACTACCGCGAAGGCTTCGGCGAAGGCAACTTCAAGGCCCTGTTCGAGTCGATGGAGCGCGACCAGATCACCCGCGGCGTGCTCAAGGTCGACGAAGAAGGCCAGACGGCTTAAGACAATAACTACCCCCTGAGGCGCTTTGCGCCTTCCCCCTGGAAGGGGGACGACGGCCTTTGCTGCGGGGCGGCCCTTGCTGGCCGTCCCGCCGATTTCGCCCCGCCAGTTTTAGGCGTGAGGCACGAAGCGCAGCATCATGGAGAACTGAGATGGCCACCAAACTTTCCGACCAGCAACTGCAGCCGCTGCTCGCGCAGCTGCCCGAATGGCGCTTCGCTCCCGACCGGGGCGGCATCATCGTGCGCGAATTCCGCTTCCATGACTTCGCTCAGGCCATGGGTTTCATGGCCCAGGTGGCGGTCATTGCCGAAAAGCGCAATCATCACCCTGAGTGGTTCAACGTGTACAACAAGGTCGCGGTGACGCTGACCACCCACGACGTGGACGGCCTGTCGATGAACGACATCGAGCTGGCCCGCTACATGGACCAGGTGGCCGCGGCCTTGGCAGCGCAGCAGAGGTGATCGACATGCAAGCTAGCAAGCACGGCCTGGCCGGCGGCCAGGCGCCCGAGCGGCCCGACTGGACCATCGACCAGGGCTGGGCCCACTACACCGCCGAAGAGCATGCGGTCTGGAAGACGCTGTTCGAGCGCCAGAGCCGTTTGCTGCCCGGCCGTGCCTGCGACGAGTTCCTCGCCGGCATGGAGCACCTGCCCATCGGCCCCGAGCAGATCCCGAACTTCGAGCAGCTGTCCGAGATCCTGATGAAGCGCACCGGCTGGCAGGTGGTGGCCGTGCCCGGCCTGGTGCCGGACGACGTGTTCTTCGAGCACCTGGCCAACCGCCGCTTTCCGGCGGGCCAGTTCATCCGCAAGCCGCACGAGCTGGACTACCTGGAAGAGCCCGACGTGTTCCATGACGTATTCGGCCACGTGCCCATGCTGCTGAACCCGGTGATCGCCGAGTTCATCCAGGCCTACGGCCAGGGCGGCCTGCGCGCCAAGGAGCTGGGCGTGCTCGAGAAACTGGCGCGCGTGTACTGGTACACGGTGGAGTTCGGCCTGGTGCGCCAGGCCGAGGGCCTGCGCATCTACGGCGCGGGCATCGTGTCCTCGTCCACCGAGACCGTGTTCTCGGTCGAGGATGCCTCGCCCAACCGCATAGCCTTCGAGCTGGAGCGGGTGATGCGCACCCTCTACCGCATCGACGACTTCCAGGAAACCTACTTCGTGCTGGACAAGCTCGACGACCTGCTGGCGCTGGCGCAGATCGACTTCGACCCGTACTACGCGCGGGTCAAGGTCGCCGGCGACCACGAGCCGGGCGACGTGCTGGCCGGCGACACCGTGCTGCACCGGGGCACCGGCAACTACCACAGCAACAAACGCAAGAAAGCCATGGCATGAGCAACGCACAGCCAACCGTGATGATCACCGGCGCCGCCGGCCACCTGGGCCGCGCCGTGGCCGCCGCCTTTGAGGCGCAAGGCGCGCGCCTGGTGCTGCTCGACCGCGATGCCGGCGCGCTGAACAAGGCCTTCGGCCACCTGGCCGGCGCCACGCTGCTGCCCGCCGACCTGCTGGACCGCGATGCGCTGGCCGATGCCGTGAAGGGCGTAGGCCACATCGACGTGCTGTGCCACCTGGCCGGGGGCTTTCGCATGGGCGAGCCGGTGCATGCCACGGCGCCCGCCACCTGGGACTTCCTGATGGACCTGAACGCCCGCAGCCTGCTGAACGTGGCCGCGGCCGTGGTGTCGCAGCTCGTCGCGCAAGGCGCGGGCAAGGTGGTGACGGTGGGTGCGGGCGCCGCACGCCAGGGCGGCGCGAACATGGGGGCCTATGCGGCGTCCAAGAGCGCGCTGATCCGGCTGACGGAATCCATGTCCGCCGAGCTGC
This sequence comes from Comamonas sp., assembly GCA_050282565.1. Classification (GTDB taxonomy): domain Bacteria; phylum Pseudomonadota; class Gammaproteobacteria; order Burkholderiales; family Burkholderiaceae_C; genus Comamonas. Next base: position 26,306 of record JBLZYV010000024.1, read on the forward strand.
GCGACCAGGGCATCAACGTCAACTGCGTGCTGCCGTCGATCATCGACACGCCGGACAACCGCGCCGGCATGCCCGATGCGGACTTCGCCCGCTGGGTCGCGCCCGAGGCGCTGGCCGAGGTGATCGCCTTCCTGGCGTCGGACGCGGCGCGCGCCGTGCATGGCGCGGCCATCCCGGTCACCGGGCGGGTCTGATCTACTTCAAAAACAGGAGCTGCCAGCGCTTGATGCATAAGCGCTGGAGGCTAAAAATACCTAAAAACTGCTTCAGGCCGGCGCAAACACCGGCATCAGCCGCCCTTCGTCGGCGCGGCGAAAGCGCACATGCACGGGCTGGCCGATGCGCAGGCTGTTCAGCGCCTCGGTCTCGATGTTGCTCAGCAGCGTCGGCCCTTCGGCCAGGCGCACATAGGCCACGGCATAGGGCTGCTCCACGCGCCGCATCACACTGAACGCATACAGCGTGCCGTCGCCCGAGGCCTCGCGCCATTCGGTGTCGGTGCTGCCGCACAGCGGACAGAGCACGCGCGGGTACCAGTGCGGCCGGTTGCAGCTGCGGCAGGTGCGCAGCAGCAGCCTGCCTTGCTCCGCCGCCTGCCAGAACACCAGGTGCTCGGGGTAGGCTTGCGCGAAGGGATCGTGCTCGAAAGAGGTCGGGGTCGTGGTCATTCGCGCTCCAGGATGACGGTGGCATGGTTGTGGGCGCTGCCCAGCACGAGGCCGGGGCCGGCGGCCAGGGCCAGGCGGCAATCGGGCACCTGTACCGCGGGATGGGCTTCGCCGCGCAGCTGGCGCACGGCCTCGATGGCCTTGGTGATGCCGCCGCGGTTCTGCGGATGGTTGTTGCACAGGCCGCCACCGTCGGTGTTCCAGGGCAGCCTGCCCACGCCCGAGATCAGGTTGCCGTCGGCCACGAAGCGCCCGCCCTCGCCCTTGGCGCAAAAGCCCAGGTCCTCGAGCTGCAGCAGCACCATGATGGTGAAGTTGTCGTAGACCGAGGCGTACTGGATGTCGGCCGGCGTGACGCCGGCCTCGGCGAACGCGGCCGCGCCCGACTGCGCGGCGCCGGTGCGGGTCAGGTCCACATAGCCGCCGTGGTTGGTGTTGGCGGTTTCGCCGCAGCCCAGCAGGCGCACCAGCGGGCGCTTCAGGCCCTTGGCCACGCCGGGGGCGGCCAGCACCAGCGCGCCGCCGCCGTCGGTGATGACGCAGCAGTCCAGCCGGTGCAGCGGGTCGGCGATGACCGGCGAGGCCAGCACCTCCTCGACGGTGACGGGCTTGCGCAGCAGGGCATGCGGGTTGTGCTGCGCATGCTGCGACGCGGCCACCTTGATCCAGGCGAGCTGCTCCGGCGTGGTGCCGTGCTCGTGCATGTGGCGCTGCGCGGCCATGCCGTAGAGGGCGGTGATGGTGGAGCGGTAGGGCTGCTCCCAGGGCGTCTCGGGGCGGTCGGGGCCGAGCTGGCGCGGCGCCGTGCCCGTGGCCTGGCCGCTGCTGCGCGGCTTGCCGGCCAGCGTGATCAGCGCCACCGAGCATTTGCCGGCCGCGATCGCCGCAGCCGCGTGGCCGATGTGCGCCAGGTAGGAGCAGCCGCCGAGTTCGGTGCCGTCCAGCCAGCGCAGCTTCAGGTTCATGTAGTCGGCCAGGATCAGCGGGCTGCCGCCCGGCGCGTCCCCGGCGCAGAAATAGCCGTCCACGTCCGCAAAGTCGAGCCCGGCGTCGCGCAGCGCGCCGGCGGCGCACTCCACATGCAGCTGGGTGACGGATTTGTCGGGCGCGTGGCGGGTGGGGTGCTCGTAGGCACCCACGACATAGGCCTTGCCTTTCAGTGACATCGATCCTCCTGGGTGGTTTTCTTTCAGGTGGCTGCGGCGGACGGGGCCGCCGCCAGCAGTATGCGCTGCGCATGCTTGAGCAGCGGGGCGTCGACCATCCTGCCCTCGAAATCGAAGGCGCCTAGCCCGCGCGCGCAGGCCTGCTCGTAGGCGGCGACCAGGCGCCGGGCCTGGGCGATCTCGTCTTCCGACGGTGAGAAGGCCTGATTGGCCAGCGCCACCTGGCGCGGCGTGAGGCAGATCTTGCCGTCGTAGCCGAGGTCGCGGCCGAAGGCGCAGTCGCGCACGAAGCGCTCCTCGTCGCGGATGTCCACGGCGGCCTGGTCCACGGCCAGGATGCGCGCGGCCCGGGCGGCGAGCAGCACCATCGAGCGCGCGGCCAGCACTTCGTGGCCGGCGGCCGTGCGGCGCGCGCCGATGTCGGCGGCCAGGTCTTCCGAGCCGAAGAACACGGCCTGCAGCAGCGGCGAGCTGGCGCAGACCTGGGGCGCCTGCAACACGCCGGCCGCCGTCTCGATGCCGGCGAGGATCGCCGTGCGCCGGCCGCTGGCTTCGATGGCGGCGGCGACCCGCAGCACGTCGCTGGGCGCCTCGGCCTTGGGCAGCACGATGAAGTCGGCGCCGCAGGCCGCGGCCTCGGCCAGGTCGGCGGCGAACCAGGGTGAATCGGGTGTGTTGATGCGCACGCCCAGCATGCCCGCAAGGCCTGCCGCGCGCAGCTCGCGCACCAGCGTGCGCAGCCCCTGGCGCGCCGCGTCCTTGTCGGCCGGCGGCGTGCCGTCCTCCAGGTCGATGACCGACCAGTCGGCGCCGGCGCGGGGAAACTTCAGCACCAGCTCGGCACGGTTCGCGGGGGCGAACAGCAAGGAGCGCAGCAGCCGGCGGGGCGCATCACTGGGGTTCAAGGCCGGCCTCCTTGATCTTGTCGCCCCAGGCCTGGAGTTGGTCCTTCACGAACTGCCCGAACTCCGCGCTGCCACTCGGGTAGGGGGCGAGCCCGAGCGTGGCCATCTTGGACTTCAGCTCGGGTTTCTGCAGGATGGCCACCGTCACCGCGTTCAGCTTGTGGACGATGTCGGCCGGCAGGCCGCGCGGCGCCATCAGGCCGCCCCAGGCGATGTAGCGGAAGCCGGGGAATTTCTCGCCCAGCGCGGGCAGGCCGGGCATCAGCTCGGAGCGCTGGTCCGCCATCAGCGCCAGCGGCCGCACCTTGCCGGATTTGATGAGGCCCTGCGACGAGGCGATGTCCACGAACATGAAGTCGAACTGCCCGCCGATCAGGTCGACCAGCGCAGGTGGTGTGCTCTTGTAGGGCACGGCCAGCGCCTGGAAGCCCGCGGCCTTCATGAAGTGGGCGCCGGCCACCTGGCCGGTGGCGTTGCCGTAGCCCATGTTGAGCTGCGTCTCGCGCGCCTTCTTCAGGAAGTCGTCGAGCGTGCGGATTGGCGACGCCGCGCTGACCACCAGCACGAACGGGAAATCGGTGGTGCGCGCGATGGCGCTGAAGTCCTTGGCCGGGTCGTACGGCAGGCCCTTGAGCAGCCAGGGCGCGGTGGACCAGCCGGAACTGGTGGCCAGCACCAGCGTGTAGCCGTCGGCGGGCGCTTTGCGCACCAGCTCAGCCGCGATAGCGCCGTTCGCACCGGGCTTGTTGTCGATGATGACCGGCGTGCCCAGGTCGCGCTGCAACTCGTCCACCAGGGCCCGCGCCATGGTGTCGGTGCCGCTGCCGGCGGCGAAGGGCACCACCACTTTGATCGGCGTGCCCGGCGCCGGGTACATCACCTGCGCCTGCGCGCCGCCCAGGGTGACCGCCGTGGCGAATGCCGCCGCGAGCAGGGCCTTGGTGAAGGCATGCAGCGATGTCGTGGTTGGATTGCTATTCATATATGTGAATGAAAACAATGATTGAATGAATAGTATCTGAGCGAAACCAAAGCATGTCCAGAGGTGTTGCGGTATTTTTTTGCATTTGATGGTTTATTTGTTCTTGTATGAGTACAATAAATTCACATTTATGAATGATTTATCCATGAAGCAAGCATCCAGGCCCCTGCAGAACATCCGTGTGATCGATATGGCCACCGTCCTGATGGGACCGGTGGCGACCCAGATCCTGGGCGACTACGGGGCGGACGTGGTCAAGGTCGAGCCGCCCGAGGGCGACGTGATGCGCCATGCGGGCGATGCCCGCCACCCGCGCATGGGACCGATGTACCTGGCGACGGGGCGCAACAAGCGCAGCGTCGTGCTCGACATCAAGCAGCCCGAGGGGCGGCGCGCGCTGCTGAAGCTGTGCGAGACGGCCGACCTCTTCATCCACAACGTGCGGCCCGCGGCCATGCGGCGGGCCGGGCTGTCCTACGAGGACCTGAAGGCGGTGAACCCGTCCATCGTCTATGTGTCGCTGGTGGGCTTTGGCCAGGACGGGCCCTATGCCGAGCGGCCCGCGTTCGACGACATCATCCAGGCGGCCAGCGGCCTGGCGGGGCTGTTCGTGCGCGCCGGCCATGACGAGCCCGCTTTCGTGCCCGCCAACCTGTGCGATCGCATGACCGGCCTGGCGGCGGCCCATGCGGCCATCGCCGCGCTCTTCATGCGCGAGCGCACCGGCGAGGGCCAGGCGGTGGAGGTGCCGATGTTCGAGACCCTGGTGCAGATGATCCTGGGCGACCACTTCAACGGCGAGGCCTTCGTGCCGCCGATCGAGCGCGCCGGCTACAGCCGCCTGCTGAACGTGTACCGGCGGCCGTTCCGCACCAGCGACGGCCACATCGCGGTCACGCCCTACAACGACAAGCAGTTCCGTGCCTTCTTCACCGCCATTGGGCGCGAGGCCGAGTTCGATGCGGACGAGCGCATCCGCACGCATGCCGCGCGGGCCCGCCACTATGACGTCGCCTATGCCCTGCTGGCCGAGATCCTGCGCAGCCGCAGCACCGCGGACTGGCTGGTGCTGTGCAACGAACACGAAATCCCCTGCCAGCAGGTGAACCGCATCGAGGACCTGCTGCAGGACCCGCACCTGCGCAGCGTCGGCTTCTTCCAGGAAGTCGAGCACCCGACGGAAGGCCGCATTTTGCAGATGCGGCCGGCCGCGCGCTGGAGCAGCGCGGACATCGCCGTGCGCCGGCTGCCGCCGCGCGTCGGCGAAGACAGCATCGAGGTGCTGCGCGAAGCGGGCTTCGGCGAGGACGAGATCGCCGCGCTGCTGGCTTGCGGCGCCACCGTGCAACCCCCCGCGGCGGATGCATCTGCCGCCGACCATTGACCACAGGAGAACCCCATGGCAGGACTTTATTTCGACCAGTTTGAGGTGGGCCATGTCTTCCACCACGCCACCACGCGCACGGTCACCGAGGCCGACAACCTGCTGGCCACGGTGCTGAGCATGAACCCGCAGCCGCTGCACCTGGACTACGAATTCGCCGCGCAGACCGAATTCAAGAAGCCGCTGGTCAACAGCCTGTTCACGCTGGCGCTGGTGATCGGGCTGTCGGTGCAGGAGACCACGCTGGGCACGACCATCGGCAACCTCGGCATGCGCGAGGTCGGCTTCCCCAAACCGGTGTTTGCCGGCGACACCATCCATGTGGAGACCACGGTGGTGTCCACGCGCGCCTCGCAGAGCCGGCCGAATGCGGGCATCGTCGAGTTCGAGCACCGCGGCATCAACCAGCGCGGCGAGGTGGTCTGCGTCTGCCTGCGCTCGGCCTTCATGAAGCGGGCGCCCGAACTGGCGGCGGCCGCATGAGCACGGCTGGGCGCCTGCTGGAGCCGGAGCGCTTCGCCTTCGGCGACTGGCTGCGGCCTGGTGACCAGGTTGTGTGCGGCCAGGCCTGCGCCGAGCCGCTGACGCTCACGCGCCGGCTGGTGGCGGAGTGCGCCGGGAGCCGGCTGCCGCTGCAGGCCTTCGTCGGCACGCTGTTCAGCGACACTTTCGAGGCGGCACCCGCATCCATGCGTTTCCTGTCCTATGGCGCCATCGGCCAGGCATCGCGCATCGCCGACCGGGGCGCGCTGGACGTGGTGCCCGAGCGCTACAGCCGCCTGCCCGGGTTGTTCGCCAGCGGCGCGCTGCGGGCCGATATGGCGCTGTTGCAGGCCGCGGCCGCGCCCGATGGCACGCTGAGCTTCGGACTGTCGAGCGACTACGTGGTCGATGCGGCGCGCCGCGCGCGCGTGGTGCTGGTCGAGGTCAACCCGCTGGCGCCCTGGACGCATGGCACGCCCTGGCCGCAGGATCTGCGCGTCGACGCCTGGGTGCGTGCCGCGCACGGGCCGGTGGAGCTGCCGGCCCCGCGCATGGGGCCGGTGGAGCAGGCGATTGCCGGCCATGTCGCGGCGCTGGTGCCCGACGGAGCCACGCTGCAGGTCGGTGTGGGCGCGCTGCCGGATGCAACGCTAGACGCGCTGCGCGGGCACCGCGCGCTGGGCCTGCATTCTGGCGTGCTGGGCGATGCGGGCGTGCGCTTGATCGAGGCGGGCGCCATCGACAACAGCCGCAAGGAGCGCGACGCCGGTATCAGCGTGGCGAATACGGTCTGCGGCGGTGCGGCGAGCTACCGCTTCGTGCATGCCAATGCCGCGGTGCAGGTCTGCCACAGCGACGTGACGCACGGGGCGGCCGTGCTGGCCCAGTTGGGCCGGCTGCACGCCATCAATGGCGCGCTGGAGATGGACCTGAGCGGCCAGGTCAACAGCGAGCAGCTGCAGGGCCGGCTGCGCGGCGGCATCGGCGGCCTGCTGGACTTTGCGCGCGCGGCGCGCGAGTCCCGCGGCGGGCGGGCGATCACCGTGCTGCAGGCTACGGCGGCGGGCGGCACGGCGAGCCGCATCGTCGCGTCGCTGGGTGGACGGCCGGTGACGGTGGGACGCTCGGACGTGGATGTGGTGGTGACGGAATATGGCGTGGCCGAACTGCGCGACGTGCCGCTGCACGAGCGCGCGCGGCGACTGATCGCCATCGCGGCGCCGCAGTTCCGCGATGGCTTGGAGCGCGACTACCGCGCGATGCAGGAGTCCGTGCATGGCTGAGCAACGACAATCCGGCGGGCCGCTCGCTGGCATCCGGGTGGTGGAATTCGCCGGCATCGGCCCGGGGCCGGTCTGCGGCATGCTGCTGGCCGACCTGGGTGCCGAGGTGCTGCTCATCGAGCGGCCTCCCGAGGCCAATGGCGGCGGCGACCTGGGTATCCCCCGGGCGCGCCGCTTCGAGGTCGGGCACCGCGGCAAGGCCTCGCTGGCGCTGGACCTGCGAAAGCCGCAGGGACTGGATTTCGCCCGGCGCCTGCTGGAGCGGGCCGATGTGCTGATCGAGGGCTTTCGGCCCGGCACCATGGAGCGGTTGGGCCTGGGACCGGACGCCTGCCTGGCCGCCAACCCGCGCCTGGTCTATGGCCGCATGACCGGCTATGGCCAGAGCGGCGCGCTGGCCCCGCGCGCCGGGCACGACATCAACTACATCGCGCTCAGCGGCGCGCTGCACGCCATCGGCCGCGCCGGGCAGCCGCCCACGCCGCCGCTGAACCTGGTGGGGGACTATGCCGGCGGCTCGATGCTGCTGGCGTTCGGCATCGCATCGGCATTGGTGGAGCGCGCCCGCTCGGGCCAGGGCCAGGTCATCGACGCGGCTATGGTGGAGGGCGCGGGCCTGCTGATGGCATCCTTCTTCGGCATGCAGGCCGCGGGCCTGGTGCCGCGGCCGCGCGGCGAGAACCTGCTCGACAGCGGCGCGCCCTTCTACGACGTATACCGCTGCAGCGATGGCGGCCATGTGGCCTTCGGCGCCATCGAGCGCCGCTTCCGCCAGGTGTTTGCCGAGCGCACCGGTTTTCCGGCCGAACTGCTGCTGGACGATGATCCCGCGAACTGGCCCCGGCTGCGCGAGGCCCTGGCGGTGCTTTTCGCACAGCGCCCCCGTGACGCCTGGTGCGCGCTGCTGGAGGATACCGATGCCTGCATCACGCCGGTGCTGGCGCCGCACGAGGTGGCCGGCCACCGGCACAACGCCGGGCGCCAATCCTTTCGGGAGGAGCAGGGCGTGGTGCAGCCGTCGCCCGCGCCGCGCTTTTCGCGCAGCGCAGCCGCCATGCCCACCCGGCCGCCGGAGCCCGGCGAGGGAGGCGCGGAACTGGCCCGGGCCTGGGGCCTGGAGGTTCCGTCGGCTGAGGGCTAGGCCGGCGTGGCCGGCCCTTGCTGCGCGCCGGGCACATGGCGGCCGATTTCCTCGCGCATGGTCTGCAGAATCTCCTGCTGGCGCGGATGCACGCGGTGCACCGGGCCGGCCACCAGCAGCGCAAGGTGCCGGCCCTGCAGGTGCAGCGGCAGCGCCACGCCGCCCAGGTCGTGCGTGTATTCGCCCGCGCCCTCGAAATAGCCGCGCTCCAGCGACAGCGCGATCTCCTTCTCGACGGCATCGACGCTGAGCAGCGTGGTGGGCGTGTAGCGCTCGAAGACCGCGCGGCGCAGGATGGTGCCGCGGTCCTGGTCGGACAGTTGCGACAGCAGCGCGCGGCCGGTGGCCGTGGCGTGGATGGGCACGAGCTTGCCGACGGCGGCCGTGTAGCGCACGGCCTGGCGCGACTCGGCGGTGGCGATGTAGACCGCATGCATGCCGCTGACGCCGGCCAGCACCGCCGTCTCGCCGCTCTTCTCGCTGATCGACTGGATCAGGTCCTGCAGCTCGGCGGGCAGGGGGGCGGCGCGGTCGATCTTCTGTACCAGCGGCCACCAGCTCGGCGACGGGTAGTAGCCCTCGCGCGCCCGTGGTTCGTACAGGTAGCCGCGGTTGACCAGCGTGCCCAGCAGGTTGAAGGTGCTCGAGCGCGGCCAGTTGAAGTGCTTGGACACCTCGGCCAGCGATGCCGGACGGCCCCGCTCGGCGAAGTATTCCAGCAGTTCCAGAACATTGACGACTTGGCGGACATCCATGGTGCTCTCTCCTCGGGCGGGTGCCGCGCCGCCGCGGCCTTGCCGCATTGGTTTGCCTGCCGCCATCCTAACATTGTTCATCAGTGTGAATGATGCGTGCGTCCATGGATGACGGTTGTTCAAGACATGTTCTTCATGCTCCGAGAAGAGGGGAGTTTCGCCGTATGTCCGTGTAATCCTGGGGGTGGTAATGGATTGACAACTGGATTATGTTCTCTATCATGAACATATCATTCAAATACAGGAATGAACTTGATCTGAATGCATTGATATGCAAGTGTCTTTGAATGCAGGGGGTGGCAGCTTGATAGCTGTTCTTGCCAATGTTTGATTTGTTCTTCCATGTGATTGCATGGAGCCAGGGAGCCTTCCGATGAATTTCCAGTTGACCGCCGAGCAGGAGTCCATCCGCGACTCGATCCAGAAGATCTGCAGCCAGTACGACGATGCCTACTGGCTGCGCAAGGACCGCGAAGGCGGCTTTCCCGAGGAGTTCGCGGCCAGCCTGGCCAAGGACGGATGGCTGGGTATCTGCATTCCCGAGGAGTACGGCGGCTCGGGGCTGAAGATCGCGGACGCCGCGGTCATGATGCGCACCATCGCCGAGACCGGCGCGGGCATGTCGGGCGCCTCGGCGGTGCACATCAATGTGTTCGGGCTCAATCCGGTGGTGGTCTTCGGCAGCGAGGAGCAGAAGCGCCGCATGCTGCCGCCCATGGCCCGGGGCGAGGTCAAGGCCTGCTTTGGCGTGACCGAGCCCAATACCGGGCTGAACACTACGCAGCTCAAGGTGCGCGCGGTGCGCCGGGGCGACAAGTACATCGTCGATGGCACCAAGGTCTGGATTTCGACCGCCCAGGTGGCGGACAAGATCCTGCTGCTGGCGCGCACCACGCCGCTGGATGAGGTGAAGAGCCCGACGCAGGGCCTGTCTTTGTTCTACACCGACTTTGACCGCCGCCGCGTGCAGGTGCACGAGATCGAGAAGATGGGGCGCAAGTGCGTCGATTCCAACGAGTTGTTCTTCGAGGGCTACGAGGTGCCGGCCGAGGACCGCATCGGCGAGGAGGGCAAGGGCTTCGAGTACATCCTGCACGGCATGAACCCCGAGCGCGTGCTCATCGCCGCCGAGGCCGTGGGGCTGGGCAAGCTGGCGCTCGACCGCGCCACCACCTACGCCAAGGAGCGCAGGGTCTTCAACCGGCCTATCGGGCAGAACCAGGGCATCCAGCATCCGCTGGCACGCAACTGGATGGAGCTGGAAGCCGCCTGGCTGATGGTGATGCAGGCCGCCTGGCTGTACGACAACGATCAGCCCTGCGGCGCCGCCGCGAACGCGGCCAAGTTCCTGGCCGCCGAGGCCGGCTTCAGCGCCTGCGAGCGCGCCGTGATGACGCACGGCGGCTTTGGCTATGCGAAGGAGTTCCAGGTCGAGCGCTACCTGCGCGAGATCATGGTGCCGCGCATCGCGCCGATCAGCCCCGAGCTGGTGATGTGCTTCATCGCCGAGAAGGTGCTGGGCCTGCCCAAGTCGTACTGAGCACCGGCTTCGGCCCGCGTGCCGGCCGCGATTTCACCACCAACCACAGGAGACTCACCATGTCGCATTCTTCACGCCGGCAATGGATGGCCCGGGGCCTGGGCATGGCGGCCGCCATGGCCGCACCCTGCGCGGCCATGGCCCAGCAGGGACCGTACCCGGCCAAGCCGGTGCGGGTGATCGTGCCGTATCCCGCCGGCGGCACCACCGACGTGGTGGCGCGCCTGGTGATGCACAAGCTCGGCGAGCGCATGGGCCAGTCCTTCGTGGTGGAGAACAAGAGCGGGGCCAACGGCATCATCGGCACCGAGCTGGCGGCCCGCGCGGCGCCGGACGGCTACACGCTCCTGCTCAACACCGCGGGCGGGCAGACCCTGAGTCCCGTGCTCTACAAGGCGGGCTACGAGGCCCTGGCCAGCTTCGAGCCCATCACCCACATCTGCGACGTGGGCCTGATCGTCATCGCCCGCAAGGACCTGCCAGCCAGCAACCTGCAGGAGCTGATCGCGCTGGCCAGAGGCCCCAGGCCGCTGACGGCATCGTCGGGCAGCAGCATGATCCAGCTGGTGACCGAGGAGTTCAAGCGCGTCGCGCAGGTGCCGCAGACCGTCACCGTGCAGTACAAGGGCACGGCGCCGCAGATGCAGGCCGTGGTGGCGGGCGAGGTCGACTTCTCCGTCGACTCCTTCGTGTCGGTGGAGATGATCCGCGCCGGCCGTGTGAAGGCCCTGGGCGTGATGATGCCGCAGCGCGCGCAGTCGTTCCCCGAGGTGCCCACGCTCAAGGAGCAGGGCATAGCCGGCATGGACTTCGCCTCGTGGGCCGGGCTGCTCGCCCCGAAGGGCACGCCCCGCGAGATCGTGGCGGCCCTGGCGCGGGAAATGGACACGGTGCTGCAGATGCCCGATGTGCAAGCCCGCCTGCGCGCCTACGACTACGTGCCGCGCCGCACCTCGCCCGAGGCGTTTGGCCGGCTGATCGATGCTGACCACCAGCGCTGGAAGCGTGTCGTGGCCGAGACCGGCTTCAAGCTGGAGTGACGCGGCCATCGCCCCCGAGAACCCCGAAGGAGACCCCACCGATGAGCGCACTGGAGCACTGGGCCCGCACGCAGCCCGACAAGGCCGCGCTGGTGATGCTGGACCGCGGCACCACGATCACCTATGCCGAACTGGACCGCCGGGCCGCCCGGGCGGCGCGCTGGCTGGTGTCGCTGGGGCTGCAGGCCGGCTACTGCATCGCCATCCTGCTCGACAACGACCCGCGCATGCTGGAGCTGGCCTGGGCGGCGCGGCGCGCCGGGCTGTACTACGCCCCCATCAACCACCACCTCACGCCGGCCGAGGCCTCGTTCATCCTGGGCAACTGCGATGCCCGGCTGCTGCTGGCGTCGGGCGCCACGGCGGCGCTGGCGCGCGCCATTACTGGCGAATCTGCCCATGCCGACGTGCAGCGCGTGTTGCTCGACCAGCACGAGCCGGGTTTCCTGCACTATGGCGATGCGCTGGCGCAGGTCGACGAGCGTGCCGAGCTGCCGCCGCGGCCCGTGGGGCGCGACATGCTGTACTCGTCGGGAACCACCGGACGGCCCAAGGGCGTGCGCCGGCCGCTGGTGCCCTATGCCGAGCGCCGGCAGCCGGACCGCGACCTGGAGACCTGGCGTCGGCAGTTCGGCTTCGGCGAGCACACGGTCTACCTCTCGACGGCGCCGTTCTACCACGCAGCCCCGCTGCGCTACATGGTACGCACGCTGGAGTGCGGCGGCACCTGCGTGGCGATGGAGCGCTTCGATGCCGAGCGCGCGCTGGCGGCCATCGAGCAGCACCGCGTCACCCACAGCCAGTGGGTGCCGACGATGCTGGCGCGGATGCTGCGCCTGCCGCAGCAGGTGCGCGAGCGCTACGACCTCTCCAGCATGCAGGTGGCCATCCATGCCGCGGCGCCGTGCCCGCCCCAGGTCAAGCAGGCCATGCTGGACTGGTGGGGCGACATCCTGTACGAGTACTACGGCGGCTCCGAAGGCCTGGGCGTCACCATCATCAATGCGCAGGAGTGGCGCGCCCACCCCGGTTCGGTGGGGCAGGCCAAGCTGGGCACGATCCATATCGTCGACGACGCAGGGCGCGAACTGCCGCCGCACGAGATCGGCACGATCTACTTTTCCGGCGCGGCCAACTTCGAGTACTACAAGGACCCTAGCAAGACGCGAGAGGCCTACAACGCGCAGGGCTGGGCCACCTACGGCGACATGGGGCATGTGGACGAGCAGGGCTACCTCTACATCAGCGACCGGCGCGCCGACCTGATCCTGTGCGGTGGCGTCAACCTCTACCCCATGGAGATCGAGAACGTGCTGGCCGGGCACCCGCAGGTCAGCGACGTGGCCGTGGTCGGCGTGCCCGATGAAGACTTGGGCGAGGTGCCCTGGGCCGTGGTGCAGTTGCACGAAGGCCAGGAAGGCTCGGCCGCCATGGCGCAGCAGCTGGCCGCCTACTGCCGCGGCCGGCTCGGAAGCATGAAGCTGCCGCGCCGCGTGGTGTTTGAGGGGCCGCTGCCGCGCCTGCCCACCGGCAAGCTGCTGCGGCGCGAGCTGAAGCAGCGCTTCCGCCAGTTGCCTCAGGCAGGCTTTGCCATCGCTGCGGCAGCCGAAAAGCTGCTGGGGTCCTGATCACTCCATCCCGCTTTCTGCCATGACATCTTTCCTCAAGACGCGCCGCCGTCTGGTGCTCGGCTCCCTCGGTGCTGCCGCCTGGCCCGCGCTCGCGCCCCGTGGCACCCGTGCCGCGGTCTTTTCCGGCGGCCAGCCTATACGCCTGCTCGTGCCTACCACTGCCGGCGGCACGGCGGACATCCTGGCGCGGCTGCTGTCCGTGCACATGGGCAGCCAGCTGGGCGTGCCCATCGTCGTCGAGAACCTGCCCGGCGCTGGCGGCATCGTGGGCGCGGCGCGTGCGGCCCGGGCTGCGCCGGATGGCCATACGCTGCTGCTTGGCTTCACCTCCAACATGGCGACCGCGCCGATGCTGACGCGCGATCTCGCCTACGACCCGGTGCGCGACTTCGCGCCGGTGGGCCGGGCCGTGTCGGTCAGCCTGTGCGTGGTGGGCAACCAGGAACTGCCCGCCGCCAGCATGAAGGAGCTCGTCGCGCTGGCCCAAGGCCGCGCCGGCGGCGGCGCGCCGCTGATGTATGGCGCCTGGGGCAATGGCTCGGCCGCCCACCTCACGATGGAGAGCATCAACTTCTACGCCAAGGCTGGCATGAAGATGGTGCCCTACAAGGCCGAGGCCGACGTGCAGCGCGCGCTGCTGGGCAACGAGGTGGCGGTGGGCGTGCAGACCATCGGCCTGCTGCTGCCGCACCTGCGCTCGGGCAAGTTCAAGGTGCTGGGCGTCGCGGCGCGGCAGCGCTCGGCGCTGCTGCCCCAGGTGCCGACGCTGGCGGAGCAGGGCATTCCCTTCGACCTGGCTGCCTGGCTGGGCGTGTTCGCACCGACCGGTACGCCGTCATCGGTGCTGGACCAGCTTGCCGCCGCGATGCGGCATGCGCTGCGCCAGCCCGACGTGGTCGAGCGCACCCGCGCCATCGGCATGGACATCGACACCATGGGCCGAGAGGAATTCACCGCTGGCCTGCCCCGCGAAATCGCCGTCTGGCGCCAGCTGATCGAGGCCGCCGGCGTGCGGCCCGAATGAACCCTTTGTCAACCAACCCTCAAGGAGCCATTTCCCCATGAAACTCGATGCATCCGTATCCGCCGTCATCACCGGAGGCGCCTCCGGCCTGGGCGCGGCCACCGCGCGGGCGCTGGCCGCCCAGGGCGTCAAGGTGGCGCTGTTCGACCTCAACGCCGAGATGGGCGAGGCGCTGGCGAGCGAGATCAGCGGCGTGTTCTGCCGCGTCGACGTGTGCTCGCAGGCCGAGGTGGAGGCGGGCTTCGCCCGGGCGCGCGCGGCGCACGGCCAGGAGCGCATCCTGGTCAACTGCGCCGGCATCAGCCGCCCGGGCAAGACGGCTGCGCGCTCCAAGGAAGACCCGGCGCAGGTTAAGCCCTACCTGACTGAAACCTTCGAGCTGGTGCTGCAGACCAACCTGGTGGGCACCTTCCGCTGCATCGCGCAGTCGGCCGCCGGCATGCTCACGCTCGATAGCCGCGACGACGACCGCGGCGTGATCATCAGCACCGCCTCGATCGCTGCGGAGGACGGCCAGATGGGCCAGGTGGCATACACGGCATCGAAGGCCGGCATCGTCGGCATGACGCTGCCGATCGCGCGCGACTTCGCCAGCGAGGGCATCCGTGTCAACGTCATCCTACCCGGCCTGTTCAACACGCCGCTGCTGGCACGCGCCCGCGACCTGGTGAAGAACGCGCTGGCCGCTTCGGTGCCTTACCCCAAGCGCTTCGGCGAGCCTGAGGAGTACGCGTCGCTGGCGCTGGAGATGTGCCGCAACAGCTATTTCAACGCCGCCACCGTGCGCCTGGACGGCGGCCTGCGCATGGCACCGCAATAACGGCCGGGCTTGCTGCGCGCCAGCCTGGTGCCGCCGCCGTTTTCGTGCGGGGGAATGGCTGCCAGGCATTCTCCCGGCACCAACGTAACTTTCTGCTATTTCGACCGTTTTTGCAGAGCTGCTTTTGTGAGGCTTTATGGACATCCATAGAAGAAACTTGATTGCTTGCGGCGCGGCCCCATGGCTAACTTCGCTCGTGCAATCCGCCAGGGCCCAAACCCCGGCCGCGCCTGGGCTGGAGAGCCCGCTCCGTATCGTGATCCCGGCCGCGGTTGGCGGGGCGCTGGATACGGTGGCGCGGTCCATATCCACGCAATTGCATGACCGGACAGGCCAGCCGGTCATTGTCGAAGCCAAGCCTGGAGGCAATGGGGTGGTGGCGGTCAACTCGGCGAGAGACTATCGCGCAGGCAATCCAACCGCCATGTATGCCATCAGTTCCTTTGTCCAGAACATCGCATTCAAAAGGGTTAATGCCTACCAAATTGCTGATTTTTCCCCGCTATGCCTGGTGGCAGAGCATCCGATTGCCTATGCCGTGCACAAGAAACTGGGGGTCAGAAGCCTTGCCGAATTCATCACCCTTGCAAAATCCAGGAGCCAGGGGGAGATATCGTATGGAACATGGGGCGTAGGCTCTGCTGCACACCTTTACGGTGAAATGCTGAACAAAGATGAAAAAATACGCCTGCTGCATGTTCCTTTCCAAGGGGAGGCACCCGCCATGCAGGCCCTGATGGGCGGTGATATTTCATCGCTGTATGCCTCTGCCGGTACGCTGGCCCGGCTCAGGTCGTCGGGGGCATACGAAATTCTGGCGATCACTGGCAGCGAGAGATTGGCGAGCTTTCCGGATATTCCGACATTCTCCGAGCAAGGCCATGAAAACATCGGGAATCTTTCGGGTTGGAGCGGTGTATTGGTCAGCGCCAGGATGCCTGCCGCATTGCAGGGGCAGATTGCACGAATACTGGAGCCTGTGATCCAGTCCGAAGCCACGAAGAAAACCGTTCTGGCCGCAGGTTATCAACCCAAATTCATGGGGCCCCAGCAATTTTCAGCATTCATAGAGGCCGAAATGCGCCGGTGGACCACGGTGTTGCGCGACTATCCCGTTGACCTGGGCTGATGCCTCGTTGTGGAGCAGACCATGAAGATAGCCATTGCCGGTTTTCAACACGAAACGAATACATTCTCCCCGCATGCCACCACCTTCGATGCATTTGACCGGGGCGGGGCGCGTCCGGGGATTCTGAGGGAGGCCGAGCTGCTGGAACAGCTGAGTGGCAAGCCTTATCCCTGTTCAGGGGCGATTCGCTGTGCCGCAGAGCATGGCGATGTGCTGGTGCCGATCATCTGGGGCTTTGCCACGCCTGCAGGGGCGGTAGAGCAGGATGCGTTCGAGCGCTTCTCGATGGAAATCATCGAGGGCCTGCGCCGATGCTGGCCGGTGGATGGCATCTTTCTTGAATTGCATGGCGCCATGGTGGCAGAGCAGTCGCTGGATGCCGAGGGGGAACTGCTGCGGCGGATCCGTGCCGAATTTGGCGACGGCATTCCTGTTTCGTTGAGCCTGGACTGGCATGCCAATGTTTCCGAGGCCATGGTGCGCCATGCCACCTACCTGACAGGCTATAGAAGGTATCCCCATGTGGACATGGCCGCGACGGGGGAGAGGGCCTACCAGAAGCTGCGAGAAATGATTCTGGGAGAACCCCGGCCGGTGCCGGCCTTTCGCCAGGTGCCTTACCTGATACCGCTGTGCATCCAGAACGATGACCGGCCTGCCATGCGTGACTTGCTGGCGGCCATGCGTGCGGCGGAAGTGGAATGGGGCGTTGATGTCTCCTTTTTTCCCGGATTCCCGGCGTCCGATTTTGCAGATTGCGGGCCGTCCCTGGTGGTATATGGGAGCGATAGCCGGGTGGCTGAAACGGCTGCATCCAGGCTCTATGAGCAGGTGCTGGCGGCAGAGCCCGCATTGCAAGAGCCATTGCTGGATGCGGAATCTGCAGTGCGCTATGCCATACAGGCCAGCCAGCAGGCGTCCAAACCGATCGTTATTGCCGACACACAGGACAATCCAGGCGCAGGCGGCACATCCGACACGATGGGAATCATCCGGGAGCTGGTGCGGCAGCGGGCAAGAAATGCGGTGGTCGGGCTGGTGTATGACCCTGATGCAGCCGCACTCGCACATGCGGCAGGCCAAGGGCGAACACTGACCTTGAGTCTGGGAGGACGTTCCCAGGCGGCGGGAGATTCACCTCTGGCGGCAGACTACCTCGTGGAATATCTATCCGAGGGTTTGGTGCGTTGCTCCGGGGATTTCCGCAAGGGCCTGAATATGGACTTGGGGCGCTCCTGCCTGCTTCGCCTGGGTGACGTTCAAATTGCCGTGTGCAGCGAACCATCGCAACTGGCCGATCTGGAACAGCTTCGGTATCTCTCCGTCGAACCCGGTCAGAAGAAAATCATCTGCGTCAAAAGCTCAGCCCATTTTCGAGCAGCATTCCAACCCATCGCCAGTGAAATCATCATTGGCCTGGCGCCGGGGTTGATGGTGTCGGACCCTGCCGAGCTGCCCTGGCGGCGACTGCGGCCCGGTGTTCGCTTGTCCCCGCTCAGTACTAGAACATCGCAGTAGGCGAGGCCACCTACCTCTTGCTACCTGCTGCGCAACTCCATGCGAGGACACCGCCGTGTGATCCGGCATTGGTTTTGCGGTGGTGCAGGCTTTTTTATCTCTTTGACCGTAGCTCCTATGAATGACACGCCATCCAAGATCCTGACCGAGCGCCGCGGCACCGTGCTGGTGATCACCATCAACCGGCCCGAGGCGCGCAACTCCATGGACAAGGCCACGGCCCAGGCCATGAACGACGCCATGGACCTGCTGGACGAGGACGACGGCCTGTACCTGGGCATCGTCACCGGCGCCGAGGGCAACTTCTCCACCGGCGCCGACCTGAAGGCGCTGGCCCGCGGCGAGCGCCCGATCACCGAGGCGCGCGGCGGCTTCGGCGTGTTCCGGCGCCCGCCGCGCAAGCCGCTGATCGCGGCGGTCGAGGGCTATGCGCTGGGCGGTGGCCTGGAACTGTGCCTGTCGTGCGACCTGGTCGTGGCCTCGCGCGCCGCACGCATGGGCCTCACCGAGGTGCGCCACAGCGTCTGCGCCACCGGCGGCGGGCTGTTCCGCCTGCCGCGCCGCATCCCGTACCACATCGCGATGGAGCTGGCGCTGAGCGGCGATATCCGCGAGGTGGCCTTCTTCCACCAGCACGGCCTGGTGAACCGGCTGGCCGAGCCCGGCCAGGCCCTGCCCGAGGCGCTGGCGCTGGCCGAGCGCCTGCTTGAGAACGCGCCGCTCGCGCTGGCCGCCAGCAAGGAGATCATCTGGCGCAGCCGCGACTGGAGCGACGAGGAGGCCTGGACCGCGCAGCAGCCGATCGCAATGCGCGCCTTCGACTCCGAGGACCGCCGCGAAGGACTGGCCGCGTTCGCCGAAAAGCGCAAGCCCGTCTGGAAGGGGCGCTAAGGCCGGGTTAGGCGCGGGGGCCGGGCTGCGAGCCGGCCTGCACGATCATCTGCGCCACCACGGCGAGCTGCTGGCGCGTGGCCTCGGGGTCGAGCTTGAACAGGCCCAGCACCGACAGGCCGCGCAGTGCCGCCAGGATGACGGCGGCGAAGTTCTCGGGTTGCGGGTGGTTGCGGGCGATCTCGGGGAAGGTGTCGACGAAGTGCGCGAAGTACATCGGGTCGTGCTGCGCGCGGTGCTCGTCGATGCGGTCGAGCAGGGCGGGCGTGGTCTTGCAGCCGAAGAACATGCCCCAGGCCGCCACGTAGCTGGGCGTGCCGTAGACCCGCTCCCACGCGGCCTGCACGAAGAGCTGCGCGCGGCTTTCCAGCGGCTCGCCCTTGATGTCGCCTTCGTCCACCCAGCCCAGCTCGCCCAGCGGCGCCATCACCTCGTCCACCAGGCGCTCCATCAGCGCGTTGCGCGTGCCGAACTGGTGCTGCACCGCGCCCAGCGTCACGTCGGCGCCGCGGGCGATGTCCTGCAGGTTGGCCTGCTGGTAGCCCACTTCCTGCAGCAGTTTCAGCGCCGAGGCGATGATCTTGCGCTGCGTCTCCTGGCTGCGCTCCGCCTGCGTGCGCCGTTTGATCGGCCTGGCTGCGCCGGGCGGTTTGATGTCCATCGTCTTGTCTCCTTACATTTTTGATTTAACGGATGATGCAGCCCGCATCCTACACCGGATGGGCGGCGATGTCGGCACTTTGGCGACTGCTATCAAAAGAAAAGCTGCTGGCGCTTGCTGTACAAGCGTCAGCAGCCATTTGGGCTGAAAAACTAGCGGAGGCTAGACCTGTTCCAGTGCCTGGTTCAGGTCGGCCAGCAGGTCATCGATGTGCTCGATGCCCACCGACAGGCGCACCATGCCCTCGCTGACGCCGGCCTTGGCCAGCTCGGCCGCGTCGAGCTGGTGGTGCGTGGTCGAGGCCGGGTGCGTGGCCAGCGACTTGGCGTCGCCGATGTTCACCAGGCGGGTGAAGAGTTGCAGCGCGTCAAGGAAGCGCGCGCCGGCCGCGCGCGGATCGCTGTCGCTGGACTTGAGGCTGAACGACAGGATGCCCGAGGCTTTGCCGCCCGACTGGCGCTGCACCAGCGCGTGGTCGGGGTGGTCGGGCAGGCCGGCGTAGCGCACCCATTCGACCTTGGCGTGCTTCTGCAGGGTCTCGGCGATCTTCTGCGTGTTGTCGCAGATGCGGTCCATGCGCAGCGCCAGCGTCTCTATGCCCTGCAGGATCAGGAAGGCGTTGTGCGGCGAAAGGGCCGCGCCGGTGTTGCGCAGCGGCACGACGCGCACGCGGCCGATGTAGGCGGCCGGGCCCAGGGCCTCGGTGTAGACCACGCCGTGGTAGCTCACGTCGGGCTCGTTCAGGCGCTTGAAGCGCGCCTTGTGCTCGGCCCACGGGAACTTGCCGCTGTCCACCACCGCGCCGCCCACGCTGTTGCCGTGGCCGCCGAGGTACTTGGTGAGCGAGTGCACGACGATGTCGGCGCCCAGCTCGATGGGGCGCAGCAGGTAGGGGCTGGGCACGGTGTTGTCCACGATCAGCGGCACGCCATGGTCGTGCGCCACCTTGGCCAGCGCGGCGATGTCGGTCACGTTGCCCAGCGGGTTGCCGATGGACTCGATGAAGATGGCCTTGGTGCGCTCGTCGATCAGCGGGCCGAAGCTGGCCGGATCGCGCGGGTCGGCGAACTTCACGGTGATGCCCTGCTGCGGGAAGGTGTGGGCGAACAGGTTGTAGGTGCCGCCATAGAGCGTGCTGGCCGAGACGATGTTGTCGCCGGCCTCGGCGATGGCCTGGATGGCGTAGGTGACGGCCGCCATGCCCGAGGCCACGGCCACCGCGGCAATGCCGCCCTCCAGCGCCGCGACGCGCTTTTCGAGCACGTCGGTCGTGGGGTTCATGATGCGCGTGTAGATGTTGCCCGCGACCTTCAGGTCGAACAGGTCGGCGCCGTGCTGGGCGCTGTCGAAGGCGTAGGCCACGGTCTGGTAGATGGGTACGGCCACGGCCTTGGTGGTGGGGTCGGGCGAATAGCCGGCGTGGACGGCCAGGGTCTCGATGCGCATGGGGAAGGGCTCCTTGGTTGTGTGCAACTGCCTTTGTAGCAGCTTTGCGGCGCGGCCTCCAACCAACGAATCGGCATGTGCTTATGCCGGTGCGCTGGCGAGGCCATGGAAAATGGCTCCCCACGCTCCCCACTACGTGTGGTCGCTGCCCCTCCCAGAGGGGCGCTTTTCATCTTGGGGCGGCCCGGCGATGAAAAAAGGAACGCCTCGCGGCGTTCCTTGTCTGTCCAGGCCGGGGCGGGCTCAGTAGCCCAGCGCCTTGCCGTCGGGGTTGCGCGGATCGGAGTAGCCCCAGAACTCGCCGTTGCGCACCTGGATGGTCTGGGTGCGGCCCATCGAGGGCTTGACCACCACGTTCTCGCCGCGTGCCTTCAGCGCGTTGATGGTGTCCACCGAGAAGCCCTTTTCCACGCGCAGCTCGTCCGGCGTCCACTGCTGGTGGAAGCGCAGCGCGGCCGTGGCCTCGGCCGGGTTCATGCTGAAGTCGATGCTGTTGGTGATGACCTGCAGCACGGTGGTGATGATGCGCGCGCCGCCGGGGCTGCCTGTCACCAGCCAGGGCTTGCCGTCCTTGAGCACGAAGGTGGGCGTCATCGACGACAGCGGGCGCTTGCCGGCCTCGATGGCGTTGGCGTCGCCGCCGACCAGGCCGTAGGCATTGGGCACGCCGGGCTTGGCCGAGAAATCGTCCATCTGGTTGTTGAGCATGATGCCCGTGCCCTTGGCCACGATGCCGCTGCCGAAGTTGGTGTTGAGCGTGTAGGTCACGGCGACGATGTTGCCGGCCTTGTCCATCACCGAGAAGTGCGTGGTCTGGTCGCTCTCATAGGGCTGGGGCTTGCCGGGCTTCACCTCCTTGGCGGGCAGGGTGCGCTCGTCGGTGATGCGCTTGGCCAGCTCGGCCGCGTAGGGCTTGGAGATCAGGCCCTTGACCGGCACCTTCACGAAGTCGGTGTCGCCCAGGTACTCGGAGCGGTCGGCATAGGCCAGCTTCATCGCCTCGGCCATGTGGTGCACGGTGCGGGCGCTGTTGTGGCCCCACTGGTTCAACGGCCACTGTTCCATCATGTTGAGGATCTGCACCACGTGGATGCCGCCGGACGAGGGCGGTGGCATGGTCACGATCTGGTAGCCACGGTAGCTGCCGCGCACCGGCTCGCGCTCGACCACCTTGTAGGCAGCCAGGTCCTCCAGCGTGATCGGGCCGCGGTGCACGGCCATCTCGCCGACGATCTTCTTGGCGATCGGGCCCTGGTAGAAGGCCTTGGCGCCGCCCTGGGCGATCTGGCGCAGCGAGTTGGCCAGGTCCTTCTGCACCAGGCGGTCGTCTCGCTTGAGCGGCGCGCCGTTCTTCCAGAAGATGGCCTTGGTGGCGTCCCACTTGCCCATGTTCTTCTGTTCCTGCTTGAGGATGGTGGCCAGGGTCTCGCTCACCGGGTAGCCCTTGTCGGCCAGCGTGATGGCCGGCGCCATCACACGCGACAGCGGCATGGTGCCCCATTTCTTGAGCGCATGCTCCATGCCCGCCACGGTGCCGGGCACGCCGACGGCGAAGTGCGTGTGCAGCGACCTGTCGTCGATCACGTTGCCCTTGTCGTCGAGGTACATATTGCGCGACGCGGCCTTGGGCGCCATCTCGCGGAAGTCCAGCGCGATGTCCTTGCCGCTCTTGGCGTCGTGCACCATCATGAAGCCGCCGCCGCCGATGTTGCCGGCGTTGGGCAGCGTGACGGCCAGCGCGAAGCCCATGGCGACGGCCGCATCCACCGCGTTGCCGCCGGCCTTGAGGATGTCCAGGCCCGCCTTGGAGGCCAGTTCCTGCTCGCTCGCCACCATGCCCTGGCGGGCGATGACGGGATGGAACACGTCCATGTCGTAGTCGTAGGCCGCGGCGGCGGCCAGCGTGGCTGCGGTGGCCTGCGGCGCAGGGGCCGCGGCCGGGGCGGTCGCTGCGGGTGGCGTGGCGGCGGCGTCCGCGCTGGCGGCCTGTTGCTGCTTGTCGGTGGGCGTGCTGCACGCGGTCAGTGCGGCGATGGCCAGGACGCTGAGCGTCCACTTGATGGGGTTGTGCACCGGGAAGTCTCCTTTCGTTGTGCCATGCCGCGCAGGGCATGGACAACGCAGTGTATCTCCCGCGGCGCCGCTATTTCACCCTTTGCTTTTCGAGCTTGCGCGCCAGCGTGCGGCGGTGCATGCCCAGGCGCCGGGCGGTCTCGGAGATGTTGAAGCCGGTGGCGGCCAGGGTCTCGTGGATCTTCTCCCACTCCAGCGTCTTGATCGACGTGGTGCTGGTCGAGAGTTCCACGTCCGGCGTGCCCTCGGAGCGGCTGAACGCGGCCTCGATGTCGTCGGTGTTCGAGGGCTTGGCCAGGTAGTGGCAGGCGCCGAGCTTGATGGCCTCGACGGCGGTGGCGATGCTGGCGTAGCCGGTCAGCACCACGATCAGCGCGTCGGGGTTGAGCTGGTGCAGCATCTGCACGCAGTTCAGGCCCGAGGCGTTGCCGGCGAGCTTGAGGTCCATCACGGCGTACTGCGGGCAGTGCTGCTGCAGCAGCACCTCGACCTCCTCGGCGCTGCTGGCATGCAGCACGCGGTAGCCGCGCCGCTCGAACGAGCGCTGCAATGCGCGTGCGAAGGCGGCGTCGTCCTCGACGAGCAGGAGCAGGCGTTCGGAGGTGTCAGTCATCGGTTTCTTCAAAGGCTATCGAGGACAGCGGCAACGTGATGCGCACCTCGGCGCCGCCGCTGTCGCGGTTGCGGGCCCGCACGCTGCCGCCCAGCGAGCGGGCCACGTTCATCACCAGGAACAGGCCCAGGCCGCCGCCGGGGCGGCCCTTGGTCGACTGGTAGGGCTTGCCCAGGTTCTCGAGGATCTGCGGCGCGAAGCCCGGGCCGCGGTCCGAGACCTGCAGCGCCAGCGCGTCGCCGTGGCTCTCGATCAGCAGCTGGACCTCGGCGGGCGAGGCTTCGAGCGCATTGTCCAGCACATTGAAAATCATCTGCTGCAGCGAGGTATCCGAGATGATCGGCTGGTCGTGCTCCAGGTGCTTGAGGTAGATGAAGCGCGCCGGCTGGCGGCGGTCGCGCCACTGCTGGGTCACCTTGTCCATGAAGGTGATGAGCGTGGTGCTCTCGGGCGCGTCGCCGCGGGTCTCGCCGGCGGACAGCAGCACGCCGGTGACGATGGACTTGCAGCGCAGCACCTGGTGCTGCATCTCCTGCACGTCCTGCAGCAGCTCGCTGTTGCCTGCGATCTGCGGCAGGCGCTGCCAGTCGCCGAGGATGACCGACACCGTGGCCAGCGGCGTGCCCAGCTCGTGCGCGGCGCCGCTGGCCAAGAGGCCCATGCGCACGATGTGCTCCTCTTCGGCGGCGCGCTGGCGCAGCTGCGCCAGGCGCTGGTCGCGGCGCTGCAGGTTGGCCATGATGCGGTTGATGAAGGCTACGAGCAGGATGGCGTTGAGCCCGAAGCTGATCAGCAGGCCGATCAGGTACAGCCGCGAGATGCTGCCCTGCTGGTGCTGCAGGATGGCCAGCGGCTGGTGCGCGAAGGCTAGTGCGGCGGCGCAGGCCGTGCTCACGCCCACGATGGCCCAGGCAAAGCCCGGCCGCAGCAGGATCGCGCCCAGCGTGACCTGCAGCAGGTACAGGCCGATGAAGGGGTTGTTGGCGCCGCCGCTCAGGTAGAGCTGGAAGGTGAGGGCGCCCACGTCCACCAGCAGCGCGACGAACAGGTCGAGCGAGGTGACGTCGTGCTGGCGCCAGCGCAGCCAGCCGATGTTGAGGGCGTTGAAGGCGACCAGCGCCGCCACGATGAGCAGCATGGGCTGCAGCGGCAGCGCGATGTCGAGGCCATAGTGCACCAGCGAGATGGTGACCACCTGGCCCACCACCGCCAGCCAGCGCAACTGCACGAGCAGCTGCATGTTGCGGCGGTCGGTGGTGTGGGTGACGCTGAACGGGGAGTCGGAAGTGGAAAACACGCTGCGATCTTAAGACGGCAGGCTGGTTAAAAAGTAATAGCTGGTGGCGCTTGTTGCATGAGGGATTCAAATATCTTTGTATCTGAAATGCCCATGCAGCAAGCGCCAACCGCTATCTTTTCTTTCTGCCATGGCGCGCCACCAGCCAGGCGGCGCCGACCACCATCGCGGCCAGCCCGTACCAGGTGAGGGCGTAGACCAGGTGGTTGTTGTGGAAGCGCACCACGGTCATGCCGGGGCGCGGCTGGTCCGAGGCCGCTGCGCCGGGCAGGGCCGCGGCCTTGGACGGAATGCCCGCGTCGATGAAGAACGGCGCGGCGGCGTCGAGGCCGCCCGCCTGCGCGATGGCCGCCACGTCGCGCGAGAACCAGCGCTGCTGCGCCGGCTCGTTGCTGCGCAGAAAGCCGCCGTGCGGCTCGGACAGGCGCAGCAGGCCGGTCACGCCCACGGGGCCGGCCGGCGTGTGGCTGGCCGCGTAGGCGGCATCGCTCCACGCGGCGCGCTGGCTGTCGGGGATGAAGCCGCGGTTGACCAGAACCTGGCCGCCCTGGTCCAGCTGCAGCGGCGTCAGCACCCAGAAGCCGCTGCCCAGCTCGGTGGCGGCCTGGGCCAGCACCGTCTTGCCGGCCAGCCACTGGCCTTCGGCGCGCACGGCCTGGTATTTGAGGTTGCCCAGGTCCA
>JBLZYV010000025.1:0-51242 GCA_050282565.1 Comamonas sp.
CCGCATCCCGGTGCACATGATCGAGACCATCAACAAGATGAACCGCATCTCGCGCCAGCATCTGCAGGAGTTCGGCTACGAGCCCGATGCGTCCATCCTGGCCGAGAAGATGGAGATCCCCGAGGACAAGATCCGCAAGATCATGAAGATCGCCAAGGAGCCGATCTCGATGGAAACCCCCATCGGCGACGACGACGACAGCCACCTGGGCGACTTCATCGAGGACAGCGCCAACACCGCGCCGGTGGACGCTGCGATGCAGGCCGGCCTGCGCGACGTGGTCAAGGACATCCTTGACGGCCTGACGCCGCGCGAAGCCAAGGTGCTGCGCATGCGCTTCGGCATCGAGATGTCCACCGACCACACGCTGGAGGAAGTGGGCAAGCAGTTCGACGTGACGCGCGAGCGCATCCGCCAGATCGAGGCCAAGGCGCTGCGCAAGCTCAAGCACCCCAGCCGCTCGGACAAGCTGCGCAGCTTCATCTGACCTTCACCCGACGGACGGCGGCCCCGTTGCCGCTGCACCATAATCAAAGCCCCGCCGGAGCCCCGCTCCGGCGGGGCTTTGTCCTTGATGGAGACCCCATGCAATCCCCGACCTCCTCCGCCCCCCTGCACCTGCAAGACGACGGCACGCCGGCCGCGCCCTCGTTGCGCGCCGGCCCGGTGGAGGTGCTGACGGCGGATGGTGTCGAGCGCCGCGACGACTGGATCGCCGCCGAGGTGCCGGTGGCCCTGGTGTTCAACGGCCTGTCGCACGCGGTGATGATGGCCACGCCGCAGGACCTGGCCGCGTTCGCGCTGGGCTTTGCGCTCAGCGAAGGCATCCTCGACAGCCTCGCCGACTGCTACGGCATCGAGGTGCAGCCCGGCTGCGACGACGCCGTCGAGGTGCACCTGGAGATCGCCAGCCAGCATTTCGCGCGGCTCAAGGACCGGCGCCGCAGCCTGGCCGGGCGCACCGGCTGCGGCGTCTGCGGCATCGACAGCCTGCAGGCGCTGGACCTGGAGCCCCAGCCGCTCACGCCGCCGGCGTGGGTGCAGAAGATCACGCTTACCACGCTGGCGCAGGCCTTCGCCGAGCTGCCGGCGCACCAGCCGCTGAACCGCCAGGCCGGCGCCATCCATGCCGCCGCCTGGGCGCGGCTCGACGGCAGCATCGCCGTGGCCATGGAAGACGTGGGCCGCCACAACGCGCTCGACAAGCTCTTGGGCCACATGGCGCAGCAGCAGCTGCTGGGCACCCCGGGCTTCGTGGCGATGACCAGCCGCGCCAGCTACGAGCTGGTGCGCAAGTGCGCCCGGCTCGGCCTGCCGGTGCTGGCCACGATCTCGGCGCCCACCACGCTGGCGATCCAGATCGCGCAGCAGGCCCATCTGCAGCTCTACGGCCTGTGCCGCGGCAGCCGGGCGATCCGGTATGCGGGCTAGCCGGTCACTTCAAAAAACAGAGCTGCTGGTGCTTTCCAGTCCATGGTTTCCAATATTTTTCCTACCGAATCCGTTGACCATCAAGCGCGAGCAGCTCACTTTTTCATGAGCGTTCGTACTGCTCGCGCAGCTCGCGCTTGAGCACCTTGCCGATCTCGCTGCGCGGCAGCTGCGGCACCAGCAGCAGCTCGGCCACGCGCTGCGTCTTGCCGACGCGGCTGTTCAGCCAGGCCTGCAGCTCGGCCGCGCCGGCGCTCTCGCCCGGCCGCAGCACCGCGTAGGCCACCGGCGTCTCGCCCCACTGCTCCGAGGCCACGCCCACCACCGCGCACTCCTGCACCTGCGGGTGCTGCAGCAGCACCTGCTCGATGTCGCTGGGGTAGATGTTGAAGCCGCCCGAGATGATCATGTCCTTCTTGCGGTCGCCCAGCACCAGGAAGCCGTCCTCGTCGAGCCGCCCCACATCGCCGGTGCGGATGAAGCGCACGCCCGCGGCGTCGAACCACTCGGCCTCGCGCGTCTTCTCGGGCAGGCGGTAGTAGCCCGTCATCATGGCCGACGAGCGGCCGACGATCTCGCCCGTCTCGCCTTGCGGCAGCTCGCGGCCCTCCTCGTCGATGAAGCGCACGTCCACGCCGTCGCGCGGCCGGCCCACGGTGTGCAGCTTGTCCGGGTGCCGGTGGCAGTGAAGCTCGCAGCCCACGCCGCCCTCGGTCATGCCGTAGTACTCGATCAACTGGCCCGGCCAGCGCCGCAGCACCTCGGCCTTCAGCGCTGCCTTGAAGGGCGCGCTGGTGCAGAACTTGGTCGTCAGCTGGCCCAGGTCGGCCGCGTCGAAACCGGCAAAGTTCATCAGCCGCTGGTACTGCACCGGCACCAGCATGGTGTGCGTGGCGCCCTCGCGCTGCGCCAGGCGCAGGTACTCGGCAGTGTCGAACTTGCGCATCAGCACCAGCGTGCCGCCCATGCCCAGCGTGGGCAGGGCCGCCACCAGCGTGGTGTTGGAGTACAGCGGCGTCGCCGCCAGCGAGACGGTGTTCGGCCCGTAGCCGTTGAACTCGGCCCTCTTCACATGCGCCCAGCGCATGCCCCAGGACTGGATGATGCCCTTGGGCACGCCGGTGGTGCCCGACGAATAGATCAGGTTGAACGGCCAGTCCGGCTGCGGCGCTATGGGATGCGCCGTGGCGCCGCTCGCCTGGGCCAGCCAGCGCGACCAGGGCTCGCCGGCCGCCGAATCGTCCAGCGCGACGCAGGGGATGGAGGCGTCCGCCAGCGTCCATTCCGCCGCCACCTCCGCATCGCGGAACAGCAGGCGCGCCTGGGCGTTGGCCAGCATGGCATCGAGGTTCGCGGCCGTGGACGAAGGCGCCAGCGGCGCCACCACCACGCCGGCCCGCAGCGCGCCCAGGTACACCAGCAGGTATTCCACCGAACTGCCGGCGCAGACGCCGATCACATCGCCAGGCACCAGGCCCGCCTGCTGCAGCCGCGCGGCCACCCGCTCCATAGCCGGCGCCAGCTCCGCGTAGGTGAGCGCGCGCTCACCCAGAACCACTGCACGGTGCTGCGGCCGGTGCCGGGCCTGCAGTTCCACCAGGGCTGGCAGCGAGCCGAAGGGCTCGGCCAGTGCCGTCTCCAGATATTCGGGTTTCGTATCCATCTTCCATCCACGGTGCAAGCAAGCCGCCAGCGTAGCGGAAGCCCCGCGCTCCCGGGCGCCCCACTGGGGCAAGCCCGGTTTTCCATGCATCAACCCCCTATTAGCATGCGTAGAAGTGGTGCGCCGTACCCTTGGAACGGCAGGCTGGCGCTTGTACAGGCGCTCATACAAACGTAGCAAGCTCGCAACACTTTTCCCAGCTTTGGCACAGAATAGATGTATATGCCTATACACACGGCCGCAGGAGCTACTAAACTTGTAGCAAAATCCGTGCTGTCCGACTATAGTGGGACCTGCGGCGAAACAAACTTTGAACGCATGCCGGCATGGCCATGCTCTTCAACACTGCGCAAGGAGAACCATAGATGAGCGCCAAAGAAAATACCGCGATCAACCAGCTGTTCGAACGGCTGGAATGCCGTTACGCTTTGCGCGTACTGTGGGCACTGCGGGACGGGCACCCGCAGACCTTCCGGCTGCTGCAGGACAGTGTGGGCGGCATCACCCCCAACACCCTGAACACCCGCATCAAGGAGCTGCGCGAAGCCGGCTTCCTGGACCACAACAGCGACGGCTACACCGTGACGCCGTCCGGCCAGGATCTGCTCAAGCGCCTGTCCGACGTGCAGGCCTTTGCCACCCGCTGGGTGGCCGCGCAAGTCAAGAAATAAATCCGCCTGCGCCGGAGACAACCCGCCCGCCGCGGGTTTTTCTTTGGCCAGACGCTGTAACATAGAGAGGGAGGTTTCGATATGACTTTTACAACTACCGCCAGCGGGCTCCAGTACGAAGACCATGTGGTCGGTTCCGGCGCCGAGGCTGTCAAGGGCAAGCAGGTCACCGTGCACTACACCGGCTGGCTGTACAACAATGGAGAGCAAGGCTCGAAGTTCGACTCCAGCAAGGACCGCAACGACCCCTTCGTGTTCCCGCTGGGCGCCGGCATGGTCATCAAGGGCTGGGACGAAGGCGTGCAGGGCATGAAGGTGGGCGGCAAGCGCACCCTGGTCATCCCCGCCAGCCTGGGCTACGGTGCCCGCGGTGCCGGCGGCGTGATCCCGCCAAACGCCACGCTGAAGTTCGAGGTCGAGCTACTCAACGTCTGAGCTTCTTTGCCAAGCTGCATCCAGGGCTGCCTTCGGGCAGCCCTTGTCGTTTCTAATGGCCCCGCTGCAGCCAGGGGCTGCAGCGGCTGACCGCCACAGTCACCAGAAAGCCGACCGGCACGCCGAACACCCCCGCCTGCGTGGGCTGGATGCCCCACCACAGATGCGCCCCGCTGCCGCGCGCGGCCGACAGGCTGGGCAGGTTGAGCAGCATGTACAGCAGCGTCACCAGCAGCCCGGCCGCCATGCCGCAGCTTGCGCCCAGGCGCGTGGCCCCCTTCCAGTACAGCCCCAGCAGCATGGCCGGCACGAAGGCCGAGGCCGCGAGCGAGAACGAGGCCGACACCAGCACCAGGATCTCCGAGGTCTTGACCGACGCCACGGCCGCCGCCACCAGCGCCACCATCAGCAGCGTGAACTTGCTCAGGATCACGCGCTGCTCCGGCGTCACCGGCTGCTGACGCTGCTGCAGGTACAGGTCGCGCACCAGCGCATTGCTGATGGTCAGCAGCAGGCCATCGGCTGTGGACAGCGCGGCCGCCAGCCCGCCGGCCGCGACCAGGCCCGACATCACATACGGCAGCCCGCCCAGCTCCGGCGTGGCCAGCATGATGAGGTCGGCACCCAGTCGCACCTCGGCCCATTGCACGATGCCGTCGCCATTCACGTCCTCGATGGACAGCAGCGAGCTGTCGACCCGCGCCCATTGCGCGATCCAGTTCGGCAACTGGTCGAACGAGCTGCCGACCAGGTTCTGCATCACCTCCAGCTTGACCATGGCCGCCAGCGCCGGCGCGCTGGCATACAGCAGCGTGACGAAGAACAGCGTCCAGGCCACCGAGTGCCGGGCGCCCGCCACCGTGGGCGCGGTGTAGTAGCGCGTCAGCAGGTGCGGCAGCCCGGCCGTGCCCAGCATCAGGCAGAAGATCAGCGCGAGAAAATTGCGCCGCGACAACTCGAACTGCTGCTGCGCGGCCGCATCGCCCTGCGGGTCGCCGGCAAAGGCCAGCGCATACGGCGGCACCCCCCCCAGCGGCCGGGCTCGGGCATGGTTCTCCTTCATCTGCGCCGTCCACAGCTCGCGCGCCGTGGCTTCGTCCTTGGGCAGGGCCGCCAGGGCCCGGCTGGCGGCCAGCACCTGGCCGAGCTCGGCATTGCTGATGCGCAACTGGTGCACCTGCTCGCGCAACCGCTCGCGCTCGGCCTCCAGCGCCGCCGGTATGTTGCGCAGGCGCGATTCGTAGACCAGCGCGCGCTCCAGGTAGATGGACTCCACCTGCCGCTCGGCCGGATCGTGCAGCAGGGCCTGCTCCTTCGTGCTGATCTTGCCGAGCTGGCTTGCATACACCAGCGGCGCGGCCGGGTTGCCCAGGTGCTGGTAGGCCAGCCACGACACCGGGATCAGGAAGGCCAGCAGCAGGATCACGTACTGCGCCACCTGCGTCCAGGTGATGGCCCGCATGCCGCCGAGGAAGGAGCACAGCAGCACGCCGCCCAGCCCCAGCATGATGCCGATCTCGAACTGCACACCGGTCAGCCGCGACGCGATCAGGCCCACCGCGTAGATCTGCGCCACCACATATGAGAACGAGCACAGCACCGCGGCCCAGGCCGCCATCACGCGCGGCCAGCGCCCGCCGTAGCGCAGCTGGAAGAAATCCGGCAGCGTGTACAGCCGCAGGGCCCGCAGCTGCGGCGCAATGAGCAGCGCCACCAGCACGAACCCGCCCGTCCAGCCCAGCAGGTAGGCCAGTCCGCCTGCTTGCTCGAAGGTGCCCGAAAAGCCCTGCAGGTACAGCGCACCCGGCAGGCTGATGAACGAGGCCGCGCTCATCCAGTCGGCCGCCGCCGCCATGCCGTTGTAGAACGGCGGGATGCTGCGCCCCGCCACGTAGTACTGCTCGGGATCAGCCGTGCGCCCCCAGACGCCGATGGCGGCATACATCATCACCGGCAGGAACAGGAAGATCGGCCCTATCCACTGCTTGGGCAGGCCTTCGCGCTCGGCCCAGACCATGCCGGCGATGAACAGGCACACGGCCAGCAGATAGATGAGGAAGCGGCGGTGGTGCTGCAGCATGGCGGCTAGCGGATATCCCGCTCGGGATGGCGCCACAGGTACAGCGCATAGCCCACCACCAGCAGCAGGTACAGCACCGGCAGGCCGGCTGCGTAGCGGTAGGCAGCGGCCTCGCCCCACAGACGGTCGATGTCGCGCGCGAAATACAGGCCCGCAAAGGTGGAGGCCAGCAGTGCCAGCAGCACCAGCAGCTTCACCCGGTTCAGGCGAAACACTACAAAGCCTTGGTCCTCGTTGCGCATATTGCTATGGTTTTTTACATACAGCCATCGAAGGACTATAGCGAGATTCTTTCCGCCGTCGCAGCGCACGCCGGCCTGTGGTTAACCCTGATGGAGCCAGGGCCCTCGGTTGCAGCCGCTTACAATTTGCACGCCGGCGCCTGACCCCGTTGCAGCGCGTGGCGCGTTTCAGTGACTGTCATCCACTCTGCACAGGACGCCTCCATGCCTCCCCGCTCCTTCACCATCCGCGTCGGCACCAACTGCCTGCTGGCCGCCTGCCTGGCCTGGGCCGGCACAGGCCATGCTGCCACGCTGGCCGATGTGCAACTCATCGACCGCGCCAGCGGCCAGAGCCTGCCGCTGTACCGGCACCGCGGCGAGTACTGGGTCGCCGGCCGGCCGGGTGCGAGCTACGCCATCCAGGTCGGCAACCGCACCGGGCAGCGCATCCTCGCGGTCATCAGCGTCGACGGGGTGAACGTCATCACCGGCCGCACGGCCTCGGCCACGCCGGACGACGGCTATGTGTTCTCGCCGTGGGAAAACACGGCCATCACCGGCTGGCGCAAGAACGCGCAGCAGGTGGCGGCCTTCTATTTCTCGGACCGCAGTGCCTCGTATGCCAGCCGCACCGGTCGGCCGGATGATGTGGGCGTGATCGGCGTGGCGCTGTTCAGCGAGCGCCGGCAGCCGCCCCGCCCCCTGCCCCGCTCCGCCCCCTATTCCGGCGAAGCCGATGCGGCCGCTAAGTCCCGCAGTGCAGCCCCGTCCGCCGAGATGGCGGCCCCCGCCCCGTCGCTGGGCACCGGCCACGGCGCCATCGAGAATTCGTACAGCGGCACCACCGAGTTCACCAGCGCCACGGCGCGGCCGGTGCAGCTGCTGCGCATCCGCTACGACAGCCATGCCAACCTGGTGGCCCAGGGCGTGATCCCGCAGCCCCGCCCCCACCAGCGCCCCAACCCCTTTCCGGCCACCGGCAACGGCTATGTGCCCGATCCGCCCCGCTGGTGAGCACCCGGGCCGGCATAATCGCCGGCATGGCCGCGCCCGAGCCCCTGCCCACCGACGAAGACCTGATGCTGGCCTATGCCGCCGGCCAGGCCGATGCATTCGCGCCGCTGTACGACCGCAACCGCCAGCGCCTCTGGCGCTACCTCTTCCGGAACACGGGCAGTGCCGCGCTGGCCGAGGACCTGAGCCAGGACGTGTGGTTCGCCGTGGTCGATAGCGCGCCACGCTACCAGGTGCGCAGCAAGTTCAGCACCTGGCTCTTCACGCTGGCGCACCACCGGCTCATCGACCACTGGCGCCGCCATCGCGTGGAGATCAGCCTGTCGGACGACAGCGAGGAAAGCCAACGGCTGGCGGACAGCCTCTTCGCCGCCTCAGGTTTCGAGCCCGACCGCCAGCTCGACCGCCGCACCGCGGGCCGGCTGCTGCTGCAGGCCCTGGCCGAGCTGCCCGCCGAGCAGCGCGCCACCTTTCTGCTGCAGGCCGAGGCCGACATGCCGCTGGCCGACATCGCCCGCGCCACGCAGGTGCCCGTCGAAACCGCCAAGAGCCGGCTGCGCTATGCACGCGCCAAGCTGCGCGAAGCCTTGCAGGTGATGGCATGAACCCGAATCCACCGACCACTCCCGCACCGGCCGACCCGTTGGTGCAGCTCTACCGCGAAGCCACGGCCGAGGACCGCGGCCCGGCCGAGGCCACCCGCGAGCGCGTGCTGGAATATGCTGCCGCGCAGGCCCGCCAGCGCCATACGCCGTCCCCGGCCGCCAACGATGGCCGCTGGCTGCGGCAGGCGCTGGCCGGCATTGCCGCCATCGGCGTGGTGGGAGTGCTGGTGCTGCAGCATGGGCAGCAGGCCGAGACCGAATCCGGCAGCGCCGGGCCGGCCGCGGAGCTGGCAGCGCCGCCCGCCGATGTGCCGGCACCGGCCGCGGCTCCTGCGGCCCGCTCGTCTGCCGCAGGAGCGCCCGCCGCAAGATCGCCTGCCGCAACCTCGGCGCCTGCGGCGAAGGAGCGCGCCCGAGCGGTTGCACCGGTGGCTCAGCCCCAGGCCGCAGCGCCAGCAGAGGCCACGCGCGATTGCGCCGCTGCCGATGCCCAGCAAGCAAAACGGGCGGATGCCCATAGCCCCCGCCCGTCTGCAGAGCAGGATTGCACGCCGCCGGAAGACGGCACGCAAACCCCGCAAAAGAAAGATCAGTAGATTTCCGGCACGAACATCTGCGCCGGCACCGGCTGGCGGATGTAGTCGGGGTGGCGCACGCGATCGGGCAGCACCACGTGGTCGTGGTCGATATCGGTATAGGGCATCTGGCCCAGCAGGTGCGCGATGCAGTTGAGGCGGGCTTTCTGCTTGTCCACCGCCTGCACCACCCACCAGGGCGCCTCGGCAATGTGGGTGCGCTCCAGCATCGCCTCCTTGGCCTTGGTGTACTCTTCCCAGCGCACGCGGCTCTGCAGGTCCATGGGCGAGAGCTTCCACTGCTTGAGCGGGTCGTGGATGCGGCCCAGGAAGCGCAGGTGCTGCTCTTCGTCGGTGATCGAGAACCAGTACTTGATCAGGCGTATGCCCGAGCGCACCAGCATCTTCTCGAACTCGGGCACCGAGCGGAAGAACTCCTCGTACTCATCCTCGGTGCAGAAGCCCATCACCTTCTCGACGCCAGCGCGGTTGTACCAGCTGCGGTCGAACAGCACGATCTCGCCGGCCGCGGGCAGGTGCGCCACATAGCGCTGGAAGTACCACTGGGTGCGCTCGCGGTCGTTGGGCGCCGGCAGCGCGGCTACGCGCACCACCCGGGGGTTCAGGCGCTGCGTGATGCGCTTGATGACGCCGCCCTTGCCGGCCGCGTCGCGTCCCTCGAACAGGATGACGACCTTCTCGCCGGTGTGCTGCACCCAGTCCTGCAGCTTGACCAGTTCCCCCTGCAGCCGTACCAGCTCGCGGAAATACTTGTAGTCGGGATCGGAGAGCCCGGCGGCCGCGAATGGCACGCCGCTGAGCAGCCCGTCCTCCATCTCCAGTTCCAGCGATTCGTCGTAGCTGTCCATCACATCGCGCGCGATGCGCTGCATGATGTCTTCAGGCATGAGCCGTAATTTGTCTTTCATGGCGAACACTTCCACAGTCAAGGAAATGATCCAACAAATCTATGACACCTTCATGACAATGGGATGTCATTCACCCGAAGTTTGTTACATCTTCTGCAACAAGTCCAGCCGGTGGCGGATTTCCGGCACGTCGCTGGCGCCTTCGGCATGCGCCAGGTACTCGCCCAGGTCCACCAGGGCCCGGTCCTTCACCCCCAGCTCCACGTAGGCCAGCCCGCGGTCGCGCACCTCGGTCCATTGGTCGGGCTCAAGCACGATGCGCCGGTTCTGCGCCTCGATCAGCCGGGGCCAGTTGCGTTCGGAGCGGTAGATTTCCTTGAGGTTGCCCAGCATGCGGGCAATGATGTCGCGCGGCGTGGCCGGCTGCAGGTACAGGCCGAGCGGCACCTCGTCGTCCAGCGGGCGCAGCTGCTGCGGCCGCACGGACTCCAGCATCTCCGCCAGCATGCTGCTCGAGAAGGACTGGCCCGTCAGCGGGTCCAGCACCACCTGCCCCTCGGGCAGGCTCACCTTCAGCAGGAAGTGCCCCGGAAAGCCCACGCCATGCACTTGCAGCCTCAACTCGGCCGCCAGCTCCAGCCAGATCACGGCCAGCGACACCGGGATGCCCCGGCGCTTGTGCAGCACCACGTTCAGGCAGCTGTTGTCGGGCGCGTAGTAGTCGTTGGCATTGCCCTGGAAGCCCCACTCGCTATAGAACATGTGGTTCAGGAACTTGAGCCGCGTGAGCTGGCTGTGGCTCTCGCAGTCGCGATGGCGCCGCATCTGCCCGATCAGCTGGTCGACCTCGTTGAGCACCTGCTGCACGTCGAGCTGCGGGTACTCAATGCAGGCCAGCGACGCCGCGGCCTCGAGCAGCGGAAATTCGCTGTCGCTTTGCACCAGCGACGAAAAATGCTCCAGAGGAGTCGGCAACGAAAAGCTCAGATCCATATCTGTCCCATGCCCCTACTATCTTCGCAGCAGCTCCCTCAGCCGCATGCCCGTCAGCGCCAGCGCCCCGAAGTACAGCAGCACCGACGCCGCCAGCCAGCCGGCCATCAGGCCAAAGCGCTGCAGGCGATGCGCGCCCAGCGCCACCCAGTCGAAGTGCCGTGCACCGAATACCAAAAATATAGCAAGCAATGCGGAGGCAAAAAGCACACGGGCTGCAAATACCCCCCAACCGGGCAGTGGCTGGAAGCTGCCGCGCCGCACCAGGCCGATCAGCAGCCACAGCGCATTGACCAGCGCCCCCAGGCCGATGGACAGCGCCAGCCCCGCATGCGCGAGCCAGGGCACCAGCACCAGGTTCATCAGCTGCGTCGCCACCAGCACGCAGATGGCGATCTTGACCGGCGTGCGGATGTCCTGGCTGGCATAGAAGCCCGGCGCCAGCACCTTGATCGCCACCATGCCGATCAGCCCGGCGCCGTAGCCCATCAGCGCGACGGCGATGCGATCCACGTCGGTGCCGGTGAGCGCGCCGTAGTGGAACAGCGTGGCCACCAGCGGCGTGGCAAAGGCCAGCAGCGCCACGGCGCAAGGCATGGCCAGCAGCACCACCATGCGCAGGCCCCAGTCCAACATCGCGCCGTAGCGCGTGGAGTCGCCCGCGGCCTTGGCGGCCGAGAGCTGCGGCGTCAGCACCACGCCCAGCGCCACGCCCAGCAGCGCGGTCGGAAACTCCATCAGCCGGTCGGCATAGAACAGCCAGGTCACGCTGCCCACCGCCAGGTAGGACGCGATCTGCGTGTTGATCATCAGCGAGATCTGCGCCACGCCCACGCCCAGCAGGGCCGGCGCCATCAGCCCCAGGATGCGGCGCACGCCCGCATCGCGCCAGGCCTCGCGCACCACCGCGGGGCTGAAGGCGATGCGCGGCAGCATGTGGATGCGGCGCAGCGCCGGAAACTGCACCGCCAGCTGCAGGATGCCGCCCAGCATCACGCCGGCCGCCATCGCGTAGATGGGCTCCTGCCCCGCGCGCTCCAGCCAGGGCGCCAGCAGCAGCGCGGCCACGATCATGCTGAGGTTGAGCAGCACCGGCGTGGCCGCCGGCACCACGAAGCGCCGCCAGGTGTTGAGCACGCCCGCCGCCAGCGCCACCAGCGACATGAAGCCGATGTAGGGGAACATCCAGCGCGTCATCAGCACCGCCGCGTCGTAACTGTGCGGTGTCTGCCGCAGGCCGCTGGCCAGCAGCCACACCAGCACCGGCGCGCCCACCACGCCCAGCACGCAGGTCGCCACCAGGATCCAGAACAGCACCGTGGCCACGCTGTGCACCAGCGCGCGCGTGCGCTCGTCGCCCTCGGTGGCGCGCGTGGAGGCCAGCACCGGCACGAAGGCCTGGCTGAACGCGCCTTCGGCGAACAGGCGGCGGAACAGGTTGGGAATGCGGAAGGCGACGTTGAACGCGTCGGTCAGCGCGCTGGCCCCGAAGAGCGAGGCCATCAGCAGATCGCGGGCCAGCCCCGTGATGCGCGACAGCAGCGTGAACAGGGAGACGGTGGAGGCGGCTTTGAACAGTGACACCCGGCGAGTGTAGCGCCGGCGATGGCGCCCCAGCGGCTGCCGCCGCAGCCCTGCATGGCAAATGTTGGTAAACGCGCTATAATCGCAGGTTCGCCGACATCATCCTCAGACTTTTAAGGAAAACATCATGGCAGGAAAGCCAGTCAAGAAGAACCCCCGTTTGGCATCGGGCCGCAAGCGCGCACGCCAGAACGTCAAGCTGAACGCCGCGAACACCTCGCTGCGTTCGAAGTACCGCACCGCCGTCAAGAACGTGGAAAAGGCCGTTGCCGCTGGCGACAAGACCAAGGCGACCGAACTGTTCGCCAAGGCGCAATCGGTGCTCGACACCATCGCCGACAAGGGCATCTTCCACAAGAACAAGGCTGCTCGCGACAAGAGCCGCATCGCCGCCAAGGTCAAGGCCCTGGCACTGGCCGCCTGATACCAGGCCGCCGCACCAAGACAACAACAGCACGGGCAGCCATCGCGCCGCCCGCCGTTTGAATCGGGTGCGCTGTCAGCGACTGAAAAGCCGTCCCTAGGGACGGCTTTTTTGCGCTCAGGGTATTAAAAAGAATAGCTGCTGGCGCTTTTCCTCTTTGGATTTCAGATGATTTTCATACTGAAATCAGCCAGGGGCAAGCGCTAGCAGCTATTCTTTTTGATACGGGAATCAGGCCCGGCGGGCGGAAGGCTGGTCGTCCAGCAGCGAGCAGGCCTCGGAGGTCTGCAGGTGGTTGTCGCGGGCGAAGCCCATCACGAAGTCCCAGGCCATGGGGTTGAAGCTGCGCAGCTCGGAGTGCACGATCACGCACTTCACGCTGCCCACCATCGTCGGGATGCACCATGGCGAGTAGCCCAGGTGGCTGCCGGGGCGCGCGCCGCCGGGGCGGAACTGGCTCATCACGCCCGCCAGCCGCTCGGCCCAGTCGCTGGGGCGAAACGTCTTTCCGTCCTCGGTGATGCCTTGGATGAAAATCTCTTGAGCTGTTGGCGATACCATGGGTTTGATAGTCTGTTGCATTGCGCGCGGCCAGGATCACTGTGCCGGAGCAAAACACGTATTTTAACTCTTATATAAGAGATAGGGTTTTCATCCACAAAACTTCCATGCATGACTTTATGCATGATGTGCATGAATGCAAAGCGACCCACCGCAATGCAGTGATGCGGATTCTTCAATAGTCCTGCCGGCAACACACCCTAGAATGGCTGTGACCATCGATGCGAATCCTGCATCGATGGGGTGAGGAACCCCCTCTTTTTCTTTTCATTTCTTTGCCTGGAGATTTTCCATGAACGCCATTGCCCAGCCCACCGAGCCCCATGTGATGACGACCTATGGCCGCGTGCCGGTCGCCCTCGCTCGAGGCCAGGGCGTGCGCGTGTGGGACGTCAACGGCAAGGAGTACCTGGACTCGCTGGCCGGCATCGCCGTCAACACGCTGGGCCACAACCACGCGCGTTTCGTGGCCGCGCTGCAGGAGCAGGTGGCCACGCTGATCCACTGCTCCAACTACTACTACGTGCCCGGCCAGGAAAAGCTCGCTGCGCTGCTGACCGAGCGCGCGCAGATGACCAACGCCTTCTTCTGCAACACCGGCCTGGAGGCCAACGAAGCCGCCATCAAGGTGGCACGCAAGTTCGGCGTGGACAAGGGCATCGCCAACCCCACGATCATCGTGTTCGAGCACGCCTTCCACGGTCGCTCCATCGCCACGATGAGCGCCACCGCCAACCCCAAGGTGCGCAATGGCTTCGGCCCGCTGCTCGACGGATTCGTGCGCGTGCCGACGAATGACTTCGCGGCGCTGAAGGCCGCGGCCGAAGGCAACGGCAACATCGTCGCGGTGATGATGGAGCCCATCCAGGGCGAAGGCGGCCTGCACCCGATGCGGGCCGAGTTCATGCAGCAGGTGCGCCAGCTGTGCGACGAGCGCGACTGGCTGTTCATCGTCGACGAGGTGCAAAGCGGCATGGGCCGCACCGGCAAGTGGTTCGCCCACCAGTGGGCCGGCATCGTGCCCGACGTGATGAGCCTGGCCAAGGGCCTGGGCTCGGGCGTGCCGGTGGGCGCGCTGCTGGCCGGCCCTCGCGCCGCCAAGATACTGCAGCCGGGCAACCACGGCACCACGTTCGGCGGCAACCCGCTGGCCATGCGCGCTGGCGCCGAGACCATCGAGATCATCGAGGCCGACGGCCTGCTGGCCAACGCCACCGAAGTGGGCGCGCACCTGAAGGCCGCGCTGCAGAAGGAATTGGCCGGCGAGAGCGGCGTGGTCGAGGTGCGCGGCCAGGGCCTGATGATCGGCGTGGAGCTGGATCGCCCCTGTGGCGCGCTCGTGAACCTGGGTGCCGAGGCCGGCCTGCTGTTCAGCGTGACGGCCGACACCGTGATCCGCCTGGTGCCCGCGCTGATCCTGACCAAGGCCGAGGCCGACGAGATCGCGGCCCGGCTGGCACAGCTCGTCAAGAGCTTCCTGGCCAAGAAGGACTGAGGCCCACCATGACCGACAAGACCATCAAGCACTACCTGCAGTTCCAGGACTTCAGCGCCGACGAGTACGCCTACGTGCTGGCGCGCGCCGCGCTGATCAAGCAGAAGTTCAAGAAGTACGAGAAGCACTACACGCTGGTGGACCGCACGCTGGCGATGATCTTCGAGAAGGCCAGCACGCGTACGCGCGTGAGCTTCGAGGCCGGCATGTACCAGCTCGGCGGCTCGGTGGTGCACCTCACAACAGGCGACAGCCAGCTCGGCCGCGCCGAGCCCATCGAGGACAGCGCGCGCGTCATCAGCCGCATGACCGACCTGGTGATGATCCGCACCTTCGGCCAGGACAAGATCGAGCGCTTCGCCGAGTACTCGCGCGTGCCGGTCATCAACGGCCTGACCAACGAGTTCCATCCCTGCCAGATCCTGGCCGACATCTTCACCTTCATCGAGCACCGCGGCTCGATCGCCGGCAAGGTGGTGGCCTGGGTGGGCGACGGCAACAACATGGCCAACACCTGGCTGCAGGCGGCCAACCTGCTGGGCTTCAAGGTGCACCTGAGCACGCCCAGCGGCTACGGCGTCGACACCAAGCTGGCCTTCGGCGGCCAGGCCTTCGATGCCGGCTGCTACCAGGTGTTCGACAACCCGATGGACGCCTGCCGCGGCGCCGACCTGGTGACCACCGACGTGTGGACCAGCATGGGCTACGAGCAGGAGAACGAGGCCCGCCGCAAGGCCTTTGCCGACTGGTGCGTGGACGCCGAGATGATGGGCGTGGCCAAGGCCGATGCCCTGTTCATGCACTGCCTGCCCGCGCACCGCGGCGAGGAAGTGCAGGCCGACGTCATCGACGGCCCGCAATCCGTGGTGTGGGACGAGGCGGAAAACAGGATGCACGTGCAAAAGGCACTCATGGAATACCTGCTGCTGGGTCAGCTGAGCTAAGCTCTATACAAAAACAATAGCGGCTGGCGCTTGCCAATCGCTGACTTCAATAGAAAATCCATTTGAAGTCGGCTTTTGTCAAGCGCCAGCCGCTATCTTTTTAGACGCCTTCAACCCTGCCGCTTGCCGCCCGCATCCGAGCAGCTGTCGCCGCCGCAGGCGCTGCAGCCGCCGCAGCCGGACGACGACTTGGGCGCCAGCGACGGGTGCAGCCGCCCGGCCTTGCTGCGCCAGCGCGCCGGCAGGTAGCGCCACACCAGCGACACGGCGGCCGCGGCCACGATCACGCCAACGATCAGCTCTTGCATTAGCCCGCTCCCAGCGCCAGGGCGACGCGGTAGGTGATGAAGCTGGCGAGGTACGCCAGGCCGAAAAGGTATCCCAGCATCAGCAGCGGATAGCGCCAGCCGTTGGTCTCGCGCCGCACCGCCGCGATGGTCGAGATGCACTGCGGCGCAAAGATGAACCATACCAGCAGCGACAGCGCCGTGGCCAGCGACCAGCTCTGCGCGATCAGCGGCCCGAGCTGCTCGGCCATGGCCTCGTCGCTCGCGGCCGACAGCGCATAGACCGTGCCCATGGCGCCGACAGCGACCTCGCGCGCCGCCATGCCGGGCACCAGCGCGATGGAGATCTGCCAGTTGAAGCCGATGGGCGCCAGCAGCACCTCGAGCCAGCCGCCGATGCGGCCTGCCAGGCTGTAGCGGATCGCCGCGCCCGCGGCACCGTCCGGCGCCGCCGGGTAGCTGGCCAGGAACCACAGCACGATGCTCACCGTGAGGATGATGCCGCCCACGCGGCGCAGGAAGATCATCGCGCGCTCGTACAGCCCCAGCGCCAGGCTGCGCACGCTGGGCCAGCGGTAGGCGGGCAGCTCCATCAGGAGCGGCGTGGGACCGGCGCTCTTGCCGATCAGCCGGGCGACGGCGGCCACGCCCATGGCGCTCACGATGCCGCCCACGTAGAGCGCGAACAGCACCAGGCCCTGCAGGTTGAAGACGCCAGCCACGCTGCGCGCGGGGATGAAGGCGCCGATCAGCAGCGTATACACGGGCAGGCGCGCCGAGCAGGTCATCAGCGGCGCGATCATGATGGTCACCAGCCGGTCGCGCCAACTGGTGATGGAGCGCGTGGCCATGATGCCGGGCACGGCGCAGGCAAAGCTCGACAGCAGCGGGATGAACGAGCGCCCCGACAGCCCCACCTTGCCCATGACGCGGTCGAGCAGGAAGGCCGCGCGCGGCAGGTAGCCCGAGTCCTCGAGCGCGAGGATGAAGAAGAACAGGATCAGGATCTGCGGCAGGAACACCAGCACGCTGCCGGTGCCCGCGATGATGCCGTCCGTGAGCAGGCTGCGCAGCACGCCGTCGGGCAACTGCGTGCTCACGAGCCCGGCCAGCGCCGCCATGCCGCCCTTGATGCCGTCCATCAGCGGCTCGGCCCAGCTGAACACGGCCTGGAACATCAAAAACAGCGTGGCCGCGAGCAGCAGCATGCCCCACAGCGGGTGCAGCACCACGGCGTCGATGCGGTCGTCGCGGTGCGTATCCACCACGGGCTCGCGCACGCTGTCCGCCATGATGCGCGCCACCTGCTGGTGCAGCGCCAGCACCTGCTCGCGCGCATCGCCGGCGATGGCCTGCGCGGCCGGCGCGGCCAGGGCGCGCGCCTCAGCACTGTCCAGCCAGTCGAGCAGTTCGCGCGCGCCGTCCTGGCGCACGCCCACCGAGGCAATCACCGGCATGCCGAGCGCGCGCGCCAGCGCCTCGCGGTCGATGGCGATGCCCTGGCGCTCGGCCATGTCGCTCATGTTCAGCACCAGCACCATGGGCAGACCCAGGCGCCGCGCCTCCAGCACCAGGCGCAGGTTCAGGCGCAGGTGGGTGGCGTCGGTCACGCAGACCAGCAGCTCGGGCGGCGCCTCGCTGGCATGCAGGCCCGAGATGATGTCGTGCGTGATGCGCTCGTCCTCGCTGTGGGCGTGCAGGCTGTAGGTGCCGGGCAGGTCGAGCACGCGCACGCGGCGGCCGGCGGCGGTGCTGAGCCAGCCCTCCTTGCGCTCCACGGTCACGCCGGCGTAGTTGGCCACCTTCTGGCGCGCGC
Organism: Comamonas sp.; assembly: GCA_050282565.1. Classification (GTDB taxonomy): domain Bacteria; phylum Pseudomonadota; class Gammaproteobacteria; order Burkholderiales; family Burkholderiaceae_C; genus Comamonas. The sequence goes on from JBLZYV010000025.1 coordinate 17,672, forward strand.
CGGTCAGCAGGTTGAACAGCGCGGTCTTGCCGCAGTTGGGATTGCCCAGCAGGGCCAGGCGCAGCGGCGCAGCGGCCGCGCCGCCGGTGGCCTTGCCCAAGGGCTGCAGGGGCTGCAGCGGTGGACGCGCCGTCATGCCCCGCCCTCCACCACGCTCACCCGCACCAGCGCCGCCTCGTGGCGGCGCAGCGCAAACGTGGCCTGGCCCACGCGCACCGCCAGCGGATCGCCACCGGGAAAGCCCGCCGCCACGATGCGCACCGGCTCGCCCGGCAGGAAGCCGATCTCCATCAGCCGCAGCAGCAGGGTCTGGTCGCTGCTGGGCGCCAGATCGACCACGCGCGCCGGCGTGTGGCGGGGCAACGCATCAAGAGGGATCAGGCCGGGGGCAGGAGCGCCGGGCACGGGGGCAGCCCCCGGCGGCAGGATGTCGGCAGTCATGGCTGGCAATAGGTATTAGTAATAATTCTCATTTTCATCGAAATCACCCTGGCTGCACCATATCTGCTTGGTAAACAGAGCTGCCCTGGGGGTCTTGCGGCGCGGCACAATACGGCCCTGCCGCCATCCGTCCCCAGCCCCACGCCCTGCCATGAACCACCCCTGCCTGTCCTGCGGCGCCTGCTGCGCCTCGTTCCGCGTGGATTTTTCCGTGCACGAATCGCAGGAGCATGGCGGGCGCGTGCCCGCCGGGCTGGTCGAGGAAGTCACCGAATACACCTGCCGCATGCGCGGCACCGACTGGGCGCGGCCGCGCTGCGCGGCCCTGGTGGGCCAGGTGGGCGAGAAGGCGCACTGCGGCATCTACGAATGGCGCCCCTCGCCCTGCCGCGAGTTCGCCGCCGGCAGCGACGCCTGCAACCGCGTGCGCCAGCGCCATGGCATGCCGCCGCTGGAAAGCGGCCTGCTGTAACGCGCCGCTGCCCTATACCGGCAGCCCGGCCAGTTGCCCCTTGAACTCCTGCAGCGAGAAATGCGTGTGCACCTGGCGCACGCCCGGCAGGCGGTGCAGCTTGCGCTGCAGCAGGTTGGAATAATCGTCGAGGTCGCGCGCGACGACGACCAGCAGAAAGTCCTCCGGCCCCGAGATGCCGTGGAACATCACCACCTCGGGGATGGCGCACACGGCCTCCTCGAAGCTCAGCGACGACTCCTCGTTCTGGTGGTCGATCGCCACCATCACGAAGGCCAGCACGCCGAAGCCCAGCGCGCGCCGGTCCAGCGCCGCGTGGTAGCCGGTGATGACGCCCTCGTCCTCCAGGCGCTTGATACGCCGCCATGACGGCGACTGCGACAGGTTCACCCGCTGGGCCAGGTCGCCGGAGGTGAGGCGCGCATTCTCCTGCAGCGCCCGGATCAGCAAACGGTCGGTCTTGTCGACTTCGATTGGCATAAAAATATTCTCATTTCGCAAATCATTGGATTGATTATCCAATTTTTCCACATTTCATGGATAACCATTAATCCTGCCGACAGCCCTGCACCTAGCATGCGCGCATCCCCAACCACGGAGACAAGGCATGCAGGCCTTCGACGACATCGTCCAGCGCGAAGCCGGACTGAAACAACAACTGAGCGCCGGCCAGATGGCGATGATCGCCATCGGCGGTGCCATCGGCACCGGCCTCTTCCTGGGCAGCGGCTTTGCGATCAGCTTCGCCGGGCCGAGCGTGCTCATCAGCTATGCCGTGGGCGCGGTGATCTCGCTGCTGCTGATGGGGTGCCTGGCCGAGATGACGGTGGCCCACCCCACGTCCGGCTCGTTCGGCGCCTATGCCGAGCACTACATCGCGCCCATCGCCGGCTTTCTCGTGCGCTACGCCTACTGGGCCGCCGTGGTGCTGGCCGTGGGCACCGAGGTGACGGCCATCGGCCTGTACATGGGCTACTGGTTCCCCGAGGTGCCGCGCTGGACCTGGGTGCTGCTGTTCTCGGCCGTGCTGGTCGGCGTGAACATGATGAGCGTCAAGGCCTTCGGTGCCGTGGAGTACAGCTTCTCGCTGGTCAAGATCATCGCCATCGTGGCCTTCATCGTGATTGGCGCCTGGGTGGTCTTCGGCACCCGGCCCGAGGGCGTGGGCTTCGGCAACTACGTGAGCCACGGCGGTTTCTTCCCCAAGGGCGGCTGGGGCACCTGGGTAGGCGTGATCATCGCCATCTTCAGCTACCTGAGTATCGAGATGATCGCCGTCGCCGCCGGCGAGGCCAAGGACCCGCAGCGGGCCATCACCAGCGCCTTCCGCTCGACCATGGTGCGCCTGGTGGTGTTCTACCTGGCCACGATCGCGCTGATGCTGGCCATCGTGCCCTGGGCCGACGCCGGCAAGGAAGGCAGCCCCTTCGTGAAGGTGATGGAGATCATCGGCCTGCCGGGCGGCGCCGGCGTGGTCAACTTCGTCGTGCTGGTGGCCGCGCTGTCGGCGATGAACAGCCAGCTCTACATCACCACGCGCATGATGTTCAGCCTGTCGCGCGCCGGCCATGCGCCCGCCGTGCTGGGCCGCGTCAACGCACGCGGCGTGCCGCTGCCGGCGCTGCTGCTGTCGTGCCTGGGCATTGCCGTGGCCACGGTGTTCAACATCGTCAACCCCGAGCAGTCCTTCATGCTGATGATGTCGGTATCAATGTTCGGCGCCATGTTCACCTGGTTCATGATCTTCGTGACGCACTGGTTCTTCCGCCGCCGCTGGGTGGGCCAGGGCAATGCCCCGCTGGCCTTCCGCATGTGGGGCTTCCCGTGGCTGACGCTGCTGGGCGCGGGGCTGATGCTGGCCGCGCTGCTGTCCACGCTGTTCATCGATGTGTTCCACCTCACGCTACTCACCGGCGTGCCCTTCCTGCTGCTGCTCGCCGCCGCCTATGCGCTGTGGTACCGCAAGCCCGCCAAGCCCCTGGCCGCGGCGCAGGCGCAGTAAGCTTTTCTTCTGACTTTTCTCCGTTGTTCACCATGACCACACCTTCCCTCTTCGCCCATGTCCCGCCCTACGCCGGCGATCCCATCCTGTCGCTGATGGAGGCCTTCCAGCAGGACAGCCATCCGTCCAAGGTCAGCTTGAGCATCGGCCTGTACTTCGACGAGCAAGGCCGCCTGCCGGTGCTGGACTGCGTGCGCCAGGCCGCCCAGGCGCTGAGCCAGAACATCACGCCCTGCGGCTACCTGCCCATCGAGGGCATCGCGCCCTACCGCCAGCTGGTGCAGAACCTGGTGTTCGGCGCCGACCACGAGGCCGTGCGCAGCCAGCGCATCGCCACCATCCAGTCGCTGGGCGGCTCGGGCGCGCTCAAGGTGGGCGCCGACTTCATCAAGCGCTACTTCCCCGACGCCGAGATCTGGCTCAGCGACCCGACCTGGGAGAATCACCTGGCCATCTTCGAAGGCGCGGGCCTGCGCACGCACAGCTACCCCTACTACGACGCGGCCACCGGCGGCCTGCGCTTCGACGCCATGCTAGACACGCTGCGCAGCATTCCCTCGGGCAGCGTGGTGCTGCTGCATGCGAGCTGCCACAACCCCACGGGCGTGGACCTGTCGCGCGAGCAATGGCAGCAGCTGATTCCGGTGATCGTCGAGCGCGGGCTGATCCCGTTTGTCGACATGGCCTACCAGGGCTTCGGCGATGGCCTGGACGATGACGCCTGGTCCGTGCGCGCGCTGGCCGCGGCCGGCGCCCAGGCCTTCGTCGCCAACTCGTTCTCGAAGAACTTTTCGCTGTATGGCGAGCGCGCCGGCGGCCTCAGCGTGGTCTGCAGCGACGCGGCCACGGCCGCCAACGTGCTGGGCCAGCTCAAGGCCACGGTGCGCCGCAACTACTCGTCGCCGCCCACGCAGGGCGCGCGCCTGGTGCAGCAGGTGCTGCAGTCGCCCGAACTGAGCGCACAGTGGGCCGGCGAGCTGGCCGAGATGCGCGGCCGCATCAAGGACATGCGCGCCAGCCTGCACCAGGCGCTGCACGGGCACTTCGGCGAGCGCCGCGACTTCGGCTTCCTGCTGACGCAGCGCGGCATGTTCAGCTACACCGGCATCACCGAGCCGCAGGTCAACCGCCTGCGCGACGAGCACGGCGTGTACCTGATCCGCTCGGGCCGCATGTGCATGTCGGGCCTGTCGCAGGCCAACGTGCAGTATGTGGCCGACGCCATCGCCACCGTGCTGGGGGCCGCATGACGGACCCGCAGCCTGCCACCGAGCGCATCGTCGCCGAAGAGAAGGCGCAGCTCGACTTCAGCCAGTCGATGAGCTACGGCGACTATCTGCACCTCGACGAGGTGCTGAACGCCCAGCACCCGCTGTCGCCCGCGCACGACGAGATGCTGTTCATCATCCAGCACCAGACCAGCGAGCTGTGGATGAAGCTGATGCTGCACGAGTTGCGCGCGGCCATCGCCGCGATCGCCAACCCCTCGGATGCCACCAAGCCGGACGCCTTCAAGATGCTGGCGCGGGTCTCGCGCATCATGGAGCAGCTCGTCAGCGCCTGGACCGTGCTGTCGACGATGACGCCACCCGAGTACACCGCCATGCGGCCCTACCTGGCCAGCTCCAGCGGCTTCCAGAGCGCGCAGTACCGCTGCATCGAATTCGCGCTCGGCAACAAGAACGCCGCCATGCTCAAGCCCCACGCGCACCGGCCCGACCTGCTCGCCCAGGTCGACGCCGCGTACCGCGCGCCTTCGCTGTACGACCAGGCGCTGCGCCTGCTGGCCCGCCAGGGCCTGGCTATACCGGCCAGCCACCTGGAGCGCGACTGGACCCAGCCCTACAGCGCCAGCCCCGAGGTCGAGGCCGCCTGGGCCGCCGTCTACCGCGACCCGCACCGCTACTGGGACCTGTACCAGTTGGGCGAAAAGCTCACCGACATCGAGGACGCCTTCCGCCTGTGGCGCTTCCGCCATGTCACCACGGTGGAGCGCGTGATCGGCTTCAAGCGCGGCACCGGCGGCACCGGCGGCGTGAGCTATTTGCGCAAGATGCTGGATGTCGTGCTCTTCCCCGAAATCTGGTCCGTGCGGACCGCCCTGTGAGGCACTCCATGAAGCAAGTCGTAGACACCGGCCTGCCGCCGCTCAAGCAGCCCTTCTCGTGGGCCGTCAAGGCCAACGGCCAGATGCTGTTCACCGCCCACGGCCCGGTGCGGCCCGACGGCAGCATCGACACCGGCCCCATCGAGGAGCAGGCGCGCCTGACCTTCGCCAACCTGCGCAACGCCGTGCAGGCGGCCGGCGGTACGCTGGCCGACGTGGCCCAGGTGCTGATCTACATGACCGACGTGGCCGACATGCCGGCCATCGACGCCGTGTACCGCGAGTTCTTCGAGGCGCCCTATCCCAACCGCTCCAGCATGGGGATTTCGGCGCTGGTGGTGCCGGGGATGAAGCTGGAGATCGTGGCCTACGCCATGCTCCCCTAGAGGATGTGACGGACATGCCGGCGCCCCGCAATTGCGTTCAATACAGGGGCGGCGTGCGGGACGAGACTGCGGGCCTTGTGCAGTCCTGCGTCCGCGCGAAATCTCATGTCCTCCTCGCTGCTCGCCATGGGCGTCTTCACCCTCGTCGGCGCCATCACGCCCGGCCCCGTCAATGTGCTGGCCCTGCGCCACGGCGCAGCGCGCTCGCGCCTGGTCTCTGCCGCCTATGTGCTGGGCGCCAGCGCCAGCTATGCGGCCGTGGTCTGGGTCATGGGCCAGGGCGCACAGTGGCTGCTGCAGACGCTGCCGCAGCTGTCCACGGCCGCACAGTGGCTGTGCGCCGCCTATCTGCTGTGGCTGGCCTGGCGGCTGGCCAATGCGCCTGTGGGCCAGGCCGGGGGGCAGCAAGACGGCGGATCGCAGCGCACGCTGCAGGCCCTGCTGCAAGCGCTGTTGCAGGGCACGGCCGTGCAGACGCTCAACCCCAAGGCCTGGCTGGTGGCGCTGGCCGGCGTGGGCCTGTTCGTGCTGCCCCACGCGAATGCGCCGTGGGCGCTGCTGCAGTTTTGCGCCATCTCGCTGCTGGCCTGCCTGGTGGGGGTCGGCAGCTGGGCGCTGCTGGGGCAGCTGCTTTCGGGCTGGCTGCGCACCGAACGCCGCCAGCGCCTGTTCCACCGCCTGCTGGCCCTGCTGCTGGTCGCCAGCGTGGCGGCCATGCTGGCATGATGGCTGGCCGCCATGACTTCAACCTCTCCCCACCGCTTCCACCGCCATCCGGCCGCCCCCTGGGCCGAGCTGCGCGACAGTGCGCGCTCGCCGCATTGCTTTCGGCTGCACATGCATGCCGAGTACTCGATCGGCATCGTGGACGCGGGCCGTACCGTGTTCCACCATGCCCACGGACCGCAGCCTGTGGAGGCGGGCGGCGTGGTGCTGATCGAGCCCGGCGCCTGGCATGCCTGCAATCCCGACCCTGGAGCGCCGTGGTCCTACCGCATGCTGTTTGTCGATGCCGACTGGCTGCACGCGCGGCTGGGCGTGGCCGCGCTGCGCTTTCCCCGGCGCACGCTCACGGATGCGGACATCGCCCGCCTGGTGGATGGCCTGTGCCGCCCCGTCGATGGCACGGCGGCCGCCGACCGCCTGGCCCTGGGCCTGGAGCACCTGCTGGACCGCTGTGCCCAGCCCGCAGCCTTGCCCCTGCCCGGCGATGCGGCGGCCCTGGCCCCCGCACTGCAGCGCCTGCATGCGGGACCCGATGCGGGCCTGACCGTGCAGTCCCTGGCCCAGGAATGCGGCATGAGCGCCACGCGCTTCATCCGCCGCTTCAAGGCGGCCACGGGCATGACGCCCGGCAGCTACCGCCTGAACCTGCGCATCAACGGCGCGCGCCGCCTGCTGGCCACGGGCGCAGCGCTGTCCGATGCGGCCTATGCCATGGGCTTTGCCGACCAGGCGCACCTGCAGCGCGCCTTCAAGGCCCACCATGCGCTGACGCCGGGCTGCTACGCCCGCGGCGGCCCGGCCTGAGCCGCCCCTCAGCCATGGTCTTGCGCGCGGCTGGTCAGGGCGTGCGCCGAAAGCGCCGATACTTACGCCTTCGCTTTTTCACCCCCCGCGCTGCGCCATGGCCGACATCGAGCACATCCGACAACGAGAAACCGGCCTGCGCCAGCAGCTGACCGCCGCGCAGATGGCGATGATCGCCATCGGCGGCGCCATTGGCACGGGCCTGTTCATGGGCAGCGCCTTCGCCATCGGCGTGGCCGGGCCCAGCGTGCTCATCAGCTATGCCATCGGCGCGCTGATCGGCCTGCTGCTCATGGGCTGCCTGGCCGAGATGACGGTGGCCCACCCCACCTCGGGCTCGTTCGGCGCCTATGCCGAGCACTACCTCGGCCCGCTGGCGGGCTTCATGGTGCGCTACGCCTACTGGGCCGCCGTGGTGCTGGCCGTGGGCATGGAGGTCACGGCCGTGGGCCTCTACATGCGCTACTGGTTCCCCGCGGTGGACCAGTGGGTCTGGGTGCTGCTGTTCTCGCTGGGCCTGGCGGCCGTCAACGCCACCAGCGTCAAGGCCTTCGGCCAGGTCGAGTATGTGTTCTCCATGGTCAAGGTGGTGGCCATCGTGGCCTTCATCCTGATCGGCGCCTACGTGCTGTTCGGCGCGCGCCCCGAAGGGGTCGGCTTTGCCAACTACACGGTGGGCGGCGGTTTCTTTCCCAACGGCTGGTGGGGCACCTGGGTGGGTGTGATCGTCGCCATCTTCAGCTACCTGAGCCTGGAGGCCATCGCCATCGCCGCCGGCGAGGCCGAGAACCCGCGGCAGGCCGTGACCTCGGCCTTCCGCTCCACGGTGATTCGCCTGGTGCTGTTCTACCTGCTGTCGCTGGCCATCATGCTGGCCATCGTGCCCTGGAACCAGGCCGGCACCGACAAGAGCCCGTTCGTCAAGGTGATGGAGATCCTGCGCATTCCCGGCGCGGCCGGCGTGCTCAACTTCGTGGTGCTGGTGGCCTCGCTGTCGGCGATGAACAGCCAGCTCTACGTCACCTCGCGCATGATGTTCAGCCTCTCGCGTGGCGGCTACGCGCCCGCGGCGCTGGGCCGGCTCAACCCGCGCGGCGTGCCGCTGGGCGCGATTGCCGTGTCCTGCCTGGGCATGGCCGTGGCCATGGTCTTCAATGTGCTGAGGCCCGAGCAGTCGCTGGAGCTGATGATGTCGATCGCCATGTTCGGCGCGATGTTCGCCTGGTTCATGGTCTTCGTCACCCACCTGGCCTTCCGCCCGCGCTGGCAGCGCGAGCACCCGGGCCAGAAGCTGCAGTTCCGCATGTGGGGCTTTCCGGTGTTCACGCTGCTCGGCGCCGTGCTGATGCTGGGCGTCATCGTGACCACCTACTTCACCCGGGAATTCCACACCACCGTGCTGGTGGGCGTGCCCTTCCTCATCATTCTCGTGCTCGTCTATGCTTTCTGGTATCGGAGGAAATGACGCCATGCCCCGCCAGCTCTGGGATATCTCCCCCGCCGTCCACCCCGCGGCCCCGGTGTTTCCGGGCGATACGCCGTACTCGCAGCAGTGGTGCGCCACCATCGGCCCCGGCTGCCCGGTGAACGTGAGCGCGATCACGCTGTCGCCCCACGTGGGCGCGCATGCCGATGCGCCGCTGCACTACGACGCGGACGGTGCCAGCATCGGCAACGTCGATCTCGACGCCTTCCTCGGCCCCTGCCGCGTGATCCATGCCATTGGCTGCGGGCCGCTGGTCGAATGGCGGCACCTGGAGCACGCCATCACCGCCGACCTGCCGCCCCGCGTGCTGGTGCGCACCTACGCCCGGGCGCCCACGGTCTGGGACGGCGACCTCGCCGCCTACGCGCCCGAGACCGTCGAGCGCCTGGCCGACCTCGGCGTGCAGCTGATCGGCATCGACACCGCCAGCATCGATCCGGCCACGAGCAAGCAGCTTCCCAGCCACATGGTGATCCGCCGGCGCGGCCTGCGCGTGCTGGAGAATCTGGTGCTCGACGAGGTGCCCGCCGGCGACTATGAGCTGATCGCGCTGCCGCTCAAGCTGGTGCAGGCCGATGCCTCGCCGGTGCGCGCCGTGCTGCGCGCGCTCTAGGAGCTGCCCACCAAAGCTATCATTACAATAGCTGCTCGCGCTTGACCATCAAGCGCCAACTGCCAATTTCATTCAAAACACCTGCCATGACCACCCTGGAAGCCTGCCGCGAAGTCGATCTGCAAGAACCCCTGGCGCCGCTGCGCGACTGGTTCGACCTGCCCGAGGGCGTGATCTACCTCGACGGCAACTCGCTGGGCCCGCTGCCGCGCGCCACCGGCCCGCGCCTGGCACAGATGGTGCAGCAGGAATGGGGCCAAGGCCTGATCCGCAGCTGGAACGACGCGGGCTGGATCACGCTGCCGCAGCGCCTGGGCGACCAGTTCGCACCGTGGGTGGGCGCGCGCGCCGGCGAGCTGGTGTTCACCGACACCACCTCGGTCAACCTGTACAAGGTGCTGAGCGCCGCCATCCGCCTGTCGCAGGCCGAGTTTCCCGGCCCGCAGGGCGCGGCGCGCACCCGCCTCGTCAGCGAACGCAGCAACTTCCCCACCGACCTGTACATCGCCGAATCGCTGTGCAAACAGCACGGCCTGGAGCTGGTGCTGATCGAACCCGAGGAGCTGCCCGCCTGCCTGACGCAAGACGTCGCCGTGCTGCTGCTCAGCCACGTCAACTACCGCACCGGCCACATGCACGACACGGCCGCCGTCACCCGCGAGGCGCATGCCCAGGGCATCCTCACCGTCTGGGACCTGTGCCACAGCGCGGGCGCGGTGCCGGTCGACCTGAACGGCGCCAACGCCGACTACGCGGTGGGCTGCAGCTACAAGTACCTGAACGGCGGCCCCGGCGCGCCGGCCTTCGTGTGGGCCAATGCCCGCCACACCGACAAATTCTGGCAGCCGCTGTCGGGCTGGTTCGGCCATGCCGAGCAGTTCGCCTTCACCAGCGACTACCAGCCGGCCAGCGGCATCCGCCGCTACATGTGCGGCACGCAGCCCATGATCTCGCTCACCGCGCTGCAGTGCGGGCTCGACGTCTACACCGAGGCCGAGCAATACGGCGGCATGGTGGCGCTGCGCCGCAAGTCGCTGGCGCTGACCGATTTGTTCATCGCGCTGGTCGAGGAGCGCTGCGCCGGCCACGGCCTGGGCCTGGCCACGCCGCGCGACATCGCGCAGCGCGGCTCGCAGGTCTGCCTGACGCGGGACACCGGCGCCTATGCCATCGTGCAGGCGCTGATCGCGCGCGGCGTGATCGGCGACTTCCGAAAAGGCGACGGCGGCAACGGCCCGCACAAGGATATCCTGCGCTTCGGCTTCACGCCGCTGTACACCCGCTTCGAGGACGTGTGGAACGCCGTCGAGCACCTGCGCCAGGTGCTCGAATCAGGCGAATGGCAGCGCCCCGAGTTCAACCGCATCAACGCCGTCACCTGATGGAAGGCCCCATGCAGGAACGCATCGCCATCCTCGACTTCGAGACCACCGGCATGAGCCCCGCGCACGGCGCGCGGGCGGCCGAGGTCGGCATCGTGCTGGTCGAGGGCGGGCGCATCGCAGGCCGCTTCCAGAGCCTGATGAACGCCGGCCAGCGCATGCCGCCGTTCATCACCCAGCTCACCGGCATCACCAGCGCCATGCTGCAGGACGCACCGCCGGCCGAGACGGTGATGCGCGAGGCCGCGGCCTTCGTCGGCACGGCGCCGCTGATCGCGCACAACGCCGCGTTCGACAGCAAGTTCTGGCTCGACGAGCTGCAGCGCGCCGGCTGCGACGGCGTGGCGCCCTTCGCCTGCACCGTGCTGCTGTCGCGCCGGCTCTACCCCGAGGCGCCCAGCCACTCGCTGGGCCGCATCGTGCGCCACCTGCAGCTGCCGCCGGCCGACAAGGCCCACCGCGCGCTGGCCGACGCCGAAATGACCGCCCACCTGCTGCTGCGCATGCAGGCCGACCTGCGCAGCCGCTGGCACATCCCCGATCCGCACCACGCGCTGCTGCAGCAGATCCAGGCCTGTCCACGCAAGCACCTGGCGCGGCTGCTGTTGCAAAGCTCGCAGGCGCAAAGCCAGCCCTCCTTGCCCACGCTCACGCCCGCAGCCATGCCAGGCTGAACAGGCCCAGCAACGCCACCACCGCCAGGTCAACGAGCAGCACCGCGCGCTGCACCCAGCGGCGCTGGGGTGCGCCATCGGCACCGCTCTGCAGCAGCTGCACCGCCATCTCCACCTTGCCGGGCGAGGCCATCAGCAGCAGCGCGGCGCTCACGTTGTGCACCGCCATGAAGGGCAGCAGCGGCGCGCCCAGCGCCTGCGCGATCTCTGCCTGCGTGGCGGCGAACATGGCATTGGCGCCGGTGTTCGAGCCGGTCACGAAGCCGCCCAAGGCCCCCACGAAAGGGGCTGCCAGCAAATACCACGGCCCGCCCTGGGCCAGCGTGCGCGCCAGCTGCGCCGCCATGCCCGATGCGGCCATCAGCACACCGAGCGCGATGAACAGCGCCGTCACCGGCGCCACCTGGGCCCAGGCGCGGCCCACGCGCCGCAGCGACTCGCGCGCCGGCCGGCCGCGGGTGAAGAAGCCCGCCGCCACCAGCAGCCACAGCGCCGGCGAGGCCAGCCCGTGCCAGCCAGGCTGGCCCGCAGCGCGCACCAGCCAGCCGGCCGCCAGCACGCCGCCCAGCAGCAAGGCATAGGCGGCCAGCGCGCGGCGGCCCAGTGCATCCAGCGGCGCGCTGCCCGCGGCCTGGCGCCGCGTGCGCAGCAGGTGGAAGGCCACGACCACCAGCGCGCCCAGCGCCCCGGCCGGCGCCGTGCCGGCCAGCGCATTCACCAGGGCCACCGCCGCCGTCAGCAGCAGGCCCGACAGCAAGCCCTGCAGCACGGCCTGGCCGCGCCGGCCGGGCTCGGCCGCCAGCCACGCGGCCGCCATGCCGGTGATGGCGAACGGCAGCACGCTCACCAGCGCCGAGGCCAGGCCCAGGTCGTGGAAGGGCACGCCGGCCATGGTGGCCGCGATCAGCGTGCCCGGCCCCATCGAGCCCCAGGGCACGGCGCACAGGCCCAGCAGGCCGATCAGCGCCACCTTGCGCGCCGGCAGGCCGAAGTGCGCCAGCAGCGGAATGCCTATGGTCACGCCCACGCCGAAGCCGGTGACCGACTCGGCGAACGGCGTGATGCCGTGCACTACCAGCAAGATAGCACCCACCCCGCTGCTGGTGTGCGCCAGCAGCCATTTCGCCAGGGACTGCTGCGCGCCCGACTGGCGCAGCACCTCGGACAGCAGCAGCCCGCCGCCGACGATCAGCACCACCTCCAGCAGCACCGGCATCCACACCGTGGCCGCCTGCAGCCACACGGCCGCCGGCTGGGGAAAGGCCAGGGCCACGGCCAGTGCCGCGGCCAGCACGCCGATGCAGGCCGCCTGCAGCGAGCGCAGCCCCGCCAGCAGGGCCATGACGACCGCCGCGATCGGCAAGGCGGGCAAGGTGCTCTGGAGCAGGTACATTGCAGTGATCCTCTGAAAATAATTTCTGATACGCAAAATTATTTTCTCATAGGAAAATCATTGGCACAAGATCCCACCAAGGAGGCAGGCTTGACTTCCAGCACTGCAACGCAAGCATCGGACGCGGAGGACGCCGCCTTCGGCGCCGCCGTGCGCGCGCGCCGGGCGCAGCTCGGCATCACGTTGGACCAGCTGGCCCAGGCCAGCGGCGTGTCGCCGGGCGCGCTGTCGCGCGTGGAGCGCGGCCTGCTGGCCACCAGCCTGCGCAACGCGATGGCGATCGCACGCGGCCTGGGCTGCGAGCTGGGCGAATTGGTACAGGGCGGCGCGGCCGCGCAGGTTACGCGCGCGGGCGAGCACCTGCGCTTCGTCGACGAGGCCAGCGGCGTCGAGCGGCTGGCGCTGGCCAGCCCCAGCGCGGGCCTGAACCTGGTGCAGTACCGCTTTCCGCCGCGCGCCGTGTCCAGCCATTTCGCGGCCCACCGCGCGGGCACGCGCGAGGTCTTCCATGTGCTGGAGGGCAGCATCGAGGTCTTCACCGCGCACGAGCAGGTGCTGCTGCACGCGGGCGACACGGCCACGCTGGTGGTGGACAGCGAGCACCGCCTGGCCAACGCCGGCGATGTGCCGGCGCGCCTGTTGCTGCTGGTGCTGCTGGGGTGAGCTACGAAAAAGAGAGCTGCTGGCGCTTGTTATTACTGGTTTTCAAATATTTTTCTATCTGAAACCTAGTAATAGCAAGCGTCAGAAGCTACTGTTTTTGAAGATCTTCAGGGATTGGCTGCAAAGCGTTCGAAGCACTCGCGCAACTGCCGCAGCCACGCTTCCTTTTGCGGCGGTGGCACGAAGCTGGCCTCGAAGCTGTTCGCCGCCAGCTGCCAGGCCTCGCGCGCGCCCATGCCGGTGGCGGCGAAGAGCTGCACGAAGTTGTCGTTCACGTAGCCACCAAAGTAGGCCGGATCGTCCGAGTTAACCGTGGCCACCAGCCCCTGGGCCAGCAGCTCGGGCATGTTGTGGTCGGCCAGGTCGGGGAAGACCTGCAGCTTCTGGTTGGACAGCGGGCAGACGGTGAGCGGGATGCGCTGCTCGCGCAGCCGCTGCACCAGCGCCGCGTCGTGCACCGCCTGCACGCCGTGGTCGATGCGCTCGGCATACAGCAGGTCGAGCGCGCCCCAGATGTAGGCCGGCGGGCCCTCCTCGCCCGCATGGGCCACGCGGTGCAGGCCCAGCTCGTGGCAGTGCGCGAACACGCTGGCGAACTTTTCGGGCGGGTTGCCGACCTCGCTGCTGTCGAGTCCCACGCCGCTGAAGTAGTCGCGCAGCGGCAGCGCCTGCTCCAGCGTGAGCCAGGCGTCGTCCTCGCTCAGGTGGCGCAGGAAGTTCAGGATCAGCTGCGAGCTGATGCCCCAGCGCTTTTCCGCCACCATGCAGGCCCGGTGCAGGCCCAGGATGACGTGCTTGATGTTCACGCCGCGCGCCGTGTGCGTCTGCGGGTCGAAGAAGATCTCGGTGTGCACCACGTTGTCGGCCACGGCCCGCTCGAGGTAGGCCATGCCCAGGTCGTAGAAGTCCTGCTCGTGCAGCAGCACGCTGGCGCCGGCGTAGTAGATGTCGAGAAAGCTCTGCAGGTTGGTGAACGCATAGGCGGCGCGCAGCGCCTCGACGTTTTCGTAGGGCAGTTGCACGCCATTGCGCTCGGCCAGCGCGAAGATCAGTTCTGGCTCCAGCGAGCCCTCGATGTGCATGTGCAGCTCGGCCTTGGGCATGGCGCGCAGCAGCGCAGGCAGGCGGTCGGCGGGAATGTCGGGTGGGGTGTAGACCATCGCGGGTGGCTCCTGTTTTTCTGTAGAGGAATTGTGCTTCATCCATTCGAGGTGGGGTTTTGTGTCTGTTCCAGTCAGACGCTCTCTATGAGTCCGCCGTCAGAAACCAGCCACAATCCCCGCCAAGTTCCTGGAGGAAACATGGACACCGTGGAAGACCTGCCGAACGCCGCTCCCGAGTTGCTGGAGGAGGAATTCGAGAAGCTGGCTAGGGCCCTGCGCTCTGGCCAATATGCCGCCATGGCCCACATCAGCCCGCAAGTGAAGCAGTGCGGGCCGCGCCGCTCGGCTCCGGCCTCCGTAGGGAGGACTACAAGCTGGTTATCCATCTGATATCTTTTGAAATAAATCTTGCAACTTACGAATTACGCGCGATGGCGCGCCGGCGGGAGCTCAAGCGGGCGCTCACCCGTGGGGGAACGCGGCGCTATCCAGTACACCCACAGGCCCGCATCCAGTCATCGCAAAGATGCCCCAGTGCTCTAGCAGAAACAATATGTTTCATGTAGTATCGCCCGCAACTCAAAGGAGCGAGAATGAAAATCACAATATTGGGGATGGCACTTCTGGCGTGCAGTTCATGGGCGAATGCGGCATCTTTCAGCTACACAGGCCCGGTAGTGCCTATCCCAGATGGGCTGAATTTGACTGGAGCGAACCCTGGCGCGGCTGTCGAAGCGCCCATTTCTGTTTCAGGCTTTACGCAGCCAGTTTCCAAAGTAACCCTCAGCATTGATGGGCAAACTTGCACCAGCGCCATAGGTTCGACAACTGTCGGCATCGATCATACGTTCGTCAACGACCTGCGGATTTCCCTACGCTCTCCGGATGGAACGAGCGTAATAGTCATCAATCAGACTGACGGGAGTGGCAACAACCTCTGCCAAGTAGTACTGGATGACAGCAGCCCTGGGCCATCCATTCAATCGGTATCCACCTCACAAGCGCCTTTCACGGGCACCTATACGCCCAACGCGCCTCTATCAGCCTTCACGGGCGAACAGCCCAACGGCCAATGGACGCTCGTTGCCCAGGATTTCTTTTCTGCGGACACCGGCTCTATCCGCGCATGGACCATCAATATCACCGAGATGCAAGCGCAGGCAATCAGCTTCACCTCGATCCCCCCGGCTGGTGCGGTAGTTGGCGGCTCACCATATGTCGTGGCTGCCACTGGCGGCAGTTCCGGCAATCCAGTGGTCTTCTCGGTAGATCCGTCAGCAAGTGCCGTTTGCTCCATCGCGGGTAGCGATGTCACCTTGGTAGCGGCAGGAACCTGTGTGATCAACGCCGACCAAGCTGGGAACGATGCATATTCCGCGGCACCTCAGGTGCAGCAAAGCTTCCGGGTTACCGCCGTGCCGACTCCCAAGCCAGTCACCCCAGTGCCAACGCTGTCACAGTGGAGTCTTATTCTGCTGGCCGCCATGGTCGGCGCTCTGGGACTTCGCACACGGCGTAGGCGCTAAGCCTCAGCGCATCTGCCGCGCGCCTAACGGGTGATTGGCGCGCGGCTCCATTCAGCGCTCACCGCCTGCTCCATGTCAACCTGCCGGCGCAACAGCACTACTTCGGCGTCTCGTCGGCCAAGACCTTTTCGGAGTCCTGCAACCACATCTGTCCCGCGCACAGCCATCCCTGGAATGGCGATGATGAAGCAATGGACCTTTGTCGGCAGCGTGGACGCGCAGGGCGAGGAACTCGGCCGGCGCATCTTCGAGAGCCCATTGGCAGATCGCCCATGGCCTGGCGAGCGCAGCCAGCGCGAGACCTTCTGGCGTCCCGCCCTCAAGGCCTGCGGCATCGGTTGGCGCCGGACATACCAGACGCGCCACACCTACGCGACCAATGCGCTGGCGGCCGGAGTCAACCCGGCGTATATCGCAAGGCCGATGGGCCACAACAGCGCAAGGATGCTCTTCACGGTCTGCGCCAAGTGGATCGACGGAGCCGACTGCGGTCGAGAAAAAGCAAAACTCAAGGCGGTCCTGTCCAAAGCCAGCCGGTCGACACGGAGCGGCTAGATCGCGAAAGTCCCCCACAAGCACCCTGGAGTGGCGGCGATTTCGGATTCTCAGAGGAGAAATGAGATAGATGTAGATGGGCTTCATCCATTTGCGTTGAAAGGATTTTCTTTTTGCAAATGAGAATTGTTCTCATATAATATTTGGACACACTTCGCCAGCCAAGGCCCGCTTTGCGCTGGGGCCCACGCCAGCTTCCTTCCGTTCAACCCCCGTTGTTTGAAAGCTGGTTCTTCGTGGCCTTGTCGACCTATGCCGGCGCGCCCTCCGCGCCTTCGGATTCCGCCGTTTCCCTCCCCGCCCTCCGGCCGCTGGCCCTGGCCGCCGTGTTGTGCTGCGCCAGCCTGGCCGCGCATGCGCAGGCCGCCGCTGCGGGCGCCGCCACCGTCGTGGCCGCGGCCGACGGCGCCACGCTGAAGGAGATGGTCATCAGCGGCTCGCGCTACGAGCAGGATCCGGACGAGCTGCCGATGAGCATCGACGTCATCAACGCCCAGCAGATGGAGGAGCGCCAGATCGGCGACATCCGCGACGCGGCGCGCGACATGCCCAACGTCTCGGTGCAGCGCAGCCCGGCGCGCTTCACGCTGGCCTCGGGCTCCACCGGGCGCGACCAGAACGCGGGCTTCAACATCCGCGGCCTCGACGGCAACCGCGTGCTGATGATGGTCGACGGCCTGCGCCTGCCGCGCAGCTACGCCTTCAGCGCCAACGCCTTCGGCCGCGACTACCTCGACATGGGCCTGGTGCAGCGCGTGGAGGTGGTGCGCGGCGCCACGTCGGCGCTGTATGGCTCCGACGGCATGGCCGGCCTGGTGAACTTCATCACCGCCGATCCCGAGAATTTCCTGAAAGACGGCAAGACCATAGGCGGCCGCGCCACGCTCGGCTACAACAGCGAGAACACCGGCAAGAACCTGGGCCTGGTGCTGGCCGGCAAGGCCAGCGACACGGTCGAGTGGCTGCTGGGCGGCACGCTGGGCCGCAGCCACGAGCTGAAGAACCTGGGCGACAACGACGCCACCGACAGCCGCCGCACCGCGCCCAACCCGCAGCGCGACCGGGACGCCGCGCTGCTGGGCAAGGTCGTCATCCGCCCCAGTGCCGACCAGAAACACAGCTTCACGCTGGAGCATGTCGATAAGAAAGCCGACTACCAGCTCTACACCGCGCGCTCGGTGCCGCCCTATGCCGCGACCTCGGTGCTCGACTCGGCCTCCACCACCGACATGAAGCGCACGCGCGGCACCTGGACCGGCGACTGGCGCAACCTCGCCACGCCGCTAGCCGACGAGCTCAAGGCCACGCTCAGCTACCAGAACGCCGATTCGCGCGAGTACATCTGGGAAGACCGCTACACCGCCGCCGACCGCACCCGCAACGTGACCTACCAGGAGAAGACCTGGCAGGCCAACCTGCAGGCCAGCAAGGTACTGCAAAGCAGCCCGCGCGTGGCGCAGCGCCTGACCTACGGCATCGACTACATCCGCAGCCAGGTCGAGAACCTGCAGACCGGCCTGACCCCGCCGGTGGGCGAGACCTACCCGCTCAAGCGCTTTCCCGACACCACCGAATCGAGCTGGGCGCTGTATGCGCAGGACGAGATCAGCATCGGCGACCTCGTCGTCACGCCGGGCCTGCGCTACGACCACTTCCGCATCGCGGCCGACCAGGCGGGTTTCAACGCGCCGGCCGTGTCGCTGTCGGGCAATGCGCTGTCGCCCAAGCTGGGCGCGCTGCTCCATGTCACGCCCGAATGGAGCGTGTTCGGCAACTACGCGGCGGGCTTTCGCGCGCCGAATGCCGGCCAGGTCAATGCCTTCTTCGAGAACCCGGTCGGCAACTACAAGACCATCCCCAATCCCGACCTCAAGCCCGAGAAGAGCCAGAACCTGGAACTGGGCCTGCGCGGCCGGCTGGCCAATGTCTCGCTGGACGCGGCGGTGTTCACCGGCCGCTACAAGGACTTCATCGACGACCTGGTGCAGGTGGGTGGGCGCGGCACCGCCGCCGATCCGCTGATTTTCCAGTCGGTCAACCGCGGGCGCGTGCGCATCAGCGGCCTGGAGATCAAGGGCCGCGCCGAATGGGGCCGCCACGCCGGCATCAACTGGAGCACGCCCTTCGCCTGGGGCCGCACCCAGGGGCACGACAGCAACACCGGCGAGCCGGTCTCGTCCATCGACCCGCAGCGCCTGTCGGTCAGCCTGCGCGCCGACGCCGCGCAGTGGACCGCGCAGCTGGGCCTGAGCCACACCGCCGCCAAGAAGGCCGCCGACACCACCAACCCCAGCACCGGCGCGCAGTTCCTCAGCCCCTCGGCCACCGTGGTGGACCTGACGGCGCAGTGGCGCATCCGCAAGGACCTGCGCCTGAACGTCGGCCTCTACAACCTGACCGACAAGAAGTACTGGCGCTGGGCCGACGTGCGCGGCCTCGCCGCCAGCTCCAGCATCGTCGACTCCTATTCCCAGCCAGGCCGCTCGGCCCGCGTGACCCTGGTCGCGGACTTTTAACCATTTTGGCCTGCAGCGCTTTCCCATCAAGCGCTGCAAGCTATCCATTCAATAGCAAACCACGGAGAAGCACCCATGAGCACCGACACCCTCCCCGCCGCCCTCGACGCCGAGCGCGCCGCCGACCTGCGCCAGCGCTTTGCCGGGCAGCGCGCCAAGGGCCTGCGCGCCCGCGAGGCCGCGCTGGCCTGCGGCAGCTCCGAAGGCGAGGCCCTGGCCGCGCACGCGCTGCAGCTGGGCGCGGCCTCTGCCGCGCTGCAGGCCACGCCGCTGCGCGCCGAGTGGATCGACATCCTGCAGGCGCTGGAAGCCTGCGGCCCGGTGATGGCGCTGACGCGCAACGCCGGCACGGTGCACGAGAAGACCGGCGTCTACGCCCATGCCAGCGCCAACGGCGGCGTGGGCCTGGTGCTGAACCACGACATCGACCTGCGCCTGTTCTTCATGCACTGGCATGCGGGCTATGCGGTGGCCGAGCCCTCGCCCCACGGCGGTGCCGCGGTGCTGCGCAGCCTGCAGTTCTTCAACCGCAGCGGCAGCGCCATGCACAAGGTGTTCGCGCGCGAGGCCACCGACCTGGCCGCGTGGAATGCACTGGTCGAGCGCTTCGCGCAGCCGGCCGATGCGCCTGCCGCCAGCCTGCCCGGCTTCGAGCCGCCCGCGCCGCGCGCGCCGGTGGCCGTGCCGCCCGACGAGAGCATCGACGTGCCGGCGCTGCGCAGCGCCTGGGCCGCGATGCAGGACACGCACGAGTTCTTCGGCGTGCTCAAGAAGGCCGGCGCCGAGCGCCAGCAGGCCCTGCGCCTGGTGCAGGGCGAATTCGCCTGGCCGCTGCCCGCCGACACCGTGGCCCGCCTGCTGGACGAGGCCGCCTTCGCCGCCACGCCCATCATGGTCTTCGTCGGCAGCGGCGGCTGCATCCAGATCCACTCCGGCCCGGTGCGCCGCGTCGAGCCCATGGCCGCCGGCCCCGCGCAGTGGATCAATGTGCTCGACGAAGGCTTCAACCTGCACCTGCGCACCGACCTGGTGGCGCACGCCTGGCTGGTCGAGAAGCCCACCAGCGACGGCCCGGTCACCTCGGTGGAGGTGTTCGACACGCACGGCGAGCTGATGGCCATGTTCTTCGGCGAGCGCAAGCCCGGCAAGCCCGAGCTGGCGGCCTGGCGCGCGCTGGCGACCGGCCTGCCGCGCCTGGTCGGCGAAGCGGCTACGGCCTGACGGAGTGCAAGACATGGCACACCGTACGCTTTCGCGGCGCGCATGGCTGGCCGCGGGCCTGGCCTCGCTGCCGGCATTCGCCCAGGCGCAGGCCCAGACCCCGGACGCCGGCGCCAAGGCCCTGCTCCAGCCGCTGGTGGGCAACGACCTGCCTGCCGCCAGCCGGCGCCTGGTCTCGCTGGGCGGCGCGCTCACCGAGCTGGTCTACGCCTTGGGTGCCGAGGCGCTGCTGGTGGGCACCGACACCACCAGCAACTACCCCGCCGCCGCCAACCGCACGCCCAAGGTCGGCTATGTGCGCCAGTTGGCCGCCGAGGGCGTGCTCTCGCTCAGGCCCGACACCGTGATTGGCACGACCGAGGCCGGGCCGCCGGTGGTGCTGTCCCAGATCCGCCAGGCCGGCGTGGCCGTGTCGCTGGTGCAGGCCGACCACAGCTGGGACGAGGTGCTGCGCAAGATCCGCCTCGTGGGCCAGGCCACCGGCCGCGTGGCCGAGGCCGAAAAGCTGCGGCAGACGCTGCAGGCGCAGTGGGACGCTACCCAGGCCAGCGTGGCGCGCGCCGCGCAGGCCGGGCGCCGGCCGCGCGCGCTGTTCATCCTGTCGCACAGCGGCAGCCCCACCGTCACGGGCAGCGGCACCGCCGCCGCGGCGCTGCTGCGCATGGCCGGTGCCGACAACGTGATGCAAGGCTTTGCCGGCTACCGGCCGCTGACGGCCGAATCCATGGCCCAGGCCGCGCCGCAGGTGATCGTCACCACCACCCAGGGCATCGAGGCCATGGGCGGCGTCGAGCGCTTCTGGCAGCGCCCCGAGCTGGCGCTGACGCCGGCCTTCGCGCGCAAATCGCTGGTGGCGATGGAGGCCAGCCATTTGCTCGGCTTCGGCCCGCGCCTGTCGCAGGCCGTGCAGGCGCTGCACGAGCAGCTGCTCGCCCTGCCGGTGGCCACGGCGTGAGCGGGCCCGCATCGCCGGCCATGCCGCAACCCCGTGAGCAGCTGCCGCTGCGCCTGCGCAAGCCGCAGGTGCTGGGCCTTCTCACGCTGCTGGTGCTGGCGGCCCTGGTGTTCGCCAGCGGCCAGGGCGCCTACGCGATCGATGCGGCGCGGCTGCCGGGCGTGGCCTGGCAGGCCTGGCTGCATTGGTGGAACGGCACGGGCGAGGCCAGCACCGAGCAGCTCGTCTTCGCCACCATCCGCCTTCCGCGCCTGGTGATGGGCCTGGCCGCCGGCGCCGGCCTGGGGCTGGCCGGCGCGCTGATGCAGGGCCTGTTCCGCAACCCGCTGGCCGACCCCGGCCTGATCGGCGTGAGCAGCGGCGCGGCCCTGGCCGCCGCCGCGCTGATCGTGCTGGGCGCGCTGTGGTTTCCGCAGCTGCCGCGCACGCTGGGCAGCTGGCCGCTGATGCTGACTGCCTTTGCCGGCGGCCTGGCGGTGGTGGCGCTGATCTATGGGCTGGCGCAGGCCGGCGGCGGCACGCGCATCGGCGTGATGCTGCTGGCCGGCGTGGCCATCAATGCGCTGGCGATGGCGGGCCTGGGCCTGCTGAGCTTCCTGTCCACCGACGAGCAGCTGCGCAATCTGCAGCTGTGGCTGCTGGGCAGCCTGGGCGGCACGCGCTGGCCGGTGGCCCTGGGCGCGGCCGCGCTGGTGGCCACCGCCGTGCTGCTGGCGCAGCGCCTGGCGCAGCCGCTCAACGCCATCGCGCTGGGCGAGGCCCAGGCCAGCCTGCTGGGCGTGGCGGTGGAGCCCACCAAGCGCTGCGCCGTGGTGCTGGCGGCGCTGGTAGTGGGCGCCATCACCGCGGCCTGCGGCATGATCGGCTTCATCGGCCTGGTGGCGCCGCACTGGGTGCGGCTGATGGCCGGGCCTGACCACCGCGTGGTGCTGCCGGCATCGGCCCTGCTCGGCGCCGCGATGGTGGTGTTTGCCGATGCCTTTGCGCGCACCATCGTGCAGCCGGCCGAACTGCCGCTGGGCGTGCTCACCGCGCTGGTCGGCGTGCCGCTGTTCCTGGCGATGCTGCGCCAGTTCCGCCGCCAGCTGTAGGAGCCAAGCATGTTCAAGCCTTTTTGGCCTCTAGCGCTTATCCAACAAGCGCCAACAGCTATCAAATCAAAAGCAACAAACGACCCGTACGCAGCCTGGGAGCTCCAGCAGCTGGCCATCGCCGTGCCCGGCGGCCGGCGCCTGGCCACGGTCAACGCCGTGCTGCGGCCAGGCCGGGTGACGGCCATCCTCGGCCCCAATGGCGCGGGCAAGTCCAGCCTGCTGCGCACGCTGACCGGCGAATGGCCGGCCCAGGGCGGCCAGGTGCTGGAGGCCGGCCGGCCGCTGCTGGGCCTGCCGGCCGCGCAGCTCGCGCGCCGCCGCGCGGTGATGCCGCAGGACGGCAGCGTGGCCTTCGACTTCAGCGTGCAGGAGGTAGTGGAGCTGGGCCGCTACGCGCACCGGCTGCAGCCCAGCCAGGACGAGGCCGGCATCGTGGCCCAGGCCATGGCCGCCACCGGCGTCGCCGGGCTGGCCGCTCGCAGCATCATCACGCTGTCGGGCGGCGAGCGGGCGCGCGCGCACCTGGCGCGGGCGCTGGCGCAGATCTGGGAGGCACCGCCCTGCGGCAGCGCCCGCTGGCTGCTGCTGGACGAGCCCACCGCCGCGATGGACCTGGCCTACCAGCACCACACCATGGCGCTGCTGCGCCGCTGGGCGCACGAGCAGCAGGTGGGCGTGGTCGCCGTGCTGCACGACGCCAACCTGGCGCTGCGCTATGCCGACGAGGTGCTGCTGGTGCACGCCGGCGGCTGCGAGGCGGGCACGGTCCAGCGCGTGCTGACGGCCGAAACCCTGGCCCGCGTCTGGGGCGTGGCCTGCCATGCGACGACGGCGCCCGACGGGGTGGCGCAGTACCTGTTCTCCAGTTCCGATTGAGCTCATGAAAAAGGCCGCTTGCGCGGCCTTTTTTTGAGGTCTGCCTGTCGGCTTACTTGCCCGAGCCCGGCACCTTGCCGTCCACGCCCTGCACGTAGAAGTTGATGCCGCGCATGAAGTTGTCGTCGGCCGTGGCGCCGGCGGCCAGCACTTCCTTGCCGCCGTTGTCCTTGATCGGGCCCTTCCAGATGCTGAAGCTGCCGTCCTTCAGGCCCTTCTTCACCTCGTCGAGCTTGGCCTTGGCGTTGTCGGGCACGTCGGCGGCCAGCGACACGAGGTCGATCGAGCCTTCCTTCACGCCCCACCAGACGTGGCCGCTCTTCCAGCTGCCGTTCAGCGTGTCGTTCACCACCTTGCTGTAGTACGGCGTCCAGTTGATGATGGCCGAGCCCAGGTGGGCCTTGGGGCCGTAGGCGGTCATGTCCGAATCCCAGCCGAAGGCGCGCTTGCCCTTCTCCTCGGCGGTCTTGAGCACGGCCGGCGAGTCGGTGTTCTGGAACAGGATGTCGGCGCCGCCATTGATCAGCGAGGTCGCGGCCTCGGTCTCCTTGGGCGGGCTGAACCAGTCGTTCACCCACACCACCTTGGTGGTGATCTTGGGGTTCATGGCCTGCGCGCCCAGCGTGAAGCTGTTGATGTTGCGCAGCACCTCGGGGATCGGCACCGAGCCGACCACGCCCAGCACGTTGGACTTGGTCATCGCGCCGGCCACCAGGCCCGCGAGGTAGGCGCCTTCGTAGGTGCGGCTGTCGTAGGTGGCCACGTTGTCGGCGTTCTTGTAGCCGGTGGCGTGCTCGAACTTCACGTCCTTGAAGTCGGGCGCCACGCGCATCACCGGCTCCATGTAGCCGAAGCTGGTGGCGAACACCAGCTTGTTGCCGTTGGCCGCCATATCGCGGAACACGCGCTCGGCGTCGGCGCCTTCAGGGATGCTCTCGACGTACGAGGTCTGGATCTTGTCGCCGAATTCCTTCTCCAGCGCCTTGCGGGCCTGGTCGTGGGCATAGGACCAGCCGCCGTCGCCCACCGGGCCGACGTAGCCGAAGGCAATCTTCAGCGGGGCGGCGGCAGGCGCCGGGGCCTGCGCGGCAGGCGCGGGTGCGGGGCTGGCGGCGGGCGCCGCGGCCTCTTCCTTCTTGCCGCAGCCGGCGAGCACGGCAGCCGTCAGCGCCGACAGTGCGGCCGCCTTCACGAGCTTGCGTTGAGCGAATGGGGTCATGGTTCGTTCCTTTCAGGGTTTATTGCGCGCCGGGGACCTTGCCTTCTATGCCATTGACAAAGAAGTTGATGCCTTTGAGAAACGCCTCGTCGGCCACCTGGCCCGTGGCCAGCACTTCCTTGCCCGTGTTGTCCTTGACCGGACCGGTCCAGACGGCGAAGCTGCCGTCCTTGAGGCCCGCGCGGGCCTTGGCCACCTTGTCCTTGATATCCTGCGGCACGTCGTCGGCGATCTTCACCAGGTCCATCGCGCCTTCCTTGACGCCCCACCAGAACGAGCCGCCCTGCCACTTGCCGTCCAGCGTGTCCTGCACCACCTTGCTGTAGTACGGCGTCCAGTCGATCACGGCCGAGCCCAGGTGGGCCTTGGGCGCGAAGGCGCTCATGTCGCCGTCCTTGCCGAAGGCGCGGGCGCCGCGCTCCTCGGCCGTCTTCAGCACCGCGGGCGAGTTGGTGTTCTGGTAGAGCACGTCGACGCCGCCATTGATCAGCGAGGTCGCGGCCTCGGCCTCCTTGGGCGGCGCGAACCACTCGTTCACCCACACGACCTTGGCCTTGATGGACGGGTCCACGCTCTGCGCGCCCAGCACGAAGCTGTTCACGTTGCGCACCACCTCGGGGATCGGCACCGAGGCCACCACGCCCACGGTCTTGGTCTTGCTCATGCCGCCGGCCACGATGCCGGCGAGGTAGGCGCCCTCGAAGGTCTTGGCGTCGTAGATGGCCACGTTGTCGGCCTGCTTGTAGCCGGTGGCGTGCTCGAACTTCACATCCTTCAGGTCGGCCGCGGCCTTCTGCACGAACTCCTGGTAGCCGAAGCTGGTGGCGAAGATCAGCTTGTTGCCCTGGCCAGCCATGTCGCGCATCACGCGCTCGGCGTCGGCGCTCTCGGGCACGCTCTCGACCATCGAGGTCTCGATCCTGTCGCCGAACTTGGCCTGGATGGCCTTGCGGCCCAGCTCGTGCTGGAAGGTCCAGCCGCCGTCGCCGATCGGGCTCACGTACATGAAGCCGATCTTGAGCTTGCCGTCCGCGGCTGCAGGCGCCTGCGCGGCCGGTGCGGCTGCAGGGGCCGCGGCCTCCTCCTTCTTGCCGCAGGCCGTCAGGGCCGCCACGGAAATGGCCGACAGGCCGATCATCTGGAGCCAGGTGCGCTTGCGCAGAGCGTTCATGCAAATATCCTTTCGAGTTCTGAAAAAAATCACGAGCCGGGGTAGAAGGGCCTGCCCAGCGATGCCGGCATGTTGATGCGTATCCACGCGGGGTTGCGCGAGATCAGCACCAGCACCACGATGGTCGCCAGGTACGGCAGCATCGCCAACAGCTGGCTGGCCACCTGCACGCCCGAGGCCTGCAGGTGGAACTGCAGCATGGTCACGCCGCCGAACAGGTAGGCACCCAGCAGCACGCGGGCCGGCCGCCAGGTGGCGAAGGTGGTCAGCGCCAGCGCGATCCAGCCGCGGCCCGACACCATGTTCTCGACCCACAGTGGCGTGTAGACGGTGGAGATGAAGGCGCCGGCCAGGCCGCACATCGCGCCGCCAAAGACCACCGCCGCCAGGCGGATGCGGCGCACCGGGTAGCCCAGCGCATGGGCCGACTCGGGCGACTCGCCCACCGAGCGCAGCACCAGGCCGGAACGCGTGCGGTACAGGAACCAGACCAGCACCGCCGCCAGCGCCATCGCGCCGTAGACCAGCGGATGCAGGCGGAACAGCGCCGGCCCCACGACCGGCAGGTCGCCCAGCAGCGGAATGGAGAACTTGGGCAACTCGGGCATGCGTGCCTGCACGAAGTCGATGCCCACGAAGGCCGAGAAGCCCACGCCGAACAGCGACAGCGCCAGCCCGGTCGCGTACTGGTTGGTGTTGAGCCAGATCACCAGCCAGCCGAAGGCCAGCGCCAGCACCGCGCCCGCTGCCATGCCGGCGACAAAGCCCAGCCAGGGGTTGCCCGTCTTCACCACCGTGGCGAAGCCCGCGATGGCGGCGCACAGCATCATGCCCTCGGCGCCCAGGTTCACCACACCGGATTTCTCGTTGACCAGCAGGCCCAGCGAGGCCAGCGCCAGCACGGTGCCCGCCGTCAGCGTGGAGCCCAGCAGCAATGCGTAGGATTCCATCATTGGCCTCCCTTCACGACGGCCGCGCCGGCCGAAGGCGCCGACACCCAGCGCACGCGGTACGCGATCAAGGTGTCGCAGGCCAGCAGCACGAACAGCAGCAGACCCTGGAACACGCCGGTCAGCGACTTGGGCAGGCCCAGGCGCGACTGCGCCAACTCGCCGCCGATGTAGAACATGCTCATCAGCACCGCCGAGAACACCATGCCCACCGGGTGCAGCCGCCCGACGAAGGCCACGATGATGGCCGCGAAGCCGTAGCCCAGCGGCACGAAGGGCGTGAGCTGCCCCACCGGCCCGGCGACCTCGAGCGCGCCGGCCAGGCCCGCGCAGCCGCCCGAGACCAGCAGCGCCACCCACAGCGCGCGGCGCGACGAGAAGCCCGCGTAGCGCGCCGCCGCCGGCGCCAGCCCGCCGACCTGCTGCGCAAAGCCCGCGCGGAAGCGGAACAGGAACAGCCACAGCGCCGCCGCGCCCACGAGCGCGATCACCACGCCGATGTTCATGCGCAGGCCCTGCACCAGGCGCGGCACCTGGGTGACGCGCTCGAACATCTTGGTCTGCGGGAAGTTGTAGCCCATCGGGTCCTTCCACGGGCCGAACACCAGGTAGCTCAGCACCTGCACGGCCACGTAGACCAGCATCAGGCTGACCAGGATCTCGTTGGCGTTGAACCTGTCGCGCAGGAGCGCGACGATGCCCGCCCAGGCCATGCCGCCCAGCACGCCGGCCAGCAGCACCGCCGGCACGATCCACGGCCCGGTGGTCTTGTCGGCCAGCAGCGCCACGCCGCCGGCCGCGACCGCGCCGATGACGAACTGCCCCTCGGCGCCGATGTTCCATACGTTGGAGCGGAAGCACACCGCCAGGCCCAGCGCGATCAGCAGCAGCGGCGTGGCCTTCATCGTCAACTCGGCCAGCGCATACGGCGACTTGATCGGCTCCCAGAAAAAGGCCTGCAGACCCCGCACCGGGTCCTTGCCCAACAGCTCGAACAGCAGCACGCCGATCAGCACCGTGATCAGCAATGCCAGCAGCGGCGATGCATAGGCCCAGTGCCTCGACGGCTGCGGACGCGCCTCAAGCTTCAGCATGGCCCACCCCTTCCCACAAACCACTCATCCAGGCTCCTATCTGCTCCACCGAGGCCTCGGCGCGCGGCACCGACGGCGACAGCCGCCCCTTGGCGATCACGTGCAGGCGGTCGCACATCTCGAACAATTCATCCAGTTCCTCGCTCAGCACCAGCACCGCGCAGCCCTGGTCGCGCAGCGCCAGCAGCTCGGCACGGATCTGCGCCGCGGCGCCCACGTCCACGCCCCAGGTCGGCTGCGCGACGATGAGCAGGCGCGGCTTGGCATCGATCTCGCGGCCGACGATGAACTTCTGCAGGTTGCCGCCGGACAGCGACTTGGCCGCCGCCCCGGGGCCGCCCGCCTTGACGCCGAAGCGCTGGATGATGGCGCGCGCCATCTCGTCGAGCTGGCCCATGCGTATCCAGCCGGCCTTGCCCAGCATGTCGTCGCGGGTCAGCAGCAGGTTGTGCGCCAGGCCCATCACGGGCACCGCGCCGCGGCCCAGGCGCTCCTCGGGCACGAAGTGCAGCCCCAGCGCCCGCCGCTGGCGCGGCCCCAGGCGCCCGGCGGCCACGCCGCCGACCTGCACCATGGCCGGCGCGGCGCGGCGGTCCTCGCCGGACAGCGCGTACATCAATTCCTTCTGGCCGTTGCCGGACACGCCGGCGATGCCCACCACCTCGCCCGCACGCACCTCGAGGGAGAGGTCGGACAGGTCGACGCCGAACTGGTCCTGGCGCGCGAGCTGCAGGCCCTGCACGCGCAGCACCGCGTCGCCGGCATGCAGCGGCCGGTGGGTGAGCTTGGGCGGCTCGGCGCCGATCATCAGCCGCGACAGCGAGGCATTGCTCTCCTCGGCCGGGTTGCAGACGCCGGTGACCTTGCCGCCGCGCAGCACGGTGCAGGCGGTGCACAGCGCACGGATCTCGTGCAGCTTGTGGCTGATGTACAGGATGCTGCAGCCCTGGGCCGCGAGCTGGCGCAGCACCACGAAGAGTTTTTCCACCGCCTGCGGCGTGAGCACCGACGTGGGCTCGTCCAGGATCAGCACGCGCGGCTGGGTCAGCAGGCCGCGGATGATCTCCACCCGCTGCATCTCGCCCACGGACAGCGTGTGCACCGGGCGCTGCGGATCGACCTCGAGCCCGTACTGGCCGGCGATCTCCTCGATGCGCCGGGCGACTTCGGCCAGCGGCATCTGCTTGTCCTGCCCCAACCAGACGTTCTCGGCCACAGTGAGCGTGTCGAACAGGCTGAAATGCTGGAACACCATGCTGATGCCCAGTTGCCGCGCCTCCTGCGGGTTGCGGATCGCCGCCGGCTGGCCATCCACCAGGATCTGGCCCTCGTCGGGCTTGACGGCGCCGTAGATGATCTTCATCAGCGTGGACTTGCCCGCGCCGTTCTCGCCCAGCACGGCATGGATCTCGCCGGCGCGCACCGAGAGCGACACCCCGCTGTTCGCCACGACGGACGGGTAGCGCTTGGTGATGCCCGTGAGCTGCAGCCGCAGCGGTGGCGAGGGGGTGGCGGGAACGGGGGCTGGACTCATGGGCGGCAATTGTCTCTCAGATTCACGGGATGTCAGCAGATGCAATATTCAGGGGCTTGCGCAGCGCCACGGCCGTCTTCTTCAGGCACTCGCGCAGCCAGCCCACCGCCTCGGAGCCGTGCGAGCGCGCATGCCACAGCTGGTAGTACTGCAGCGCGGGCAGCTCCATCGGGCAGGGCAGGATGGTCACCGGCAGCCTGTCGGTGAAGCGCTCGCAGAACTGCCGGCCGGTGGTCAGCACAAGCAAACTCGATGCCACGATGGCCGGGATCGCGCTGAAATGGGTGCAGCGCGCCATCACGTGCCGCTGCACGCCCAGCGCATCGAGGTGGGCGTCGATCACGCCGCGTGCGCCGGGATAGGTGGGCGTGGGCGCGATGTGCTCGGCCTCCAGCCAGCTCGCCATGTCCCAGCCGCGGCGCACCGCCGGGTGCTGCTTGCTGACCATGCACACCACCTCGTCGGACAGCAGGCTCGCCATGTGCAGGTCATCCGTCGGCTTGAGCCAGTTGCCCACCACCACGTCGATGTCGCCCTGCTCCAGCTGCGCGTGGTAGTGGGTCTCCGCCGACAGCGAGTAGATCTCCACCGGGCACAGCGGCGCCTCGTTCTTGATGCGCGCCACCAGCGACGGGATGAACAGCGGATCGAGGTAGTCGCTGGCCGCGATGCGGAAGGTGCGCGTCGCCGTGCGCGGGTCGAAGGTGCGCACGTCCGAGAACAGCCCCTCGGCCGCGCGCAGGATGGCGGCCGCCGGCTCCAGCATGCGCTGGCCGACCTCGGTGGGCATCATGCCCGAGCCCGAGCGCACCAGCAGCGGGTCGCCCGCCAGATCGCGCAGGCGCTTGAGCGCCGCCGACACCGCCGGTTGGTACATGCCCAGCCGCAGCGCGGCGCGCGACACGCTGCGCTCGGTGAGCACGGTGTGCAGCACCCGTATCAGGTGGAGGTCGATCTTGTCGAAAAGTGCTTGGTCCCGCATCGGTCGTGGTGTCTCTCGTTATTCAGCCTGGCAGCGCCGGGCGTGGTGGATTTTGACACCACCCGCCGGCGGCCGGCCCGCACTACTTCGGTGCAGTCAGCACCGGCAGCGGGCGGCTGTCGCAGTGCACGCCGTCGCCGCCGGCCCGCTTGGCCTGGTAGCATGCCAGATCGCCGGCGCGGACCAGCGCCTCGGCGCTGGCATGCTTGCCGGTGACCGGCACCACGCCGATGCTGAGCGTGAGCGGAAACCGCAGTGCATGCGAACGCAGCCGCCAGTGGTGCACCTGCTCGCACAGGCGCTGCGCCAGCACCATGGCCTGTTCCGTGGAGCAGGCCCGCAGCAGCAGCGCGAACTTGTCGCCCGACACCCGCGCGGCCCAGCCCCGGTGGGGCCACAGCAGCTGTAGCTGGTCGGCCACGTATTTCAGGATGCGGTCGCCCTCGGCCCGGCCGGCCAGGGCATTGATGGCCGACATGTTGTCCACGTTCGCATACAGCAGCACGCAAGAGGCTTCGCCCTGGAGCTCCGGCGCGTCGGCGGCATGCAGCAGCAGCGCCGCCTGCTCCAGCAACGCCGGATAGCCGGGCAGCTGGGTCAGCGCGTCCAGCGAGCCGGCGCCGCCCGGCGAATGCCGGCCCGGGTCCTCGACGAAGCAGAGGATGCGCCGGGGCCCGACCGAGAAGGCGCGCACCTGCAGCGCCACCGCCTCGCCGGTCTTGCGCCGCACCTGCACCACCAAGCGGCAGTGCCCCTGCAGCTTCAGTGCCTGCCAGGCCGGCACCAGCGGCTGCGAGTCCACCACCCAGCGGGCCAGCGGCTGCGAGCGCAACTCGCGCTCCTCATAGCCCAGCTCCTGGGCCAGCGCCCAGCCGCAGCGCTCCACCTGGTCGTCCTGCAGCAGCACCACCCTTTCGTGGGCATGCTCCAGCCAGACATCCATGAGCCTGCGCTGCTGCAGGGCGTCGGCCGACTGCTTCAGCTCGGTCGCGCTCAACTGCTGCCATGCAGACTCGAAAACTTCCAATTCATCGCCAGAATAATTGTTATGCCGCATCACGGCGCCATGCAGGTTTCGCAGGCGGCGGGTATGCATCCAGGTCCAGAAACCGGCGAGCGCCAGCACGGCCAGCGCAATGGCGGCCACCGGCCACCAGGCGATCGCCCGCTCCACGGCCAGCGGCGCCAGCGGCTCGCCCCGCTGGATGGTGCGGGCCAGCAGCCAGCCGGCGGACGGGATCTCGGCCATGCTCACCAGGTAGGGGCCGAAGGCATGCGTCTGCCCGGCCGCGGGCGCTCCCGCCGGGCGGCTCTCGTGCCACTGGGCCAGCGCCTGCCGCAGGCCGGGCTCGTCCCTGGCCTGGCCCAGGATGCGTGTGGGATCGGGGTGCGCGAGGATGACGCCGTCGGCCGTCAGCACCACCAGCCCGGACTCGGTGGCCGGTGGCAGCAGGCCCTGCGACTGCAGCCGCAGCACCCCGGCCAGCGCGCCTTTCTGCTCGCCCGACTTGTCGAGCAGCGGCATGCTGAAGGCCATGCTGGCCTCGGTGGTGTCGCTGTGGATGGGCGCCGAGATCAGCGGCTTGCCCTGCACCAGCGTGCGCTTGAGCACCTCGCGCTCCGCGGGGTCCACGTCGGCCTCCTCGGCGCCCTTGCTGGAGCGCAGGTGCAGGCGGAACACCTTGCTGCCCATCGCGATGACGATGCTGTCGAAATAGCGGGCCGCGGGCAGGCCCTGCTGCACCAGCCAGTCGACGGAGGGGCGCGGGTCCGTGGCCCATGGCCCCAGGCTCTCGGCGACGGAGGCCAGCACCTTCTGGCTCTGCTCCAGCTTGCTGCCCATCAGCCGCGCCAGCACCTCGATGTCGTCGGTCTGCTGCGCCTGCAGATGGCGGGTGAAAGCCCTCTCCTGGTACTGCGCCACCACATAGGCGGACAGGCCCGCGGCCAGGACCAAGGCCAGCGCCAACGCGGCCAGCAGCTTGGCCAGCCACGGCCCGGGGAGCATGCGTGCGCCATCGGCGGCATGCGCCTGCGGGGCTTCGTGCAGCTCTTGCGGATCGCTCACGGGCGGGCTCCTCGACGTGGGTCCATCACATCCTCCTCATGGACACACTGTAGGCCCAAGCCGGCGATTTGCGATCCGGTGAAAACCGCAGGGATTGCGCCCGCGGACCAGCACGTAATCCGCCTTACCTGCGGTATCAGCGCAACACTTGGGTAATTTCTAGAAGACGCAGCCCTGGACCTCATGCACAGTTGCGCCTGATTCGGGTAGTACGCCTAGGTACCGGACCCGGTCACATTCCACATGCATAACAAAGGATGGGTATGAAAAAGACTCTGCTTGTACTGGCCGCTGCCGCGGCATGTGCCAGCGCCGCGCAAGCGCAATCGACCGTGCAGGTCACCGGCCTGACCGACGTCTACATCGGCTCGATGAAGAACCCCGGCGACGCCGGCCGCACCAATGGTGTCAACAGCGGCGGCATGACCACGTCGTGGATCGGCTTCCAGGGCTCCGAAGACCTGGGTGGCGGCCTGAAGGCCAACTTCATGCTGAACGGCTTCTTCCGCGGTGATACCGGCACGCCCGGCCGCTACACGAACGATCCGTTCTTCTCGCGCGACGCCTTTGTGCAGTTGAGCGGCAATTTTGGCGGCGTGCTGCTGGGCCGCACCAAGTCGCCCAACTTCCTGCCCACCATCCTGTTCAACCCCTTCGGCGATTCGTTCACGTTTGCACCGCTGGTGCTGCACCAGAACGTGCCGCTGTTCAACGCCTCGGGCTGGAAGGGCACCAACCCCTCCGACACCGGCTGGGCCAACCAGGTGGTCTATAGCACCCCGAGCTTCGGCGGCCTGAAGGCCAACCTGCACTACCAGTTCGGCGAGCAGGCAGGCAACAACGGCAAGAAGAACGTCGGCGCCAACGTGATGTACAACAGCGGCCCGCTGGGCCTGACGGCGTTCTACGAAGACGTGGGCATGTCCGACCCGAACCCCGCCGTGCTGCCCGATGGCCGCAAGAACTGGATGCTGGGCGCGAGCTACGATTTCAACGTGGTCAAGCTGATGGGTACCTACGGCCAGACCAAGGGCAAGACCGACGGCTACAAGGGCAAGACGGCCTCGCTGGGCGCCACCATCCCGCTGGCCGCCAACAGCCGCATCCTGGCCGCCTGGGCGCAGACCAAGCTGGACGCGACCGATGCCAAGCGCAACACCGTGTCGGTGGGCTACAACTACGACCTGTCCAAGCGCACCGATGCCTACGCCATCCTGATGTACGACAAGATCACGAACTTCGGCAACGGCACGAGCTTCGGCGTGGGCATCCGCCACCGCTTCTGATCACCGCCCTGGCCCACCAGGGCCTGGCGCTTCACAAGGAATGTGGGATCCACATTCCTTTTTTTATGTCTGGAGCTTGCTGGCTGCCGCGTACCGCGATCGGCAGCGTTCTTGTCGAAGGGCAGAGGCCGGGACTCGCCCCGGCGGGCGACCTACTTTTCTTGGTCGCCCAAGAAAAGTACGCAAAAGAAGGGCGCCCTGCTGTCTGCGACCCCAACGCCTTGCGTTGGGGCAACCTGTGGCGTGACGTTTGCGGGGTGCGCCGTGGAACT
>JBLZYV010000026.1:0-51013 GCA_050282565.1 Comamonas sp.
GCAACCTTGCCAAGGTTGAGGTCGACGGTTCGAGACCGTTTTCCCGCTCCAGACATCGGGGGTTGGCATGGCCGGCACCCAATAGCCAGGGCGCGATAGCAAAGCGGTTATGCCCCGGATTGCAAATCCGGTTAGACCAGTTCGACTCTGGTTCGCGCCTCCAAACACGTGCTGGTCAGTGCGTTTTGGGAACTGCGAAAGCAGAAAATTTGCGGGAATAGCTCAGTTGGTAGAGCGCAACCTTGCCAAGGTTGAGGTCGACGGTTCGAGACCGTTTTCCCGCTCCAGTTCAGGCTGGTCAGGCCATGTGTCTGGTCGGCAATGCGGGAATAGCTCAGTTGGTAGAGCGCAACCTTGCCAAGGTTGAGGTCGACGGTTCGAGACCGTTTTCCCGCTCCAGTTCAGGCTGGTCAGGCCATGTGTCTGGTCGGCAATGCGGGAATAGCTCAGTTGGTAGAGCGCAACCTTGCCAAGGTTGAGGTCGACGGTTCGAGACCGTTTTCCCGCTCCATTTTCATGGGAAGCTGCGGCTTCCCATTTGTTTTTCTGCTCCAGGCTGCGATGGCTGTCGAGGTTCGGTGCTCGGGCTAGAATGCCTTGTGCAGCAGAAGCGCCCCGATGGTGAAATTGGTAGACACTGCGGACTTAAAATCCGCCGCTTTCCTGAAAAGGGGCGTGCCGGTTCGACCCCGGCTCGGGGCACCAGTAGTGGTGATGGCCAGCAGCTCATTCTGTTTGGCCGGGCCTAGTTTGTAGAGGTGCGATCATGCCCGGTTTCAATCCCCCCTTCGA
The DNA here is from genome assembly GCA_050282565.1 of Comamonas sp. Taxonomy (GTDB): domain Bacteria; phylum Pseudomonadota; class Gammaproteobacteria; order Burkholderiales; family Burkholderiaceae_C; genus Comamonas. The sequence goes on from JBLZYV010000026.1 coordinate 793, forward strand.
GATCCATGTACATGGCCAGGTGCAGCTGCGCGCCGACGTGCGCTTCGAGCAGCTGCAGGAGGCCTTGAAGCCGCTGTGGCAATACGCGGGTGCCCGTTCGCTGGCGGACGGGGCAGAGAGCGCCTACGAGGAAGAGCCCGGCATCCAGTTCGATGCCAAGGAGCGCCTGCTGCAGATGTGCTGGACGGTGCGCGGCGACGAAGACTTCCGCCAGTCGCTGGACGACATGTGCATGAACCTCAACGAGCTGGCCGAGCTGGGCGCTGCCATCGAGGTGACCTTCTACGACGCCGAGTTCGACGAGGAAGACCAGGACCGCGATGCCGAGTCGCGCGATGACTTCCTGATGCTGTTCGTGGGCCCGACGCCGGCCGCCATCATGCAGGTGCAGCGCGACCTGCTGGTGCAGGACGTGATCGCCACGATGGAGCGGCACTTCGACGCGAGCGAGCTGGTCGGCGTGGTCGGCGAGATCGACAAGCTGTTCAACCAGCGCTTCGATGCGCTGGTCGATTCGCTGGAGATCGGCAAGCCGCCGCGCGGCGCCGGTGGCGGCAATGCGGGCCACGGCGGCCGCCGCCCGCGGCATCTGCACTAAGAACGGATTTAAGAAATATAGCTGCCAGCGCTTGCTGCATTAGGGTTTCAGATAGAAAACTATCAAGAAGCCAGGTGCAGCAAGCGCTGGCAGCTATTGTTTTAGGGATCAGGCGGTGGTGGCCTGGGCTGCGTCGGCAATACGGGCCTGGGCGCAGGCCGAGGCCGGCAACTGCAGCCAGGTGCGCGCTGCCTGTGCCAGGGCCGCCACATCGCCGGTAGTGAAAAGTTCCACGCGCTGCGTAGCGCCGGCAGGCGCGAGGGCCTGGGCAGCCGCCAGCAGCTCGCGGGTGCGCCGGGCGACGGGGGCGCCCGTGTCGAGCAGCTGCACATCGGCGCCGACGATGGCGCGCAGCACGTCGGCAACGAAGACATAGTGGGTGCAACCCAGCACCAGCGTGTCGATCTGCCCGGGCTGCGGGCCAAACGGGCCCATCGCGCCCAGGTGCTGGCGACACAGCGCCTCTATCGCACGGGCGCTGTCCGCTGCGGGCAGGTCGGGCGAGGTGCTGTCCTCGATGGCGCGGGCCAGGCCGTTGCAGGCCCGTACCACGAATTGCACGTTCTCGCCATGGCGGCGCTGCAGCTGTGCAAAGCGCGCGCTGTTCACCGTGCCCTGCGTGGCGATGACGCCGATCCTATGCGTGCGACTGGCGAGCGCCGCGGGCTTGAGCGCGGGCTCCACGCCGATGATGGGCAGATCCGGATGCTGGCTGCGCAGCGCTTCGACCGCGGCGGCCGTGGCGGTGTTGCAGGCGACGACCAGGGCCTTGATATGGTGCTGCTCGCGCAGCCACCGGGCGATGGTGGCGGAGCGGGCGATCACATAGGCATCGCCGCGTTCGCCATACGGGGCGTTGGCGCTGTCGGCCAGGTAGACCAGGTGCTCGTGCGGCATCTCCTGCTGCAGCGCCTGCAGCACGCTCAGCCCGCCGATGCCGCTGTCGAAGATACCGATGGGGGAGGAGGGGTCGGGCATGGCGATGGAAGGTGCAGTGGGAGCCAGCGCGCATTGTAGAAAATTGCCGTGGGTCCGGCTGTGCCGCAGGGGCAAGCCCGGTGCGCCGCCAGGGCGTTGGGCAAAAAAAAGCCCGGAAGAACCGGGCTTTAAATGGATCCCTGAAACCAGGTTTCGAAAAGATCCAAGGAGACAACTGGTGGGCGCCGAAAGATCCGACGCCATGTGTGTATTCTAGGGTTTACCCTTTTGTTCGTGCAAGCCCTTATTCCATCTTGTTGCGTTGCAGCAACGTATCGGATAAGGGTGCCGGAATTAACGCTTCTTGGCAGCGGCAGCAGCCACGTTGGTAGCGTTGGTCGCAGCCTTCATCACGTTGTTGGTGATGGTGTTGAAGTTGGTTTCGGCCACTTCGCTGGCTTGCTTCACAGCCTTTTGCACGGAGTCGTAGGCGTTGTTGGCGGCAGCAACGGCGGTCTTCATCACGGCCACGGCGCTTTCGGAACCAGCGGGTGCGTTCTTGGCGGCGGTGTCAACGAATTCGTTGAACTTGGCTTGTGCCTGGGTGGTATTGGACTCGAAAGCCTTGCTGAATTCCAGGCCGGTGGCCGTGGCGATTTCGTACAGGTGACGGCTGTAAGCAGCGGTCTTCTCAGCCATGGGCTGCAGCAGGCCGGCTTGCAGGCTCAGCAGTTCTTGGGCGTTCTTGGCGTCCAGAGCGGCTTGTGCGTTCTTGGCGGCGTCGGTCAGGGCAGCGCGGGTTGCGGCCACGTTCAGTTCGACCAGCTTTTCCACGCCTTCGAAGGCCTTGTTGGTCAGGCCAACCAGGGTTTCCAGATTGGCTTTGTGGGCGGCCAGGATTTGATCAGGGGTGAGTGCCATTTTTTGCTCCGTTCAGTTGAGAGTTACTACCGATGTTGTGACCAGCCTGAGGCCGATCTCGATGTGCACTGCGCTCCTGTGTCGATCACTTATGTTGCACTGCACAATGGTTGTCATTTTAGGCACTATTTTTCTTTTTGCAAGTCTTTTTTGTGCAGTGCAGCAAAATCTTTATTTCCTGCGATTTCAATTGGTTGCGCTGGAAACGACTCAACCCGATCACGCCATGCCGCCAAAGCTCCCCGCCGAGCCTCGGTGCCCTATGGTAGGGGGTGCGGCGTGACGGCTTGATGACGCGGGCGGCTTTCCGTGGACGGCAGCAGGGGCTTGGGCGGCGGGCCAGGGTTGAAGCTAGGCAGGACGCACAGGTGGATCGCCTACACTTGGCCTTCCGCTATCGCTTTTGGGTGCAAGGCTGATGGAGTGACGAACCTGGCGCCTATCGGCCGCGATAGGGGCCGAGAGCGTTGTGGATGGGCTCTTGCACTGCCTTCATGATCATCCAAAGCCTGCTCGACACCGATCTGTACAAATTCACGATGATGCAGGTGGTGTTGCATCAGTTTCCGTGGGCTTCGGTGGAGTACAAGTTCCGCTGCCGCAATCCGGGCGTGCAGCTGGCGCCGCTGGTAGGCGAGATCCGCGAGGAGATCCGCCACCTCTGCAGCCTGCAGTTCCAGGACGCCGAGCTGGCCTACCTGCGTTCGCTGCGCTTCATTAAGAGCGATTTCGTCGATTTCCTGGGCGTCTTCAAGCTCTCCGAGAAATACATCACCGTTTCGCCACTGCCCTCGGGCGAGATCGACATCACGATCCGCGGTCCGTGGCTGCACACCATCTTGTTCGAGATACCGGTGCTGGCCATCGTCAACGAGGTGTACTTCCGCCGCACGCAGCCACAGCCGGACTGGGCCGAGGGCCGCCGGCGCCTCGAAGGCAAGGTGGCTGCCATGCGTGCTGCCGGGCTTGAGGACCTGAAGATCGCCGACTACGGCACGCGCCGGCGCTTCAGCCGCGTCTGGCAGGAGGAGGTGCTGCGCACCCTGTGCCGCGAACTGGGCGTGAGCACGGTGCGCCCGGTGCCAGGCGCGCGGATCGGGCAGCTGGCGGGCACCAGCAACCTGCTGCTGGCGATGAAGCTGGGCCTGACGCCGCTGGGCACCATGGCGCACGAGTACCTGCAGGCCTGCCAGGCGCTGGGGCCGCGGCTGCGCGAGAGCCAGATCTACGGCTTCGAGATGTGGGCCAAGGAGTACCGCGGCGACCTGGGCATCGCGCTGTCCGACGTGTACGGCATGGATGCCTTCCTGCGCGACTTCGACCTGTATTTCTGCAAGCTCTTCGACGGCGCCCGGCATGACAGCGGCGATCCGTTCGCCTGGGGCGAGCGCCTGCTCGCGCACTACCAGCACCACAAGGTCGATCCGCTGACCAAGGTGCTGATCTTCAGCGACGCGCTGACCATCCCGCGCACCATCGCGCTGTACCAGCGCTTCCACGGCCGCTGCCAGCTGGCCTTCGGCGTGGGCACGAACCTGACCAACGACCTGGGCTACGAGCCGCTGCAGATCGTGATCAAGATGACGCGCTGCAACGGCCAGCCGGTGGCCAAGCTCTCGGACACGCCGGGCAAGGGCATGTGCGACGACCAGAAATACCTGGCCTACCTGCGCCAGGTGTTCGGCCTGCCGCCGGCCGACAGCGCTTCAGCGGCCAGTGTCGCGCCGGCAGCCGCCAAGGCCGGATAGCCGTAGGTCTGATTTGGTGGTGTAGCTATATAATATGTAGCATTTTGAACCAACAAGGAGTCCAGGCATGGCGCAACGCCACGGGGTAGGCGGCAAGCACGCGTGGGGGGCAGGGGCGGTGGCCGCCATGGCGCTATTGGCGCCGGGCTGGTGCGCGGCGGCGGAGCTGGACGGCGCCAGCCTGTCGGTGGCCTGGGGCGTGCCGTTCGCGGGCATCCTGCTGTCGATTGCGCTACTGCCGCTGCTCGTGCCGCACTTCTGGCACCACCATTTCGGCAAGGTGGCCGCAGGCTGGGCGCTGGCATTCCTGGTGCCGTTCGCCGTGGTCTTCGGGCTGCCGTTGGCGGGTGCCAACTTCGTCCATGCGCTGGTGGCCGAGTACATTCCGTTCGTGGTCCTGCTCACCGCGCTGTTCACCGTGTCGGGCGGCATCTATGTCCGGGGCAACCTGCATGGCAGTCCCGGCCTGAACACCGCCATCCTGGCCATAGGCACGGTGCTGGCCAGTTTCATGGGCACGACCGGCGCATCGATGCTGCTGATCCGCCCACTGATCCGCGCCAACGACGGCCGCAAGAGCTGCGTGCACGTGGTGGTGTTCTTCATCTTCCTGGTCTCCAACGTGGGCGGCTCGCTGACGCCGCTGGGCGATCCGCCGCTGTTTCTGGGCTTTCTGAAGGGCGTGAGCTTCTTCTGGACCATGGAGCACATCTGGGGCGAAACGCTGCTGCTGTCCATCGCGCTGCTGGTGGTCTTCTACCTGCTGGACAGCTACCTCTTCCGCCGCGATGGCAAGCATCCCCGGCCCGATCCCACGCCCGACACCCACAGCCTGGGCTTCGACGGCAAGCTGAACTTCGTGCTGCTGCTGGCGGTGATCGCGCTGGTGCTGATGAGCGGGCTGTGGAAGTCCGAGGTGGTCTTCGACGTGGTGGGTACACCGGTCGGCCTGCCCGGGCTGGTGCGCGACGTGGGCCTGATCGTGGTCACATTGGCCTCGCTCAAGCTCACGCCCGCGATCGTGCACCAGGCCAACCAGTTCGACTGGGGGCCGATGCAGGAGGTGGCCAAGCTGTTCGCCGGCATCTTCCTGACCATCATCCCCGTCATCGCCATGCTCAAGGCCGGCACGGACGGCCCGTTCGGCGCCATCGTGCGCGCGGTCACGCGCGCCGACGGCAGCCCCGATCCGGCCATGTACTTCTGGGCCACGGGCGTGCTGAGTTCCTTCCTCGACAACGCGCCCACCTACCTGGTGTTCTTCAACACGGCGGGCGGCGACCCTGCCGTGCTGATGACCGCGCTGGCGCCCACGCTGGCCGCGATCTCGGCCGGCGCCGTGTTCATGGGCGCCAACACCTACATCGGCAACGCGCCGAACCTGATGGTCAAGGCCATCGCCGAAAGCCGTGGCGTGCCCATGCCCAGCTTCTTTGGCTACATGGCCTGGTCGTGCGGCGTCCTGGTGCCGCTGCTCATCGTCATCACCTTTATCTTCTTCCGCTAACGAAAGGATGGAGCGCATGCCCCGTGCCAAGATTCTGATTGCCCGAGCCATCTCCCCCGAGGTGGTCGAACGCCTGTCCCAACACTTCGATGTGACCGCCAACCCCGAGGACGCGGCCTGGTCGCCGCAGGAGCTGGCCGCCCGCCTGCAGGGCATGGACGGCGTGCTCACCACCGGCTCGCAGCGCATAGACGCCGCGCTGCTGGCTGCCTGCCCGCAGCTCAAGATCGTGGCCAACATGGCCGTGGGCTACAACAATTTCGACGTGCCGGCGATGACCGCCGCGGGCGTGCAGGGCACGAACGCGCCCGACGTGCTGACCGAGACCACGGCCGACTTCGGCTTTGCGCTCTTGATGGCCACGGCGCGCCGCATCGCCGAGAGCGAGCACTACCTGCGCGCCGGCCTGTGGAAGGACTGGCGCTATGACCTGTTCGCCGGCGCCGAGGTGCACGGCAGCACGCTGGGCATTGTCGGCATGGGCCGCATCGGCCAGGGCATTGCCCGGCGCGGCGCGCATGGCTTCGGCATGAACGTGATCTACCACAACCGCTCGCGCCTGGCGCCCGAGCTGGAGGCCGAGTGCAAGGCCCGCTACGTCGGCAAGGAAGAGCTGCTGCAAACCGCCGACCACGTGGTGCTGGTGCTGCCCTACACGCCGGCCGCGCACCATGCCATCGGCGCGGCCGAGATCGCGCTGATGAAGCCCACGGCCACGCTGATCAACATCGCGCGCGGCGGCATCGTCGACGACGCGGCGCTGGCCCAGGCGCTCAAGGACAAGCGCATCGCCGCCGCGGGGCTGGATGTGTTCGAGGGCGAACCCGCCATCCACCCCGAGCTGCTGACCGTGCCCAACGTGGTGCTCACGCCGCACATCGCCAGCGCCACCATGGCCACGCGCCGCGCCATGGCCGACCTGGCGGCGGACAACCTCGTCACGTACCTGGCAGGCCAGCCGCCGGTCACGCCGGTGAACCAGCCCGAGCCTGTCGCGCGCGCGAAGCGCGGCGCCTGAGTTTCAAGCCAGAATGGCTGCTTGCGCTGATACCATCGGCGCAAGCAGCTATATTTTTTGTAGTCAGACGGTTCGCCTATCGTGCCTTTGCCTTTGGAAACCATTTTGCTCATTGCCGTCTTGGTGGCCGTGCTCGCGGTCCTGCTGGTGCTGCTGCTGCGCCGCCCGGTGGCCACGCTGCCGCCGGAATGGGTGGAGCGCATGCTCCAGCAAGAGCGCCAGCAGCTCGCGGCGCAGCAGCACACGCAGCAGGCGCTGGCGCGCAGCGACGGGGCGCTGGCGCACTTGTCGCACAACCTGCTGCAGCAGATGCGCGACCTGAACCAGACCAGCCAGGGCAGCATGGACGGCTTTCGCCAGGCGCTCGACGGGCGGCTGGTGCATATCGAGGCCTCGCTGGCGCAGCGCTTCGGGGCGCTGGCCGCCACGCACCAGCAGCAGGCCGAGCAGTTGCGCGCCACGATGAACGAGCGCCTGGCGCGCATCCAGCAGGACAACCAGGCCCAGCTCGAGGCCATGCGCCGCACGGTGGATGAGAAGCTGCATGCCACGCTGGAACAGCGCCTGGGCGAGTCCTTCAAGCTGGTGAGCGACCGGCTCGAACAGGTGCACCAGGGCCTGGGCGAGATGCAGACCCTGGCCGGCAGCGTGGGCGACCTCAAGCGCGTGATGACCAACGTGAAGACGCGCGGCACCTGGGGCGAGCTGCAGCTGGGCGCGATCATCGACAACGTGCTCACGACCGACCAGTACGCGAAGAACGTCAAGACCGTGCCGGGCAGCGACGACCTGGTGGAGTTCGCCGTGCGCCTGCCGGGCCGCTCGGGCGATGCGCCGGTGTGGCTGCCCATCGACTCCAAGTACCCGGTGGAGCACTACCAGCGCCTGCTCGACGCGCACGAGGCGGCCGACAAGGCGGCCATCGCGTCGGCCGGCAATGCCTTCGAGTCGTCGATACGGCTGGAGGCGCGCAAGATCCGCAACAAGTACGTCGCACCGCCGCACACCACCGATTTCGCGCTGCTGTACCTGCCCAGCGAGGGCCTGTTCGCCGAGGCCCTGCGCCGGCCCGGCCTGGCCGAGGCGCTGCAGAACGACTGCCGCGTGATGCTCGCCGGCCCGGCCAACCTGGCGGCCCTGCTCAACAGCCTGCAGATGGGCTTCAAGACGCTGGCCATCGAGAAGCGCTCGTCCGAGGTATGGGCCGTGCTGGGCCAGGTGAAGACCGAGTTCCACAAGTTCGGCGAGGTGGTGGAGGCGACGCGCAAGTCCATCGATGCGGCAGCCAAGCGCTTCGAGCAGGTGGACGTACGCACCCGGGCCATCCAGCGCAGGCTGTCGGGCGTGCACGAGCTTCCGGCGCCCGACCAGGCGGAAGACGGCCCCGAAGCCGCTGAAACCCCGAAGGACGGGCCGCAATGACCCGCGAGCTGATCCGTTTCATCGTCGGCCAGGTGTTCGTGCACGCCACGATGACGGGCATGCGGCTGGCCGCGCCGCTGCTGGCGCTGCGCGAGGGCTACAGCCCCGGCGCGGTGGGCTTTCTGCTCAGCCTGTTCGCGCTGACGCAGGTGTTCCTGTCGCTGCCCGCGGGGCGCTACACCGACCGCCACGGCTTCAAGCGGCCCACGCTGATGGCGATCGCGGCGGCGGGCGTGGGCGCGCTGGTGGCAGTGGCCGTGCCGGCGTTCTGGGGCCTGTGCGTGGCCGCGCTGCTGACCGGCGGCGCCACGGGCGTGTCCATCGTCGCGCTGCAGCGCTATGCAGGCCGGCAGGCGCACGAGGCCAGCGAGCTGCGCGTGATCTTCAGCTGGCTGTCGCTGGGGCCGGCGGTGGCCAACTTCATGGGGCCCTTCGTGGCCGGCATGGTGATCGACCACGCGACCAGCGAGGCGGGCAGCACGCTGGCCTACCGCATCGCGTTCGGCGCGCTGGCGGCGATGCCGCTGCTGTCGTGGCTGTGCGTGCGCGGCGCCAAGACCGAGGCGCCGTCGCCGCCGCAGGACGACGGCCAGCCGCACCACGCCTGGGACCTGCTGCAGCAGAAGAACTTCCGCTGGTTGCTGATCGTGAACTGGATGGTCTCGTCGTGCTGGGACGCGCACACTTTCGTGGTGCCGCTGCTGGGCCACGAGAAGGGGCTGTCGGCGTCGCAGATCGGCATGGTGCTGGGCATGTTCGCCATCGCGGCCGCGCTGATCCGGCTGCTGCTGCCGGTGCTGTCGCGCCACTGCAAGGAGATGACGGTGGTGGCCACGGCGATGATGGTCACCTCGCTGGGCTTTGCGCTGTACCCGTTCATGGGCTCGGTATGGACCATGGTGCTGTGCTCGGTGGTGCTGGGCGCGGCGCTGGGCTCGGTGCAGCCCATGGCGATGAGCATGCTGCACCAGCTCACGCCCGAGGACCGGCACGGCGAGGCCGTGGGCCTGCGCCTGATGCTGATCAACGGATCGAGCGTGGTGATGCCGCTCTTGTTCGGCTCGGCGGGCGCGGCCATCGGCGTGGGCGGCGTGTTCTGGGTGATGGGCGCGCTGGTCGGCTCGGGCTCGCGCCTGGCCTGGATGCTGGGCAAGATGCCCATGCCGGACCTGCACCCGCCCCACGAGCCGGCCCGGCTGCCGGCGCCGCGGCAGGACGGCGACGGATCGCGGTAGTTCCAAAAAAGATAGCTGCTGGCGCTTGTTGCTCAAGGTTTCTGATGTGATATCACATTAAAAACCAGAGATGGAAAGCGCGAGCAGCTATTGTTTTTGCTGAGTTCGGCCGGCGCTCAGCGCTCGTAGAACGACTGGATGATGCGGCAGGCCTCGTGCACGTCGTCGGTGATGTGGAACAGGCCCACGTCGCGCTCCGAGATGGTGCCCATCTCGATCAGCACCTCGAAGTTGATCGCGCGCTTCCAGAAGTCCGCGCCGAACAGCACGATGGGCACGGCCTTGGCCTTGGTGGTCTGCACCAGGGTCAGCACCTCGAACAGCTCGTCCATGGTGCCGAAGCCGCCCGGAAACACCACCAGCGCCTTGGCACGCATCATCAGGTGCATCTTGCGCAGCGCGAAGTAGTGGAACTTGAAGCACAGCTCTGGCGTGATGAAGCGGTTGCCCGACTGCTCGTGCGGCAGCGTGATGTTCAGGCCCACGTTGGGGGCGTGCTCCTCGGACGCGCCGCGGTTCGCCGCCTCCATGATGCCGGGGCCGCCGCCGGTGCAGATGTACAGGCGGTCGGCCAGCGGCTGGGTCTCGCTGTACTTGGCGACCAGGCGCGCGAAGCGGCGCGCCGCATCGTAGTAGCGGCTGTTGGCCACGCCGCGCTCGGCCAGCGCGATGGCGCGCGCATCGCCGCCGGCCTGGGCGGCCTCGAGCTTGAGCTGGGCGTCCTCGGGCGGCAGGAAGCGCGCGCTGCCGAACACCACCACGGTGTGGTTGATGCCCTGGGCGCGCAGCTCCAGGTCGGGCTTGAGCATCTCGAGCTGGAAGCGGATGCCCCGCGTTTCACGCCGGGTCAGGAATTCGGGATCGGCGAACGCGAGCCGGTACGAGTCGCGCTCGACAGTGCTGTCCGCGGCTGCTTTCTTGCTGGCAAACAGTTCCCAGTCCTGGGTGTCGTTGACTTGGGTGGTGGCGTCCATGGTGTCGCTTTCGGAAGGCTTGAGAGAAAAATACCGTCTGGATCAGTATGCATCAGCGCTGCCAGCTATGAAAGGAATAGCTCTATTTACTCCACAGCAAGGCACCGGTGGCCAGGCCTGCCGCGGTGAACAGCAGCGATCCGCCCAGGTGCAGCAGGCATTGCAGCACGGCCAGGCCGTAGCGCTGGGCCTGCAGCATCGAGACCGTCTCGGCCGAGAAGGTTGAGAAGGTGGTCAGCGCGCCGAGAAAGCCGGTGATCAGCGTCAGCCGCCAGATCGGATCGAGCTGCGGCATCGCCTGGAACAGCGACACCAGCAGGCCGATCACATAGCCGCCCGCGAGGTTGGCGGCCAGCGTGCCCCAGGGCAGCAGTGCCGATGGCTGGTTGAGCCACAGCGCCAGCCGCCAGCGCGCCAGCGCGCCCAGGCAGGAGCCGATGCAGATGCCGAGGATTTGCGCGAGGGTCGAGGGGATGGGCATGGGGTCGTCTCAGGGCAGCGCGATGTGCTGCCAGGCCCGGTAGGCCGCCAGCGTGGCGGCCAGCTGCGCCTGGTGCGCGAAGACGAAGGCGTCGCCGGTCACGGTCTCGTCGGGGAACTCGGTGATCAGCGTCATCGCCGCCGGCGAGGCGTGGTTCTCCGCCATGGTGTAGGGCGTGCCGTGCAGCAGCGAGAACGGCTGCAGGCCCGAGTGCTGCTGGTACAGCGCGAGCTGGCGCGCGTTGTATTCGGCCAGGCCCGGCACCTGCAGCAGCGCCTGCGTCACGGCTTCGGCCAGCTGCTCGGCCTGGGCCTGCCAGCCGGCGTGGTAGCGCAGGATCAGGAAGAAGCCCTTGGGCAGGGTCCACAGGTCGAAGCCGCGCGGGATGTAGCCGGTGAGCGGGTGCACCCATTCGTGCGCCGGGTAGCCGTGCAGGTTGATGTGCAGCTGCGCGCCGCTGCCGGCCAGCGCATCCTGGCGCACCACGCGCTCGTACAGCGGCTCGGTCTCGCGGTACTCGATGTCGTCGCCCAGCGCGCTGTAGCGCGCCGCATGGTGCATGTGCTGCGGCGCCTGGCGGCAGTACCACTGGTGCAGCGCGTAGCCGTCGGGGTTCTCCAGCGGCAGCAGCGCGAAATGGCTGGCGGGCTCTTCGGCCAGCACCAGGCCGGCGCGCAGCGCGCCGACCACGCCCGAGGTTTCGTTGGCATGCTGGCCGCCACTGATCAGCACCGGCCGGTCGCTGCCCACCTGGTAGGTGGCGCCCACGGCGCGGCCCTGGCGGCTGCGGCCCTGCCACAGCAGGCCGTGCTGCTGCACCAGCGGGCTGAAGAAGCCCTGCACCTCGGCGATCGACGGCGCCTGCGCGACATGGGCCAGAGCGCGGGCGGCGTGGTCGGCCGTCAGCGTGTCGTGCGGCTCGTCGCCGGCTGTTTGCAGTGCCTGGGTCTCGACCAGCACCTCGATGTGCTGCAGGGCCAGCGGGTCGGCATCGTCGGCGCAGCGGATGTCCGGCACCATCTGGCCGGGCTGCAGCCGCCGATCGCCGGCCGGGCGGCCCGAGTGGTGCTGGAAGTGCGCGAGCAGGCCGAAGTACAGCTCCTCGTGCAGCGCCTCGGTGGTGCTCATGGTCTCGCCGGTGCCGGCGACGGGCTGCTCGAAACCGGGCAGGTCGATGCGCAGCAGCAGCCGGCCGAAGTAGGGCTCGGCCTGCGGCCAGGGGTGCTGCTGCACCGCCTGCATCGCGGCCTCGAAGGCCTGGGCGTAGTCGGTGTCCAGCGCCTCGCTGCGCACCTCGGTGCCATCGGCCTGCAGCTGCCGCACCCAGCCGCAGCTGGCCACGGCGCTGCCGCCCCAGGCGTCGCTCACCGGGCGGCAGGGCACGGGCACGCTGGCGCTGCGCTGGCGGCCATCGCGCCACTGCAATTGCACCTGGTAGCGTGGCGCTGCATCGCCCGGCACGAGATGAAGCTCGGCCTGCGGCAGCATGGCGGCGAGCGGGTAGGTCTCGAGCCGGAAGCGGTTGGCCGGCGCCTCGGGCTGCACCGGGTAGCGCACCTGCACCCGAAGCAGTTGCGCCAGGTCTTCCACCTCTTCGAGGAAGAAATGCACCAGCGGCTTGTAGGCGCTGCGGATGCGGGCGGCGATGCCCTGCTGGCGCAGCTGCCGCTCGGCCGCCTGGCGCGCCGCCAGGCCCTCGAACAGCCACAGCTCCCACTGCGAGCCGGCGGGTGCCTGCTGCGGCAGCGAATGCAGCCAGTGGGTGAGCGTGCGATCGATCTGGCGGGAGAGCAGGACGGTCATGGGAGGTCAGGCGTCGGGGGTGTCGGTGGTCACGATGCGGCTCAGGCTGGGCGGCACGCTCTTGCCCATGCGCCGGTCGCGGAACAGCGCCGCCCGCATCAGGAAGATGGTAGTGATGGGCGTGGTGACGGCGATGAAGATCGCGATCAGCAGCGCGTGCCCGGCGATGGCGCCGGTCTGCAGCGAGAAATACAGTACCGAGCCCCAGACCACGCACCAGCAGCCCAGCGTGGCGATGACGGCCGGCGCATGCACGCGCTGGTAGTAGGTGGGCAGGCGGAACAGGCCGAGCGCGCCCAGCAGCGCGATCACCGCGCCGCACAGCACCAGCGCCGACACGGCGACCTGGGCCCAGACGGGGAGGGCGACCTCGATCATTCGATCACCTCGCCGCGCAGCAGGAACTTGGCCATGGCGGTGGAGCTGACGAAGCCGAACAGCGAGATCAGCAGCGCCGCCTCGAAATAATTGGCACTGGCGTAGTGGATGCCCAGCACCAGCAGGCCGAGCATGGCCACGAGGTACATGCAGTCCAGCGCCAGCACGCGGTCCTGCGCCTGCGGGCCGCGCAGCAGGCGCACCATGGCGATGCCCATGGCCAGGAACAGGATGAACAGCGCGATCGGGGTGCAGAAGTTCAGGATGGGGTTCATTCGAATATCTCCATCAGCGGGCGTTCGTAGTGGGCCTTGATGTGGTCGATCACCGACTGGGGATCGTCGTCCTGCAGCACATGCAGCAGCAGCATCGAGCGGTCGCGCGCGATCTCGGCCCAGGCCGTGCCCGGGGTGATGCACACGATCATGGCCAGCACGGCCAGGCCGTTGGGGTCGCGCAGCTGCAGCGGCACGTGCACGAAGCGGCCGGGGTGGAGGCGGGCCGACGGCGACAGCAGCAGGCGCAGCACGGCCAGGTTGGATTCGGTGGTGTCGCGCACGATGCGCGCGGCCAGCCGCGCGATGACCAGCGGGTGCCGGATGCGCACGGGCAGCGGCCTGAGGCCCCGCGTGAGCAGCGGGATGAACAGCGCGAACACGATGGCCAGCGCCACATGGCCGCTGCTGAGCGAGCGGTTCACCAGCAGCCAGAGCGCGCAGATGAAGAGCGACAGCAGCGGCGCGGGGAAAATGCGCTTGATCATGGCTGGCCTCCTTCGGCGCTGCCCTTGACGGCGCTGGCGCCGGGCGCCGGTACCGGGTGCTTCTGCATCACTGCGCGCACATAGGTGCCGGGCGAGTAGAGGGCATGGGCGGCGCGCTGGGTGAAGCGCATCACGCCGCCGGCCTGGAGCACGAGCCCGACGCAGCAGGCCAGCAGCACGGCGATGGGCAGGCCCTCCAGCACGCGCAGCCGCGGCACGCTGCGGCTGACGCTGGACCAGAACTCGCGGATGCCCACGCGCACCAGCGCGATCGACGCCAGCAGGCCGGTGGCGATCATCGCAGCCATGAAGAGCCAGCCCAGCGCGCCGGGCTGGGTGCCCGACGACGCGCCCAGGCCCAGCGGATTGAGCAGCGCGCTGAGCATGCCGAACTTGCCGACAAAGCCCGACAGCGGCGGCAGGCCGCTGATGACCAGGGTGCATGCCAGGTAGCTCAGGCCGAGGAAGGCCATGGCGGCGGGGATGGCGCGGCCGATCAACACCTCTTCGTCCTCGTCGAGGTTCAGGCCTTCGCGCGGCATCAGCTCGGGCGTGAGGAAGGGTGCTTCCTCGTCGCCGAAGCGCACGACGCTGCTGCCCTCGGTGCGCCAGCGGTCGATCAGGTCGGTCAGCAGGAAGAGCGCGGCCACCGCCCAGGTCGAGCTGGGCAGGTAGTACAGCAGGCTGGCGGTGAGCAGGTTCTGCCCGAAGCCCAGCGCCGCCAGCAGCGTGCCCGAGGACAGCAGCGCCGCATAGCCCGCCAGGTAGCCCAGGCGCTGCGAGCCCAGCATGCCGATGGCGCCGAAGGTCATGGTGGCCAGGCCCCCCAGCACCAGCCAGGCGCTGCCGAACAGAGCCGAGTCGCCGGCCTCGCTGCTGAACATCAGCGTCCACAGCCGCAGGATCACGTAGAGGCCTACCTTGGTCATCACCGCGAAGATCGCGCCCACCGGCGCGGTGGACGAGCTGTAGGCCGGCACCAGCCAGAAGTTCAGCGGCCAGACCGCGGCCTTGACCAGGAAGGCCGTGGCCATCAGGCCGGCGGCGGTGTGCAGCAGGCCACGGTCGGCCGGCTGGATGTGGGGCACGATCTGCGCCATGTCGGCCATGTTCAGCGTGCCGGTGATGCCGTACAGCATGGACACGCCGAGCAGGAACAGCGACGAGGCCACCAGGTTGATGGCGATGTAGTGCAGGCCGTTCTGCACCCGCACCTTGCCCGAGCCGTGCAGCACCAGGCCGTACGACGCGGCCAGCATGATCTCGAAGAACACGAACAGGTTGAACAGGTCGCCGGTGAGGAAGGCGCCGGCCAGCCCCATGAGCTGGAACTGGAACAGCACGTGGAAGTGCACGCCGGCGCGGTGCCAGCGCGCGCCCGAATAGATCACCGCGCAGGTGGCCACGACGCTGGTGGTCAGCAGCATCAGCGCGCTGACCCGGTCGAGCACCAGCGTGATGCCGAAGGGCGCGGCCCAGTTGCCCGCCAGGTAGACCTGGGTGGCCGAGGCCTGGCCGTCGGCATTGCTCCACTGCAGCAGCACCACCGACACCAGCAGGCCGAGCGCGGTCGAGCCCAGGTTCATCAGCAGCTTGGTGCGCTGGCGCTGCTCGCCCATCAGCAGCATGCAGGCTGCGGTGAACATGGGCAGCAGGATGGGCGCCAGCATCAGGTGCGGCATGAGGGCCTGGCTCCAGTCAAGCAGCATCAAGGCATCTCCTGCACGTCGTTGGAGCGGCTGCCGTCCACGTGGTCGGTGCCGGTCATGCCGCGCGAGGCCAGCAGCACCACCAGGAACAGTGCCGTCATGGCGAAGCCGATGACGATGGCCGTCAGCACCAGCGCCTGGGGCATGGGGTCGGCATAGTGCAGCAGGTCGGTGGGCACGCCGGGCTGCAGGATGGGTTCACGGTCGATGGCCAGGCCCACGCGGCCCATGCTGAACATGAAGAGGTTGACCGCATACGACAGCATGGCCAGGCCCATGATGATCTGGAAGGTACGCGGGCGCAGGATCAGCCAGACACCCGAGCCCGTGAGCACGCCGATGGCGATGGCGAGAATGGTCTCCATCATCCAATCCTTTCGTCGGAGGTGGAGAGGCCGGCCGCGCCGGCGTCTCCGTCATGCAGGGAGGCGTGGTGGCGGAAGCCCCGCACCGATTGGTGGGCAATGCCGGTGAGCAGCAGCATCGTGGAGCCCACCACCAGCGCGAACACGCCGATGTCGAAGAACAGCGCGCTGGCGATGTGCACCTCGCCGAACAGCGGCAGGTGGCCATGCCAGCCGTGGCTGGTCATGAAGGGATAGCCGAAGTACCACGAGCCCACGCCGGTGCCCAGTGCAAACAGCAGGCCGACGGCGATCCAGCGGCGCGGAAAGATCGGCAGGTGCGACTCCACCCACTGCGTGCCCGAGACGATGTACTGCAGCAGCAGGCCGATGGACAGCACCAGGCCCGCGACGAAGCCGCCGCCCGGCTCGTTGTGGCCGCGCAGGAAGATGTACATCGAGATCACCGCCGCGAACGGCAGCAGCAGGCGCACCAGCACGGCCGGCACCATCAGGTAGCCCACCGCCGTGTCGGTGGCGGTGCGCGGTGCCAGCAGATCGGTGTGCAGGTCGGCCGGCAGGAATCGCTGCTGCTCGGGCAGGTCGAGCGCCTCGGGCGCGGGGCGGAAGCGCCGCAGCAGCGCGTAGACGGTGAGTGCCACGATGCCCAGCACCACGATCTCGCCGAAGGTGTCGAAGCCGCGGAAGTCCACCAGCATCACGTTCACCACGTTGGTGCCGCCGCCCTGTGGCAGCGCCTGCTCCAGGAAGAAGGTGGAGGTGCTCTCGGGGAAGGGGCGGCTCATCATCGCGTAGGCCAGCCAGGCGCTGCCGCCGCCGGCCGCCGCGGCAATGAGCAGATCGCGCCAGCGGCGCAGCGTGACCAGCACGCCCTGCGCCGATGCCGGCGCCAGGCTCTTGTCGCGCTTGGGCAGCCAGCGCAGGCCCAGCAGCAGCAGCACGGTGGTGACGACCTCGACCACGATCTGCGTGAGCGCCAGGTCGGGCGCCGAGAACCACGAGAAGGTGATGCAGCTCGCCAGGCCGGCGGCGCCCAGCGTGACCAGTGCAGCCAGCCGGTGGTACTTGGCCAGGTAGGCGGCCGAGAGCGCGCTGGCGATGCCCACGGTCCACAGGATGGCGAAGGCGGGTGACACCGGCTGCATGGCACGGTTGCCGAGCTTGAGGCCGTGGATGAACAGCGGCAGCGCGGCGGTGATGAGCGCCGTCAGCAGCAGCCACAGCACCTGCCACTGCCAGCGCCGGGTGCCCAGCAGGCGGCGCAGGTGGCGCCCGGTATTGGTGCCCAACGCCAGCACCCATTCATAGGCACGCTGGCCGTTGAAGCGCTGCGCCACCGGCGCATCGTCCACCAGGCCGCGGTTGCGCAGGCGGCGCAGGCCGCTGTACAGCGCGATGCCGCCGCCCAGGGCCACCAGGCTCATGATCAGCGGCTCGTTGAAGCCGTGCCAGATCGCCAGGCTGAACTCGGGCAGTTGGCCGCCGACGACCGGCATCGCGGCCGCGTTCAGGAAGCGCCCCACCGACCAGGCCGGGAAGATGCCCACCACCAGGCAGGTCAGCACCAGCAGCTCGACCGGCACCCGCATCCAGTGCGGCGGCTCGTGCGGCGTGTGGGGCAGGTCGGTGGCCGGCGGGCCGAAGAACACATCGGCGGTGAAGCGCAGCGAGTACGCCACGCTGAAGATGCCCGCCAGCGTGGCCGCCACGGGCAGCGCGATGGACAGCAGCGGCGTGGTGTTGATGTACACCGTCTCGGCGAAGAACATCTCCTTGGACAGGAAGCCGTTGAGCAGCGGCACGCCCGCCATCGCGGCACTGGCCACCATGGCCAGCGTGGCGGTGACCGGCATCATGGTCTTGAGGCCCGACAGGCGCCGGATATCGCGCGTGCCCGATTCGTGGTCCACGATGCCGGCGGCCATGAACAGCGAGGCCTTGAAGGTGGCGTGGTTCATGATGTGGAACACTGCGGCCACCGCGGCCAGCGGGCTGTTCAGGCCCAGCAGCAGCGTGATCAGGCCCAGGTGCGAGATCGTCGAATAGGCGAGCAGGCCCTTGAGGTCGTGCTGGAACATGGCGATGTAGCCGCCCAGCAGCAGCGTGATGGCGCCGGCGCCGCCGACGATCCAGAACCACTCGGGCGTGCCGCTCAGCACCGGCCACAGCCGGGCCATCAGGAAGACGCCGGCCTTGACCATGGTGGCCGAGTGCAGGTAGGCCGACACCGGCGTGGGCGCCGCCATCGCGCGCGGCAGCCAGAAATGGAAGGGGAACTGCGCGCTCTTGGTGAGCGCGCCCAGCAGGATCAGCACCAGCAGCACCGGGTACAGGGTGCTGTCCCGCACCTGCTGGCCGGCGGCCAGCACCTGGTCGAGCTCGTAGCTGCCGGCGACATGGCCGAGGATCAGCACGCCGGCCAGCATGCACAGGCCGCCGGTGCCGGTCACCGTGAGCGCCATGCGTGCGCCGCGGCGCGCGTCCTTGCGGTGGTGCCAGTAGCCGATCAGCAGGAAGGAGAACAGGCTGGTCAGCTCCCAGAAGAACACGAGCTGGATCAGGTTGCCCGACAGCACCACGCCCATCATCGAGCCCATGAAGGCCAGGAAGAACGAGAAGAAGCGCGGTACCGGATCGGCCTGCGACATGTAGTAGCGCGCGTACAGCACGACCAGGCTGCCTATGCCCAGCACCAGCATCGAGAACATCCAGGCGAAGCCGTCCATGCGGTAGTGCAGGTTCAGCCCCAGGTCGCCCAGCCAGGGCGTGTACTGCCGCACCACGCCGCCATCCACCACCTCCGGAAACAGCATCGCCACCTGGTAGGCGCAGAACAGGCTGATCAGCCCGGCGAGCGTGGATTCGGCGTTGCGCGCGTTGGCGGGCAGCAGCCCGGCCACGACGCTGCCGATGAAGGGGAGGAGGACGAGGTAGGAAAGGGCCATGCTCTGATGATTTTACAAATGCACCCGGCGCTTGGTGCTATGGAAACCTGAGCAGTTGCAGGATATTTTTGCTGCCTGGAACGCGGCGGGAGGCCAAAAAATAGATAAAAAAAGCTGCCAGCGCTTATCTGGTAAGCGCTGGCAGCTATCGATTTGGAAGCTGTTTGTGGCGGAAGCTATTAGCGGGGCTGGTCGGTGATGAAGCCGATCTTGTGCACGCCGGCGCGCTGGGCCGCGGCCATGGCCTGGGCCACCTTCTCGTAGCGCACGCTCTTGTCGCCGCGGATGTGCAGCTCGGGCGGCGGGGTCTTGGCGGCCTCGGCCTGGAGGCGGCTCTCCAGCTCGTCGTCTGAGATCGGGGTGCTGTTCCAGTTGTAGCTGCCGTCGGCCTGCACCGCGAGCTGGATGGTGTCCGGCTTGGGCTCTTCCGGCGTGGCGGCGGCGCGGGGCAGGTCGATGTTGACGGCCTGCTTCATCACCGGCACGGTGATGATGAAGATGATGAGCAGCACCAGCATGACGTCGACCAGCGGCGTCATGTTGATCTCGTTCATCACCTCGTCGGCTTCGTCCTGGGTTCCGAAGGCCATGGTCAGGCGCCTTTCTTCAGCGGGGTGACGTTGGCGTTGCCTGCGCCCACGTTCAGGCGGGCGCCGGTCACGAAGAAGGCATGCAGGTCATGGGCAAAGCTGTTGAGCTGGCCCAGCACCGACTTGTTGCCGCGCACCAGCGCGTTGTAGCCCAGCACGGCGGGAATGGCCACGGCCAGGCCCAGCGCCGTCATGATCAGCGCCTCGCCGATCGGGCCGGCCACCTTGTCGATGGTGGACTGGCCCGATGCGCCGATCGCCACCAGCGCGTGGTAGATGCCCCAGACGGTGCCGAACAGGCCTATGAACGGCGCGGTGGAGCCCACCGACGCCAGCACGGCCAGGCCCGACTGGATGCGCGCGGTGAATTCGTCGATGCTGTTGCGCAGGCAGCGCGTGACCCAGTCGCTCACGTCCAGCGAGTCGTGCAGGTGCTCGGCCGTCTTGCGGTGGTGGGCGGTGGCCTCGCGGCCTTCCAGCGCGATCTGGCGGAACGGGTTGTCGCTCTGCTGGCCCAGCGCATCCAGGCCGGCGGCGAAGTCCGCGCTGTGCCAGAACTGCTGCGCGCCCCGGGCGTATTTCTTGAAGCGCATGACGTCCAGGGCCTTGACCAGGATGACGATCCACGAGGCCAGCGACATGGCGATCAGGATGATGGCGACGGCCCGGGTAACGAAGTCTCCCTGGGTCCAGACGTGGGAGATGCCGAATTGCGATTCCATGAAAACTCCTGCGATTTATTCGAGTACGAAATTGATGGGAACGTTGTTCCACATGGCCTTGGGCTCGCCGTTGACGGTGCCCGGCTTGAAGCGCCAGCGCCGCACGGCGTCCAGCGCTGCGTTGTCCAGCCGGTCGAAGCCGCTGGACTGCTTGAGCTCGACCTGCTTGGGGTCGCCGTGCTCGTCGACGAAGACGCGCACCAGCACCTTGCCCTGCTCGTTCATGCGACGGCTGATCGCAGGATAGACCGGCGCAGGGTTCTTGAGGTAGGCCGCATTGCTCGACGGCAGCTGCACCGCGGGCGGTGCCGGCGGGGCCGGGGGCGCAGGCGGCGGCGCGGGTGGTGCGGGCGGCGCCGGTGGCGGTGCCGGCGGCTCGGCCGCGACCACGGGCGCATTGGGCGCCGGCGGCGCCTTGGCCAAGGGCAGCGGCTTGGGCGCCGGTGCAGGCTTGGGCACGGGCTTGGGCGGCGCGGGCTGCGGTTTCGGCGGCTTGGGCGCGGGAGGCGGCGGTGGCGGCTCGAGCTTGGGCGGCTCGGGCGCGATCAGCTCCACCATCACCGGCTTGGGCTGCGGCAGCTCCATGGCGTGGGTCTTGAGCAGGCCCGAGTTCAAGGCCCACAGGCCGGCCACATGCAGCGTCAGCACCGAGGCGGCGACAGCCAGGTTGCGGCCGGCAGTGTCCTGCGGGGCAAAACGTTCAGGTTGGGACATGGGGAGAAGCTGGGGCAAAGGGCCTGGCCTTTGCCCGCGGTCGGGATCCTTGGCTTATTCTTGAAAAATCCACCAGGCGGAAACGGCCACCAGGATCAGGCTGCCAACAAGCGCGACGAGGAGTTCCATGCTTTGCTTTCAGTGATGACTGTGGCAAGCTGGATCGGCTGAGAGGTGGCCTGGGCCTCGTTGTGCAAGGCGGCCACCGGGCGCGATGCGCTGCATTGTTCGACCACATCGCGGGCGCAGCCTTCGCAGCATCCGCATTGCAGACCGACACCCAGCTCGAACTGGATCTCGTCGAACGTCATCCCGGCATGCGCGTGGCGTGCAATTTCGCGGTCAGAGACGCGGCGGCATACACAGACGATCATGGCGGGTCAAGCAGCGTTGGCTGGCTGGTGAATTACGATGGGGTGATTATAAATAAGAATTCTTCGCATTTGCAATAGCTATTTGGCGGTAGGGCCATTGCAAAGCCTGGAGGGCTTACCGAAACTCGCCGGGCAGCAACAGGTCGGCCGAAATATCCGCCAGCGTGCGGCAGCCGGTGAGGGCCATGGCGGCTTCCAGTTCGTCGCGCAGCAGGCGCAGCACATGGGCCACGCCGGCGGCGCCGGCCGTGGCCAGGCCCCAGGCCAGCGGGCGCCCGACCAGCACGGCGCTGGCGCCCAGGGCCAGCGCCTTGAGCACGTCGGTGCCGCGGCGGATGCCGCCGTCCACCAGCACCGGCAGGTCGCCCTGCACGGCCTGGACGACGGCGGGCAGCATGCGCGCGGTGGCGGGCATGGTGTCCAGCGTGCGGCCGCCGTGGTTGGAGCAGATCAGGCCCGCCAGCTGCAGGCGCTGCGCCTCGCGCGCATCCGCCGCTTGGGTGATGCCCTTGAGCAGCACCGGCAGTCGGGTCTGGGCCTGCAGCCAGGCGATGTCTTCCCAGGTGGGCGCATGGCGCAGCAGGCTGTCGAACAGCGGGCTTTGCTGTGGATTGAGCGCCACGGTCGGCAGTGGCGGCAGCCCTTGCAGGTTGACGGCCGCCATGCCGGGCGGGAGCCTGAACTGCGCGCGCCGCTCGCGGTCGCGCACGCCGCTGGTGGGCGCATCGACGGTGACGACGATGGCCTCGTAGCCGGCGGCTTCCACGCGCTGCAGCAGTTCGCGGTTAAAGCCGCGGTCGTGCTGCAGGTACATCTGGAACCACAACGGCCCGCGCGCGGCGTCCTGCAGGCAGGTGGCGGCGATGGCTTCGAGCGGCACGCTGGCCTGGGTGCTGGCGACGAGGCCCGCGCCCATCGCGGCGCAGGCGTAGGCCAGGCCGATCTCGCCACTGTCTTCGGCGAGGCGCAGAAAGGCCATGGGCGCGGCGAGGATCGGGTGCAGCAACTCGCGGCCGAGCAGCGTGGTGCGGGTGTGGCCGCCGGCCAGCGGGCGCAGCACACGCGGCAGCAATGCCAGCTGCTGCCAGGCCTGCTGGTTGGCGGCCAGCGTCTGCTCATCGCCCGCGCCGCCGGCAAAGTAGGCCCAGGCGTTGGCGTCGAGCCGCTCGCGGGCGTGGCGCTCGTAGTCGGCGAGGTTGACGATGTCCGCCGGGATGGGCTGCAAGGTGGGGCTGGGGAGCTGCATGCGGCTATGGTAGCGGTACTTCAAAAAAAGTAGCTGCCCGCGCTTGGTGCATATCGGATTTCAATGAAATCTATATTGGGTGTGAGGCCGGGCAAGCGGGGGCAGCTATCAAAAATGAAGTGCCTGGGGGAAGGCAGGGGTGCTGGGCGTCAGCAGTCGGCCCACATGCGCAGCAGGTTGTGGTAGGTGCCCACCAGCGCCAGCACGGACGGGTCGGCCTCTCCCAGGGTCTGGCGCAGCTGCACCAGATGCTGGTCCATGTCGAAGAGCAGGCGGCGCTGCTCGAGCGAGCGCACCATGCTTTCGACCCAGAAGAAGCTGGCCAGGCGGGTGCCGCGGGTCACCGGGCGCACCTGGTGGACGGTGGTGCCGGGGTAGAGCACCAGGTCGCCGGCGGCCAGCTTGACGCGCTGCGGGGCGAGGCCTTCCTGGATCTCAAGCTCGCCGCCGTCGTACTCGTCGGGCTCGCTCAGGAAGAGGGTGCAGGAGATGTCGGTGCGCACCCATTGTTGGGTGGATTGCGAGCGCAGCACGGCACCGTCGATGTGCGAGCCGTAGTGGTTCGACTCGCCGCCGTAGCGGTTGAACAGCGGGTTGTAGATGCGCTTGGGCAGCGCGGCGGCAAAGAAGACGGGATCGCGCTGGACGGCATTGACGACCAGCGCCTGCAGTTGGCGGGACAGCGGAGTGTCCTGCGCCAGCTGCTGGTTGTGCTTCTGCGTCTGGGCCTGCTGGCCTGCACTGCGCGCACCGTCGTTCCACACGGCTTGTTCGGCCAGGGCCGTCCGGATGCCGGACAGCTCCTCGGGAGTCAGGATGCTACGCAGGTGCAGGAACATACAGGGGACGATATCAGAAGCGGGTCTTCAGCGTCAGCTGCACGGCGCGGGGAGCGCCCGGCGAGTAGAAGCCGCGGTACAGCGTGTCGGCGTACAGCTTGTTGCTGAGGTTCTTCACGTTCAGCTGCAGCGTCGTCTTCTGGTCGAAGCGGTACTCGGCCATCGCGTCGAAGGTGGTGAAGCCGGCCGCGGTCAGGTGGCGTGCGCCGTCGGGGCTTTGCGCGCCACGGTAGTTCAGGCCGCCGCCCACGCGGATCTGGGGCGTGATGGCGTAGGTGGTCCAGAGGCTGCCGCTCTGCTTGGGCGTCAGGCCCGGGCGATCGCCCTGGACCTGCGCGCCGGTGCCGGCGGCGTTCAGAGCCACGTTGCTCTCGTCGATCTTGGCTTCAGGAATCCAGGTGTGGTTCCAGAACAGTTCCCACTGCGGCGTGATGCGGCCGGCGAAGTTGAACTCCATGCCCGCGGCGTGGCGCTTGCCGGAGAGCAGCTCCTGCGTGGCGGTGGTGTCGGGGTCGGTGTTGCGCTCGTTGTACTTCTCACTGTAGAAGGCGGCGACGCCGACCAGCGCACGGCCTTCGGCCAGTTCCCACTTGCCGCCGACTTCGATGTTGCGGCTCTTTTCCGGCGCCGTGTTCACCGCGCGGTTGGTGCCGTTGCTGACGCTGACGCCGTACTGGTAGGTGTCGGCCGAGGTGTTGTACGACTGGCCGTACGACACATAGTACGAGCTGGCGCTGTCAGGCTGGAAGATCAGGCCGACGCGCGGGCTCCACAGGCCGTCCGAGCGTTCGTTGCTCAGCGAGCCGTCCGCATTGCGGTACGAGGCCTTGAAGTGGTCGAAGCGCAGGCCGCCCACCAGCTTCAGCGTCTGGGTCAGCGCCATGGTGTCCTGCAGGTACAGGCCCAGGCTGCGCGCCTTGAAGGTGTTGTAGGCGATGTCGCCGCGGCCGTCCGCCACCCAGTCGCCGTTGTTGGGCGTGCCCACGCTGGTGTTGGGGCGGGACGTGGGGTTGGTGACGTTGTTGTTGCGCTCGGCGTCGTCGTGGTAGAAGTCGAAGCCCGCGATGATGTCGTGCTGCATGCCGCCCAGGTTGAAGCGGTTCGTGTAGTCGCTCTGCAGCTGGGTCATCTCGGTGTAGCCGATGCGGCCCTTGGAGCCGCGGGTCAGCACCGTGGAGTCGGTGATGTCCGAGATGACGGTGGGGCGCGTCGCCGCGGCGAAGCCGATGGTGCTGGCCAGCAGGTCGCGCGAGTACTTGCCGTAGCGCAGGCGGGTCTTCAGCTCGCCGCCGTCGTCGAAGCGGTGCGTGTGGCCCAGCGTCACGTACTTGGCCGAGGTGTCGAGGTGGTCGCTGTTGAGGCCGTAGAAGTTCTTGGCCGGCAGCGTCGGGATGATGCGGCCGTTCTGCGTCAGCCAGGGATGGTTGTAGCTCGGGCGGCCGTCGATGTCCAGGTAGTACAGGCCCACCGAGAACTCGTCGCGCGTGCCGATGCCCCAGGCGAACGTGGGCGCGATGCCGCGCTTGCGCTGGAAGGCGCCATAGTTGTCGTGGTTCTCCGCCATCACGTTCAGGCGCAGCGCGGCGTTCTCGCCGGTGACGAAGTTGAAGTCGCCGGTGGCTCGGTGGTCCTTGCCCGTGCCGAACATGTAGGAAGCCTCGTGCTGGTCGATCAGCAGCGGCGACTTGTTCACCTGGTTGACCACGCCGCCGGTGGAGCCCTTGCCGAACAGCATCGAGGCCGAGCCCTTGAGCACTTCGACGCGGTCGAGGTTGAAGGTGTCGCGCTCATACAGCGGCGCATCGCGCATGCCGTCCACGTAGATGTCACCGGCCTGGCCCAGCGAGAAGCCGCGCAGGCGCACGTCCTCTTCGCCGGTTTCGCCGGCCTGGAAGGTCACGCCCGCGGTGCTGCGCAGCACGTCGCGGAAGTCGTCGTGGTTGCGGTCGCTCATCAGCTTCTCGGTGAACACGGTCACCGACTGGGGGATGTCCTTGATGTCCTGCTCGCCCTTGCCCACCGTGGTCTTCTTGCGCAGCAGCGTGTCCTTGCTCTGGACTTCGGCGGCTTCCTTGACGGTCACCGTGCCCAGCGTGGTTTCGGGCGCGGCCGGGGCGGACTGCGCCCAGCTGCCGACCGAGGCGGCGAGCATCAGCGCGCCCAGCGGAAGGACAGCCTTGTCGGCGACGGGGGAGTGGACCACGGCGCTGGGGCGCGTGGCGCGGCCACGGTGGCGGCTACGGTTTGTCAAGGTGATGCTCCAAGAGAGAAAAGAAATTCGGTGCGGACGGGACGTATCCCGTCGTGGGGGTGCACGGACAAGCCGGACCCGGTCCGGCTTGTCTGGTGATGGTCTCTGTGCGGGGAGCAATAATAAGTCAAATGATAACGATTCGTATTCTTTTGACGTGTATTTGCAACATATTGGACACATTCAGCCCGGTTTTTTCACAAGCCAGGCAGGTGGCGGGGGAGGGGGCGGGGAGGTGTGGCCGGGCCGCAGCGTGCGGCGGGCGAAAAAAAAGCCGGCAGAGTGCCAGCTTGGGAGGGAGAACCGCGCGCGGTAGTGTGCGCGCCGTTGCTTGCCTGTAGCTTACTTGACGTGCTTGCCGATCAGGCCGGCCATCTCGAACATCGAGACCTGGGGCTTGCCGAAGACTTCCTTGAGCTTGGCGTCGGCGTTGATCATGCGCTTGTTGGCGGCGTCCTGCAGGTTGTGGGCCTTGATGTACGTCCACAGCTTGCTGATGATTTCGGTACGGGGCAGCGGCGCAGCGCCGACCACAGCTGCCAGCGCGGGGCTGGGGGTCAGCGGCTTCATGAAGGCGGCGTTCGGGGTGCGCTTTTTTGCAGGAGCAGTGGTCTTGGATGCAGTTGCCATGGTTGGATTCCTTGTGAACAGTTGTCTCGCCAGGTGGAGAGTCCCTCCGCTGGTTGGACGCATGCTAACGGTAAACCCGGGGGTTTCCAAGGCAGGGAGGCGTTTTTTTGCCTCGAAATGTTGCGTTTGCCGGGCGGCTAACCATTGTTGTCGGATGCTGAAAACTCGGTGTTTTCCCGCAAGCTATTGATTTTTATCCATTGTTTGCCACCGGCTATGCAGCGGGCGCCGCTGCGCGGCAGTGCCGGTGTATCCCCAGCACCTGTAGTGCTTTCCTCCTATGATGGGCCCGCATTCCTTTTTGAAAGCGAGCCATGACGACCCCGAACTTCAGTACCTGCGACCTCTGCGATGCCCAGCTGGCCCGGGTGGGCACCGATTTCCAGGTGCTGCCGCCGGTGTTCCTGCATTGGGGGCTGCGCGCCGCCTTCTGCGGGCCGGTGAGCACGGTGCAGTGCCACGAGGACAACTCCCGCGTGCGCGAGGCGCTGGCCACGCCGGGCGAGGGGCGGGTGCTGGTGGTGGACGGCGGCGCTTCGCTGCGCCGCGCGCTGGTGGGCGGCAACATCGCGGTGTCGGCGGTGAAGAACGGCTGGAGCGGCATCGTGGTCAACGGCTGCGTGCGCGACGTGGCCGAGCTGCAGGCCTGTGACATCGGCATCCGCGCGCTCGGCCTGGTGCCGCTGCCCACCGAGAAGCGCGGCGCGGGCCTGCGCGATGTGCCGGTGCAGATTCAGAGCCAGTGGGTCCATCCCGGTGACTGGCTGTACGCCGATGCCGACGGCATCGTGGTCAGCCGCCAGCCGCTGCTCTGAGCGGATGGCTGGTCAAGAGGGCTGGCGCCGCAGCCGGTGCAGCGGCAGGGTCGCCAGCACCAGGCTGGACAGCGCGATGCCGAAGGCCAGCAACTGGTAGCGGTTGAGTGACTCGCCCAGCACCACTACGCCCACCAGCGCCGCGCTGACCGGCAGCATCACCGTGAAGATGCCGCTTTGCGAGGCCGGCACCGAGCGCAGGCCGGTCATCCACAGCCACACCGTCCACACGCAGGCGGCCAGCGAGTAGAACAGCAGCAGCGCCCACAGCGGCGGATGCACCGCCGCAAAGTCGAAATGCCAGGCCAGGTACAGGCCGAAGGGCGTGGTCAGCGTGAAGCCCCAGAGGTTGATCAGCGCGGCGATGCGCTTGGGGCTGACGCTGGCGGTCAGCTTCTTGCCGATGACGGCGTAGCTGGCCTCGCACAGCACCGCGGCGATCAGCAACAGCTGGCCCCAGAAGCTGCCATCCGGCGCCGCATTGCCGGCCACCGCGCCATGGCTGTCGGGCTTGGCCAGCGCGAACAGCGCGATGCCCAGCACGGCCAGCGCGATGGAGCAGGCGATGCGCGCCGAGATGCGCTCCTTGAGGAACAGCCAGCTCAGCAGCGCGATGGCGGCGGGAATGGCCGACATGGTGACGCTGGCCGCCACCGCGCCCGTCATGCTCACGCCGGTGATCATGCAGATGGTGAACAGGAAGTTGCCGAAGAACGACTCCAGGAACAGCAGGCCGCGCGCCTGCCGCGTCAGCGGCGCCTCGCCCGGCGGGCGCCGCAGCCAGCGCGCCATCGCCACCACGCCGATGCCGAAGCGCAGCCAGGCCAGCAGCAGCACCGGCAGCGCCGCCGCCAGCGGCTTGGACAGCGCCACGTAGCAGCCCACCAGCGACATGCTGAGCGCCAGAAACAGATAGGCCACCGGCCTGGAAGGTGGATGCATGGAGTGAACAGGTGATGGGTAGGGGCCTGCGCCGGCGTTCCGCGGGTGGCGGGCGGACGGCGTCATCCGGTGGTCATCGGTGGCGATCAAGATCGAAGATCGCCCGCGCGAGGGCCGCGCCAGAGTGTAGAGCGTGGCGGGCGGTTGCGGGCGATAGCCTTCCGTCCACGCGTTGGCGCAAGGCAAGGCGGCTGCATCCGGCGTGCCGCCGGGGCCAGTTTTCAGCATCAAAAAAATCAAACCGCATTATGAAAAATATCTTTGTTGCGTTGCCGCAAATTTTCTCAATATGAGAAAACAGTTTCCGCATTGCAATATTTAAATTTTAACTAATTGATTTTTAATGGAAAAGAAATAGTCTTATATAAGACATAAGACGTAAAAGAGGCCAGCGAGTGCCGCTACAGTAGAGCCCAAGGACAAGCACTGCACCGCGGTGATGTTCCCCCAGAACCTTCGCACCACTTCAGGAGTTCCACATGCCTCAATCGATCAAAGAACAACTCAGCCGCGAACAACAGATTGCCGCCCTCGAAAAGGACTGGGCGCAGAACCCCCGCTGGAAGGGCGTCAAGCGCGGCTACAGCGCCGCCGACGTGGTGCGCCTGCGCGGCAGCCTGCAGCCCGAGTACACGCTGGCCCAGCGCGGCGCCGAGAAGCTGTGGGAAAAGATCAACGGCGGCGCCAAGAAGGGCTATGTGAACGCCTTCGGCGCGATCACCGCCGGCCAGGCCATGCAGCAGGCCAAGGCAGGCCTGGAGGCCGTGTACCTGTCGGGCTGGCAGGTGGCCGCCGACGGCAACACCAGCGAAACCATGTACCCCGACCAGTCGCTGTACGCCTACGACTCGGTGCCGACCATGGTGCGCCGCATCAACAACACCTTCAAGCGCGCTGACGAAATCCAGTGGGGCCGCGGCATCAACCCCGGCGACAAGGAGTTCATCGACTACTTCCTGCCCATCGTGGCCGATGCGGAAGCCGGCTTCGGCGGCGTGCTGAACGCCTTCGAGCTGATGAAGAACATGATCGCCTCGGGCGCTGCCGGCGTGCATTTCGAAGACCAGCTGGCTGCCGTGAAGAAGTGCGGCCACATGGGCGGCAAGGTGCTGGTGCCGACGCAGGAAGCCTGCGAGAAGCTGATCGCCGCGCGCTTCGCCGCCGACGTGATGGGCGTGCCCACCATCGTGCTGGCCCGCACCGATGCCGAAGCTGCCAACCTGATCACCAGCGACCACGATGCGAACGACAAGCCCTTCCTGACCGGCGAGCGCACGCAAGAAGGCTTCTACCGCGTGAAGAACGGCCTGGAGCAGGCGATCAGCCGCGGCGTGGCCTACGCGCCCTATGCCGACCTGGTGTGGTGCGAAACCGGCGTGCCCGACATCGGCTTCGCCCGCGAATTCGCCCAGGCCGTGCTCGCCGCCAACCCCGGCAAGCTGCTGTCGTACAACTGCTCGCCTTCGTTCAACTGGCGCAAGAACCTGAACGACAAGCAGATCGCTTCGTTCCAGGAAGACCTGTCCGCGCTGGGCTACAAGTACCAGTTCATCACGCTGGCCGGCATCCACAGCAACTGGTACAACACCTTCAAGTTCGCCCACGCCTACGCCGGCGGCGAAGGCATGCGCCACTACGTGGAGATGATCCAGGAGC
Organism: Comamonas sp.; assembly: GCA_050282565.1. Lineage (GTDB taxonomy): Bacteria > Pseudomonadota > Gammaproteobacteria > Burkholderiales > Burkholderiaceae_C > Comamonas. The sequence continues at coordinate 30,357 of JBLZYV010000026.1, forward strand.
CCGAATTCGCCGCCCGCGAGCAAGGCTACACCTTCGTGTCGCACCAGCAGGAAGTGGGCGCAGGCTACTTCGACGACGTGACCACCGTGATCCAGGGCGGCTCGTCCAGCGTGAAGGCGCTGACCGGCTCCACCGAAGAAGAGCAGTTCCACTGATCCCGGCGCAGCCGGTATGAAAAAGCGGCCCTGGTGGCCGCTTTCTGTTTGCTTGAAGTGAAATCAAAAATAATAGCTGCTGGCGCTTGCTGTGATTGAGATTTAAATGGTTATTGCATTCAATGCCAGATGCAGTAAGCGCAAGCAGCTCTCTTTTTTTGAGAGAGGCCTCAGTTCGCCACCGCCTGTACCGGCAGGAACTGGAACAGCGATCCGCCCGCCAGACCCTGCACATAGCCGATCACCGCGCGGCGGTACTTCTCGGACGTCACCTCGGCCAGCAGGTCGACGCGGGCGATCATCTTGCCGAACTCGCGCTCGAAGCTCAGGTTGCGGTCCTGCGCCGTGATCTCGTTGGTCAGCAGCAGCGGCTGGCCATTGGCCTGGGTGCGGTGCGTCAGCATCCAGTTGGCGATCTCCAGGTTGCGCGCCGCGTTGTACAGCGCCTGCGCGTCCTGCCCGTGGATCAGGTAGAAGGTGGTGCGGCCGCCATGTGCGGTGATCAGCATGTCGGCCGTCGAGTAGATGAAGGCGGCCACGCGGTCGCCGGCAAACTGCGGCGACAGCGACATGCTCATGCCCTGGATGTCGCGCTGGTCCAGCAGTTCGGGCCAGGGCTGGCTGGTCTCGATGGCGCCGCGCACGGCCTTCATCGCCTCGTCGCGGCTGGCGTAGCCGCCTTTCTTCCACTCCTGTGGATTGCGGCGGTAGAGCTTGTCCATCAGCCGGTACAGGCTCTGCAGGTTGGCCTGCATGCCCAGCGTGGCGACGCGGTTCACGTCCGACTGGCCCCATTCCTTGCCCTCCATGTCGCGCTCGGGCAGCTTGCCGCGCGGCGCCGGCGTGCTGCTGCAGCCGGCCGCCAGCAGTGCGGCCGCCAGCACGGCGGGCCAGGCGGGGCGAAGGGACGGCAGGCAGGCAAGGCAACGGCGCATGAAACGGGAAAGGCTGGGTGGGAGCGGGGTTGGCAGCCATTGTGACCTGCACCCAAGACCCCGCAGGCGCGGCAGCGCCGCCGGTTGTGGGAAAATAACGATGTTTACCAATTTTCATAGCACCACAAGAGCGAGAAAGGCAGCACGGGTTATGACACCGCGAACGACTGGCACCCCCAGCTTCTCCGGCCACTGAGGCCGAAGGTTCGCGCCTGCACGCTTTCATCTCCCTCTGACACAAGCAAAGCGCGGACTGGTTCCGCGCTTTGTGCTTTTGCTCTGTGCTTGCGGCCGGCGCGGCTTGCAGATTCAAGAAACAACAGGATGAATATGGTTCAGATTACGCTCCCGGATGGCTCCCAGCGCGACTACCCCGGCCCGGTCACCGTGGCCGAGGTGGCCGCATCGATCGGCGCGGGCCTGGCCAAGGCCGCGCTGGCCGGCAAGGTCGGCCGTGGCGACGACGCCAAGGTCGTGGACACCAGCTATGTGATCGCGCAGGACGCGCCGCTGTCCATCATCACCGCCAAGGACGCCGACGGCCTGGAAGTGATCCGCCACTCCACCGCCCACCTGCTGGCCTACGCCGTCAAGGAACTGTTCCCCGAAGCCCAGGTCACCATCGGCCCGGTGATCGAGAACGGCTTCTACTACGACTTCGCCTACAAGCGCCCGTTCACGCCCGAAGACCTGGCCGCCATCGAGAAGAAGATGGGCGAACTGGCCTCCAAGGACGAGCCGGTGACCCGCCGCGTGCTGCCGCGCGACGAAGCCGTGGCCTATTTCAAGAGCCTGGGCGAGAACTACAAGGCCGAGATCATCGCCAGCATCCCGACCAACGAGGAGGTCAGCCTCTACCGCGAAGGCAGCTTCGAGGACCTGTGCCGCGGCCCGCACGTGCCCAGCACCGGCAAGCTCAAGTTCTTCAAGCTGATGAAGGTGGCTGGCGCCTACTGGCGCGGCGACCACCGCAACGAGATGCTGCAGCGCATCTACGGCACCGCCTGGGCCAGCAAGGACGAGCTGCAGCAGTACCTGACCATGCTGGAAGAGGCCGAGAAGCGCGACCACCGCAAGCTCGGCCGCGAGCTCGACCTGTTCCACATCGACGAGCACTCGCCCGGCACCGTGTTCTGGCACCCCAAGGGCTGGGCCATCTGGCAAGAGGTGGAACAGTACATGCGCCGCGTCTACCGCGACAACGGCTACCTCGAGGTCAAGGGCCCGCAGATCCTGGACAAGGGCCTGTGGGAGAAGACCGGCCACTGGGACAAGTACCGCGAGAACATGTTCACCACCGAGTCGGAAAAGCGCGAGTACGCGCTCAAGCCGATGAACTGCCCCGGCCACATCATCATCTTCAAGCAGGGCATCAAGAGTTACCGCGACCTGCCGCTGCGCTACGGCGAATTCGGCGCATGCCACCGCAATGAGCCCACCGGCGGCCTGCACGGCATCATGCGCGTGCGTGGCTTCACCCAGGACGACGGCCACATCTTCTGCACCGAGGACATGATCCAGGCCGAAGTGCAGGCCTTCACCACGCTGCTGCAGAAGGTCTACCAGGACTTCGGCTTCACCGACATCCTGTACAAGCTCTCGACCCGGCCGGAAAAGCGCATCGGCACCGACGAAAGCTGGGATCGCGCCGAAGCCGCGCTGGCCGACGGCCTGCGCGCCTCGGGCTGCGAGTTCGAATACCTGCCGGGCGAAGGGGCTTTCTATGGCCCCAAGATCGAGTACACGCTGCGCGACGCGCTCGGCCGCCAGTGGCAGTGCGGCACCATCCAGGTGGACCCGAACCTGCCCGAGCGCCTGGACGCCGAGTTCGTCGGCGAAGACGGCTCGCGCCACCGCCCGGTCATGCTGCACCGCGCCATCCTGGGCAGCCTGGAGCGCTTCATCGGCATCCTGATCGAGCACCATTCCGGCGCGCTGCCAGCCTGGCTGGCACCGACCCAGATCGCCATCCTGAACATCACCGATGCGCAGGCCGACTACATCAAGGATGTGGCCGCCCAACTGCAGAAAGCCCTTCCACACCAGGAGCTGCGGGTGGTCACCGATCTGCGTAACGAGAAGATTACGTATAAAATACGGGAGCATTCCCTGCAGAAGCTGCCCTACATCCTCGTCGCCGGCGACAAGGAGAAGGCAGCAGGTGCCGTGGCAGTGCGCGCCCGGGGTGGCAAAGACCTCGGTGTGATGTCGGTGGGTGAATTCGTCGAACTCATTTCCCGCGACATCGCTTCCAAGGCCTGACGTCGTCTCCATCCCAGCTTTGGACAGCGTGCCTGCTTGACTAGCAGCTACGCTGTCGTAGCTTTTTTAATTTTAGGGTGAAAGCCATAGCTACTGAATTCCGTGATCGCCGCCACCGCGAAGAGCGCAAACACCGTCTGAACCGTGAGATTCAGGCGCCTGAAGTGCGTCTGTCCGGTCCCAACAACGAGCCCATGGGCATCGTGAGCCTGCAGGAAGCCCTGCGCATGGCCGGTGAGCTGGACGTCGACCTGGTCGAAATCGCCGCCACGGCCGTCCCGCCGGTGGTGCGCCTGATGGACTACGGCAAGTTCAAGTACCTGGAGCAGAAGAAGGCGGCCGAAGCCAAGGCGAAGCAGACCGTGATCGAGATCAAGGAAGTCAAATTCCGCCCCGGCACGGATGATGGCGACTACAACGTCAAGATGCGCAATATCCGCCGTTTCCTGGCGGAAGGCGACAAGGTCAAGGTCACGCTGCGCTTCCGCGGCCGCGAGATCACGCACCAGAACCTGGGCCTCGATCTGCTCAACCGCATCCGCGACGAGCTGTCCGACACCATCCTGGTGGAGCAGTTCCCCAAGCTCGAAGGCCGCCAGATGATCATGATGATCGCTCCGGCGCGCAAGAAGCCTGCACCCGCCAAGGCGCCCGACGCCAGCGCGGCGCCGGTGGCTGCGAACTGACCAGGCTTGCGCGAATCGGCGCCGGGCCTGTTGCCTGAAGTGGACGCTTGAACGGGGGCTCCCCCGTGTTTACCCAGGCTTTTTGAATATCCGGTTAGAATAGCGAGTTCCGACAAGCGGCTTTGGCCGCTTTCGGTTTTTCGGCGGGCGGCTTCTTCGGGAGCCAGCCTGCTTCAAAAGTGGCTCGGGGCCCATTCAAGTTCAGCCAGGTTGGCCGAACGCCTCACGAGCACAAATCATAAGGAGCATGAACATGCCCAAAATGAAGACCAAGAGCAGCGCGAAGAAGCGTTTTCGCGTTCGTCCCGGTGGCACCGTCAAGCGCGGCCAAGCCTTCAAGCGTCACATCTTGACCAAGAAGACCACCAAGAACAAGCGTCACCTGCGTGGTGCAGTGAACGTGCATGAGACCAACATGGGTCACATCGCACAGATGCTGCCGTCGGCTGGCCTGTAATACTGACGAACAAGGAGAAAACTCATGCCTCGCGTTAAACGTGGTGTAACGGCACGTGCCCGTCACAAGAAGGTTCTGAAGCTGGCCAAGGGTTTCCGCGGCCGTCGTGGTAACGTCTTCCGCATCGCCAAGCAGGCGGTGATGAAGGCAGGCCAGTACGCCTACCGTGACCGCCGCACCAAGAAGCGTGTGTTCCGCCAGTTGTGGATCGCCCGTATCAATGCCGCTGCCCGTGAACTGGGCCTGACCTACAGCCAGTTCGCCAACGGCCTGAAGAAGGCCGCCATCGAGATCGACCGCAAGATGCTGGCCGACCTCGCGGTGCACGACAAGGCTGCCTTCGGCAGCATCGTTGAACAAGTGAAGGCCAAGCTGGCTGCCTGAGTTCACGATCGGCGGCTACACCCCAAACCGTAGCCGCCGGAGCACAATCAACATGGGCTAGGGCTTGAAAAGGCGCTAGCCCATGTTTTATTTCAAGAGTCGATATGAACGAGTTGGATTCTCTGGTTGAAGGCGCTGCCGCAGCGTTCGCGCAGGCGCAGACCCCGGCGGCGCTGGAAAACGCCAAGGCGCTGTTTCTCGGCAAGTCGGGCCGTGTGACCGAGCTGATGAAGGGCATGGCGCAGCTTTCGGTCGAAGAGAAAAAGTCTCGCGGTGCAGCCATCAACCAGGCCAAGCAGGCCATCGAGGCGGCGCTGAACGCGCGCCGCCAGGCGCTGGCCGATGCCGAGCTGGAAGCCCACCTGAAGTCCGAGGTGCTGGACGTGACCATGCCGGGCCGCCGCCGCGGCGCGGGTGGCCTGCACCCGGTGTCGCTGTCGCTGGAGCGCATCGAGCAGATCTTCGGCTCCATGGGTTTCGATGTGGCCGAGGGCCCCGAGATCGAATCCGACTGGTTCAACTTCACGGCGCTGAACACGCCGGAAGACCATCCCGCGCGCTCCATGCACGACACCTTCTACGTCGAAGGCGGCACGGAGCAGGCGCCCAACCTGCTGCGCACGCACACCAGCCCGATGCAGGTGCGCTACGCGGTGCAGCACGTCAAGAAATACCGCCACCTGATCGACGCCGGCCAGCCGATGCCCGAGATCCGCGTGATCGCGCCGGGCCGCACCTACCGCGTCGACAGCGATGCCACGCACTCGCCGATGTTCCACCAGTGCGAAGGCCTGTGGATCGGCGAGAACGTGAGCTTCAAGGACCTGAAGGTGGTCTTCACCGATTTCTGCAAGACCTTCTTCGAGCAGGACGACCTGGTGCTGCGCTTCCGTCCCAGCTTCTTCCCGTTCACCGAGCCTTCGGCCGAGATCGACATCCAGTTCCAGAGCGGGCCGCTGGCCGGCCGCTGGCTGGAGGTGTCGGGCTCGGGCCAGGTGCACCCCAACGTGGTGCGCAACATGGGGCTCGATCCCGAGAAGTACATCGGCTTCGCCTTCGGCATGGGGCCGGACCGCCTGACCATGCTGCGCTATGGCGTGAACGACCTGCGCCTGTTCTTTGATGGCGACATGCGCTTTCTGTCGCAATTCCAGTGATATAAAAAAGTGAGCTGGTAGCGCTTGATTTAAAAGAACTTCAGATGGATTTGTATCTGATTTTGAGCAACAGCAAGCGCCAGCAGCTCCTTTTTCAAGAGCTAAACGCCATACGCCGAGTAGGCCCGAGAATCTGACTATGCAATTCCCCGAATCCTGGTTGCGCGAATTCTGCAACCCCGCAATCTCCACGGCGCAGCTGGCCGATGTGCTGACCATGGCCGGCCTGGAAGTGGAAGAGACCCAGCCGGTGGCGCCGCCGTTCAGCGGCATCGTGGTCGGCGAGATCAAGGAGGCCGGGCAGCATCCTGACGCCGACCGCCTGCGCATCTGCCAGGTCGATGTGGGCGGCCCCGCGCTGCTGAACATCGTCTGCGGCGCGCCCAATGCCCGCGTGGGCATCAAGGTGCCGTGCGCCACGGTGGGCGCCGAGCTGCCGCCCGGCGAAGACGGCAAGCCCTTCAAGATCAAGATCGGCAAGCTGCGCGGCGTGGAAAGCTACGGCATGCTGTGCTCGGCCAAGGAACTGAAGATCGCCGACGACCACGGCGGCCTGCTGGAGCTGCCCGCCGACGCACCGCTGGGCCAGAACATCCGCGAGTACCTGCAGCTCGACGACACGCTGTTCACGCTCAAGCTCACGCCCGACCTGGCGCACTGCCTGTCCCTCTATGGCGTGGCGCGCGAGGTCTCGGCGCTGACCGGCGCACCGCTGAAGGCACTGAGCTTCCCGGCCAACGCCGTGCAGCTGCCCGACCAGCTGCCGGTGCGCATCGATGCGCCCGAGCTGTGCGGCCGCTTCTCCGGCCGCATCGTGCGCGGCGTCAATACGCAAGTAGCTACGCCGCAGTGGATGGTGGACCGCCTGGCCCGCTGCGGCCAGCGCAGCGTCTCGCCGCTGGTGGACATCTCGAACTACGTGATGTTCGAGCTGGGCCGCCCGTCGCACATCTTCGACCTGGACAAGATCCACGGCGGCCTGCAGGTGCGCTGGGGCCAGCCGGGCGAACAGCTCAAGCTGCTCAACGGCAACATCGTCACCGTCGACGCGCAGGTGGGCGTGATCGCCGACGAGCGCGAGGTCGAGTCGCTGGCCGGCATCATGGGCGGTGACGCCACGGCCGTGTCCGACGCCACCAAGAACATCTACATCGAGGCCGCCTTCTGGTGGCCCAAGGCGATTGCTGGCCGTTCGCGCCGCTACAACTTCTCGACCGACGCCGGCCACCGCTTCGAGCGCGGCGTCGATCCGCAGCTGACGGTGGAGCACATCGAGCGCATCACCGCGCTGGTGCTGCAGATCTGCGGCACGCCCGAAACGCAGTGCGGCCCGGTCACCGACCAGCAGCCGAACGTGCCGGCCGTCCAGCCCGTGACGCTGCGCGTGGCGCGCGCGAGCAAGGTCATCGGCATGCCGCTGAGCCAGCAGCAGTGCGTGGATGCGCTGCGCAGCCTGGGCCTGGAACTGGCCGAGGGTGACGGCACCATCACCGTCACGCCGCCGAGCTACCGGTTCGACCTGACCATCGAGGAAGACCTGATCGAAGAGGTCATCCGCATCATCGGCTACGACAAGCTGCCGACCACGCCGCCGCTCGCGCCCATCACGCCCAAGCTGCGCGCCGAGAACCGCCGCAGCCAGTTCGCCGTGCGCCGTGCGCTGGCCGGACTGGGCTTCCAGGAAACCATCAACTTCAGCTTCGTCGAAGAGGGCTGGGAGCACGAGCTGGCCGGCAACGCCAACCCGATCAAGCTGCTGAACCCCATCGCCAGCCAGCTGAGCATGATGCGCTCGTCGCTGCTGGGCTCGCTGCTGCAGGTGCTCAAGTTCAACGTGGACCGCAAGGCCGACCGCGTGCGCACCTTCGAGCTGGGCCGCGTGTTCCTGCGCGATGCCTCGGTGCAGAGCACCGACACCACGGTGCAGGGCTTCGACCAGCCCATGCGCGTGGCCGGCCTGGCCTATGGCCCGGCAGACCAGCTGCAGTGGGGCGAGGCCGAGCGCAACGTCGATTTCTTCGATGTGAAGGGCGACGTCGAGGCGCTGCTGGCGCCGCTGGCGGCCGAGTTCCGGCCCGCCGAGCATCCGGCCATGCACCCCGGCCGCTGCGCCCAGGTGTTCGTCGGCGGCCGCGCGATCGGCCATGTGGGTGAGCTGCATCCCAAGTGGCGCCAGTCGTGGGATCTGCCGCACGCGCCCGTGCTGTTCGAGCTGGAGCTCGATGCCGTGCTGCAGCGCCCGGTGCCGCAGTTCAGCTCGGTGGCCAAGCACCAGGCCGTGGAGCGCGACATCGCCGTGGTCGTGGCCGAAGCCGTGACGCATGCACAGGTGATGGAGGCGGTGCACGCCTCCGCCGCCGATGCCGCCAAGAGCGCGCTGCGCTCGGCCGTGCTGTTCGACGTCTACCGCCCCAAGGTCGGCAAGGACGGCGAAGTGAGCGGCGGCCTGGCCGCGGGCGAGAAGAGCCTGGCCATCCGCCTGACGCTGTTCAGCGACACCGGCGGCCTGACCGACGTGCTCATCGACAGCTCGGTGCAGGCCGCGCTCGATCAACTCAAGCAACGGGTAGGCGCCCGTCTGCGCTAGGGAATCAGAGGCATAGCAATGGAATTCTCGGTAGAAAGCCTGGAGCAACCGGCGCTGACCAAGGCGCAGCTGGCCGACCTGCTGTTCGACAGCATCGGCCTGAACAAGCGCGAAGCCAAGGACATGGTGGACGCGTTCTTCGACCTGATCTCGCAAAGCCTGATCGACGGCCAGGACGTGAAGCTGTCGAGCTTCGGCAACTTCCAGGTGCGCGTGAAGGCGGCCCGCCCGGGCCGCAACCCGCGCACCGGCGAAGAGGTGCCGATCGAGGCGCGCCGCGTCGTGACCTTCCACGCCAGCGGCAAGCTCAAGGACTCGGTGCAGGCGCCTGCTGACAAGCTTTGACAAACGGCGCAGGCGCCACGCGGCATACTCGACCGCCTGGCGCTGAAAGCGCCTGCCTACAATCAAAGCCATGGACCAACAGCTTCCTCCCATCCCGGCCAAGCGCTACTTCACCATCGGTGAGGTAGCCGTGCTGTGCGATGTGAAGCCGCATGTGCTGCGCTACTGGGAGCAGGAGTTCACCCAGTTGCGTCCGGTCAAGCGCCGCGGCAATCGGCGCTATTACCAGCACCACGAGGTGCTGATGATCCGCCGGATCCGTGAGCTGTTGTACGGCCAGGGCTTCACCATCAGCGGTGCGCGCAACCAGTTGCTCAGCGGCGCGGGGCATGGCGGCGATGCGCCCCTGCACGCCGGCGACGACGATGCGCTGGAGCACCTGGCGGAGCCCACGCCGCTGAGCTGGGAAGAGGTCGCGATCGAATTAGAAGAAATTCGTGGCCTACTTTCCTGAAAAGCGAAAAATCCAGTATATAATTTCTTTCTGTTCGGCGTGTAGCGCAGCCTGGTAGCGCACTTGCATGGGGTGCAAGGGGTCGCGAGTTCGAATCCCGCCACGCCGACCATCTATAACGATCTACGGGTCACATCACAAAAGATGTGACCCGTTTTTCTTTGCGCGTCAGGTCAGGGCGCTTCGCGCTGCCGAGGAAATCTCAGCACGAAGCTGGTTCTCCCCTGGGCGGAGGCCGCGGCAACGCTACCGCCATGGGCCTCGGCGATGGCGCGGGTGATGGCCAGGCCCAGCCCGCTGCCATCGGAGTCGGGGTGGGCCCTGGATGCATCAGCGCGGTAGAAGCGGTCGAACAGCCGGGGCAAGGCTTTGGCGTCGATGTCCTGGCCGGTGTTTTCTACCGCCACGGTGGTGGCCGAGGCCATGGCCGAGATGCGAACCGTGACGCTGCCATCGTCGGGTGTGTAGCGCAGGGCATTGGAGAGCAGGTTGCTCACGGCACGGCGAAACATCAGGCGGTCGCCGGTGATGCTGCCATCGCCCTCCAGCAGGAGCTGGATGTGCTTTTCTTCAGCCACGGCATCGTAGAACTCCAGCAGGGCCTGGGCTTCCTGGCGTGCGGAAAACCGCTCCTTGTGCGGCAGATCGACGCCGCGCTCGGTTTTGGCGAGGAACAGCATGTCGGAAACCATGCGCGCCAGGCGCTGGAACTCTTCGGCATTCGAGGCCAGGATGTCCCGGTAGGTGGCGGCATCGCGCTTGGTGGCCAGCGCCACCTGGGTCTGCGTCAGCAGGTTGCTGATGGGGGTGCGCAGCTCGTGCGCGAGGTCGGACGAAAAATCCGCCAGCCGCTGAAAGTCGTCCTGCAGGCGGTCCAGCATGCGGTTGAGTTCCTGTGCCAGGTCGGCCATTTCCACCGGCACGGCCTCCACCGGCATGCGCTCGGTCAGCCGCTGGCCCGTCACCGCAGCTGCGCGCGATTTCATTTCGCGCAAGGGCGCCAAACCTTGGCGCGCGGCAAACCACGACAGCAGCCCGCACACCAGGATGGCGGCCAGCACATAGATCACCAGGCTGCGGCGCAGGCCATCGAGGAACTGGTGGTGGTGCCTGGTGTCCACCGCAATCAAGACCCGCAAGGGCGATGCGGGATAGGCGGGGAGGGCGTCGAAACCCAAGGTATGGAACTCGGTGCCCTGGTGGTGCCAGACCCCGAAGTCCCCGTGCCGGTCGGCCTGCAGCACGTCACCACCTGGTGCCTGGAGCCCGGATGCCGGGGATTGAAAGACGATCTTGCCCTCGCTGTCCTTCACCAGGGCCTGGAGGTCATGGTGGTAGTTCAGCGATTCGTTCAGGCGCCGGCGCGCATCGCTCTGCGAGTCGGCATTGCGCAGGATTTCCTCGATCAAATGGCGCTTGTCCTGCAGCACCATCTGGTCGAGTTCCACGAAGTGCCGCCCGGTCTCCCGCAGGAACAGTGCTCCCAGCCCGAGCACCACCATGGCCGCCACCGCGGTGAAGAACAGGGTCAGGCGCCGGGTCAGCGAGAGTTTGCCCATGCGTGAAGCCGGCTGCATCTACTCTTCTCCGGGCACGTCCAGCACGTAGCCCATGCCGCGCACGGTCTGGATGAGCTTGACGGGATGGCCTTCGTCGATCTTCACGCGCAGCCGGCGCATGGCGACCTCGATCACATTGGTGTCGCTGTCGAAATTCATGTCCCAGACCTGCGAGGCGATCAGCGAGCGCGGCAGCACCTCGCCATGGCGGCGCATCAGCAGCTCCAGCAGGCCGAACTCCTTGGCGGTCAGGTCGACGCGCCGGCCGTTGCGCGATACGCGGCGGCGCAGCAGGTCCAGCTCGAGATCGGCCACCTGCAGCGTCGTGGTCTCGGTGCGGGCATGGCCGCGCCGCAGGATGATGCGCACCCGGGCCAGCAGTTCCGCGAACGAGAAGGGCTTGACGAGGTAGTCGTCGGCCCCGAGCTCCAGCCCCTTGACGCGGTCCTCGACCTGGTCCCGCGCGGTCAGGAACAGCACTGGCATTTGCAGGCCCCGGTCGCGCAGGGACTGCAGCACCTGCCAGCCGTTCAGGCCCGGCAGCATCACGTCCAGGATCACCAGGTCATAGTCGCCCTGCAGGGCCAGGTGCACGCCATCCACGCCATTGGTGACGAGGTCGCAGAGGTAGCCGGCCTCGGTGAGCCCCTGGCGCAGGTATCCGCCCGTCTTGGGCTCGTCTTCCACGATCAGGATCTTCATAGGTGCGCTTCACTCCTTGCTGTGGCGAGAGTGTGCCGGCTTTGGAACGGCGCGGCATCAAGATAATAAAACTGTAATGTTCGGCACATCTGAGCGACAGGGGCTGGGCGCCAGAATTTCTCCATCGTGACATCCGAGACGCCGGAAGAGGAGCCCATGGTCATTTTCAAACAGTTGCCGTCCTGCAAGGCCGTAGGCCCCTGGACCTTGGCGTTTTTCGCCGGAGCCGCTTTCGCGCAGGCCCCGGTGGACGCCAAGGCCCCTGCGCTGCCAACCGCACTGCAGTACACCCCTGCCATTGCTTCCTACCAGGCCTACAAGGATGAGCCGGTGCAGTCCTGGCGCGAGGCCAATGACCGCGTGGGGCAGATCGGCGGCTGGAAGGCCTATGCCAAGGAGGCGCGCGAAAGCCAGCAACCCCAGGCCAAGCCGGCCAACGACGCTGCGCCCGCCAAGGACCCGCATGCGGGCCACGACATGGGGGGCAAACCATGATGCGTTTGCCAATCCGCTCTGCGAAGCTGGGCCTGTCTGCGTTGGCCCTGGCCGTGCTGACCGGCTGTGCCAGCGCCAGCCTGGAGCAGAGCGTCAGCCGCGTCAATGATGAGGCGGCCGGCTTCACCTCCGGCCAGCTGTCGGTGGCGCTCAGCCCGCAGGAGCGCGAGCAGCGTGCGCAAGTGGCGCAGGAGCTGCTCGCCAAACCCCTCGGGCAGAAGGAGGCGGTGCAACTGGCGCTGGTGTACAGCCCGGCCATGCAGGCGCTGGTGGCCCAGGGCTGGGCCGAGTCGGCCGATGCCGCGCAGACAGGGCGCATCGCCAATCCGCTGTTCAGCTTTTCGCGCACGCTGGAGGGCAACGGGCTGGACATTGGCCGCTCCCTGTCGTTCGGCCTGCTGGACCTGCTGACCCTGCCCGCGCGCCAGGGGGCCGCCGCGCGGCGCATCGAGCAGTCGCAGCTGCGCCTGACGGCCGATGTGGTCGGCCAGGTCACCAGCGTGCGCCAGGCTTGGGTGCGGGCGGTGACGGCCGAGCAAAGCCTGCGCTACGCGAAGCAGGTCTATGCAAGCGCGGAGGCTGGTGCCGAGCTGGCCCGGCGCATGCAGGCCGTGGGCAACTTCAACCGCATCACCCGGGCGCGCGAGCAGGTGTTCTATGCCGAGGCGGCGACCAGTTTGACGTCGGCGCAGCACCAGGCGGCGGCCAGCCGCGAGGAGCTGGTGCGCCTGCTGGGGCTGGACGAAGCCCAGGCCCAGGCGCTGCAACTGCCCGAGCGACTGCCGGACCTGCCCAGGCAGGCGCTGGAGCCGCAGGCCGTGGCCTCCATGGCGACCCGGGCGCGGCTCGACATCCGCATGGCGCAGGCCAGTTGGGACGCGGCCGCCAGGGCCCAGGGCGTGACGGCGGTGAGCAGCCTCATCGACATCGAGCTGGGCGGCAGCCGCGGCACCAGCTTTGACCACGACCTGGGCCGGCAGTCCAGCTCGCGCGGCTGGGACATCGGCCTGCGCCTTCCCGTCTTCGACTGGGGCGGCATGCAGCGCGACGCGATGAATGCGCGCACGCTGGCTGCGGCCAACCAGCTGGAGGCGACGGTGCGCTCGGCCGGCTCCAGCCTGCGCGAGAGTTACTCGTCCTACCGCACGGCCTATGAGCTGGCGCGCCACCACCGCGATGAGGTGGTGCCGCTGCGCCAGGTGATCTCGGAGGAGAACCAGCTGCTCTACAACGGCATGTTCATCAGCGTCTTCGAGCTGCTGGCCGATGCGCGCGAGCAGGTCCGGGCCGTGACGGCGGCCATCGAGGCGCAGCAGCAGTTCTGGCTGGCCGACGCCGCCCTGCAGGCGGCCGTGATCGGGCGCCCCACCAATTAACACCGGTTTTGCCTCTGGCGCCGGCGCAGCAGCCGGCGCGGGGCATGCCCTTGACGCAGAGACGATGGCTATGAATTCCAGAAGAGATTTTTTCAAGTACGCCGGTATCGCCGGCGGTGCCGTGGCGGCCAGCACCGTCAGCCGCGTGGCCATGGCGGCCTTGCCCGAGCCGGTCATCCAGACCAGCCCCGACACCATGGCGCCGCTGGTGCCCGGCACGGGCCGGCCCTACAACCCGGTGGTCACGCTCAATGGCTGGACCCTGCCGTGGCGCATGAACCAGGGCGTCAAGGAATTCCACCTGGTGGCCGAGCCGGTGGTGCGCGAGATGGCGCCGGGCATGAAGGCCCACCTGTGGGGCTACAACGGCCAGAGCCCCGGCCCCACGATTGAGGTGGTGGAGGGCGACCGCGTGCGCATCTTCGTCACCAACAAGCTGCCCGAGCACACCAGCGTGCACTGGCACGGCCAGCGCCTGCCCAACGGCATGGACGGCGTGTCCGGCCTGACCCAGCCCGCCATCCCGGCGGGCAAGACCTTTGTCTACGAGTTCGTCGCGCGGCGCCCGGGCACCTTCATGTACCACCCGCATGGCGACGAAATGGTGCAGATGGCCATGGGCATGATGGGCTTCTGGGTCACGCACCCCAAGGCCAGGCACCCGCTGATCGACGAGGTGCAGCGCGACTTCTGCTTTCTGATGAGCAGCTACGACATCGAGCCAGGCGCGGCCACGCCCAAGATCGCGGAGATGACGGACTTCAACCTGTGGACCTGGAACAGCCGCGTGTTTCCCGGCATCGATTCGCTGAACGTGCGCCTGAACGACAAGGTGCGCGTGCGCATCGGCAACCTCACCATGACCAACCATCCGATCCACTTGCATGGCCACGAGTTTCTGGTGACGGGCACCGACGGCGGCCCCACCCCCAAGAGCGCGCGCTGGCACGAGGTGAGCACCGATGTGGCCGTGGGGCAGATGCGGCAGATCGAGTTCCTGGCCGACGAGGAGGGCGACTGGGCCTTGCACTGCCACAAGAGCCACCACACCATGAACCCGATGGGCCACGACGTGCCCACGCTCATCGGCGTGGACCACAGCGGCCTGGCCAGGAAGATCAACCAGCTCATCCCCGACTACATGGTCATGGGCGAGCGTGGCATGGCCGACATGGTCGAGATGGAGATGCCCATCCCCGACAACACCTTGCGCATGATGACCGGCGAGGGCCCGTTCGGCTCGGTGGAGATGGGCGGCATGTTCAGCATGGTCAAGGTGCGCCGCGACCAGAAGCCCGGCGACTACGCCAACCCCGGCTGGTACAAGCACCCGCCCGGCACCGTGGCCTACGAATACACCGGCCCGCTGGCCGAGCCGGCCCGCTCCAGCGCCGCAGGTGGCCAGTCCATGCCGCGCGCCGGCCAGCCGGCCCGGCCTACCGAGGTGCAGGTGCGCAAGCCCGGCGCCCAAGGTGGGCACGGCGGCCATTGAGTTTTCCCTTTTCCTTTTCCACTGGAGATCAGTCATGACATTCAAGCGATCCACGATCCACAGCCTGGTGGCGGCAGCCGCATTCGCCGTGTCCGGCGCGGCCCTGGCGGCCGGCAGCCATGCGGGCGGCCACGGTCACGGCCATGGCGCGGGCGACGAGACCGCGATCGGCAAGCCCGGCGTGGCGGCGAAGGCCACGCGTACCGTCACGGTTGAGATGAGCGATACCATGCGTTTCACGCCGTCCGACATCCCGGTCAAGCAGGGCGAGATCGTGCGCCTCATCGTCAAGAACACCGGCAAGGTCAAGCATGAGCTGAGCCTGGGCACCGAGAAGGAGCTGCTGGAGCACCTGGAGCAGATGAAGAAATTTCCCGACATGGAGCACGACGAGCCTGGCAAGGTCACGCTGGAGCCGGGCAAGCAGGGCGAGATCGTCTGGCAGTTCACCAGGGCGGGCAGCGTGAACTTTGCCTGCCTGATCCCCGGCCACTACGAGGCCGGCATGAAGGGCCTGGTCCAGGTCAGCAAGCGATAAGGAGATCGTGATGCACCGTTTCAAGCAATGGCTTTCCGTCGCGGCGCTGGCGCTGGGGGCGGCGCTGCCCCTGGGCAGCCTGGCCCAGGCGGCCGCAGAGCCCGGCCAGGCCGCGGCCGCCCCGCAGGCATCGTGGACCGACGGCGAAATCAAGAAGCTCGATCTGGACAATGGCAAGGCCACGATCAAGCATGGCGAGATCAAGAACCTGGACATGCCCGGCATGACCATGGTGTTCACCGCCAGGGACAAGGGCCTGCTCACCAACCTGAAGCCAGGCGACAAGGTGCGGTTCGTGGTCGTGCAAGAGGCGGGCAAGATGGTGCTCACCGACATCCAGCCCGTGCCCTAGGCTGGAGGCGCGGCGCCTGCTGCGGTTGCTTCTGAATAGATAGCTGCTTGCGCTTGATGTACCTTGATTTCAATGGAAAATCATTTTGAAGTCGTTATTCATCAAGCGCTAGCAGCTATTATTTTTGAAATGGTGGGCACCGGCATTTCCAGGTGATGGATGGCCCGGAAGGCTCCCGCCCCTCAGCGCCAGTAGCTGGCAATCGTCCGGCGCACCGGGGCCAGCGCGGGGTTGCCGCGCACCCATTGGCGGATGGCGTTGCCCATCGCATGGCCGCCCGCGGCCCACAGTTCCAGTCCCTGGGGCTGCGTCCAGTCCTGCCGGGCCAGCCAGGCCAGCACCTGCGCAATGCCCTGCGGCGATTGGCCGGGGTGCTCTGCGCACAGCCATTCCACCGAGTGCGGCCCCAGCCCATAGCCTTCAAGCGCCGCGCGCTCGGCCTGCGACTCCACCCAGCACAGCGCGTGCACCTGTCCTTGCGTGGATTCCACAATGCGCGCGGCGGCCGGCAGCGCGCAGGCATCGGCCACCAGCACCAGGCGCTCGGCCTGCGGCAGGCGCCCGCCCGCGGGACTGAGCACCGCGACCGGGTCGCCGGTCCGCGCCGACCGGGCCCATCGGGCGCCGGGCGACAGCTCGGCGCCGCCGTGCTCGCCATGCACGAGCACATCGATATCCATACTGCGCGCGGCCGCATCCAGCGCCCGGATGGTGTAGGTGCGGCGCGGCAAGGGCGCAGCGCCCTCGGGCCAATGCAGGCGGCCGTCGGCATCCACCTCGGGCCATGATGGGTTGACCGGGCTAGCGCCGGCCATCGCGGGGCAGGGCAGCAGCATGCGCACATGCAGGCCGCCTTGCGCGAAGACCGCTGGCGCATCGGCCGGGTGCTGGGCCTGCAGGCGGATGCGGCGCATGCGCGGGCTGATCGCGGTGTTGCTGGCCACGCGCAGGATATGCAGGCCGGGGCTGTGGGCCGGCGCGGCTTGCACGCCGGTAGGCTCCTCCCGCCAGTCGATGCGCCATTGCGCCGCGGCCAGCCCGGCCTCGTCGGCAAACTCCTGCAGGTGCTCGCCCAGGGACAGGCGCATCAGCTGGGCCATGCGGGCATCCGCGGCCTGCAGTTCGGCGCTGATCGCCGAGGCGCCTTCGAGTTGCAGGCGCAGGCTGCCGACCTGATCGAGCAGGAGGCGCACCGAGCCCTCGGGCGCGATCCAGTGGACCTGCACTTCTTCTTCCAGCAGGTGCACGGCAAACCAGCGGGTGAACGCCGCCGCGTCCGGCAGGCACAGTTGGGCGTGCAGCACGCAGGGGTATGGGTTCTCGTTCATCGGGCCGGCACCGCCGTGGTTTGCTGGGACCGGCGGTAGGCCGCCAGCAGCTTGAACGTGGCCAGCCAGCTGAGTGCGGCCAGCGCGCAGCTCACGCCGAACAGGCCCGAAAAGCCCAGCTGCTTGGCGATGAACCCGCCGGCCATGGAGCTGAGCATGTAGCTGAAGAACTCCGCGCAGGCCAGGATGGTGAAGTCCGTACCGGGCTGGTTGCGGTTCGACACCGACATGAACAGCGCGTAGAGCACGACCATCTCCATGTAGCGCTGCAGGCTGAGTGCCACGGCCAGCACCACCAGCGGCAGGCCGGCGCCCAGCCAGTGCAGCGAGTGCAGCAGGAACAGGCCAAAGACCAGCAGGCGCATGCCGCCCAGGGCCAGCAGCACCTCATCGCGGCTGCGCTTGCGCAGCCACAGCGCGGCCAGCGCGCTGCCCACCAGGCCCGCAATGGCGGCACCCGCGCCGCCCAGCATGCCCACCTGGCTCAACGACAGGTCGTTGTGCAGCAGGTAGCTGTTTTCCATGGAGCGCTGCATGCCTTCGCTGAGCCGGTAGAGCAGGGCCAGCGCGAGGATGGCCGCCATGCCGGGCCGCCGCAGGAAATTGCCCAGGCTGGGCCGGGGCCGGCCGGCATCCGCGCCGGCGGCAGCACCCGGCTCCTGCATCCACGGCAGCGCCAGCAGCGGCAACAGGCACAGCCCCGCCATGAGCAGCAGGGCGGGGCGCCAGCCCCAGTGCTCGATCAGCACCATCGACAAGCTGCCACCGATGAGCACGCCGCCCGCCACCGAGGCCGCCTGGATGGCATTGCCCCGGCCGAGCTCGTCGCCGCGCAGCTGCTGTGTGGCATAGCCGTCGGTGGCGATGTCCTGCGTGGCCACGGACAGCGCGATCAGCAGGCCGATCGCGAGGAAGGTGGCGATGGGTGCATCGGCGCCGCTGAAGGCCAGCAGCGCGATGCCGCCGGCCGTGGCCAGCTGCGTGCACAGGATCCAGCCGCGCCGGTGCCCCCAGCGCAGCGGCCGCCAGCGGTCCACCAGCGGTGCCCAGAGAAACTTGAGCACCAGCGGCAGCATCAGCACCGACAGCAGGCCCACCTGCGGCAGCGGCATGCCGGCCGCGCGCAAGGCCGCCGGCACCGCCATGATCAGCAGATAGCCCGGAATGCCCTGCGCCACGTACAGCGCCACGAGCACAGCCCAGAACCGTGGTGGGCGCATCAATAGTTCACCGCGTAGTTCAGCGTGAAGGTGCGTCCGCGCCCATAGAACGCAAAGGCCTGCGGCGAAACGGCGCCCACGCCGTACAGCGCCATGGCGCGCTGCGACCAGGTGGTGAGGTAGTTGCGGTCCAGCAGGTTCTGGACGCCGAAGTTCAGCGTGCCCACGGGCAGCTTCACGGAGCCCATCAGGTCGACGGTGGTGAAGCCGTCGATGCGCTGTCCGCTGTCGTCCTGGAGGTTGAGCTGGTGCGTGGCCTGCAGGCGCAGCTTCCACGGCGCCGGCGTCCATTGCAGGTAGGCACCGAGCTTGGACGGGCTGGCCGTCATGATGCTTTGTTTGGCCCAATCGCCGTTCTGCTTGACTTGCGAGCGCAGCCACAGCCAGTTGCCGCCGCCGCTCCACTGCGACGCGAAGGCATAGTCCAGCGAGCCTTCCAGCCCGTAGTTGCGGCGCTTTTCATCCAGCACGTTGATGGTGACGTTGTTGTTCGCGTTGTTGATCTGCAGGGTCTGGTCCGACCAGGCATAGAACAGGGCCGTCTGCAGCTGCAGCGGTCCGCCGCGGGTCTTCCAGCCCCATTCGAGCTGGCGTGTCTTGATGCCCTTGAGGGGCGAGCCCGCCGGGTCGATGCCGCTCACGAGCTGCCAGTGCGAGCCGTTGAGCCGGTAGTTGCCCTGGCCGTAGTACTTGGCCGGATCGGGCAGTTCGAAGCCTTCCGAATAGCTGAGCCAGGTGCTTTGCGCCGGGCTCAGGTCGTACTTGGCGCCCAGGTTGAACAGGCTCACGTTGTAGCTGTTCTTTCCGCCCGGGATGGCATCTGCGCTGCGGCCCTGGCCGGCCAGCATGCCGAGCTGCTGGCGGTAGCCCACGAAATCGTCCACGCCCAGGTCCATGCGCTGGTAGCGCAGCCCGCCGCTCAGGGTCAGCGCGGGCCTGAGCTTCCATTCGGCCTGTGCGAACAGCGAAGTGGTGTCGACGCGGTAGCCCGGATAGCGGCCGGTGCTGCCGATGGCGCGGTTGACCATGCCGCCGGAGGCCAGCGCCTGTGCGGTATCGAACACGGTGGCCGAGCCGTCGAAAGTTTCGCGGTCCCAGTCGAGGCCGTAGCGCAGGCTGAGGTCGCCCCACGACTTGGCCAGCGCCGACTTGAAGCCCCAGACATCGGTGTTTTGGCGCGATGCGGTCACCACGGAGCTCGGGAACGGGGCGAAGTCCATCTTCTCGCTGCGCCAGAAGCCCTGGACATAGAGGTTCTGGTCGCCGAACACCCGGGCCGCATGGTAGTCCGCATTGAGCATGGCGCGCTCAGTCTGCGGCATGACGTCGCTGGAAAAGCCGCTGCGCTGCTCCAGCAGTTCCGGCGTGCCGCCGAGGATGCCGGCGAGGTTCGGGCCGCCATAGAGGTAGGAGCCGCCGCCGAACTTGTTCTGGTAGTACTGGCCGCTCAGCGCCAGGCTTTGCTGCGCATCGAGCTTGAGCTGCAGGTTGCCCATCAGGTCGATGCTGCGCGTGTTCTGGCTGTCGGTCTGCGCGATGTCGGTGCGCACGGGGCGGCCCTGGCCGTCGTAGAAGCTGCCGTTCTGCTGCAGCGCCAGCCCCACGCGGCCTTGCACACGGTCGTTGCCGCCGGCGATGGACTGGGCCAGGCGGTATTGGTGGTCGCGCGAGCCCTGGAAGCCCGAGGTCGCGCCCAGCTCGCTGCTAAATTGCGTGGGAGCGTCTGACGCCTTGCGGGTGACGATGTTGAGCACGCCGCCCGTGGCGCCGCCGCCGTAGAGCGCGCTGGCGCCGGCGAGCACCTCGATGCGCTCGATGTTGAACGGGTCGATCGAATCGAGCTGCCGCGCCGTGCCGCGCGAGCTGTTGAGCGATACACCGTCGACCATGACCAGCAAGGGCCGCCCGCGCATGTTTTGGCCGAAGCTGCTGCGTGACTGGCCGCCCAGGTCTATGCCCGGCACGAGCTGGCCTATGGCCTCCGGCAGGCTCATGCCGGCGCTGAGCTGGGTCTTGAGCGCGTCGGCTTCGATGATCTGCGTGGTGCCAGCGAGTTCGCTGCGGATCTGCGGCGCGGCCTGAAGCGCGGCGCGAAAACTAGAGCGTGTTATGAACTCGGCCGCAGTTGAAGTAAATTGATCTAATGGCAAGACGCAAGGGGTACCCCACGGAT
>JBLZYV010000027.1:0-49976 GCA_050282565.1 Comamonas sp.
CGGCTGCCGGCCGCTGCGGGATGGGCCACCGAGGCCGGCCCGCCCCGCGCGCGCAGCGCCAGCAGGCCCAGCACCAGGGCCGCGCCCAGCAGCGCCAGCCCCAGGCCCTTGGCGGCCAGCGTCCAGGCCAGGCTGTAGTAGAAACTGGCCAGCAGCCACAGCGCCGCCAGCCCGCAGGTCACCAGCAAACGCCAGCGCGCGGTGGCCGCGGCCGTGGCGGCCACCAGCGCCACCGTGGCCACGGCCGGGCTGAACCAGGCAACCAGCGCCAGCGCCGCGCAGGCCAGCGCGAGCAAAGGTTTCCAGCGCCCGGCAGCGGTGCCCTGTTGCGCGGACCAGCGCCGCGCCAGCGCCCAGCCGCTGGCCAGCACCAGCGGCACGGCGAGCCCATGCGGCAGCAGGTACACCCAGCGCCAGGCGACGGCTTCGCCCAACCCGCGGCCCAGCCAGCCCTCGCGCATCGACAGCTCCACGAACGAGCCCGACCACACCGCGCACACCAGCATGCCGATGGCAAAGCCGTCGGCCAGCGCCGCGCGGCGCGCTGCCTGCGGCTGCCCCAGCCAGCGCGCCTCGCGCCAGCACCACCAGGCCCAGGCCAGCGCCACCAGCGGCAGCATCAACGGCGACAGCGCCAGCAGCACGCGCTCGGACAGCCCCGCCGCCATCAGCCCTGTCAGCAGCGTGGCCACGATCGCCGGCGCCAGCGCCAGCCCCATGAGCCGCCCTACCCACAGCGCCGGGATCAGCAGCGCGCTGCCCAGCAGCGCCGCGCTGACGATGGCGCAGGCGGCGAATGACGCGGCGTCGGCGCCATGCCAGTCGTCGAGCCAACGCACCAGCACCAGCGCCAGGCCCAGCACCCACAGCTCCAGTCCCATGCAGGTGGCGAAGATATGGCGCGAGCTGCGCAGCCACCACAGTGCACCCGCCATGGCCAGCGCGCCGGCGGCATAGCCTGCCGCCGTCTCCAGCAGCGCCTCGCTCAGCCCCAGGCCCAGGAAGGCCAGCAGCGGCGCGCTGCAGAACACCGCGCCCACCAGCACCAGCGCGGTCAGCAGCGGCGATGGCTCAACATCGCCGCCCTGCGCCGCGTCGGCCGGCAGCCAGCCCTGCGCCTGCGCGCGCGCCAGCCAGGCCGGCGCGGCGCCATGGTTGGTCGTGGCGTCCGTCATGCCCGTACTCCTTGGTTCCAGGTGCGCTGCTGCTGCAGCAGCCAGCTCGCGCTGGCGCCCAGGCAGCCCATGCCCAGCAGGCCCAGCAAGAGCAGCGCGCCGACGTCGGAATGCGCATCGAACAGCAACCGCGTCGCCAGGCTGAGCACCAGCACATTCGCCGCCAGCACCGCCAGCCCCAGGCTGGGCAGGTCGCGCCAGCGGCCGCGCAGGCTCAACCAGCCCATGCCGGCCACCAGCACGGCCGCCATCGGCCAGCTGATGGCGAAACCATCGCTGTCGAACATGCCCACGATGGCCAGCCCCGACCAGGTGGCCAGCGCCAGGCCCTGGGCCAGCCGGTGCGACCAGCGCCCCACGCCGGTGCCATCCCGCGTCTGCAGGCGCAGCCACGGCAGGCTGGCCACGGCGATGGGCAGCAGCGCCAGCACCAGCCAGGCCAGCATGGTCAGGGCCTCGACGCCCGGCTGGCGCTGGTCGCGCAGGAACCAGTGCAGCAGGCCGATCGGCCCGGTCCACAGCGACAGCGCCAGCGCGGCAATGGCGATCCACAGCGTCCACAGCAGGTCGCTGCGCTGCACCAGCACCCACAGCAGCGCCAGCGCGGCCCAGGCGGCAAAAAGCTGCCAGGCGTCGGCACCGGTCTGGTAGGTCTGGCCGATGAAGGCCAGCAGCCCGCCCAGCACCAGCGTGGCGCACAGCAGCGCCGCGGTGCGGGCGCGCGGCAGCAGGCAGGCCGCGGCCAGCGCGGCCACCAGCGCGGCCTCGATCAGCCCGAGCTTGAAGCCGCGCGACTGCTCCTGCCAGTTGGCCGCGATCCAGAAGATCAGCCCCGCGCCCAGCAGCAGCGCCGCCACCGCCAGCAGGCCACGCCGCAGCAGCAGCGCCAGCCGCTCGCCTGGCGGCGGCTCGGTGGCCCAGGCGTAGAGCTGCGCGCGCTGCGCGGGGTCTGCGCCCGCCAGCTGCTGCGCCGCGTGGTAGAGCTGGGTATTCATGCTTGCTGACCTCCGTTGGAATCAAATTCGCTGGTAGCGCTTGATGGACAAGTGCTACCAGCTATGATTTTTACATCAATCCACCCGCCAGTGCGGAATCCGCCAGCCGCGCCACAGCGCCAGCGAGCGCAGCCCGGCCGTCACCAGCACGCAGGCCAGCATGGGCATCGCCTCGGGCAGCCCCCAGCCGCGCAAGCCCACGTCCATCCAGCCTCCAATGAAAGCGCAGACGGCATAGGGCTGGTGGTCGCGGAAGGCCTGCGGGATCTCGCCGCACATCAGGTCGCGCAGCACGCCGCCGAAGACGCCGGTGATCACGCCCATCATCACGCAGATCAGCGCCGGCATGCCCGCCTCGGCGGCGATGTCCACGCCCACCGCGGCGAACAGGCCCAGGCCCAGCATGTCGGGCCACAGCATGGCGCGCTCGGTGATGCGGAAGTGGCGCTGGCGCAGGAACAGCATGGCCAGCACGGACAGGCCCATGGTGCCCCAGACGAACTCCACATGCCGCACCCAGAAGAAGGGCCGCTGGTCCAGCAGCAGGTCGCGCAGCGTGCCGCCGCCAAAGGCCGCCAGAAAGGCCACCACGCACACGCCCACGGCATCGAGCCGCTTGTGCGCCGCCTTGATGACGCCCGACAGCGCGAACGCCAGCGTGGCGGCCACCTCCAGCAGCTGGCGCGCCGTGTCGAGGAAGGAGGCGCTGGTCACGCTAATCATCGCCGGGCACCGGCCACTGGTCGGGGATGGTCTCGCCCAGGTAATCGAGGAAGGCCCGCAGCGCCGGCGACATGTTGCGGCGCGACGCAAAGGCCGCATGGAAGATCGCCCGCGGCAGGCCCCAGTCCTTCAGGATATGGACGAGACGGCCGTCCTGCAGCTCCTCGCGCACCATGTAGTCGGGCAGCCAGCAGGTGCCGATGCCGCCAAGCGCGGCGTACTTGAGCGCGGTCAGGTCGTCCGCCACGTAGCGCGGCTGCAGCGAGACCGATTCGTCCTCGCCGCCCGGGCCGTACAGGTGCAGCACGCTGCGCCCGTCCGCGCTCAGCAGCGAGGCCGACGGCATGGCCTCCAGGTCCTTGGGCACCCTGGGCGTGCCATGCGCGATCAGCAGCTCGGGGCTGGCCACGAGCAGCAGCCGCGTCACGCCGAAGCGCTTGATGACCAGGCTGCCGCTGTCGTCCATGGCCACGCGCGCGCGCAAGGCCACGTCGATGCCCTCCTCCACCAGGTTCACCAGGCGGTTGCTCACGACCAGCTCGATGCGCACCTTGGGGTGGCGGTTGAGGAACGCGGGCATGAGCTTGCCCACCAGCCCCTGCGCCACCGACACCGAGCACGACACCCGCAGCAGGCCCGCCGGCTCGCTCTGCGTCTGCTCGATCGCGGCCTGGGCCGACTGCGCCGATTCGCGCACCGACTGGCAGTAGCGCAGGTAGGTGTCGCCGGCATCGGTCAGCGACAGCCGGCGCGTGGTGCGCTGCAGCAAGCGCACGCCCAGCCGCGCCTCCAACTCCGATATGCGCCGCGACAGGCGCGACTTCGGGATGCCCAGCGCCCGCCCCGCCGCCGCAAAGCCGCCGCGCTCCACCACCTCGGCGAAGAACACCATGTCGTTCAGATCCTGCGTGTACATACCGCTCCGTTTCGGCCGTTCTGTCGTTCTATTTATCGAACAATGTATTGCAACATTGGCGGCTATTCAGCCCATCGTTCCAACCGCACAATTACACCCATGCCATCGACGATGGTCTTGTCTCCACTGATAGGAAAGCTTAACCATGAAACTGCTGCACATCGACTCCTCCATTCTCGGCGGCAACTCCGTGTCCCGCCAGCTCACTGCCGAAGCCGTGCAGGCTTGGTCGGCAGTACACCCCAACACCCAGGTGGACTACCTGGACCTGGCGGTGGACACCCCTCCCCATCTGTCGGCACAGGCCCTGGGCTTTCGCACCGGCCAGGAAGCCGCCACCGAGGAAGAGCGCAACCAGAACGCCATCTCCGAGCGCCTGGTGAGCCAGTTCCTGGCCGCAGACGTGATTGTCATCGGCTCGCCGTTCTACAACTTCGGCATCAACACCCAGCTGCGCTCGTGGATCGACCGCATTCTGCAGCCGGGCCGCACCTTCCGCTACACCGCCACCGGCCCTGAAGGCCTGGCCGCCGGCAAGAAGGTGATCGTCGTGGCCACCCGTGGCGGCGTGTACTCGACCTCGGAAGCCGGCCGCGCCAATGAGCACCAGGAAGGCTACCTGAAGACCATCTTCGGTTTTGCCGGCGTGACCGACGTGCAGTTCGCACGGGCCGAAGGCCTGGCCATGGGCGAAGCGCCGCGCGCCGCCGCCATTGCCCAGGCACAGCAGGACATCGCCCACATCGTGGCGGCAGCACCTGCGGTTGCCCCCGAAAAGGCCACCGCCTGATCCCGCCTCGCTCCCCCGCACAGAGCCGACTCTCCCGAGTCGGCTTTTTTTGTGCTGCGCCGCACCAACACCGCCTTTGCAATTCCAGAAGCCGGCCTTCGCCAAACCTGCAGCCTGGCCTGGGATATTTTCAAAAACCATAGCAGCCCGTCCAATCGCTGCCAATGGTGCCCTCGCCAATCACGATGACTGTTGTTGCCGCAACGGCCCGGGCCAGGCACCGGCCCGGCCTTCACGCAACTTCGCACTTTGTTTGCAAATGCATTAAATTCGAGCCCGACGCGTCGCAAAAGCGACAATCAAGCCCGAAAAAGTCACCGAGACGACTCCCATGGACGACCCCATTCTTACCCCCGAAGAGCGCGAAGCCATCAATGCCGGCCTCTGGTTCAGCACACTGTCGCCGACGCTGCGGCACGACATCCTGCGCTGCGCCTACGTCAAGCGCTACCGCGACGGCGCCCAGATGTTCACCCGTGGCGACGCTCCGGAGGAATGGCTGGCGGTGGCCAAGGGCTCGGCCCGCGTCAGCTCGGCCTCGCTCACCGGCAAGCAGATCACCTTCGCCTACGTGGAGCCGGGCGTGTGGTTCGGCGATGTCGGCCTGTTCGACGGCGATGCGCGCACCCACGACGTCTACGCCCATGGCGATACCACGCTGGTCTGCGTGGCGCGGGCGGATTTCGAGCGCATCCTGCACACCCATGTGGAGTTCTACCAGGCCATGTCGCGCCTGCATGCGCGGCGCATCCGCAACCTCTACGGCATGGTGGAAGACCTGAACACGCTGCCGTTGCGCGCCCGCCTGGCCAAGCAGCTGCTGCACCTGGCGCGCAGCTACGGCCTGCCGGCCGTCGAAGGCGGCGAGACCCGCATCGGCCTGCAGCTGGCGCAGGAAGAGCTGGCGCAGCTGCTGGGCGCCTCGCGCCAGCGGGTGAACCAGGAACTCAAGTCGATGGAGCGCGAATCGTCGATCCGCATCGAGCCCGCCGGCCTGGTGGTGCGCAACCACGACGCGCTCAAGCGCATTGCCACGGCGGAGTGCTGAGCGGCGCCCTATCAAAAAAATAGCTGCTGGCGCTTGATAGGCAATGGATTGAGATAAAAATATATCTCAATTGCCCACCCATCAAGCGCCGACAGCTATCGTTTTTTCAGAGCCGGTTTTCCAGCGCCAGGCGCACGCCCTGGTTGGCCAGCGCATCGGCGCGCTCGTTGCCGGCGTTGCCGGCGTGGCCCTTGACCCAGTGCCAGGCGATGCGGTGGCCGCCGCGGTGCACCAGCTCGTCTAGGCGCTGCCACAGCTCCACGTTCTTGACCGGCTCCTTCGATGCGGTCTTCCAGCCCTTGGCCTTCCAGCCGTGGATCCACTCGGTGATGCCCTTGCGCACGTACTGGCTGTCGAGGTACAGCGTCACGTCGCAGGGGCGCTTCAAGGCAGCCAGCGCCTCGATCACGGCCATCAGCTCCATGCGGTTGTTGGTGGTGTTCAGCTCGCCGCCGAACAGCTCCTTCTCCACATTGCCGGCCGCCAGCAGGGCGCCCCAGCCCCCCGGGCCCGGATTGCCCTTGCAGGCGCCATCGGTGTAGATCACTACTTGGTTCAAAAATCAGCTCCTCGGTACGAGGGCGTAACTATATATGCCCCGGCGTCGGCGCGCGGGTTGCCGCCGGCCGGGCCACCGCGGCGGCCTTGCGCTCCTGCCACGGCACCGGCATCCGGTGCGTGCCCGCCACCTTCTTCACCGCCTCGACGAAATAGGCCCCGCCCGCCACCGGCCAGCCGCCGGCGCCGATGCGGTCGAGCCAGCCATAGCGCTGCAGCCAGCGCTGCGACTGCAGCGCGGGGCGGTAGCAGCCGAAGCTCGCGGCCTCCAGCTCCAGGTCCAGCAGCTTGAGCCAGTCGCGCAGGCGGCCGTAGCCGATCAGTTGCCCGTCCGGCGGCAGCCCCGGCAGCGGCGCGGCCCAGCGCCGTGCGCCGGCCCAGCTGCGCAGTCCCCACAGGCTCGCGGGATTGATGCCGCTGATCAGCACCCGGCCCTGCGGCACCAGCACGCGCGCCACCTCGCGCAGCACGGCGTGGGGGTCTTCGCTGCATTCCAGGCTGTGCGGCAGCAGCACCAGGTCGAGGCTGTTCTCGGCAAACGGCAGGGCCTGCGGGCTGCACTGCAGCGCCGCCTGCAGCGGCAGCGGGTGGGTTTCGTGCAGGCCTTCGGCCGCCGGTAAACCCTTTGCAAATGTTTGCAAGCTCGCGTCACGCTCGGCCTCGGCGAGCTGCTGCGCTTCCTGCGGCTCCAGCGCCAGCCAGCGGTGCGGCATGCGGTTGCAGCGCAGGCCCTGCAGAGGGAAACAGCCCAGCTGCAGGCTGTGGAAGCCGAAGACGTTCGCCACCGCGTCGTCATAGCAGGTCTGTTCCCAGTCCAGCAAGTAGCGGCCCAGGGGCTGATTCCACCAACGCTCAATGCCTATAATTTGCTCGCTCATGAAACTGCTACCCCTGCCTGCGTTCTCCGACAACTACATCTGGCTGCTGCGCGACGGCAGACAGGCATTGGTGGTCGACCCTGGCGACGCAGCGCCGGTCTTGCAGGCGCTGTCGGCACAGGGTCTGACCCTGTGCCGCATTGTAGTAACCCACCACCACGGCGACCATGTCGGCGGCGTGGCCGAACTGCGCGCCGCCACCGGCGCCCCGGTCTGGGGCCCGGCACGCGAGTCCATCCCCCAGCCCTTCGAGCCCGTGAAAGGCGGCGACGTGGTAGAGGCACTGGGCCTGGCCTGGCAGGTCATCGACGTGCCCGGCCACACGGCGGGCCACGTGGCCTACTTCTGCCCCGACGTGGACGGCCAGCCGCTGCTCTTTTGCGGCGACACCCTGTTCTCGGCGGGCTGCGGCCGGCTGTTCGAGGGCACGCCTGCGCAGATGCATGCCTCGCTCAGCGCGCTGGCGGCGCTGCCCGGGGCCACCCGGGTGTGCGCGGCCCATGAGTACACGCTGTCCAACCTTGCCTTTGCCCAGGCCGTGGAGCCTGCCAGCCGCGACCTGGCCGACTACACCGCGCACTGCCGCCAGCTGCGTGCCCAGGGGCAGCCCACGCTGCCCTCCTCCATTGCCCAGGAGCAACGGATCAACCCCTTCCTGCGCTGCGCCGTGCCCGCCGTGGCACAGGCCGCCCGCCACTACGACGCGCAGACCCAGGCCGAGGACCCCGTGTCCGTGCTGGCCGCGCTGCGCCGCTGGAAAAACGAGTTCTGATGAAACTGATGCACCACTGGGGCCTGTCGGCCCTCTCCGCCCTTTTGCTGCTGACCGGCTGCGCCACCACCGGCAACAACGCGGGCGATGCCTCCAAAGCGAAGACCGCCAGCGCCGCCGGCACCACGCCCAACTACCCCGTGGGCCCGCTGCGCCCGATCGATCCGGCCCGCATCCAGCAGCCCGGCGTCGCCAACCTGGCCGTGCCCGAGGACATCTGGGACCGCATCCGCCGCGGCTTCGCCATGCCCGAC
Organism: Comamonas sp.; assembly: GCA_050282565.1. Classification (GTDB taxonomy): domain Bacteria; phylum Pseudomonadota; class Gammaproteobacteria; order Burkholderiales; family Burkholderiaceae_C; genus Comamonas. Next base: position 8,110 of record JBLZYV010000027.1, read on the forward strand.
CTGGATTCGGGCCTGGTCTCCAACCAGGAGCAGTGGTACGCCAACCGCCCCGACTACATCCTGCGCATGACCGAGCGCTCGCGCAAGTACATGTTCCACATCGTCGAGGAGCTGGAGCGCCGCAACATGCCGACCGAGCTGGCGCTGCTGCCCTTCATCGAGAGCGCTTACAACCCGCAGGCCGTCTCCAGCGCCAAGGCCGCGGGCATGTGGCAGTTCATGCCGGCCACCGGCACCTATTTCGACCTCAAGCAGAACATGTTCCGCGACGACCGGCGCGACGTGCTGGCCTCGACCCGCGCGGCGCTGGACTACCTGCAGAAGCTCTACGGCATGTTCGGCGACTGGCAGCTTGCGCTGGCCGCCTACAACTGGGGCGAAGGCAGCGTCGGCCGCGCGCTGGAGAAGAACCGCCGCGCCGGCCTGGGCCTGACCTACCCCGAGCTGCAGATGCCCGAGGAGACGCGCAACTACGTGCCCAAGCTGCAGGCCGTCAAGAACCTGATCGCCCACCCCGAGCGCTTCCAGGCCGAGCTGCCGACGATCGAGAACCACCCCTACTTCCAGGCCGTGCCCATCGACCGCGACATCGACGTGGCCTTGGTCGCGCAGCTCGCCGGCATCAGCCTCGACGAGCTGAAGTCGCTCAACCCCTCGTTCAACAAGCCGGTGATCCTGGCCTCGGGCACGCCGCAGGTGCTGCTGCCCTGGGACAACGCCAACGTCTTCAAGCGCAACCTGCAGGCGCACGAGAAGGGCCAGTACGCGAGCTGGACGGTCTGGACCGCGCCCACCACCATGACGGTGGCCGCCGCGGCCGGCATGATCGGCATGTCCGAGGGCGACCTGCGCAGCGTCAACAACATCCCGCCGCGCATGGCCATCAAGGCCGGCTCGGCGCTGATGGTGCCGCGCTCCACGGCCCAGCAGGACGTGTCCAGCCAGGTGGCCGACAACGCCCGCATCGCGCTCACGCCCGAGATCGTCAACCGCCGCACCACGGTGCGCGCCCGCAAGGGCGACACGGTGGCCAAGGTGGCCCACCGCTACCGCATGACCGCGGCCCAGGTCGCCGACTGGAACGATGTCGGCGTCAAGTCCGGCTTCAAGGCCGGCCACCAGGTGGTGCTGTACCTGCCAGTGAAGCTCGGTGCGCCCGCCCCCCGGCTGGTCGCCCAGGAAGAGCCGGAAGAACGCGCCCAGCCGCGCCGCGGCGCCAAGGGCAAGCACGCCGCGCCGCGCGCCACGGCCAAGGCCCAGCCCCGCGGCAACGCCAAGGCCACCAAGCAGGCCGCCGCCAAGCCTGCGCCTAAGACCGCCGCCAGCAAGACGGCCGCGGCCAAGTCCGGCGCCGGCCAGAAGACCGCCAAGCGCTGATTCCGCGCAGCGCTATTGAAAAACAATAGCGGCTGGCGCTTGCCACTCCTAGCATTTCAGACAGAAATCATCTGAAACCAAGGAATGGCAAGCGCCAGCCGCTATATTTTTTAAAGCTTCAGCGCCGGTCGGCCAGCGCGTGGGCGATGGTGCCCAGGTCCACGTATTCGAGTTCGCTGCCTATGGGCACGCCGCGCGCCAGCCGCGTGACCTGCAGCCCGCGGCGGGTGAGCGCCTCGCCGATGACGTGGGCCGTGGCCTCGCCCTCGGCGGTGAAATTGGTGGCCAGGATCACCTCCTGCACCACGCCATCGCTGGCCCGCGCCAGCAGCTGCTCGACGCCGATGTCGCGCGGCCCCACGCCGTCGAGCGGCGACAGCCGCCCCATCAGCACGTAGTACAGGCCCTTGTAGGCGCCGGTGCGCTCCAGTGCGGCCTGGTCGGCGGGCGTCTCCACCACGCACAGGCGCGCGGCGTCGCGGCCGGCGTCCAGGCAGGTGTCGCAGACCGGGTGCTCGGTGAAGGTGTGGCAGCGCTCGCAGTGGCGCACGCGCGCGGCCGCCTCATGCAGCGCGCGCGAGAGCAGCTCGGCGCCCTCGCGGTCGCTCTGCAGCAGGTGGAAGGCCATGCGCGACGCCGATTTGACGCCCACGCCCGGCAGGCGCCGCAGCGCCTGCACCAGGGTGTCCATGGCATTGCTGTCAGACATGGCTGCAGGCAGGCCCTGCGTTTAGAAGGGGAACTTCATGCCGCCGGGCAGGCCGGGCATGCCGGCCGTGATCTTGCCCATCTTTTCCTGCGAGGTTTCCTCGGCCTTGCGCACCGCGGCGTTGAAGGCGGCGGCCACCAGGTCCTCGAGCATGTCCTTGTCCTCGGCCAGCAGGCTGGGGTCGATGGTCACGCGCTTGACGTCGTGCTTGCAGGTCATGACCACCTTGACCAGGCCCGCGCCGGATTCGCCTTCAACCTCGATATTGCCCAGCTCGTCCTGCGCCTTCTTCAGGTTGTCCTGCATGGCCTGGGCCTGCTTCATCAAACCGGCGAGTTGTCCTTTGTTGAACATGGAAAGATCCTTGAGATTGGGAAAAAAAATCTATAGCTGCATCACACAGGCTGGATGCTACCGGGCACTATTTTCGCCCCAAATTGCTCCACCAGCGAGCGCACGTACGGGTCGCCCTGCACCAGCGCCTCGGCGGCGCGCTGGCGCAGCTGGGCCGCATGGGCATTGCGCCGCGCCGGGCAGTCGCTGACCGGCCCGCGCGCGACTTCGATGCGCCCGGCCAGGCCGGCCGCCACCAGCGCGGTGCGCAGGCGCTCCACCGTGGCCGGCTGCGCCAGCGACTCCAGATCGACCTGCAGGCGCCAGCAGTCGCCCTCGCGCGCCATGAGCTGCGAGCGCAGCGCGAGCTGCCGGGTGACGGCGGTGATCGCCTCCTCTGCCACCAGCTTCTGCACCGTGGTATGCCAGAAATCGCCTTCCGGCGACGGCGTGAATTCGGCCGGCACGCGCACCATGGAGTCGCCCGCGCCCGGCGTGGGCCGGTCGTACGGCGAGAGCTCCGGCTCCTGCACGGGCAGCTCCACCAGGGGGGCGTCGGCCGCGTGCTGCGCCGGAGCTTCCGGCGGCGGCGCATCGTCGCCATAGGCGCCGTCCCAGTAGGCCTCGTCGGGCGGGCCGTCGTAGGGCGGCGGGCTGTCCTGCGCCCCATCGTCGCCTTCAGCCTCGTAGGTCGCTTCCTCGTCCGGCTCTTCGGCCGCAGGCGGCTGCGCTTCGGCTACGGCAGGCACTGCAGCGGCAGGCGCCACGGGGCGCGAAGGGATCAGGTCCTCGGGCGTGCGCACCGGCAGCTTCAGCGCCGGCGGGGCGCTCGCGGCCTCGGGCGCAGGCGCCGCTTGCACGGCGGGCGCAGGCGCCGGCTGCACCACCGGCGGAGCAGCGGGTGGCGGGTTTTTTGCTACAACTATCGGAGCTTCTGGCGCAGGTGGATTCTGCGTCGGAGCCGGTTTTTGCCTGGAATCTGCAAGCGCGGCTACGCCGTCAGATGGTGTTTTTTTTTCAGCCAGTGCGTCCGCGGGCTTGAAGGCCAGCAGGCGCAGCAGCGTCATGGTCAGCGCGGCGTATTCGTCGGGGGCCAGCCCCAGTTCGCCGCGCCCGTGCAGGCAGATGCTGTAGAGCAGCTGCGTCTCGTCCGGCGCCATCGCCTGCGACAGTCGCAGCAGCTCGGCCTCGTCGGGGTCGGTGGAGTCCATCGCGGCGCGCGCCTTGTCGGGCACGGCCTGGAACACCGCCATGCGCTGCAGGCTGGTGGCCATGTCCTCGAGCGTGGCGGCGGCCGAGAGCCCCTGCAGGCGCAGCGTGTCGACGATGTCCACCAGCGCGGCGCCGTCGCCCTGCGCCAGGGCGTCGATGCAGCGGTAGACATAGCTGCTGTCCACGCTGCCCAGCATCTGGCGCACGCCGGCTTCCTGCAGCTGGCCGGCGCCGAAGGCGATGGCCTGGTCGGTGAGCGACAGCGCATCGCGCATCGAGCCGCGCGCGGCCCGGGCCAGCAGGCGCAGTGCCTGCGGCTCGGCGGGGATGGCTTCCTTGTCCAGCACCGCCGTCAGGTGCTGCAGCACCGTCTCGGGCGCCATCGGGCGCAGGTTGAACTGCAGGCAGCGCGACAGCACGGTGACCGGCACCTTCTGCGGATCGGTCGTGGCGAGCACGAACTTGAGGTACTCGGGCGGCTCCTCCAGCGTCTTGAGCATGGCGTTGAAGGCCGTGTTCGTCAGCATGTGCACTTCGTCGATCATGAAGACCTTGAAGCGCCCCTGCACCGGCTTGTAGACCGCCTGCTCCAGCAGGCCCTGCACCTCGTCCACGCCGCGGTTCGAGGCCGCGTCCAGCTCGGTGTAGTCGGGAAAGCGGCCGCTGTCGATGTCGGTGCAGGCCGCGCACACGCCGCAGGGGCTGGCGGTGATGGAGCCCTGCCCATCCGGCCCGGTACAGTTCAGCGACTTGGCCAGGATGCGCGAGACCGTGGTCTTGCCCACGCCGCGCGTGCCGGTGAACAGGTAGGCATGGTGCAGGCGCTGCTGGGTCAGCGCATTGGTAAGCGCCTGCACGACATGCTCCTGCCCCACCATTTCCGAAAAATTGCGAGGCCGGTACTTGCGGGCGAGTACGAGATAAGACATAGCCGGGCATTCTACGGCCTCGCTGCCACACAGAAATTAAGGTGATGATGGCCGGGCGGTCATGTTTCTTTGGGTAGAATCCGAACCCGACGGGCCTCCTCGCATGGTGAAGCGGCCAACCGGGTCAGGTGGGGAACCAAGCAGCCCTAACTGTGAATCCAGTGCCGAGGGTAAGGCTCGTCACCCGTCATCTCCAGCGCTCCTGAGCTTCTTCAGGCAGCCGACTTTCCCAGGTATTCCACCATCCCGCGCGCCGCGCGCACGCCGCTGGCCATGCAGGCTGTCAGCAGGTAACCGCCGGTGGGAGCCTCCCAGTCCAGCATCTCGCCCGCGCAGAACAGGCCCGGCACCGCTGCGCTCATGAGCTTGCCGTCCAGCGCCTCGAAGGCCACGCCGCCCGCAGTGCTGATGGCCTCGTCCACCGGGCGCGGCGCCACCACCGTCAGCGGCAGGGCCTTGATCGCGCGGGCCAGCAGCGCCGCATCCTGCATGCCGCTCTTGCCCAGCACCTCGAACAGCAGCGCAGCCTTGACGCCATCGAGCTTGAGCCGGCTCTTGAGGTGGCTGCTGAGGCTGCGCGAGCCGCGCGGGTGCGCCACCTCGGCCGCCACGCGTTCGGCCGTCCAGTCCGGCAACAGGTCCAGGAAGAAAAGCGCCCGGCCCTGCGTCGCGATCGTGTCGCGCAGCGCAGCCGACAACGCATAGACCAGGCTGCCTTCCACGCCGGTGCGCGTGGCCACGAATTCGCCCTTGCGCTGCCAGGCCCGGCCCTGCGCGTCAACGAAGGACATGGCCACCGACTTGAGCGGCTGGCCGGCAAACTTGTCGGCAAAGTACGGCGACCAACCCACGTCGAAACCGCAGTTGGCCGGCTGCAGCGCCGCCACCCGCACGCCCCGCTGCTCCAGCGCTGGCACCCAGCTGCCGTCCGAGCCCAGCTTGGGCCAGCTCGCGCCGCCCAGCGCCAGCAGGGTGGCCTGCGGCTGCACCTGCACCGGGCCCTGCGGCGTGTCGAACTGCAGCGCGCCGGCCTCGTCCCAGCCCGTCCAGCGGTGGCGCATGTGCAGCCGCACGCCCGCGCCGCGCAGCCGCGAGAGCCAGGCTCGCAGCAGGGGCGCGGCCTTCATTTCCTTCGGAAAGACCCGGCCCGAGGTGCCGACGAAGGTCTCGATGCCCAGCGCAGCGCTCCAGTCGCGCAGCTGCGCCGGGCCGAAATCGGCCAGCCAGCCGGCCACCTGCGGCTCGCGCGCGCCAAAGCGCTGCACGAACGCCGCCAGGTCCTCCGAATGCGTCAGGTTCAGCCCGCCTATGCCCGCCAGCAGGAACTTGCGGCCCGCCGACGGCATGGCGTCGAAGACGTCGCAGGCCACGCCGTGCCGCGCCAGCTCGTCGGCCGCCATCAGGCCCGCCGGGCCCGCGCCGACGATGGCGACGCGGCAGTGCTGCAAGGAAACGGGGGCTGTGTGCATGCTCAATCCAATAGGTGTCACGGGGGCGATATTGTGCGCTGATTCAGGCCGCGCAAAGCTATCGCCACCATAGCAATGTTCGAAGAGCAGGCCCTTGGTTTCTGTCACAATGGCCGCAATTGCAGGCTATCTCCCATCGAGAAAAGGACTCTTTCATGACGGACTCTCTGATCAAGCACACCAGCGAAACGACTTTTGAAGCCGATGTGCTGCAACCCAACACCAATGTGCTCGTGGATTTCTGGGCTGAGTGGTGCGGCCCCTGCAAGATGATCGCCCCCGTGCTGGAAGAAGCGGCCACCACCTACCAGGGCCGCCTGCAGATCGCCAAGGTGAACGTCGACGAGAACCGCGCCATCTCGGCCAAGTTCGGCATCCGCGGCATTCCCACGCTGATGCTGTTCAAGAACGGCCAGCTGGCCGCCACCAAGGTGGGCGCACTGAACAAGTCGCAACTGGTCGCCTTCCTGGACGAGCAGCTCGCTTGACGCCCTCCCGGAGCCGCCCCGCAGGCCCTGCCTGGCAGGCGGCTCCGCCCTTACCCCTCCCCCGCCGCGTGGGCGATATTCACGATAACGACATTTTTTCGAACCGCCGCCACCGCACAGGCGGGCCATTGGCGATTTAGTGTCTATAATATTTGGCTAGATCATCGATCTGCCTTCCCAAGATCACCACTGATCATCCGGGCTTTGCGATTCTCGCAATCAAATGCAGCCCCAGGCTGCCCGCCCTTCTCCATTCCTTCCCATTTCTGTCGTCACTCCTGGCAGGAGTCTATTGATGCACTTAAACGAACTCAAGGCACTGCACGTGTCTGAAGTCCTCAAGCAAGCCGAAGAGCTTGAGATCGACAACGTCGGCCGCATGCGCAAACAGGAACTGATGTTTGCCATCATCAAGAAGCGCGCCAAGGCCGGGGAACAGGTGTTTGCCGACGGCGTGCTGGAAATCCTGCCCGACGGCTTCGGTTTCCTGCGCAGCCTCGACACGAGCTTCACCGCCAGCACCGACGACATCTACATCTCGCCCAGCCAGGTGCGCCGCTTCAACCTGCACACCGGCGACATGATCGAAGGCGAGGTGCGCACGCCCAAGGACGGCGAGCGTTACTTCGCGCTGACCAAGCTTGACTCCGTCAACGGCGGCCCGCCCGAGCAGAACAAGCACAAGGTGATGTTCGAGAACCTCACGCCGCTGTTCCCCAAGGAGCAGATGCGGCTGGAGCGCGAGATCAAGGGCGAGGAGAACATCACCGGCCGCATCATCGACATCATCGCCCCCATCGGCCGCGGCCAGCGCGCGCTGATCGTCGCACCGCCCAAGAGCGGCAAGACCATGATGATGCAGAGCATCGCCCATTCCATCACGGCCAACCATCCCGACGTGCACCTGATGGTGCTGCTGGTCGATGAGCGCCCCGAAGAAGTGACCGAGATGCAGCGCTCGGTCAAGGGCGAAATCATCGCCTCCACCTTCGACGAGCCCGCCACGCGCCACGTGCACGTGGCCGAGATGGTGATCGAGCGCGCCAAGCGCCTGGTCGAGCTCAAGAAGGACGTGGTCATCCTGCTGGACTCCATCACCCGCCTGGCCCGCGCCTACAACAACGTCGTGCCCTCGTCGGGCAAGGTGCTGTCGGGCGGTGTCGACTCCAACGCGCTGCAGCGTCCCAAACGCTTCTTCGGCGCGGCGCGCAAGGTGGAAGAAGGCGGCTCGCTCACGATCATCGCCACCGCGCTGGTCGATACCGGCAGCCGCATGGACGAAGTGATCTTCGAGGAATTCAAGGGCACCGGCAACAGCGAACTGCACCTGAACCGCCGCCTGTATGAAAAGCGCGTGTTCCCGGCCATCGAGCTGAACAAGAGCGGCACGCGCCGTGAAGAGTTGCTGCTGTCGCCCGAGATCCTGCAGAAGACCCGCATCCTGCGCCAGTTCATGTACAACATGGACGAGATCGAGGCCATGGAAATGGTCATCAAGAGCATGAAGGCGACGAAGAACAACAGCGAATTCTTCGACATGATGCGCCGCGGCGGCTGATATGTAATAATAGAGGGCTTTTTTCTGCGGAAAGTATGTGGAATTTTCATGCGGCGCAAAGGTTGCGCCGGGTTCTGCACGGCTCCCGCACTTGGCAAGGAAGATCATGAGAGAAGGCATTCACCCCAACTACCGCGAAGTCCTGTTCGTGGACCTGTCCAACGGCTTCAAGTTCGTGACCCGCTCGTGCGTGAACACGAAGGAAAACGAGACCTTCGAAGGCAAGGAATACCCGCTGTTCAAGCTGGACACCTCGTCCGAGTCGCACCCCTTCTACACCGGCACGCAGAAGTCCGTGGACAACATGGGCGGCCGCGTCGAGCGCTTCCGCAATCGCTTCGGCAAGAAGTAATGAGGTGATAGTCGTGTGGCATGCCTGCCAGCAGGTGTGCCGCAGGCTGCAAAAGCTTCAAAAAGGCAGTTCGTTCACAGCGTTCTGCCTTTTTTTGTTGGGCCGTCCCGGTCCCCTTTTCCTGAGCGCCTTCACCGCGTGAACTACCCGACCCCCGCCATCGTCCCGCAAAGCGCCGTGCGCCCGCTGCCCCGGCTGCTATTGCTGCTGCTGTGCTTCGCCTACGTGCTGCCGGGCTTCCTGGGGCGCGCGCCGTGGAAGAGCCTCGACATCACCACCTACGGCTACGGACTGGCGCTCAGCCGCGGCGAGACCTCGTGGCTCGCGCCCACGCTGTTCGGCATGTCGCCCGACACCGAGGGGCTGCTGCCCTACTGGCTCAGCGCCTGGGCCATGCAGGCCCTGGGCGGGCTGATGGGCCCCGAGCTGGCCAGCCGCCTGCCCTTTGCCGTGCTGCTGTGGCTGGCGCTGATGGCGACCTGGTACGCGGTGTACTACCTGGCCCGCAGCCCGGGCGCCGGCCCGGTCGCGTTCGCCTTCGGCGGCGAAGCCCGCGCGGTGGACTATGCCCGCGCCATGGCCGACGGCGGCCTGCTGGCGCTGATCGCCTGCCTGGGCCTGGCCCAGCCCTCGCACGAGAGCAGCAGCTATGTGGTGCAGCTCGCCGCGGTGGCCTTCGTCTTCTTCGCGGCGGCATCGATCCCACGCCGCCTGGCCGGCGCCCTGGCCGCGGCGGCCCTGGGCCTGTTCATGCTGGCGCTGAGCGGCGCGCCCACCTTCGCGCTGCTCTATGGACTGGGCGCCGCGCTGCTGCTGGCGCTGGCGCCGGTGGATGAGCCCCAGCGCCGCTCCACGCGCACCGCCGCTATTGTTTTTGCATGCCTTGCGCTTGCTGCATGCGCGCTGGCGGCCTATTTCGACCAATGGCAGTGGCGGCTGCTGCCCTTTGCCGAATTCCGCAAGCCGCACGACTTCCTCGAGCTGGTGCTCTGGTTCGCCTGGCCGGCCTGGCCGCTGGCGCTGTGGTCGCTGTGGATCTGGCGCCGCCAGATCGCCAACCGCCACTTCCTGCACCGCCACCTGTGGCTGCCGATCTGGCTGGGCCTGCTGGCGCTGATCGACACCGTGGTCACCGTGCCGGCAGACCGTGCCCTGCTGCTCGGCCTGCCGGCCTTCGCCGCATTGGCGGCCTTTGCGCTGCCGACCTTCCGCCACGCGATGGCCGCGCTGATCGACTGGTTCACGCTGCTGTTCTTCAGCGTGGCGGCGCTCACCATCTGGGTGATCTGGATCTCGGTGCAGACCGGCGTGCCGCCCAAGCCCGCGGCCAACGTGGCGCGGCTGGCGCCCGGCTTCACCGCCGAGTTCTCGCTGCTGCCGCTGCTGCTGGCACTGGCCGCCACCGCGGCCTGGTGCCTGCTGGTGTACTGGCGCGCCAAACGCAACCGGCCCGAGATCTGGCGCAGCCTGGTGCTGCCGGCCGGCGGCACGGTGCTGAGCTGGATCTTGATGATGACGCTGTGGCTGCCCATGCTGGACTTTGCCCGCAGCTACACCGCGCAGATGGCCCTGATGGAGCAGGTCGTGGGCGCCGGCAGCCCCTGCATCGCCTTCCAGGACCTGAGCCGCGCCCAGATCGTTGCGATGCAGACGCACCGCACCGAGCAGCCCTGGCGGCTGGAGCGCGCCGAAGACCCCGCCGCCGCACAGTGCCGCTGGCTGGCCATCTCGGTGGACGGCCATGCCTTCCTGCGCCCCGACGACGCGCGCTGGCGCGAAGTCACCGCCGTGCGCCGCCCGACTGACCGGGATGCAGCCATCGTGCTGTACCGGCGCCAACCGTAAATGAGCCCAGACACCCGGCAGGGCAGCGACCTCTCCGTCATGGCCCGGCACGCAGGCACGGTGTTCGCCGGGCAGATCGCGGTGATGGGCTTCGGCGTGGTGGACACCATCGTCGCCGGCCGCCATTCCGAGCTGGCGCTGGCCGCGCTGTCGGTGGGCTCGGCCATCTATGTCAGCGTCTATGTCTCGCTGATGGGCCTGCTGCAAGCCCTGCTGCCGGTCTGGTCCGAGATGCATGGCGCCCGCCGGCTGGCCGACCTGGGGCCGTCGCTGCGCCAATCGCTCTACCTGTGCCTGGCCGCTACCGTGCTTGGCATGGGCGTGCTGTTCTGGCCCGATCCCATCCTGCGGCGCACCGAGATCCCGCAGGAGCTGCGCCCGCTGGTGGCCGAGTACCTGGCCATCGTCGGCTTCAGTCTGCCGGGCGCCCTGCTGTTCCGCGTGTTCAGCACGCTCAACCAGGCGCTGGGCCGGCCCCAGCTCGTCACCTGGCTGCAGCTGTGCTCGCTGCTGGTCAAGCTGCCCCTGTCAGTCTGGTTCACCTTCGGCGGCTTCGGCCTGCCGGCCATGGGCGTGGTCGGCTGCGCCTGGGCGACGCTCGCGGTCACCGCCTTCCTGTTCGTGGTGGGCGCCTGGCTGCTGCGCACGCAGCCGCTGTACGCGCCACTCCATCTCTGGCGCCGGCTGGAGGCGCCGCACGGCCCCACGCTGCGCGAGTTCCTGCGCCTGGGCGTGCCCACGGCGCTGTCGGTGCTGGTGGAGGTGACCTCGTTCACGCTGATGGCGCTGTTCATCGCCCGCATCGGCACGGCCGCCTCGGGCGCGCACCAGATCGCGGCCAACGTGGCGGCCCTGCTCTATATGGTGCCGCTGTCGGTGGGCATTGCCGTCAGCGCGCGCGTGAGCTGGTGGCGCGGCGCCGGCGACGAGGCCCGGGCCCGCGCCACGGCATGGACAGGAATTCGGGCTGCAGCGCTCATGGCGCTTGCGCTGGCCGCTCTTCTTTTTGTTGCACGGCCGTGGGTGGCCGACATCTATTCCGAGACGCCGGCCGTGGTCGCGCTGGCCACGGGGCTGCTGGCCTGGGTCGCGCTGTACCACCTGGCAGACGGCGTGCAGACCGTGTGCATCTTCGTGCTGCGCTGCTACCGCATCACGCTGGCGCCGCTGGCGGTGTACTGCGTGCTGCTGTGGGGCCTGGGCCTGTTCGGCGGCTTTGTCGCCGCCTATGGCCCGCACCCGAATGCGCTGCACGGCTCGCCCGCCGCCTTCTGGGCCGGAGCCGCCGTGGCGCTGGCCTGCGCCGCCATCGCCTTCGTGGGCATGCTGCGCTACGTCACGGCCCGCGCCCGGCCGCTGCCGGCCCTGGAGCCCGCCCATGGCTGAACCCATCGAGTGGCTGCCCGACGGCACGCCCTACAGCCCGCGCTTTGGCGACCGCTACCACACCGAAGCCGCGCAGGGGCTGGCGCAACCCGAGCAGGTCTTCCTGCAGGGCTGCGGCCTGCCGGCGGCCTGGGCCAACCAGCCGCAGTGGACGGTGCTGGAAACCGGCTTCGGCTTCGGGCTGAACTTTCTCGTCACCTGGCATGCCTGGCGGCAAGACCCCGCCCGGCCCCCGCTGCTGCATTTCGTCTCGACCGAAGCCTGGCCCGTGGCTCCCGCCGACCTGCTGCGCCACTGCGCGCAGCATCCGCAGCTGCAGCCGCTGGGCGAACTGCTGGCCGCCCAGTGCTGGGGCCTGCTGCCCGGCACGCACCGGCTGCGCTTTGACGGCGGGCGCGTACAGCTGACGCTGCTGGTGGGCGATGCGCAGCGCAGCCTGCGCCACCACGAGCTGGTGGCCGACTCGGTCTACCTCGACGGCTTCAGCCCCGCCAAGAACCCCGACATCTGGAGCCTGCACACCCTGAAGGCCGTGGCGCGCTGCTGCCGCCCCGGCACCCGGCTCTCGACCTGGTGCGCCGCCGGCGAGATCCGCCGCGACCTGGAGCAGTGTGGCTTTGCCGTGCACAAGGCCCAGGGCGTGCCGCCCAAGCGCCACAACCTGCAGGCGGTGTTCAGCCCTGCCTGGCAGCCGCGCAGAAAACCGCTGTGGACGCAGCCTGCCCCGCCCCTGCCCGCCACGCGGCGCTGCGCCGTCATCGGCGCCGGCATCGCGGGCGCCGCCACGGCGCAGCAGCTGGCGCTGCGCGGCTGGCAGGTCACGGTGCTGGACGCCGCCGCCGAACCCGCCCAGGGCGCGTCCGGCCTGCCGGCCGGCATCTTTGCGCCGCACACCAGCCGCGACGACGCGGTGCTCTCGCGCCTGACCCGCAGCGGCCTGCGCTGCACCCGCTTCTGGGCCGAGCAGTTGTTGCAGCCCGGCACCGACTGGCTGCCCACCGGCGTGCTGGAGCGGCGCCTGGGCAAGGGCGCGCATGCGCTGCCGCAGGCCTGGCAGGACGATGCCGCCCTGCTGGACTGGAGCCGCCCGGCCGATGCAGCCGTGCTGGCCCAGGCAGAGCTGCCCGCCGGCGATGACGCCCTCTGGCACCCCCAGGGCGGCTGGCTGCGCCCGGCCCGGCTGGTGCAGGCGCTGCTGGCGCACAAAGGCATCCGCCTCCAGGGCGACAGCCCGGTCGCCAGCATCGCCTGGCAGGCCGAAGATGAGGAATGGCGGATCGGCGCCGCCGACGGCCGGCTGCTGGCCTCGGCCGACCTGGTCGTGGTTTGCGCCGGCCCGCATTCGCGCCGCTGGCTGCCCGCCAGCATGGATTTACGGTCAATTCGGGGTCAAGTCCTTATGGGGAAAGCGCTGGCAGCTATCAAAAATGATGCCACCAGCTTTCCCATCAATGGCCATGGCAGCTGGATACCGCGCTTTGCGCGCGACGGCGGCGAGCCCGGCTGGATCATGGGCTCCACCTTCGAGCGCGGCTGCGACGTGCTGCCGCCCACGGCTGCCGACCAGCAGGCCGCCCGCGCCGAAAACCAGGCCAAGCTGCAGACCCTGCTGCCCACGGCCTCGCAGCGCTACGCACCGGGCATGGCGGATGCCTTCGTCTGGGCCCAGGTGCGCTGCACCTCGGCCGACCGGCTGCCGGTCGTCGGCCCGGTGCCGGCCGCTGGGCCGCACCTGTGGGTCAACACCGCGCTGGGCTCGCGCGGCCTCACCTGGGCCCTGCTCGGCGCCGAGCTGCTGGCCGCGCGCCTGCACGGCGAGCCGCTGCCGCTGCCGAACGAGCTGGCGCTGGCCATCGCCAGCGACCGCTGCGCCTGACACCGCGCTGCACCCCGGCTGCCGCGGCTCATGCGGATTGCGTCCATGCATATGCGGTTTTCAAATAACTCAAACGCATATATGCAAGCCAAAAAATTCGTTTGAGTTTATATAAAGATTCTCTACAGTACATCGCATCCCCCGAGAACAGCCCACCTGCGATGTACCAATACACCGACTTCGACCGTGAATTCGTCCAACTCCGCGCCCAGCAGTTCCGCGACCAGCTCGAACGCTGGCAGCGCGGCGAGCTGACCGACGAGCAACTGCTGCCGCTGCGCCTGCAGAACGGCTGGTACATCCAGCGCTACGCGCCCATGGCCCGCATCGCCGTGCCCTACGGCGAGATCAGCAGCACCCAGCTGCGCATGCTGGCCCGCATCGCCCGCGACTACGACAAGCCCAGCCCCGAGCTGCTGGCCCACGCCCAGTCCACGCAGGACCAGTTGCAGGCCGCCCAGCCCGGCCTGACGCTGGCAGCCGCGCCGCTGAAGTACGGCTACGGCCACTTCACCACGCGCACCAACGTGCAGTTCAACTGGATTCCGATCACCAAGGCCGCCGACGTGATGGACCTGCTGGCCAGCGTGCACATGCACGGCATCCAGACCAGCGGCAACACCATCCGCAACATCACCAGCGAAGCCTACGAGGGCATCGCCGAGGACGGCATCGTCGACACGCGCCCCTTCGCCGAAATCCTGCGCCAGTGGAGCACGCTGCACCCCGAGTTCGCCTTCCTGCCGCGCAAGTTCAAGATCGCCTTCAACGGCTCCGTCGAAGACCGCGCCGCCACCGGCTGGTACGACATCGGCGTGCAGGCCCAGAAGAACGCCGCGGGCGAAGTCGGCTTCACCGTCAAGGTCGGCGGCGGCATGGGCCGCACGCCCATCATCGGCTCGGTGGTGCGCGAGTTCCTGCCCTGGGACCAGCTGCTCAACTACATCGAGGCCGTGGTGCGCGTCTACAACGGCTACGGCCGCCGCGACAACAAGTGGAAGGCCCGCATCAAGATCCTCGTCAAGAGCGAAGGCCAGAAGTTCATCGACGCGGTGGAAGCCGAGTACCAGGCCATCCTGGAGCAGGACGGCGCCCCGCACACCATCACCCAGGCCGAGCTGGACCGCGTGACCGCCAACTTCGTGGTGCCCGAGCTCAAGCCCGCCAACCTGCCTTCGAGCGTCAATACCGAAGGCCAGCTCTACCAGCGCTGGGTCCAGCAGAACGTGCGCGGCCACCGCCTTTCGGGCATGCGCGCCGTCACGCTGTCGTTCAAGCGCGTGGGCTTTGCGCCCGGCGATGCCGAAGCCGACACCATCGACGCGCTGGCCCAGCTCGCCGACCAGTTCTCGGCTGGCGAGGCGCGCCTGACGCACGACCAGAACCTGATGCTGCCCTGGGTCTTCGCATCCGACCTGCCGGCGCTCTACGAAGCCGCTCGCGCCCTGGGCCTGGCCCAGCCCAACATCGGCCTGCTGACCGACATGATCGCCTGCCCCGGCGGCGACTATTGCGCGCTGGCCAACGCCCGCTCGCTGCCCATCGCCGCAGCGCTGACCGAGCGCTACCAGGACCTGGACGAGGTGTTCGACCTCGGCCCCATCGACCTGCACATGAGCGGCTGCATCAACAGCTGCGGCCACCACCACAGCGGCAACATCGGCATCCTGGGCGTCGACAAGGACGGCAAGGAGTGGTACCAGATCACGCTGGGCGGCGCCGACGGAAGCAACCTGTCGGGCCCGGCGATCGCCGGCAAGGCCGTGGGCCCCTCGTTCTCGGCGGCCGAAGTGCCCGACGTGATCGAGGCCGTGCTGACCACCTTCCGCGAGCTGCGCAAGCCCGGCGAGTTCTTCATCGACGCGCTGCGCCGCATCGGCCACGACCCGTTCAAGGCCGCCGCCAACGCTGCCCGCCACCCCAAGCTGGCCGAAGAAGCCCTGGCCGAATAACGCAGCCGACCTCCGAAAAGAACGCCATGAAAATCATTGCTGCCAACGCCGTACCCGCCAGCGACGCCGAATTGAAGACGCTGCAGATCGCCAACGACGCCGAGCTCCCCGAGATCGCCGCCAGCGGCGCGCTGCAAGGGGTGGAGCGCATTGAGCTCTCCTTCCCCAAGTTCACCGATGGCCGCGCCTTCAGCCAGGCCGTGCTGCTGCGCCGCCGCTACGGCTTCACCGGCGACATCCGCGCCACCGGCGACGTGCTGATTGACCAGCTCGTGCAGATGGCCCGCAGCGGCTTCACCAGCGCCGTGCTGGCCGAAGGCCTCAGCGCCGATGCCGCCGAGCGCCAGTTCGCCCGCTACCACGGCTTCTACCAGGGCGATGCGCTGCAGCCCCGCCCGCTGTTCGCCCGCGATACGGCCAAGGAGGCCGCATGAGCACCCTCGACCTCACCCGCATCAACGCCGAACTGGGCCGCGACGCCCCGGGCCTTGTGAAATGGGCTCTGGGCCTGGGCAAGAACGCCATCGTCACCACCAACTTCCGCCCGTTCGAGGCGGTGATCCTGCACATGGTCACGCAGGTGCAGCCCGATGTGCCCGTCATCTGGATGGACAACGGCTACAACACCGAGGCCACCTACCAGTTCGCCGACGAGGTGACCAAGCAGCTCAAGCTCAACCTGCGCATCTACCTGCCGCTGCGCTCGCGCGCCCACCGCGAGGCCGTGGAAGGCCCCACGCCCGCGCTGGACGATCCGCGCCACGCCGCCTTCACCGAAGAGGTCAAGCTTGAGCCCTTTGCCCGCGCCCTGCGCGAGACCGCGCCGCAGGTCTGGTTCACCGCGCTGCGCGCCACCGACAGCGCCGTGCGCGCCCAGATGGAGCCGGTCAGCATCAACCCCGACGGTCTGATCAAGGTGGCGCCGCTGCTGCACTGGTCGTCCCGCGACCTGTACCAGTACTGCGAGGTCCACGGCCTGCCCAACAACTTCGACTACGTGGACACGACCAAGGGCGAAGAACAGCGCGAATGCGGCCTGCACCTGGCCCATTGATAAAAACGATAGCTACTAGCGCTTGCTACATAAGGGTCAAAGCCCGATTTGACCTGATTTGATTGGAAAACCAAATGAACGCCCGTGTTGACACTTCCGTGCTGAACCAGCTCAGCAACCAGCACCTGGACGCGCTGGAAGAAGAAACCATCTTCATCCTGCGCGAAGTGGCCGCCGCCTTCGAGCGCCCGGCGCTGCTGTTCTCCGGCGGCAAGGACTCGCTGGTCATGCTCAAGTGCGCCGAAAAGGCCTTCGGCGCCGGCCGCCTGCCCTACCCGCTCTTGATGATCGACACCGGCCACAACTTCCCCGAGGTGACCGACTTCCGCGACTTCCGCGCCAAGCAGCTCGGCGCCGACCTCATCGTGCGCAACGTGGAAGACAGCATGGCCCGCGGCACGGTGCGCCTGGCCCACCCCGGCGAATCGCGCAACGTGCACCAGTCGGTCACGCTGCTCGAGGCCATCGAGGAGTTCCGCTTCGACGCGCTGATCGGCGGCGCGCGCCGCGACGAGGAGAAGGCCCGCGCCAAGGAGCGCATTTTCTCGCACCGCGACAGCTTCGGCCAATGGCAGCCCAAGGCCCAGCGCCCCGAGCTGTGGACGCTGTTCAACACCCGCATCGCCCCGGGCGAGCACTTCCGCGTGTTCCCGATCAGCAACTGGACCGAGCTGGACGTGTGGCAGTACATCGACCGCGAGCAGATCGAGCTGCCCTCGCTGTACTACACGCACCAGCGCAAGGTGGTCGAGCGCAAGGGCCTGCTGGTGCCGGTGACCGAACTCACGCCGCCCAGGGACGGCGAGCAGATCGAAGTCCGCGACGTGCGCTTTCGCACCGTGGGCGACATCACCTGCACCTGCCCGGTGGAAAGCGATGCCGCCACGGCCGCCGACATCGTGCTCGAAACCCTGGCTGCCGAAGTGAGCGAGCGCGGCGCGACCCGCATGGACGACAAGACCAGCGACGCCTCGATGGAAAAGCGCAAGAAAGACGGATATTTCTGATGACCACGACCCATTCCGCCACTGCTGGCGCACAGCAGCCCGCCACCCACACCGACCATGACGCCGCGCTGCGCTTCATCACCTGCGGCAGCGTGGATGACGGCAAGAGCACGCTGATCGGCCGCCTGCTGGTGGACAGCAAGGCCGTGCTGCAGGACCACCTGGCCGGCGTCACCAAGAGCGGCGAGACCGACCTCGCCCTGCTGACCGACGGCCTCAGCGCCGAGCGCGAGCAAGGCATCACCATCGACGTGGCCTACCGCTACTTCGCCACCGAGCAGCGCAAGTTCATCATCGGCGATGCGCCCGGCCACGAGCAGTACACGCGCAACATGGTCACGGCCGCGTCGCAGGCCGACGCCGCCGTGGTGCTGGTCGACGCCACCAAGCTCGACTGGAAGAACCCGCAGCTCGAACTGCTGGCCCAGACCCGCCGCCACAGCCTGCTGGTGCACCTGCTGCGCGTCAACGCGCTGGTGTTCGCGGTGAACAAGCTCGACGCGATCGAGGACCCGGCCCTGGCCTTCGCCCACATCCGCAACGCGCTGGCCGCCTTCGCGCAGGCCGCGGGCATCACCGTCGAAGCCACCATCCCCGTCTCCGCGCTCAAGGGCTGGAACGTGGTGGGCCGCGAGAGCGGCTGGGCCGGCTACCAGGGCCCCAGCCTGCTCGAAGTCCTCGAAAAACTGCCCAACACCCCGGCCGACACCGGCCTGCCGCTGGCCTTTCCGGTGCAGTGGGTCGAGAAGTTCTCGTCGTCGGCCGACACCAGCCAGGGCCGCCGCGTGTTCTGGGGCCGCGTGGCCGCGGGCAGCGCCCGCGTGGGCGACGCGGTGCAGATCCTGCCCAGCGGCCAGCAGGCGGTGATCGCCCAGGTCGTGAACCATGCGCGCGTGCCCGGCAACGTGGATGCCAACCTGTCGGCCGGCATCACGCTGGACCGCGAGGTCGACGTCTCGCGCGGCGACTGGATCATTGCCGCCCCTAAAGCGGCTGCTGCCGCCAGTGGCGATGATTTCGACACCCCGGCCGTCCAGCCCGCCTGGAACGCCAGCCGCGAGATCACCGCCACCGTCGCCTGGATGGACGACGAGGCCCTGGTGCCCGGCCGCGTGTACTGGGCGCTGCACGGCCACCGCTGGGTCAAGGCCAAGGTGCGCCGCGTGCTGCACCGCCTCGCCATCCAGACGCTGGAGCGCGAAGCCGCCGAGCAACTGGAGCCCAACGCCATCGGCCGCGTGGAGCTGGTGCTGCAGGAAGCCATTCCCGCCGCGCCCTTCCTGCAGGCGCGCCAGCTGGGCGCGATGATCCTGGTGGACACCGCCAGCCACAAGACTTCGGGCGCCGTGCTGGTCGAGTGACCGCCGTGCTTCACTGTGCTATTTGCAAACCGCTAAAATCGCAGGCTGCTCATCTGAATCCGCAAAGAAGAATTTCATGACTCACGTCGTCACCGAAAACTGCATCAAGTGCAAATACACCGATTGCGTGGACGTTTGCCCCGTGGACTGCTTCCGCGAAGGCCCGAACATGCTGGTCATCGACCCCGACGAGTGCATCGACTGCGCGGTCTGCATTCCCGAGTGCCCGGCCAACGCCATCTTCGCCGAAGAGGACACGCCGGCCGACCAGATCGCCTTCATCAAGATCAACGCCGAGCTGGCCTTTGCCGACGGCTGGAAGAGCATCACCAAGCGCAAGGCGGCACTGGAAGGCGCCGACGACTTCAACGGCGTGCCCGGCAAGATCGACGAGCTGGTGCGCTGATACCGCTCCCCGCAGCAAAAAAAAGGCCAGTGCATGCACTGGCCTTTTTGTTGGGAGCTGCGCCTCAGTCCAGCTGCCGGTAGACGGCATCGGCCAGCACCTGCAGCCGCTCGCGCGGCAGCGCGGCGCTGAGCGCGTAGCCCTGGTGCCTGTCGATCCAGTAGAAGCCCTGGGTCGATCCCTCGCGGGCCCACTGGAAGGCCACCGGAGCGGCCGCCGCAGCCGCCTTGTCCTGCGGCAGCACCGAGACATAGAGCGTCACGCGCTCACCGGCCCCATCCTCGTACATGAACTGCGCGCGCGACTGCCCGGCCTCGCCCGGCAGCAGCCGGCCACCGACCAGCTGGAAGCCCTGGGCATCGAGCACCGGCACCTTGAGCTGCACCCCGAGCCGCTTGGACAGCCATTGCACCAGGTGCGCCTGCTGCTGCGCCGCCACCTCGACGGGGTGGCGCTGTTCGGGCACGTAGACCACATGGGCCGCCGCCGCCTCGCGCACGAAGGCCGGTAGCTGCGCGACCGCGCCCGCCTGCGGCGGCAGCGGGCCGCGGCCCCCGCCGCCCAGGCCATGGCCCGCGCCATAACCCAGGCCCAGCCCCAGGCTGAGCATCACCCCGGCCGCCAGCGCATGCTGCCAGCGCCACTGCAGCGGCGGCCGGCGCAGCGCGCGGCGCAACTGCAGCGGCACCGGTTCATCGAGCATCTGGGCATGCAGGGCCTGCAGGCTGGCGCGCTGCGCCTGGAAGGCGGCCATGCGGGCCGCCTCGCCAGGATGCTCCGCCAGCCATTGCGCCACCTGGGCGGCGCTTTCGGGCGCAAGCTCTCCATCCACCCAGGCATGGAGCGTGGTTTCGTCGGGACGGCTCATGGACATCGATCGCATCCCTTCATTTGACAGCCTTCAATACCACCCGCGAGGGCGCTTCGCCCTCCATCAGGCGCCGCAGCTGCTCGCGCGCCCGGGCCAGACGGGACATCACCGTGCCTATGGGAATGCCGAGCATCTGCGCCGTCTCGGCATAGCTGCATTGCTCCATGGCCACCAGCAGCAGCACCTCGCGCGCCTGCGGCGGCAGCAGCGCCAGCGCGCGCTCCAGGTCGAGCCGCAGCCCCAGGTTCGAGGTGGGGTCGTGCCCGGGCTCGGGGGCATCGTCCCAGTCCACCGTGCGCTGCCGCGCCGCCTGCTGCCACTGGTTGGCGAACAGGTTGTGCATCAGCGTGAGCAGCCAGCCGCGCAGCGCCGCCTGCACCTGGTCTGCGGGCGCGGCGGCAGGCGGCCGCCACAGCGCCCATTTCTGGCAGGCGCGCTCCAGCGTGTCCTGCACCAGATCATCCGCGCGCGCGGCATCGCCCACCAGCGCCCGCGCGTAGCGGCGCAGGCGCGGGATGTGGGCGATGGCGGCGTCGATATCCACGCGAGGCCGCTCTCAATCAGGGCTTGGCAGCGTGCCAGGCGTTGTTGAGGAAACCGTCGCCCGTCTTGTCGCCGGGCTTGGCGTCCTTCACCCAGAAGTAGAGCGGACGGCCCTTGTAGGCCCACTGCTTGCCGCCGTCGTCGCGCGTCACCACGCTCCAGTCGCCGCTGGCGGCGGCGCCGGCGGCCACCATCAGCGGCGGCCAGTTGGTGGCGCAGCCGCCGTTGCATACGCTCTTGCCCGAGCCCGCCGCGTCCTTGTCGAAGACGTACAGCGTCATCTGGTTGGGGCCGACGAGCACGCCGTTCATGGCGCTGGCAGGGGCTTGCGCCTGGGTCTTGGGCGCCATGGTGCAGGCGGCCAGCAGCACCGAGCCGAGGATGGAAAAGGATGCGAAGCGGGTCATGGAAGTTCTCCTTGGGGTTGACCTGCGGTTAACAGCCCGGCCTGGCGGTTTATTCCATCGAAGGCCGGATTTATTGCATCCGGCGGTCTCCGCCTACTTCAGGTAGGACTTGAGCACCTGGGCCACCACGTCGAATTCCTGCTGGCGCCGCTGCAGTTCGGGCTCCTGCACCAGGTGGTCGGTGAGGTGGCCCTCGATCACCGCCGCCATCAGCCCGTTGACGGCGCCGCGGATCGCGGCGATCTGCTGCAGTACCGCCACGCAGTCGCCCTCCTGGTCCAGCTGGCGCTCCAGTGCAGCCGCCTGGCCCTGGATGCGCCTGACGCGCGCCAGCAGCCTGGCCTTGTCTCGAATGGTGTGCATATGGCCTCTCCGTGTCAATAAGCCATAAGGCTACCATTACCATACTGGGGTACAGTATCATCGCCAGCAATCAGCACCCCAAAAACTACGACTCCATGACTGATTTCTCGACCCTCTTGCAACAGGGCAATGCCTGGTTTTTCATTCCCAGCGCGATCGCGCTCGGCGCCCTGCACGGCCTGGAGCCGGGCCACTCCAAGACCATGATGGCGGCCTTCATCGTGGCCATCCGCGGCACGCTGTCGCAAGCCGTGCTGCTGGGGCTGTCGGCCACCATCTCGCACACCCTGGTGGTCTGGGCCGTGGCCATGGCGGGGCTGTATTTCGGCAACCGCTGGAGCGCCGAGGCCAGCGAGCCCTACCTGCAACTGGCGTCGGGGCTGCTGATCCTGGGCGTCGCGGCCTGGATGCTGTGGCGCACCTGGAGCGATCGGCACCCGGCGCACCACGATCATGACCATGGCCACCAACACCACCATGACCATGCGCACGACCACCACCACAGCCACGACCATGGTGACAGCCACCAGGACGCCCATGAACGCGCCCATGCGGAGGACATCCGCCGCCGCTTCACCGACCGGCCCGTCACCACCGGGCAGATCGTGGTCTTCGGGCTGACCGGCGGCCTGATCCCTTGCCCGGCCTCGATCACCGTGCTGCTGCTGTGCTTGCAGCTCAAGCAGATCGCACTGGGTGCGACGCTGGTGTTGGGTTTCAGCGTCGGCCTGGCCCTGACCCTGGTGGCCTCGGGCGCGCTGGCCGCGCTCAGCGTCAGGCACGTTTCCCAGCGCTGGAGCGGGTTTGGCGAGTTCGCGCGCAAGGCGCCCTATGTTTCCGGCGTGCTGATCCTGCTGGTGGGGCTGTACATCGGCTACCACGGCTGGCGCGCCCTGCCCGCGTAGCAGAGGCTTCGGTTCGGCACCTGCCTGCCAACTGCTTGCAACTGCGCCTTTCGGTTACACCGCCCGCGGTCAACTGGGAGCACGGGCCGCCGTTACCCAGGGAGTGGCCCTTGCCACACCACCGAAAGTCTCCAGAAAGATCACCATGAACTATGCATCGCTGGCCCTGGCCGCAGCCCTTGCCATGGCCTCCACCGCCGGCTCGGCGGGCGAGGTCTACGTCGATATCGGCATAGGCGCACCGGCCACCGTGGTGCCATCTGCCCCGGCCTACTATGCGCCGCCGCCCGTGTACACGGCCCCGCCGCCCCCTGCCTACTATGCGCCGCGCCCGGTGCTCGTGGCGCCGCCGGTCGAGGCCGAGCCGTCGTGGCGCTGGGAGGACGATGACCGGCGCTGGCGCCAGTGGCGGCGCCATCCGCACCGGCATTGGCACCGCGACCGCGACGACGATGACGATTGATACGCTGGCGGCGCCATGCCGCTACGGCGCCGGAGCTTCCGGCACCAGCACCCCGAGCCGCTGCTGCAGCCGCTTGCTGGTCGTCGTGTACTCCAGCAGCAGCGGTGCGCCGTTCAGGTACTCCACCGCCGCCAGCGCCGCCATCGTGGCCTCGTAGAAGCCGGTGAGGATGAGCTTGCGCTTGCCCGGGTAGCTGCTGATGTCGCCGGCCGCATAGATGGCCGTGGCGCTGGTCTGGAAGGTGTCGGTCGCCACCACCAGTTGCTTCTTCGCCAGTTGCAGCCCCCAGTCGGCCAACGGCCCGAGCTTGGGCGACAGGCCCAGGTAGACCCAGAGCTGGTCCACCGGCAGACTGCGGATCTCGCCCTCGGCATCCATGTAATCGATGGCCTGCATGCGGCCGATGCCATCGCTGCTGGCGCGCTGCGGCATACCGATGACCACCTGCACGCGGCCCTGCTCGCGCAGCGCCGCCAGCTCGGCCAGCAGTGGCTCGGGCGCGCTGAACTGGTCGCGCCGGTACAGCAGCGCAACGCTGCAATCGGCCAGCAGCGGATGCCGCGCCGCGCTGACGGCCGCCTGCACGGCGGGTTCATCGCCGCCATGGATGGCGATGTGCCGCAGGCCCTGGTCCCGCTGCGCCTGCAGCCAGGCATCGTCCAGCGCCGGATGGTAGTGCACCTGGCTGCCATGGTTCTCCAGCCCCTCGGCCCGCAGCAGCTTGGGCACGAAGGCGCCCACGCCCGCGGTGATGAACACGGTGCGCACCACCAGCTCGGGGCCGGCGCCATCGCCCTGCACCGGCTGCAGCTGCACGCGCCAGCGCCCATCGGGCTCGGCCGCGAGCTGCGCCACCTGCATGCCGCCATGGAACACCGGCGGGAACGGCGCGATCTGCGCCTGCAGGCGCTGCACCAGCTCCTGCCCGGTGCAGACCGGGATGCCGGGAATGTCGTAGATGGGCTTGTGCGGGTACAGCTCGGCGCACTGGCCGCCGACCATGGGCAGGGTATCGACCAGGTGCGCGCGCACGCCCTGCAGGCCGAGCTGGAAGACCTGGAACAGGCCCACCGGCCCGGCACCTATGACCAGGGCGTCAATGGAGGCGGCGGAATCGGTCATGGAATTCATGGCCCGATGGTAGTGCAGCCACCATCGCCCCAAAGCCGATGCGTGATCGGGGGATTGCCGGCTCAG
This sequence comes from Comamonas sp., assembly GCA_050282565.1. Taxonomy (GTDB): domain Bacteria; phylum Pseudomonadota; class Gammaproteobacteria; order Burkholderiales; family Burkholderiaceae_C; genus Comamonas. The sequence goes on from JBLZYV010000027.1 coordinate 32,173, forward strand.
TCCACCAGGCCGGCGTAGACGTGCTGCACGTCGTCATTGGCGTCGATCGCAGCCAGGAAGTTCTGCACTTCCTCAAGCGCCTCGGCGCTCAGGCTGGCGGCGCTGACCGGGTTCTTGGCCTTGTAGCCCAGCTTGGCCGACAGCACGGTGACGCCCTGCGCCGGCAGCGCCTTGCTGACCACGTCGAGGTCGGCCGGGTCGGTGATGAACAGGGTCACGCCCTCTTCGTCGCCGGGCTCGAAGTCCTGCGCGCCGGCCTCGATGGCGGCCAGCTCCATGTCGGCATCGGCGCTGGCGGGTTCGCCCTCGATCATGCCCACGTGGTCGAAGTCCCAGGCCACGGCGCTCATCTGGCCCTTGCGGAACAGCACGCGCATCTCGGGCGCGGTGCGGTTCAGGTTGTCGGTCAGGCATTCCACCATCACCGGCACGCGGTGCGGCGTGTAGCCTTCGTAGATGGCCACGTCGTAGTTGATGGACTCACCCGTCAGGCCCGCGCCCTTCTTGATGGCGCGCTCCAGCGTGTCCTTGGGCATCGAGGCCTTGCGGGCCTGCTCGACGGCCATGCGCAGGCGCGAGTTGCCGGCCGGGTCGGCGCCGGCGCGCGCCGCCACGATGATTTCCTTGACCAGCTTGCCGAACAGCTTGCCCTTGGCATCGGCAACCTGCGCCTTGCCCTTTGCTTTCCATTGCGCACCCATGGTGGATTTCCGCTTTCTGAGATCAGTTGGCGCGGCCGGGCCACACCGACCCGCCGCAGGCATGCATTATCGCGCGGCAGTCCCGTGCGTTGCGCCACATGGCTGCCGCAGCCACTATTGCTTTAATAGCTGCTTGCGCTTGTTATATCTAGGTTTCAAATACAAATGAACCATGACTCAGCCAAAAGCAAGCGCCAGCAGCTATTCTTTTTGAGTCCCTTCCTGCCCCCAGCCGCCGCCCAGCGCCTTGTACAGCGCGATGCGGTTGACCTGCTCGGACTGCAGCAGCGTGATCTGGGTCTGCTGCGCGGTGTAGAGGCTGCGCTGCGCGTCGAGCACGGTCAGGAAGTCGTCAGCCCCGGCGCGAAAACGCGCCTGCGACAGCGACAGCACCTTGCCCGCCGCATCGACCTGGCCGGCCTGGGCCTGCAGGCGGCGCTGCAGCGTGGCGCGGTCGGCCAGCGCGTCGTTCACCTCGCGGAAGGCCGTCTGGATGGATTTCTCGTACTGCGCCAGCGTGGCGTCGCGGTTGGCATTGGCCACGCCCAGGTTGGCCTGGTTGCGGCCGGCGTCGAAGATCGGCAGGCGCAGCTGCGGGATGAAGCTCCAGGTGCCGTTGCCGCTGCCGAACAGGCCGTCGAGCTGGCTGCTGGCCGTGCCCACGTTGGCCGTCAGGCTGATGGTCGGGAAGAACGCCGCCCGCGCCGCGCCTATGCTGGCATAGCTGGCCTGCAGGCTGCGCTCGGCGGCGGCCACGTCGGGCCGCGCCAGCAGCACGCTGGAAGGCAGATCGCCGGGCACGGGCGTCAGCGCCGTGCTGCCGGTGAGCGCGGCCACGGGCTGCAGGCCGGGCAGCGCATCACCCTTCAGCCCGCCGGACTGCAGCGCCTGCACCGAGAACGAGGGCTGCGGCGGCGCCGGCAGGTACTGCGCCGGCACCGGCGCGCCCAGCAGCAGTTGCAGCGCATTGCGGTCGCGCGCCACCTGGGTTTCGTAATTGGCGACGTCGCCGCGCGCGGCTTCGAGCGTGGTCTGGTTCTGCGCCAGCACCAGGCCGTTGGTGGCGCCCAGCGCCTGCATGCGCTGGGCCAGCTGGTAGCTGTGCTCGCGCGCGGCCAGCGTGTCGCGCGCGAGCTGCAGGCGCTGCTGGTCGGCGGCCAGCGCCAGCCAGGCGTTGGCCACGTCGGTGACGAGGCCGAGCTGCACCACGCGGCGGCTTTCCTCGGTCTGCAGGTACTGCTGCAGCGCGGCTTCGCTCAGGTTGCGCACGCGGCCCCACAGGTCCAGCTCGTAGCTGGCCAGGCCCAGCTGCACGCTGTACTGGCCGGTGGTGTTGGCGCGGCCGGCGGTGGTCAGGTCGTCGGCCGTGCGGCTGCGGTTGCCCTGCGCGCTGGCGGCCACCGTGGGCAGCAGGTCGGCGCGCTGCACGCCGTACTGCGCACGCGCCCGCTCCATGTTGGCCACGGCCACGCGCAGGTCGCGGTTGCCCTCCAGCGCCAGCGCGATGAGCTGGCGCAGCGACTCGTCCTGCACCCATTGCTGCCAGGCCAGCGGCTGCCAGTCTGCGGCAGTTGCGGCAGCCTGGGCATCGGCGGCGCCGGCCTGCTGGTTCAGCGTGCCGGGCACGGGCGCATCGGGGCGCTGGTAGGTGGGCGCGAAATTGCAGCCCGCCAGCAGGCCGGCGGCCAGCAGCGCGGCAGCGGTGGTTTTCAGCTTCATCATGCGCCCTCCTCGGCGGCGCGGGCCACGCCCGGCAGGGCCGGCACGTCGTCCTCGTGGCGGCTGTGCGACTTGAACCAGCTGCGCACCAGCAGGAAGAACACCGGCACCAGGAAGATACCCAGCACGGTGGAGGCCACCATGCCGCCCAGCACCGCGGTGCCGATGGCGTTGCGGCCGGCGGCGCCAGCACCGGTGCCGATGGCCAGCGGGATCACGCCGAAGCCGAAGGCCAGCGAGGTCATCAGAATGGGCCGCAGCCGCAGGCGCACGGCCTGCACCGTGGCGTCGAACAGGCTCTTGCCCTGCTCCTGCAGCTGCACGGCGAATTCCACGATCAGGATCGCGTTCTTCGCCGCCAGGCCAACGGTGGTGAGCAGGCCGACCTGGAAGTACACGTCGTTGGTCAGGCCCCGCGTATAGGTGGCCAGCAGCGCGCCGATCACGCCCAGCGGCACGGCCAGCATCACCGACAGCGGCACGGTCCAGCTCTCGTACAGCGCGGCCAGGCACAGGAACACGAACAGGATGGAGATGGCGTAGAGCATCGGCGCCTGGGCGCCGGACTGGCGCTCCTGCAGCGAGGCGCCGGTCCACTCGTAGCCGATGCCGGGCGGCAACTGGCCCAGGATCTCCTCGATGATCTGCATGGCCGCGCCCGAGCTGATGCCGGGCGCCGCGCGGCCCTCGATCTCGTAGGCGGGGCTGCCGTTGTAGCGCAGCAGCTGCGGCGAGCCATAGGCCCAGTGGCTGGTCGAGAAGGCACGGAACGGCACCATCTCGCCCTTGCCGTTGCGCACCGTCCATTTGCCGATGTCCTGCGGCAGCATGCGGTGCGGTGCATCGCCCTGGATGTAGACGCGCTTGACGCGGCCGTTGTTCAGGAAGTCGTTCACGTAGGTGCCACCCATGGCGCTGGAGAGCACGCCGTTGATGTCGGCGTACGACAGGCCCAGCGCCGCCGCCTTGCGGTCGTCCACGCCCAGGCGCAGCTCGGAGGCATCGTCCAGGTTGGTGGTGCGCACGGCGGTGAGCTGGCCGTTCTTGCGCGCGGCGTCGAGCACGCGGTTGGTCGCGGCCAGCAGGGCATCGTGCCCCATGCCGTTCATGTCCTTGATCATGAAGTTGAAGCCCGAGCTCGAGCCCAACCCGCGCACCGCGGGCGGCATGATGACGAAGACGCGCGCATCGCGGATGCGGGCCAGGTCCTTGTTGGCCTTGAAGGCGATGGACGCGGCCGACTGCGACGCCAGCCGGCGCTCGCTCCAGGGCTTGAGGCGGATGAAGCCGCGCGCTGAGCTCTGGTCGCCGTTGAGGCCGGACACCTGGTTGAAGCTGACCACGTCGGGCTGGGCCAGCAGGTATTCGCGCGTCTCGTCGAGCACGTCCTGGAGGCGCGTGTCGGCGGCGCCGGCGGGCAGGTTCACGTTCACGTAGAGGAAGCCCTGGTCCTCGTCCGGCAGGAACGAGGTCGGCAGGCGGTGCATCACCAGCCAGACGGCCGCCAGCACGGCCAGGAAGATCAGCATCATGCGCTTGGTGCGGCGCAGGCTGTAGGCCACCGTGCCCTGGTAGCGCGCGGCGGTGGCGTCGAAGCTGCGGTTGAACCAGCGGAAGAACCGGTCGACCAGCCCCGGCAGCCCGGGGCGGATGGCGCGCTCGTGGTGGGCGTCTTCCTTCGGCGCCTTGAGGATGGTGGCGCACAGCGCCGGCGTGAGCGTGAGCGCCACGAACACCGACAGCGCCATCGCCGCCACGATGGTGATGGAAAACTGGCGGTAGATCACGCCAGTGGAGCCGCCGAAGAAGGCCATGGGCACGAACACGGCGGACAGCGTCACGCCGATGCCGACCAGCGCCGGCGTGATCTCGCGCATCGATTCCTTGGTGGCCTCCTTGGCCGACTTGCCGGTCTCGTGCATCACCCGCTCGACGTTCTCGACCACCACGATGGCGTCGTCCACCAGCAGGCCGATCGCCAGCACCATGGCGAACATGGTCAGTGTGTTGATCGAATAGCCCGCGATCGACAGCACGCCGAAGGTGCCCAGCAGCACCACCGGCACGGCGATGGCCGGGATCAGCGTGGCGCGCAGGTTCTGCAGGAAGACGAACATCACGATCACCACCAGCAGCATGGCCTCGCCCAGCGCCGAGACCACCTCGTGGATCGAGGCGCGCACGAAGGGCGTGGAGTCGGAGCTGACGAAATACTCGATGTCGTTGGGGAAGTACGGCTTCATCTCGGCCAGCTTGGCCGCCACCGCGTCGGACACCGCCATCGCGTTCGCGCCGTCGGCCAGGATGATGCCCATGCCCGCGCCGCGCATGCCGTTGAGCTTGGACTGGATGGTCTGGTTCTCGGCACCCAGCTCGACCCGCGCCACGTCCTTGACGGTGACCACCGAGCCGTCCTGCGCCGACTTGAGCACGATGTCCTCGAACTCCTCGACGGTCTTGAGCTTGGTGCGCGCCGTGATGGTGGCGTTGAGCTGCTGGTTCTTGGTCGCCGGCAGCGCGCCGAGCTGCCCGGCCGAAACCTGGGCGTTCTGCGCGTTGAGCGCATTGGCGATGTCGGACGGCATCAGGCCGTACTTCTCCATCTTGGCCGGGTCCATCCAGATGCGCATGGCATAGAAGGTGCCGAACACGTTGATGTCGCCCACGCCCTCGATGCGGCCGATCACGTCCACCAGGTTGCTGTTGATGTAGTCGCCGATGTCCACCTCGGAGATGGACGGGTCCTTGGAATAGAAGCTGTAGGTGACCAGGAAGTCCTGGCCGCCCTTGTTGATGAACACGCCGCGGCTCTTGACCGTGTCGGGCAGGCGGTTGAGCGCGCCCTGGATCTTGTTCTGCACCTGCACCTGGGCCACGTCGACGTTGGTGCCCGGCGCGAAGGTCAGCGTGATGCGCGACTGGCCCGAGGCATTGCTGGTCGAGCTCATGTAGAGCATGTTGTCGATGCCCTTGATCTGCTGCTCGATGATCTGCGTGACGGAGTTCTCCACCGTCTCGGCCGAAGCGCCGGTGTACTGCGCGCCGATGGTCACGCGCGGCGGCGCGATGTCGGGGTACTGCTCCAGCGGCAGCTTGAAGATCGACAGCGCCCCGCCGAGCATGATGACGATGGCGAGCACCCACGCGAAGATCGGGCGCTGAATGAAAAACTGTGCCATGGATCGCCCCCGTTACTCGGCGGCGCCGGCGGCCACGGGCGGCTTGCCCGGCGTGCGGGGCTTGTCGGCCTTGGCCTTCAGGTCCACCGGCTTGGGGCTCACCTTGTCGCCGTCCTTGACGCGCTGGAAGCCCTCCACGACCACGCGCTCACCGGCCTTCAGCCCGCTGTCGACCAGCCACTGGCTGCCCAGTGCGCGGTCCAGGACCACGGTGCGCTTGTCGACCACGTCATCGGCCGTCACCACGAGCACGCTGGGGCGCCCGGTGAGGTCGCGCGTCACCGACTGCTGCGGCACCAGCAGCGCATCGGGCGCCACGGCCGTGGGCAGCAGTGCCTGCACATACATATTGGGCATCAGCACGCCGTCCGGGTTGGGCACACGGGCACGCAGCGTGACGGTGCCGGTGGTGGCGTTGACGATCACGCCGGAAAACTGCAGCTTGCCGGCGTGCGGGTACTCGGTGCCGTCGTCGAGCCGGATGCGCACCGGGATCTGGTCGCCGTCCACCTTCTGGAAGCGCCCGGCCTGCAGGTCGCGCTGCAGCTGCAGCACCTCGGTGCTGGACTGGGTGAAGTCCACGTACATCGGGTCGAGCTGCACCACCGTGGTCAGCGCCGTGGCCTGGTTGGCCGTCACCAGCGCGCCCGGCGTCACCGCGGACAGGCTCACCCGCCCGGCGATGGGCGAGTCGATGCGCGTGTAGTCGAGGTTGATGCGGGCGTTCTGCACCGCGGCCTCGGCCACCTGCACGTCGGCGGCGGATTGGGCGGCGGCGGCCTGGCTGTCGTCATAGACCTGGCGGCTGACCGCATCGATCTTGACCAGCTCGGCATTGCGCGCCGCCGTGCTGCGCTGGGCCTGCGCCACGGTCTTGGCCCGGTTCAGCGCCGCCTGTGCGCTCTGCAACGCCGCCTGCGCGGGCCGGGGGTCGAGCTGGTACAGCGGCTGGCCGGCCTTGACCAGCGAGCCCTCGCCGAACAAGCGCTTTTGCACGATGCCGTTGGCCTGGGGCCGGATCTCGGCGCTCAGGAAGGCCGCGGTGCGGCCCGGCAGCTCGGCGCTCAGGCTCTGGCGCGTGGGCTGCAGCGTCATCACGCCCACCTCGGTGGCCTTGGCCGCCGCCTGGGGCTTGGCGTCCTTCTTGTCGCCGCAGCCCAGCAGGGCCGCCGCCACGCTGGCAGCCACCGCGATCTGCCAGGCCCGGCGTCTTGTGGAGCTTGCCGACAAGCCCCCCAGCACGGGGCGCACGGCCGAAGACAAGGTGGCACGGGTTGTGGCAAAAGCATCCATCGTGAAAAGAATCCGGGGGGTGTTGCAGGCAGGCGAATAGGCCATTTTGACGGGAAACTGTAAAGCTCAGACACAACTTTCCGTAAAAGTTCCCTTGCGGCCCCGTTCGTCTGCCCCTATATGGCCCGCCTCACGCGTGGCGCACGGGGTGTCGCACACGCAACACGCTGAACATGGCGGAGCCCAGCGCGAACGCCGCGGCCACCGACATGGCGATGTGCACGCCGCGCCCTTCCTGCAGCGGCCAGATCGAGAAGATCACCGCCACCAGCACCGCGCCCAGCGACTGCCCGGTCAGGCGGGCCGTGCTCAGCATGCCGCCAGCCGCGCCCGTGCGCGCCATCGGCGCCGAGGTGATGATGGTGTGGTTGTTCGGCGTCTGGAACAGACCGAAGCCCAGCCCCGCCAGCAGCATGCGCCAGCCGATGTCGGCATCGCTGGGCTGTGCCGGCAACAGCGCCAGCGCCGCCAGCCCGGCGGCCAGCATGGCCATGCCGATGCCGCCCAGCAGCCCGCCCTCGAAGCGCCCCACCAACCGGCCGGCCACCGGCGCGATGAGCACGATGGCCACCGACCATAGCGTCAGCAGCAGGCCCGCCTCGAAATGGCTGCGCCCCAGCACGTCGAGCAGGATGAAGGGAAGCGCGACGAACGACAGCATCTGCGCCGTGAAGGCGCAGACGGATGCGCCCATCGACAGCGCGAAGATCGGAATGCGCAGCAGGTCCAGCGGCAGCAGCGGCACGGCCAGCCGGCGCTGGCGCAGCACATACCAGGCGCCCACGGCCAGGCCGCCCGCCAGCATGATCCAGCCGTCGGCCTTGCCCGCCCCGCCCTGCACGCCCAGGCGCTCGGTGCCCAGCAGCACCAGCGCGAACATGGCGAAGTTCAGGCACAGGTCGATGGGGTTGATGCCGCCCTGTCCGGCGCCCGGCGCGGGCGCGGGGTTGAAAGGCAGGGCCTTGCGCCCCAGCCAGATGGTGAGCGCGCCCAGCGGCAGGTTGATGACGAACAGCCAAGGCCAACTGGCCACCGACAGGATCGCCGCCGCCACGCCCGGCCCGGCCACCGACGAAACGGCCACGGTCATCGAGTTGAGCGCCATGCCCTTGCCCAGGTGGGCGCGCGGGTAGATCAGGCGCACCAGCGCCGCGTTCACCGCCATCACGCCGGCCGAGCCCATGCCCTGCAGGCCGCGCGCCGCCACCAGCAGCCACAGCGACTGCGCGACCATGGCGAGCGCCGACGCCAGCGTGAAGCACACCAGCCCGAGCAGGTAGACGCGCCGGTAGCCGATGCGCTCGCCCAGCGCCGCCAGCGGCAGCAGCAGCCCCAGCGTGCCGAGCTGGTAGGCATTGACCACCCAGATCGATTCGGACGGCTGCACCTGCAGCTCCTTGGCGATGCTGGGCAGCGCCAGGTTGACGATGCTGCCGTCGAGCACGGCCACCGCCAGCCCGAGCAGGATGACCAGCATCGCGTAGGTGCGCGCCGGCTGCGGCAGGCCGTCGTGGGCCGGCGCAGCCGTGGCCGCGCCTGGCAGGGCTGCCGCGGCCTGCGCGCTCATGCGCGGCCTTCCGCCGCGGCCACCGGCTCGGGGCGCAGCATCTTCAGGTGCGGGATGCCGTCTTCGAGGTAGGGTTCGGACGCCACGGCAAAGCCGCAGCCTTCGTAGAAGCGCTGCAGGTGGGCCTGCGCGCCTATGCGGATCGCCGCGCCAGGCCACAGGCGCTGCAGCTCGTCGATGCCGTGGCGCATCAGCTCCCAGCCGGCGCCGGTGCCGCGCGCCGTGGGCGCGACCACCACGCGGCCGATCGAGGGCTCGTCATAGTGCTGGCCCGGCGGCAGCACGCGGCAGTAGGCCTGCAGCTTGCTGGCGGCATCGCGGCCCAGCAGGTGCCAGGCGGTCTGGTCTTCGCCGTCGGGGTCCTGGAAGGCGACCTGCTCGACGATGAAGACCTCGCAGCGCAGGGCCAGCGCGTCGTACAGGTCGCGCAGCGACAGTTCGTCGAAATACCGGAAGGACCAGTCCAGCCGGTCGGGAGCATCGGGCATGGTGCGCATGGGGGAATTCGTCAGTCGGTCTTGATCGTGCGCTTGGCGGCCTGCAGCGCCTGCACGGCCTCGGGCAGCACGTACTTGAAGGTGCCGGTGGCGTGGCAGCACAGCTTGCCGTCGCCGTCGTAGAGATGGCCTTCGGTGAAGGCCATGCTCTTGGTGCGGTGCAGCAGCCTGCCCTTGGCCACCAGCGGCCCCTTGGCGGCGGCCATGAAGCTGGTCTTCATCTCGATGGTGACGGCGCCGCTGCCGGCGATGGCGCTGCGCGCAGCATGGGCCATGGTCACGTCCAGCAGCGTCATCGAGGCGCCGCCGTGCGTCACGTCGAAGGAGTTCAGGTGCTCGGGCCGGGCCGTGAAGCGCATTTCGGCCTCGCCGTTTTCCCAGCGGTGCAGGGTGAAGCCCAGGTGCGAGACAAAGGGGATTTCTACTTCGAGGGGCAGCACGGACATCTCTCCAGCGGGAACGGACCAAAGCCCGGAGCATAAGGCGAATGCATCCCGCCTGCTGTCTCGATGGTTGCCGGCCCTGGGCGGCGGATGTCAAAAACAATAGCTGCTTGCGCTTACTAATGCTTGATTTTGAATATAAAAATCCTTGAATTCAAGGAATGGCAAGCGCCAGCAGCTATTATTTTTTACATCACTCAGGGCGCCAGCACGCGGCAGGCCAGGCGCGCCAGCGGCGCCTGCACCAGGCGCTCCATGCGCGGCGGCAGTTGCAGCGGCTTGAGCAGCATGCGGATCGACTGGTCCGCCGGCAGCCGGGTGCTGACGAGCTGGTAGGCGCGCTGCGCCACCTCGGCGAAGCTGCCCGCGCCCTCGGCGAACAGCCCGCCCCGGTGCGCCCACACATGGCACAGCGCCACGTCGGAGTCGCTCTCGCGCAGCTCCTTGAGGCGGCTGTACAGCGCGCCCGCCACCTGCACGCGGCCCACGGGCGCCTGCGCCTGCAGCTGCCGGAAATACTTGAGAAAGTGCTTGTAGTGCCCCACCTCGTCGTTGCGGATATGGCCCAGCAGCTCGCGCAGCACGGGCTCGCGGCTCAGCCCGAGCAGGGTCTGGTAGTAGGCCGTGGTGCCGGTCTCGACCACGCAGCGGGCCACCATCTCGAGGCGGCAGTCGGCGTACAGCTCCTCCACGGTGCACAGCCGAGCGTACTCGGCGAAGAAACTGTCATAGGCCGCCTGCCACGGAAAGGCGGGCCACACGGTCTCGACATAGCGGCGCAGCGCGGTGCCGTGCTGCAGCTCCTCGGCCTCCCAGCGCTCCTGCAGCCAGGCGCGGATCTCAGGGTGGCCGGCATAGTGCTCGGCCAGGTTGGCGGCATAGGTATCCGAGCCGGTCTCGACGAACGAGGCACTCATCAGCAGGTAGAACAGGTCCTCGTCGTGCTCGATGGCCGCGCGGTCGATGCAGTCCCAGTCCAGGTCGGCCACGCGCCAGTGCGCGTGCGGCGGCCGCCCGTCGCCGGTCGGTGCGTGCAAGTGGCTGGACATCTGGCTGGGCATCTTTCCAAGGGGGCGGGTTCGGCAGCGCCGTCACCCAACTGTCATGAACACCGTGCCGATATTGCGCGCTGCAGCAAAAGTGCCTTGTAAGCCTATTCCGATAGTCGCCGTGCGGCCGGTATCGATTTGCAAGCGCCTGCCCAGCCCGTGCGGGCATGGGCCAGCGGCGATAATCCACCCCAGTCATGATTACGCTCAAGAACATCACGCTGCGCCGCAGCAGCAAAGTCCTGCTGGAGCAGACCAGCATCACTATCAACCCCGGAGAGAAGGCAGCCCTGGTCGGCCGCAACGGCGCGGGCAAGTCCACGCTGTTCGCGCTGCTGAACGGCACCCTGCACGAAGACAGCGGCGACTTCTTCATGCCCGCGCAGTGGCGCCTGGCCCAGGTGGCCCAGAACATGCCGGAGACCGACGAGTCCGCCACCCGCTTCGTGCTGGAGGGCGACACGCGCCTGGCCGAGCTGCAGGCGCAGCTGGCGGCCGCCGAGCAGGCCGGCGACGGCATGGCCATCGCCCACCTGCATGCCGACCTGGCCGACGCCGGCGCGCACGACGCCACGGCCCGCGCGCAGGCGCTGATCCTGGGCCTGGGCTTCCAGGTGCACCAATTGGAGCAGCCAGTCAACAGCTTCTCGGGCGGCTGGCGCATGCGATTGCAGCTGGCGCGCGCGCTGATGTGCCCTAGCGACCTGCTGCTGCTCGACGAACCCACCAACCACCTGGACCTGGACGCCCTGGTCTGGCTGGAATCCTGGCTCAAGCGCTATGCCGGCACGCTGCTGGTCATCAGCCACGACCGCGAATTCCTCGACGCGGTGACCAGCGTCACGCTGCACATCGAGCATGCGCGCCTCACCCGCTACGGCGGCAACTACAGCAAGTTCGAGGAGCTGCGCGCCCAGCAGCTGGTGCTGCAGCAATCGGCCTACGAGCGCCAGCAGGACAAGATCGCCCACCTGCAGAAGTTCATCGACCGCTTCAAGGCCAAGGCCACCAAGGCCAAGCAGGCGCAAAGCCGCGTGAAGGCGCTGGAGCGCATGGAGAAGATCGCGCCGGTGCTCGCCAGCGCCGACTTCACGTTCGAGTTCAAGGAGCCGGCCAACCTGCCCAACCCCATGCTGGCCATCACCGACGCCAGCTTCGGCTACCGCGCCGCGCCCGAGGATGGCGGCGGCGAGACCACCATCCTGCGCCACGTCAACCGCTCGGTGCTGGCCGGCCAGCGCATCGGCATCCTGGGCGCCAACGGCCAGGGCAAGTCCACGCTGGTCAAGACCATCGCGCGGCAGATGTCGCAGCTGGCCGGCAAGGTGACCGAGGGCAAGGGCCTGAACATCGGCTACTTCGCCCAGCAGGAGCTGGACGTGCTGCGGCCCGATGATTCGCCGCTGGCCCACATGATCCGCCTGGCCAAGGAGCTGGGCGCCGAATCCAAGGAGCCCAGCCGCGAGCAGGACCTGCGCAACTACCTGGGCAGCTTCAACTTCAGCGGCGACATGGTGGGCCAATCGGTGGGCACCATGAGCGGCGGCGAGAAGGCCCGCCTGGTGCTGGCGATGATCGTCTGGCAGCGCCCCAACCTGCTGCTGCTCGACGAGCCGACCAACCACCTCGACCTGGCCACGCGCGAGGCGCTGGCCATGGCGCTGAACAGCTTCGAAGGCACGGTCATGCTGGTCAGCCACGACCGGGCGCTGCTGCGCTCGGTGTGCGACGACTTCTGGCTGGTGGGCCGCGGCAAGGTCGAGCCCTTCGACGGCGACCTCGACGACTACCAGCGCTACCTGCTCGACGAAGCCAAGCGCCTGCGCGAGCAGGCCAAGCTCGATTCCGATAAGAATTCGGCTCCAGCGCCCGATGCACAAGCGCCAGAAGCTATCAAAACAGAAGCAACCATCGACCCGCGCGAGCAGCGCCGCCTCGCCGCCCTGGCGCGCCAGCAGCTGGCCGAGAAGACCAAGCCCTTCAAGAAGGAGCTGGACCGCATCGACCAGCGCCTGCCGCAGCTCAATGGCGAGCGCAGCGCGCTGGAGGACAAGCTCGCCAGCCCCGGCCTTGCCGGCAGCGAGATCGCCGAGGCCGGCAAGCAGCTCAAGCTGGTGAACGACGAGATCGATCAGCTGGAAGAGCGCTGGCTGGAGCTGTCGGAGCAGATCGAGGCGCTGCAGCAAGCGGCCTAGCGCCGCCGGACCCGCGCCGCACCGGCGCGCGGCCATCCATATCCAACAACGAAGGGGGCGTCATCGCCCCCTTCGCGCATCTGCACCTTCGCGGCGCTACCCGGCCAGTACGAAAAACAGGCCGGCGCCAACCCGTGGAAACACTATAAATACACCACAGATATTTTCTTAATATATCTACCAAGTCGAGCAAACGGACGCACCTGACCTCGGCCCGTCACCCACCCCACCCAAGGAACCTTCCCCATGAGTCAACTGCCCCGCTGGCAAGGCATCTTCCCGGCCGTCACCACCAAGTTCCACCCCGACGAGCGCATCGACGCCGAAGGCACGGCCCGCCACATCGACTTCCAGATCCGCAACGGCATCCACGGCCTGGTCACCTGCGGCTCGCTGGGCGAGGCCAGCACGCTGACGCTGGAGGAAAAGCTGGAGGTCGCCCGCATCGCGCTCGACGCCGCCGGCGGCCGCATCCCGGTGCTGGCCAATGTGTCCGAAACCAGCACCCGCGAGGCGCTGCGCTACATCGACGGGGCCAACCGGCTGGGCGTGGCCGGCTTCATGGTCATGCCGTCGGTGATCTACGTGGCCGATGCGCGCGAGGCCATGGCCAATGTGCGCGCCATGGCCAACGCGGCGCGCAAGCCGGTGATGGTCTACAACAACCCGGTCGCCTACCGCGTGGACCTCAAGCCCGAGCACATGCAGGAGCTGGCCGACTGCGAGTGGATCACCGCCATCAAGGAAAGCTGCGGCGACATCCGCCGCATCACCGACCTGCGCAACACCGTGGGCGACCGCTACCAGCTCTTCTGCGGCGTGGACGACCTGGCCTACGAGGCCCTGGCCCTGGGCGCCGACGGCCTGCTGGCCGGCGTGGGCTGCGCCTTCCCGCGCGAGACTGTGGCGCTGTACGAGCTGATGAAGGCCAAGCAGTTCGACGAGGCGCTCAAGCTCTACCAGTGGATGACGCCAATGCTGCACCTCGATGTGTCGAACAAGCTGGTGCAGAACCTCAAGCTGATCGACGCGCTGGTGGGCGTGGGCACCGAGCACATGCGCCTGCCGCGCATGCCGGTGATCGGCGCGGAGCGCGAGTTTATCGCCGGCGTGGTCCAGCAGGCCCTCGCCACCCGCCCCGCGCAGTACCGCTCGGTCGCCTGACCCCTCACCGCGGAATCCGGCCATGCCCACTACCACCGATAACCAAGAGACAAGCCGCCATGGCTGGGCCCGCGGGCTGCAGCGCACCTCATCCGCCATCCTGGGCCTGGAGCGCCGGGCGCTGATGCTGCTGATGGGGAGCGTGACCCTGCTGATCCTGCTGAACGTGGTCACGCGCTACACCGGCATGCCCATCTACTGGGTGGACGAGGCGGCCGTGTACCTGGTCGTGTGGCTGAGCTTCGTGGGCGCCTCCGCCATGACGCGGCTGCGCCTGGACTTCGCCGTCACGCTGCTCACCGACATGCTGGGCCAGCGCACCGCGAAGCACATGAAGGCCGCGGCCACGGCCGGCGTGCTGTTCTTCGGCCTGGCGATGATCGCGCTGTGCTGGATCTGGCTCGACCCAATGGGCATCGCCGGCCACGGCTTCGACGCCAAGGCCTATGCGGAGGAAAGCTTCAACTTCCTCTACACCGAGCGCACGCAGACGCTGAACTGGCCGATCTGGGCGGTGCAGCTCGTCATTCCGCTGTTCAGCCTGAGCTTCACGGTCCACGCGCTGGCCAACCTGGTCGAGGACCTGGGGCTGGTTCCGCGCGCCGCCATCGCAGGCTTCGACCTCGGCAACGCCGAGGAAACCGTCAACTGAGCCGCACCATGATCACCAGCCTGTTCTTCCTCGCCGTGATGTTCCTCGGCGTGCCCATCGGCGTGTGCCTGTGCCTGGCCGGCATGGTCTACATCCTCGACACCAATGCCCCGGTGCTGTATGAGTCGTTCGCCACGCAGATGTTCGGCGGCGTGGACAGCTACGGCCTCATCGCCATCCCGCTGTTCATCCTGATCGGCGAGATCATGGGCAGCGGCGGCATCACCCGCCGCCTGGTCGAGATGGCCATGGCCTTCGTCGGCTCGGTGCGCGGCGGCCTCGCCTACGTCAACATCCTGGCCAACATGATGGTGTCGTCCATCATCGGCTCGGCCACGGCCCAGGTCGCCATCATGAGCAAGATCATGGTGCCCGAGATGGAGAAGCAGGGCTACGACAAGACCTTCGCCGCCGGTGTCACCGTCTATGGCGGCATGCTGGGGCCCATCATCCCGCCGTCGGTCATGTTCGTGGTCTATGCCGTGCTGGCCCAGGTGGCCGTGGGCGACATGCTCACCGCCGGCATCCTGCCCGGCATCGTGCTCACGCTGCTGTTCTTCGCGGTGATCGCCGCCATGGGCATGGTCTACAACTACCCGCGCAGCGAAAGGCGCAGCCTGCGCGAGCGGGCCCGCACCGCCATCAGCGCGTCGCCGACGCTGCTCATCCCCATCGTGATCGTGGGCTCCATCCTCGGCGGCTTCGCCAATGCCACCGAGGCCGCCGCCGTGGGCGCCGTGGCCGCGGCCCTGGTGGGCCGCTACATCACGCGCGAATTCCGCTACGGCATGGTCCCCGCGATCCTGCTGCGCTCGGCCATCTACTCGGCCATCGTGCTGTTCCTGGTGGCGGCCGTGTTCTCGTGGCTGCTGGTCTACGGCAAGGTGCCGCAGGCCGCGGCCGCCTGGATACAGACCGTGGCCAAGGACCCGGTGAGCTTCCTGCTCATCACCAACGTGATCCTGCTGGTGATCGGCACCGTGATCGACGGCATTCCCGGCCTCATCATGACCGTGCCCATCCTGCTGCCCATCGCCACCGAGGTCTACCACATCGACCCGCGCCACTTCGGCGTGGTGGTGGTGGTGAACCTGGTGCTGGGGCTGATGTCGCCGCCCGTGGGCCTGTCCTTCTTCGTCGCCGCCGCCGTCACCGGCGCCAAGCCGGGAAAGATGTTCATGGTCACCCTGCCCTTCTTCCTGATCTGCTGCGTGGCGCTCGTGCTGCTGTCGCTGTTCCCCAGCCTTTCCCTGGCCCTCCTCAACTAACCCAAGGCAACCACCATGAACCTGACCCGCCGCCACTTCGTCCAGGCCAGCGCCGCGCTCGCCGCCCCCGCCTTCATCGGCCAGGCCCGAGCCCAGGCCCGGGAGTTCCGCCTGGGGCTGATCACTCCCGGCGGCCATTCGTGGAACCGCGCCGCGCTGGCCTTCGGCGAATCGCTCAAGAAGGAGACCGGCGGCCGGCTGTCGGCCACGGTGTTCCACTCGGGCCAGCTCGGCAACGAGGCCGCGATGATGCAGCAGATGCAGACCGGGGCCCTGGACATGGGCTGGATCCAGGCGGCCGAGCTGGGCTCGCGCGTCTCCAGCATCGCCGCCATCAACGCGCCCTACCTGGTGCGCTCGACCACCGACGTGGCCCGCCTGGTGCGCCACGACGCGGCGCTGAAGCTGCTGGAGGTGCTGCCCAAGGAGACCGGCACCATCGGCCTGGGCTGGGGCATCACCGGCATGCGCGTGGTGTTCTCGACCCGGGACATCGGCGGCGTGAAGGACATCAAGGGCATGAAGCTGCGCATCAACCCCACGCCGGCCTACCGCGACTTCTACCAGCAGCTCGGTGCCGCGCCCACGCCGATTCCCACGCCGCAGGTGTTCGACGCCATGGCCAACGGCCAGGTGGACGGGCTGGAAGCCGACATCGAGCTGTCGTGGAACCAGCGCTACGACAAGGTGGCCAAGGCCATGCTGCAGATGAACGCGCTCTTCATGCCGTTCGCGCCGCTGGTGTCGGGCCGGGTCTGGCAAAAGCTCGACGCCAAGGACAAGGACCTGGTCCGCGGCCTGGTGCGGCAGTCGCTCGACGCGCAGATCCAGGACATCGTCACCACCGAGCTCGGGCTGATCGACAAGTTCAAGGCATCGACCTTCCCCATCCGCACCGAGCCCCAGCTCGACGTGGCCGCCTTCGCGCGCGAATTCGACAAAGTCTGGCTGCCCAAGGCGCCGCAGATAGCCGAGTTGCGCAAGGTTGGGGCATCATGGTGACTGCGGTGCGCCCGCGGCACGGATGATCGAGCCAGCAGGCGCCCGGCGCACCGCAGCAGAGCACTACCCCATGACCCAGCCCCACACCCTCCCCCCGCGCGCAGGCAAGATGCGCGCCGCCGATCTCGCCTACAACGCCATCGAATCCATGATCTCGACCCTGCAGCTCGAACCGGGCAGCCCGGTGGTCGAGGCCGAGCTGGCCGAGAAGATCGAACTGGGCCGCACCCCCGTGCGGGAGGCGCTGCTGCGCATGGTCTCCATCGGGCTGATCGAGCAGCAGCCCCGGCGCGGGCTGCTGGTGTCCAACATCGACCTGGCGGACCACCTGGACGTGATCCAGACGCGGCGCGTGCTGGAGCAGCTGATCGCCCAGTGCTCGGCACGGCGGGCGACGGCGGCGCAGCGCCGGGACATTGTGCTGCGCGCCGAGAAGATGATCGTGGCCGCCGAGCGCGGCCAGCTCGACGCCTACATGGCGGCGGACCACGAGCTCGACCTCGTCAACCACGCCGCCTGCCAGAACGCCTCGGCCGTGACGGCCGTCACGCCGCTGATCGTGAAGTGCCGCCGCTTCTGGTACGCCTACCAGCACGAGGGCGACATTGCCGAAGGGGCCCGCGCCCACATGGCGCTGGCCCAGGCCATTGCGACCGGCGACGAGCAGGCCGCGGCCAGCGGCGCGGCCCAGCTCATGGACTACCTGGAGCAGTTCGCGCGCAAGATCATCGACCAGTAAAAAAACAAGCGCCGCCATGAAAAAAGCCTCCAGGCATGCCTGGAGGCTTTTTGCCAGCTACGGCGCGGCTCAGGCGCGCTCGGCCACCCAGGCCTGCACGCCGGCCAGCGCGGCCGCCAGGCCCGCCGGGTTGGTGCCGCCGGCCATGGCCATGTCCGGCTTGCCGCCGCCCTTGCCGCCCACCTGCTGGGCGACGAAGTTGACCAATTCGCCAGCCTTGATCTTCGCGGTCTCGGCCTTGGTCACGCCTGCGGCCAGCTGCACCTTGTCGCCATCAACGGCGGCCAGCACGATGGCTGCGGCGCCCAGCTTGTCCTTGAGCTTGTCCATGGTGTC
>JBLZYV010000028.1:0-47148 GCA_050282565.1 Comamonas sp.
TTGTTGGCCGCGATGATGCGCGCGCGGTGCGTGGGCTGGCTGCGCATCTGGATCAGCGCGTACATGGGCACGCTGTACAGGCCCGCAAACAGCGACAGCAGCAGCAGGTCGGCGATCACGCGCCAGTGCGCATGCCGCGCCAGGAAGGCGCCCACCGACAGCAGCTCGGATGGCGGCAGGCTGCGCGACGCGAAGTACAGGTCGATGGCGAACACGCTCATGCCGATGGCGCCCAACGGCACCAGGCCGATCTCCACCTGGCGGCGCGACAGCACCTCGCACAGCAGCGAGCCTGCGCCCACGCCCACCGAGAACACCACCAGCAGCAGCGAGGCCACATGCTCGTCGCCGTGCAGCACCTCCTTGGCGAAGCTGGGGAACTGGCTCAGGAACACCGCGCCAAAGAACCACATCCAGCTGATGCCCAGCAGCGAGCGGAACACCACCGGACTCTGGCGCGCCAGCCGCAGGTTGCGCCAGGTCTCGCTGACCGGGTTCCAGTTGATCGAGAGGCCCGGGTCGGTCGACGGCACGGCGGGCACGGCCTGCGCCGTCAGCCGGCCGACCAGCGCCAGCGCGATGCAGGCCACGGCTACCAACCCGTGGCCGATCTGCGGGATGGCCACCAGGATGCCGCCCACCACGTTGCCCAGCAGGATGGCGACGAAGGTGCCCATCTCGATCATGCCGTTGCCACCCGTGAGCTCGTCGTCGCGCAGCACCTGGGGCAGCAAGGCGTACTTGACCGGCCCGAACAACGTGGAGTGCAGCCCCATCAGGAACACGCACACCAGCAGCACCACCGGATTCCCCTGCCAGAAGCCCAGCCCGGCGAGCAGCATCACCGCGATCTCGAAGCTCTTGACGAAGCGCACCATGCGGTGCTTGGGCAGCTTGTCGGTCAACTGCCCCGCCGTGGCCGAGAACAGCAGGAACGGCGAGATGAACAGGGCACCGATCACCAAGCCGGCGAGCGACGGCGGCAGCCACGACACCGACAGCTGGTAGGTCACCATCACCGTGAAGGCGAACTTGAACAGGTTGTCGTTGGCCGCGCCGGCGAACTGGGTCCAGAAGAACGGCGCGAAGCGGCGCTGGCCCAGCAGCGCGAACTGGTTCGGGTGCGCCGGGCCGGCGGCGGGGTCTGGGCTGGTCATGGTGTCTCTCTCCTCTCGGTGCGGGCAGTTGCCGGGTGCTATTGTGCTTGGACTTGCGCCGGGACTTTGGGCTGATGGGCCGTGGATGGGCGCCGCCGCAACGCCGCCAGCACCGGCCAGGCCGCCAGGGCCGCCGCGACATGCTTCAGGGTGTGGCCCGACACCAGTTGCCCGCTCCACTGCCACACGGCCGCATCGCCCCATTCCAGCAGCTTGGCCAGCAGGTACCAGGCGATGACGGCGCCCAGCGGCCACCGCATGCCGCCCTGCCCGCCGTGGCCCAGGGCCTGTGCGGCCGCCAGCACCAGCAGCAAGGCCATGCCGGCGCCCTGCAGCACCGCCCAGGGCAACAGCTGCCCGGTGCGCAGCCACCACAGCAGGCTGGCCGGTCCGGCCACCAGCACCAGGCACGCCGAGACCCAGGCCGGCCGCGATCCCAGGTGCGACTGCACGGCCAGTCCCAGCATGCCGGCGAATACCGGCACCATGCCGAGCCGGTCCCAGAAGACGCCGCCGTCGCTGGGCGCCAGGTGGTAGAGGGACGAGCCGGCACAGGTCAGCAGCAGGCCGCCGAAGAACAAGGCGAGAAAGCCCCGCATGCCGCGCGCGTCACGCCGCGCCAGCAGCCAGAGCCCGGCGGCGCCGAGCAGGCCGAACGGCAGGTTGCTCAGCACATCGGCCGCATGCGCCAGGCCGTGCCAGTGGCGCTGGTCGGCAAACTGGTGGTAGCCGGCCATCTGCGGCACATGCGGCCCCAGCCAGGCCAGCAGGCCCAGCAGCGCATAGCCGGCATACAGCACGCATTCGGTGCGGGAGAGAGAGGTCTTCATGGCAAGGCCCATGCAGTCACGATGGCGCGAGTGTGGCGGGGCGCCCTGCGTCCAGCGCAGGAATTGCACCCGGTCATCTATCATGGCACCCAAAGTACCGCCCACCGATACCCATGAGCACCACCGCCGACCTGATCCAGGCCCTGAAAAAAGAACTCAAGGCCGCGCAGATGACCTATGCCGACCTGGCGCAGCAGCTCGGCATGGCCGAGTCCAGCGTCAAGCGCATGCTGGCCCGGGGCGATATGCCGCTGTCGCGCATCGATGCGATCTGCCGCGTGCTGCGGCTGGACTTCGCCGACCTGGCACGCAAGGTAGCCGACAGCCAGCCGCTGATCCGCGAGCTGACCCAGCAGCAGGAGCAGGCCGTGGTGGCCGACAAGAAGCTGCTGCTGATGGCCATCTGCGTGCTGAGCCAGTGGACGCTGGAGCAGGTGCTGTCCCACTACCGGCTGAGCGAGGCCGAGGGCATCAAGTACCTGGCCCAGCTCGACCGCATCGGCATCATCGAGCTGCGGCCGATGAACCGCTACCGGCTCAAGCTGGCCAAGACCTTCCGCTGGCGCCCGCACGGCCCGGTGATGCAGTACTTTCGCGAGCACGCGCTGCACGACTACTACTCGGGCAGCTTCGACAAGCCCGGCGAAGGCCTGATGCTGGTGCACGGCTCCATCAGCCGCACGCTGGCCCCGGCCTTCCTGGAGCGGCTGCAGCGCGTGGCCCAGGACTTCGCCCAGCAGCATCTGACCGACCAGCGCCTGCCCGAGAAGGAACGCGAGGGCTACACCCTGCTGCTGGCCATGCGCGGCTGGGAGCTGGAGGTGTTCACCGCGATGCGGCGCTCCTGACACCCAGGCCGGACGCGGTCATTGCGCCATCCGCAGGCGCCTGTAGTCGATGCCGCCGACGTTCACGTGGCCGTTGGGGAAGAACCCCACCATGAACCGCGACACATCATCGACCGATACCGAAGCGGGCACCGCCGAGCGCACCAGCGCATAGGCGCCGGCCACATGGGGCGCCGCGAACGAAGTGCCAGTGCCGCCCGCCAGGCCGCCATTGACGGGGAAGTTGATGTTCACCCCCGGCGCCAGCCAGAAGGCCACGCCGGAGGGATCGCCGTAGTTGGCGGGATTGGCGATGTTGGCGCCGTAGTAGAAGTTGCCCGCCTCCTTGAAGACCGACGACACCTTGACGGCGTTCGAGAAGCACGCGGGCGCCGACAGCAGGCCCTGGAAGCCGTCGTTGCCGGACGCGATGACGACCGGCACCTGGTAGACGTACTTGAGCGTGGCGATCAGGCTGGCCACCTCGGGCGCCACGAAGTCGCAGGCCGACGCATACCCGATGCCGTTGCCCTGGCTGATGTTGACCACCATCTTCTTGTCGCGCGCCTGCTGCGCCACCGCATTCAGCGCCTTCGCCATGTCCGTGTACAGCATGCGCGGCACCAGCGTCCCCGACAGGGGCGACTCCCGCACCAGGGTGCTGGCGTTGATGGCGAAGAGGTTGGCGCCGTAAGCCACGCCCCGGAAGGCCGGCCAGGCGCTGGAGTTGCCCAGCGCCACCGCGGCCACGCCGTTCCCGTGCGCGCACTGGCCGACATCGGCACCCGCGCCGGAGCCCGGGAACCGGTCCAGGCCGCAGGGGTTGCTGTAGGCGCCCTCGCGGCCTGCGTAGACCTGCGGACTGGCGCCGCTGGCGTCCATGTTCAGGCACGAGGAATACAGCCCGTCCTGCGGCCGGTGCGTGTTGTAGCAGGCCTGCAGGTAGCTCCGGTGGTCGAACTGCTCCTGGGCCACCGTCACGCCGGTGTCGATCACCGCAATCCAGGCGTTGTTGCCGCTGTTTGCGGCCCAGGTGGGCGCCAGGTTCAGGCCGCCCGGCGCGCTGGATGCGCTCACGTTCAGTTGCCGCGAGAAGCTCAGGTTGCGGGCGTAGATGCTCAGCAGCCGCGGATCGCGCCGCGCCTGCAGCCGGGCCAGGTCGCCCTTGGTCAGCGACACCAGCGCCACGTCGGTGCCGGCCAGGTAGCTGATCTGCTGCGCCTTCTCGGGCAGCACCTGGCCCAGGATCTCGCGGAACAGGCCCGCCACGATCTCCTGCTGGCGGGCAAACGTATCTTGGTCGTAGAACTTCTTGACGTCCTCGGCGTCCGCCGGCGACTTGATCCTGACGAAGTAGCTGTGCGCCTCGCCGTCGGCGCCCGGCAACAGGGCGAGGTCCGTGGTCAGCCAGTTGTCCACCGGCAGCTCCGGCGCCGGGACGGCCGCAGCCGCGACCGCGTAGTCCTTGCTGCGCATCAGGTCCTGGACCACGCCGGCATCGGCGTTCACGATGCGCTGGGGCAGCAGCCGGCCCTGCGAGACCACCTGGCCGGTATCCACCACCGCGAAGGCGTCTTCCACCCGGGACACCGGGGCGTCCTTGGGCCGGAAGGGGTTCGAGATCACGACGACGCCGCCGTCCGGCGACAACGTCCACAGCGGCACCGCGGACTTCTCGATGACCGCCACCGGCGCCGGGCCCGGGCCCTGCGCGGCGGCGTCCTTGGCAGCGAAGGCCAGATAATCCTCGGCGGGCGCCACCATCGATATTTTCCGGATGGTCTTCAAATGCCCGGCATCCTCCAGCCGCCCCGCGGGCAACTGGATGGAAATCGCTCCGCCGTCACCGACCTGTGCCTCGATGCCCAGGATATTTCGGATCTCCCGGATGGCCTCGGCGCCGGCATATTCGTCCGCCACAAAGAGCTTGAGCGCCAGGATTTTCTCCGGGGCATAGCGGTAATTGGTTGCGTACTCATTTATTTCAAAGAGTCCCTCGGGAGTGGCATGGGCCAGGGACGATGCGGCCAATGCCATGGATGCCAATACAAACTTCACAACCGGATACCTTTTCGGTGATTTGAATTCAATGCTGCAGCGAGGCAGAAGGCAGTTCAGCGGCCTGGGAACAAGCGGCGCACAACACCGCCGGCCGGCATGCGCCATGGGCGCACCGATCCCTGCGGCAAGGCAGCGCATATCCCATTTCCAGGTGAACCAACCCTAGAAACGAAAATTGAACTGATATTGAATAATGGGAGCCCTCTCTCTGTGAAAACCTGTTTTTTCTTATTCGGATCCAGAATACCCAGCGACCACCTCCATATTCCCGGCGCCCTCCGTCAAAAACAGATTGGCGCCCGGAAACAGGATTTCGGGGGATTCTAAAATGAGAGCAGAACCAGCAAAGTTAACGCCCGGTGAACTGACGCAAAACCGCGACGCCGCAATAAGCTGCGCTGGCAACCAAGCTTGACGCCAAGCCCATCCCGCTGCATGCAAATCCACCGCCTCCGCCAGCCCGACGGAGGGCGTTGAATGGATTTTGGATGAAAATGACCTCTAGCGCTTATGTAGCAAGCGCCAGCAGCTATTATTTCAATAGCTACGAACGCAAACCATTCGCCACCTGGGCGCTTGCGTCCCAGTGCTGGTCGAACCAGGCATCGCCGTCCAGGTAGGCGCGCAGCATGGGCAGGCCATCCAGGCCCCAGAACAGCTTGCCGTCCACCACGGCCGTAGGCACGCCGAACACGCCCGCCGCCACGGCGGCATCGGTGTTGGCGCGCAGCAGTTCCTTGGCGCGCTGGGGCGCGTCGTCGCCGGGCTGGAACTGCTCGGCCAGTTGCGCGTCCAGCGCGGTCAGGCGCGCGGCATCGAGCGCATCCTGCCCGCCCAGCCACACATGGCGCAGCAGCGTGTCGGCCACATAGCGGTTGATGCAGCCGTCCGCGCTGGTCTGCAGCGCCTTGCGCAGCAGCGGCAACGGATTGAACGGGTGCTGCGCCGGCATCTGCAGCCCGCAGCCCAGCGCATGGCCCAGCCAGCTGACATGGCGGTAGGTCCAGTCGCGCTTGGGCGCAATGCCCGCCGGCCCGGGGTTGCCGTGCTGCTGCAGCAGCGCGCCCAGCAACACCGGCTTGTAGTTCACATGGCAGCTCAGCCCCTGCAGCGCGCCCGGCAGCTGGTCGAAGGCCAGCCAGGCATAGGGCGAGACGAAGTCGAGGTAGAAATCGATGGTCTTCATGGCACGACCGCATCGGTGGGCACGGGCCGGCCGGCCGTGGTGAGCTGCGCGCGCGCCAGCAGCACCTGCCAGATCTGCAGCCGCTCGGCCGTGTCGGCCTTGGACCAGGCGCGGATCTCGTCGATGCTGCGGAAGCACCCTTCGCAGCGGCTGCGGTCGGCCGTCATGCGGCAGATGGAGACGCAGGGCGACGGCACCTCGCCGTCATAGCCGGCGCGGAACACGCCGCTGGCGTTGACCACCTTGGTGCGGGCCGCCAGGCTCTTGGCATCATCAAGCATTCAGACAGCCTCCTGCACCACGTCGACGACGGGTGCGCCAGTGAGTTTCTCGAGATCCTGCGGCGCCAGCGGAAACACGCCGTGCGGGTGGCCTGCCGCGGCCCAGATCTCGCCAAAGCGGAACAGCTCGCGGTCGATCAGCGTGACCGGCGGCTGAGCATGGGCCACGGGCGAGACGCCGCCGATCGAGAAGCCGGTGCGGTTCTTGACGAACTCGGCATCGGCCCGGCCGATGGGGCCGACCAGCGCGGCCACCTTCTTCTCGTCCACGCGGCGGTCGCCCGAGGTCACCACCAGCACCGCGGCCTCGTCGCTGCGGCGGCGGAAGATGATGCTCTTGGCGATCTGCCCCACGGCGATGCCCAGCGCGTCGGCCGCCTGCTGCGCGGTGCGCGCCGCGTCGTCGAGCATGCGCGGCGCATGCGGGTGGCCCAGCTCGGCGAGCACGGCGCTCACGCGCTGCACGCCCTCGGGCAGTTCCTTCAGTTCGGCTCCGCACATGGTTCAACCCGCCCGCTTGTTCAACAGCGCCACGGCCACGCGCGAGTTGGGCTTGCGCTGCAGGAAGTCGCTGATGTAGGCGCCCGCATCCACCAGCGCATCGAGGTCGATGCCGGTGTCTATGCCCATGCCCTGCAGCAGGTAGACCACGTCCTCGGTGGCGACGTTGCCGGTCGCGCCCTTGGCGTAGGGGCAGCCGCCCAGGCCGGCCACCGAGGACTGGAAGTTCCACACCCCCAGCTCCAGCGCGGCCAGCGTGTTGGACAGCGCCTGGCCGTAGGTGTCGTGGAAGTGGCCCGAGACCGCGTCGATGCCGTAATGCGCCAGCGTGGCCTCGATGGCGCGCTGCACCTTCAGCGGCGTGCCCACGCCGATGGTGTCGGCCACGTCCACGCGCTGCACGCCTATACCCTTGAGCAGGCCGGCCAGGTAGCCGACGCGCTCGGGGGCGATCTCGCCCTCGTAGGGGCAGCCCACGGTGCAGCTCATGGCGCCGCGCACGCGGATGCCGGCGGCCAGCGCGGCCTCGACCACCGGCGCGAAGCGCTCGATGCTCTCGGCGATGCTGCAGTTGATGTTCTTCTGGCTGAAGGCCTCGCTGGCCGAGCCGAAGACCACGATCTCGTCGGGCCGGTCGGCCACGGCCGCCTCGAAGCCCTTGAGGTTGGGCGTGAGCACCGAATAGCGCACGCCGGCGCGGCGCTCGACACCCTCCATCACCTCGTGGTTGTCGGCCATCTGCGGCACCCACTTGGGGCTGACGTAGCTGGTGACCTCGATCTCCTTCAGGCCCGCGGCCTGCAGGCGGTGCACCAGCTCGACCTTCACGGCCGCCGGCACCGGCGTCTTTTCATTCTGCAGGCCGTCGCGCGGGCCCACGTCGATCAGTTGGACTCTGGATGGGTATTTCATGGTGGTTCCTGGGGATCTCCGAAATTCAGCGGCGCTGTTTCAGCGCAGCGGCCACGTCGTAGGGCGTAAAGCGTTCGCACTGCCGCTCGTCGGCAGGCGGGGGGTAGGCTGCGGACGAAGGCAGCGCCGGGCCTGCCGGCACCAGTGTAGACACCGGCGACATGCCCAGCAAATCGTCCAGCGCAAAGGGCACGAGCAGGTTGGTGAATTGCAGCCGGCCGTCGGGCGCCACCGCCTGCCGGGCGCGGGCCTGCCACTGCTGCCACCAGGCCGCGTTGTCGGCGCGAAAGCGCGCATTGCCCCAGAGCATCAGCGGCACCTCGTAGGCGCTGCGGGTGGAGCCATGCACGTACGAGCCGCCGCAGGCAGGAAAGGCCAGGCCGTGGTCGGACACATAGATCAGCACCACGCGGCGGTCCTGCAGGCGCGACAGTTGCGCCACCCAGTCCGCCAGCAGCGCGCTGGTGTAGGCGATGCTGTTGTCGTAGGCGTCGGCCCAGAGCGCGGCCCCGGGCGGCACCCGGCCCTCGACGCGCGGATGGCTGCCGTACATGTGCACCGTGAGCATCAGCCTGCCGGCGGGCGGCGTGTCTTCCAGCGCCTGGGCCACCAGCGGCGTCAGCGCGCCGTCCCACTGGCCGGCCTGCAGCGGGCGGTACTGCGACGAGCGCTGGCGGAAGGCGGTGAAGAAGAAGCTCTGGCCCGCGCCGAAGCTGCTCTGGTTGCTCAGCGTCACCACCTTGAAGCCGGCCTTGGCGGCCTTGTCCAGGTAGGTCAGCACCCCGCCTTCGGGCACGGGCTCGACCTGCTGGCCGGTGAGCAGCAACGGCACGGTCTGCGCGGTGTTGTTGCCG
The DNA here is from genome assembly GCA_050282565.1 of Comamonas sp. Taxonomy (GTDB): domain Bacteria; phylum Pseudomonadota; class Gammaproteobacteria; order Burkholderiales; family Burkholderiaceae_C; genus Comamonas. The sequence continues at coordinate 8,610 of JBLZYV010000028.1, forward strand.
TTGGCCTGCACCGGCAGCGCCACCAGGCTGTCGCCGAGCGGCGCCAGCGCGGCATTCGTGGGGTTGCCCCGGTAGCCGAGCAGCGACCAGCGCTGGGCACTGGCACTCTCGCCGATCACCATCACCACCACGTCGGCCAGCGGCGGGGCGGCCGGCTCAGGTGCGGGCGGCACGGCAAACATGTGGGCCGACGACTGGCGGTAGCGCAGGTAGGACTCGGCAAACGCCGCGGGGTAGACCCGGTCCACCTTGCTCAGCGAGCCCGCCACGCCGTTGCCCTTGGCACAGCTCACCAGCGACCACGCCAGCCACAGCAGCAGGCTGAGCAGGCCCAGCCAGCGCCAGCGGCCGCGCAGCGCGCCGGCCCGCGACCACAGCCAGTGCAGGGCCAGGCTGGCCGGCAGCAGCCACCAGGCCAGCCGCAGCGCGTCGGAGCGGCGGTACGAGGTCACGTACTCCCAGGCCTCGCCCAGCGACGAGCCGAACACCGTGAACCAGAAATACTCGTCCGGCAGCGAATCCACCGCCAAAAAATAGGCCAGGTGCGCCAGGCCGATCAGCCACAGCACGGCGGCGGCCACGCGCATCGACGGCCGCCACAGCAGGCAGCAGGCCAGCAGCGCGGCCGAGGCCGCAGCATCCACCGCCGAGCGGCTGGTGGGCCACATGAAAACCAGCGGTGCGAACAGCCACAGCCAGGCCAGCGCGGTCGCGGCGCCCTTGCCTGCGCGCATCAGTAGCCCCGCCCGGTGTCCACGACGCCGCCTATGGCCTCGCCGCGGCCCAGCGCGCGGATCTTGCCGAGGATCTGCGCCAGCGATTCGGCTTCCAGCGTCTGCCCCGAGATGTGCGGGGTGATGGTGACCTGCGGGCAGCGCCACAGCGGGTGCTGCGGCGGCAGCGGCTCCTCGCGGAACACGTCGAGCGTGGCACCGGCGATCTGGCCATCCGCGATGGCGGCGAGCAGGTCGTCCTCCACCACGTGGCGGCCACGCGCCAGGTTGATGACAAAGGCGCCGCGCGGCAGGCTGGCCAGCAGGCGCCGGTCGATGATGCCCTCGGTCTCGGGCGTGAGCGGCAGCAGGTTCACCAGCACCCGTGTCTGCGCCAAGAAGGCCTCAAACTGCTCGGCGCCATGAAAGCCCTGCACGCCCGGCAGCTCGCGGGCGCTGCGGCTCCAGCCCAGCACCGGAAAATCAAAGCCCTGCACCGCGCGCGCCACCCGCTGGCCGAGCACACCCAGGCCCATCACGCCCACGGTAAAATCGGCGCGCCGCGGCACCGGCAACGCCTGCCAGCGCGCCTCGCACTGCTGCGCGGCATAGCCACCCAGGCCCCGGTAGTAACCGATGAGCGCGTGGCAGACATACTCGGCCATCTGCACGGCCATGCCCGCGTCCTCGAGCCGCACCAGCGGCACGCCGGCCGGCAGGCGCATGCGCAGCAGCGCATCCACGCCCGCGCCCATGTTGAAGATGGCTTTCAGGCCGGCCTGCTCGTCCAGCAGCTGCTGCGGCGGCATCCAGACCAGCGCATAGTCGGCCGGCGGCGAGCCGGGCGTCCAGGCCCAGGCCTCGGCCCAGGGCAGGGCCGCGTGTAGGCCGTCCAGCCAGCCCTGCGGGTTGCCCCCCTTCGAATACACCACCAGCTTCATCAACCGCCTCTGTCGCCAAAAGCCGCCATTGTCGCGGCAATGCCGGGGTCGTGCAGCAAACCGGCGACTAGCCCGCCGCCTGCAGCTTGAGCAGCTCGGCCCCTTCGCTGACCTGGTCGCCGGGGGCGAACAGCAGCTCCAGCACCTCGCCGTCGTCGGGCGCGGCGATGGTGTGCTCCATCTTCATCGCCTCCATCACGGCCAGCGGCTGGCCCTTGCTGACCTTGTCACCCGCCTTGACCGCGAAGGACACCACCTTGCCCGGCATGGGCGCCGTGAGGCGCCCGCCCTCGCCGGTGTGCTCGCCGGCATGCGACAGCGCATCGACCAGCGTGATCTCGGCCGCGCCGCGCGGCGCGAACACGTGCACCACCTCGCCCTGCGACCAGGTCTGCACCAGGTCGCGGCGGCTGTCGAAGTTCAGGTCGATCGCATCGCCCTGCAGCGCGAACACCAGCGGGCCGCGGGCCGCGCCCACGTCGAGCAGCAGCGCGCCGCCATGCTGGTAGTGCAGCGTGGCCTGCAGCTTGTCGCCGCCGAACTCGAAGTCGAAATTGCGGTGCGTGGTGCCGTGCGACTGCCAGCCGTCGCGGCGGCTGAACGGATCGGTGCCCTGCTGCGCCTGCTCGCGCGCCAGCTGCTGCGCCACGGCAGCAGCGGCGGCCGTGGCCGCGGAGAGCGTGGTCTGCTTGAACAGGCGTTCCTTCTCGCGCTCGATCAGCGCCGTGTCCAGCCGTGCCTGGGCGAACGAAGGCGTGGCCAGCACGTGGCGCAGGAACTGCACATTGGTCTGCAGGCCGACGATGCGCACCGCCGCCAGCGCCGCGTCGAGCCGCGCCAGCGCCTGCTCGCGCGTGTCGCCGTGCACGATGAGCTTGGCGATCATCGAGTCGTAGAAGGGGCTGATCGCATCGCCCTCGCGCACGCCGTCGTCAACGCGCACATTGCTGATGGCGAAGCTGCTGCACACGGGCTTGCGGTAGACCTGCAAGGTGCCAGTGGCGGGCAGGAAGTTGTTGTCTGGGTTCTCGGCGCAGATGCGCGCCTCGATGGCGTGGCCGATGATGCGCAGTTCGTCCTGGCGCTTGGGCAGCGGCTGGCCGCTGGCCACCAGCAGTTGCCACTGCACCAGGTCCTCGCCGGTGATGGCCTCGGTCACCGGGTGCTCGACCTGCAATCGGGTGTTCATCTCCATGAAGTAGAACTTCATCGCCTCGGGCTGGTCGTAGCCGCCGGGCTGCTCGACGATGAACTCCACCGTGCCGGCGCCCACGTAGCCCACGGCCTGGGCGGCGGCCACCGCGGCCTGGCCCATCTTCTGGCGCAGCGCGGGCGTCATGCCGGGCGCCGGCGCTTCCTCAAGCACCTTCTGGTGGCGGCGCTGCACCGAGCAGTCGCGCTCGAACAGGTAGACGCAGTTGCCCTGCGTGTCGCCGAACACCTGGATCTCGATGTGGCGCGGGCGCAGCACGTATTTCTCGATCAGCACCGCATCGTTGCCGAAGCTGTTGATGGCCTCGCGCTTGCACGACTCCAGCGCGGAGCCGAAGTCCTCGCTCTTCTCGACCAGGCGCATGCCCTTGCCGCCGCCGCCGGCGCTGGCCTTGATCAGCACCGGATAGCCGATGCGGTCGGCCTCGCGCTGCAGCAGCGCCGGGTCCTGGTCGTGGCCGTGGTAGCCGGGCACCAGCGGCACGCCGGCCTTTTCCATCAGCTGCTTGGACTCGGCCTTCAGGCCCATCGCGCGGATCGCCGACGCGGGCGGGCCGATGAAGACCAGGCCGGCCTCGGCGCAGGCGTTGGCAAAGTCTTCGTTCTCCGACAGAAAGCCGTAGCCGGGGTGGATGGCCTGGGCGCCCGTGGCCTTGGCGGCCTCGAGGATGCGCTCCCAGCGCAGGTAGCTGTCCTTGGGCGCGCTGCCGCCGATGTGCACGGCCTCGTCGCAGGCGGCCACGTGCTTGGCCTGCGCGTCGGCGTCCGAATAGACCGCGACCGTGCGGATGCCCATGCGGCGGGCGGTGGCCGTAACCCGGCAGGCGATCTCGCCACGATTGGCAATCAGAATCTTGGAAAACATAGTCAAATCTCCTTCAAACGCTTATCCAGCAAGCGCCAGCAGCTATTTATTCAGTAGTAACGGCCGGTGAGCCCAGCCAGCCACGCACGCGGCGGACCACCGCCTTCAAGAACTTCCACAGCGCCCAGGTCACCAGCCACATCACGACCAGCACCACCGCCAGCACCACGGCGAACACCATCGGGTGGTTGATGGCCAGCCAGATCGCGCCGACCGACACGCCGTCCTCCACCAAGCTGGCCGTCCAGTTCGACAGCGGCTCGGGCGAGGTGTTGATCGCCGCGCGCGTCGTGGTCTTGGCCACCTGGCTGGACAGCGCCAGCGTGCCGCCCATCAGCGCCGCCGCCGTGGCCATGGTGGCGTTGTCGGCGCCGAACACGCTGGCCGCCAGCGCCGCGCCGGCCGGCACGCGCAGCACGCTCTGGAACACATCCCACACCGAGTCCACGCCGGGAATCTTGTCGGCGAAGAACTCGACGAACAGCAGCGCGCCGCTGACGAACAGGATCACCGGGTTCTGCAGCACCGACAGCCCGCCCGGCAGCGCCACCCAACCCAGCGCGCCCAGCATGCCGGTGACGAACACCACCGCATACAGCCGGAAACCGCTGGCCCAGCCCAGCGCGGCGGCCAGCGCCATCAGCGAGGCCCAGTCCCACTGCGCCATGGCATGGCCCACCTGGCCCGCGACCTGGCCGACCTGGTCGGCCGCCTCGCCCACGGAGCGGGCGGTGTCCTTGTCCAGGTGCAGGCCCAGGCTGTGGAGCCAGTTCATGATGTCGGTCCAGAGGTCCATGGTGTCCGCCTTTCAGTGTTTGCACTGATGTAGGGCGCTCCCGCCGTGGTGTCAACCCGCCAGCCAGTTCGGTTTGCGCTTGTTCAAGAAGGCCTGCACGCCCTCCTTGCCCTCGTCGCTGGCCCGGATGTCGGCAATGCCTTCGACGGTGGCGCGGATCAGGCTGGCGTCGATCTCGCGCTCGGCCACGTTCAGCACCAGCTGCTTGCAGGCGCGCACGGCTGCGGGGCCGGCCGACAGCAGGTGCTTGAGCAGGCCGTCGACCGCGCCGTCCAGCGCGTCGGCCTCGGCCACCTGGTGCACGAAGCCGATGCGCAGCGCCTCGGCGGCGTCGAAGCGCTCGCCGGTCAGGAAGTAGCGGTGCGAGGCGCGCGGCCCCATGGCGCGGATCACGTAGGGACTGATGGTGGCAGGGATCAGGCCGATCTTGACCTCGGACAGGCAGAAGCCCGCCGTGCTCGCCGCCACCGCCATGTCGCAGGCCGCGACCAGGCCCATGCCGCCGGCATAGACGTCGCCCTGCACGCGGGCGATGGTGGGCTTGGGGCATTCGTAGATCACGCGCAGCATCTCGGCCAGCTTGCCGGCGTCGATCAGGTTCTCGCCGCGCGTGTAGTCGGCCATGCGGCGCATCCAGTTCAGGTTGGCACCGGCGCAGAAGGCCGGGCCCTCGGCCGCCAGCACCACGGCGCGCACCGCGGCATTGGCGCCCACGGTCTCGAACGCGCGGGTGATCTCGGCGATCACCTCGTCGCTGAAGGCGTTGCGCACTTCGGGCTGCGTCAGCGTGATGGTGGCCACGGGGCCGTTGACTTCCAGGGTCAGGTAGGTGCTTTTCATGGAACTCTCCTTACATGCGGAACACGCCGAACTTGGTGTCTTCGATGGGCGCATTGCGCGTGGCTGCCAGGCCCAGCGCCAGCACACGGCGGGTGTCGGCCGGGTCGATCACGCCGTCGTCCCACAGGCGGGCCGAGGCGTAGTAGGGGTGGCCCTGGTCCTCGTACTGCTGGCGGATCGGCGCCTTGAAGGCCTCCTCCTCGTCGGCGCTCCACTGGCCGCCCTTGCCCTCGATGCCGTCGCGCTTGACCGTGGCCAGCACGCTGGCGGCCTGCTCGCCGCCCATCACGCTGATGCGCGCGTTCGGCCACATCCACAGGAAGCGCGGCGAGTAGGCGCGGCCGCACATGCCGTAGTTGCCGGCGCCGAAGCTGCCGCCGATGATGATGGTGAACTTGGGCACGCTGGCCGTGGCCACGGCCGTGACCAGCTTGGCGCCGTGGCGCGCGATGCCCTCGTTCTCGTACTTGCGGCCCACCATGAAGCCGGTGATGTTCTGCAGGAACACCAGCGGGATCTTGCGCTGGCAGCACAGCTCGATGAAGTGCGCGCCCTTGACGGCCGACTCCGAGAACAGGATGCCGTTGTTGGCGATGATGCCGACCTTCATGCCCTCGACGCGCGCAAAGCCGCACACCAGCGTGCTGCCGAAGCGCGCCTTGAACTCGTCGAACTCGCTGCCGTCCACCACGCGGGCGATGATCTCGCGCACGTCGAAGGGCTTGCGCGTGTCCACCGGGATCACGCCGTACAGCTCCTCGGCCGGGAACAAAGGCGGCACCGGCGGCTGGTCGGCCGGGTCCACGGGCTTGGCCTTGTTCAGGTTGGCGATGGAGCGGCGCGCCAGCGCCAGCGCGTGCATGTCGTTGTCGGCCAGGTGGTCGGCCACGCCCGACAGGCGCGTGTGCACGTCGCCGCCGCCCAGGTCCTCGGCGCTCACCACCTCGCCAGTGGCGGCCTTCACCAGCGGCGGGCCGCCCAGGAAGATCGTGCCCTGGTTCTTGACGATGATGGACTCGTCGCTCATCGCCGGCACGTAGGCGCCGCCGGCGGTGCACGAGCCCATGACCACCGCGACCTGGGCGATGCCCTGGGCGCTCATGTTGGCCTGGTTGAAGAAGATGCGGCCGAAGTGCTCGCGGTCGGGGAAGACCTCGTCCTGGTTGGGCAGGTTGGCGCCGCCCGAGTCGACCAGGTAGATGCAGGGCAGGCGATTCTGCGCCGCGATTTCCTGCGCGCGCAGGTGTTTCTTTACCGTGATCGGGTAATACGTTCCACCTTTGACCGTAGCATCGTTGCACACGATCATGCAGTCCACCCCGCTGACCCGGCCAATGCCCGCAATCATCCCCGCGCCCGGCGCGGCGTTGTGGTACATGTTCAGCGCCGCCAGTGGCGCCAGCTCGAGGAACGGCGTTCCCGGATCGAGCAGCAGGCGCACGCGGTCGCGCGGCAGCAGCTTGCCGCGCGACAGGTGCTTGGCGCGCGCGGCCTCGCCGCCGCCCTCGGCGATCTGCGCGGCCTTGGCGCGCAGATCGTCCACCACCTGGCGCATGGCCTGTGCATTGGTCTGGAAGTCCGCGGAGCGGGCATTCAACTGGCTTGCTAGTTTGCTCATCGCTATCCTCTGTCTCTGTCAGTTCGTATATTCTTTCGATGCGCCGGGAACCCGCCGGCGCGCCCTTGCGTTTTTCTTCCCCCAGCAGCCCACCCCATGCATACCGTAGAAATCGTGCTGCTCGTGCTGACGATCGGTGCTGTCACAGGCATCATCGCACGCTATGTGCAGGCCATCCCGCTGCCCCTGATCCAGATCGCCATCGGTGCGGTGCTGTCCTGGCCCGACCAGGGCCTGCACATCCATTTCGACCCCGAGCTGTTCCTGCTGCTGTTCATTCCGCCGCTGCTGTTCGCCGACGGCTGGCGCATTCCGAAGCGCGAGTTCTTCGCGCTGAACCGGCCCATCCTGCGGCTGGCCTTCGGCCTGGTGCTGTTCACCGTGCTGGGCCTGGGCTACCTGATCCACTGGATGATTCCGGAGATGCCGCTGTCGGTGGCCTTCGCGCTGGCCGCCGTGGTCTCGCCCACCGACGCGGTCGCCGTCTCGGCCATCACGCGCAACCTGGGCATGCCGGCCGACACCATGCACGTGCTCGAAGGCGAGTCGCTGCTGAACGACGCCTCGGGCCTGGTGGCGCTCAAGTTCGCCGTGGCCGCCACGCTGACCGGCCTGTTCTCGTGGACCGGCGCGGCGCGCGAGTTCGCCTGGGTGGCGCTGGGCGGCATCGTGGTGGGCACGGCCGTGGGCTGGGGCTTCAGCTACCTGCGCGAGGTCGTCACGCGCCGCGTGGGCGACCTGGCCTCCACGCAGATGGTGCTGCTGCTGTCGCTGCTGCCGTTCGCGGCCTACATCGCCGGCGAACAGGTGGGCGTGTCCGGCATCCTGTCGGCCGTGGCGGCGGGCGTGGCCACCAACTTCGCCGACCTGAACCGCGCCGACTACATCACCGAGCGCATGCAGAACGCGGGCACCTGGGCCATGGTCGAATCGGCCTTCAACGGCGCGGTGTTCCTGCTGCTGGGCCTGCAGCTGCCGTCCATCATCGGCTTCACGCTGCGCGAGGCCGGCCATGGCTGGTGGATTCTGGTGGCCTACGTGGCCTTGATCTCGATCGCGCTGTATGCGCTGCGCTGGATCTGGCTGGTGGTGGGCGTCAACCGCAGCCTGCACCACGCGCACCGCACCGGCAAGGCGGCCGCGCCGCCGTCCCGCGCCCTGGTGCTGGCCACCACGCTGGCTGGCATCCGCGGCGCGGTGACGCTGGCCGGCGCGCTGTCGGTGCCGCTGCTGCTGAACAACGGCGAGCCCTTCCCCGCGCGCGATCTGCTGATCTTCCTGGCCACCGGCACCATTTTGTTCACGCTGGTGGTCGGCGCCATCGGCCTGCCGCTGGTGCTGCGCTATGTGCCGCCGGCCGACGAACCCGCATCGGTGGTCGAGGAGCGCAACGCCCGCATCGCCGCCTGCCATGCGGCCATTGCCAGCATGGCCGTGCCCGAGGCCGAGCGCGCCCGGCACAACACCGAGTGGCTGGCCCGGCAGCAGGAGGTGGCGGGCCGTGTGAGCCGCGAATACCGCAACCGCCTCGATCTGCTCGAAGAGGACAAGACGCCCGAGACCGCCGACGACGAGGACGCCAACGCCCCGACCGCCGTGCAGCAGCGGCGCGAGCGCTACGTGGTCGAGCTGGAGATGCGCCTGCACTGCACGCAGATCGAGCGCCGCACCATCTACGCCGAAAGGCAACGCCACCGCATCAACGACGAATCGCTGCGCAGCCTGGTGCAGGAGCTGGACCTGGCCGAGATCTCGCTGCGCAAGCGCCTGGACGTGGCGCGGCGCGCGGCCGCCAAGCACCGGCGGCCGGACGCGCATTGAGGCAGGTTGGGGGCGGTTCACGGCGCGGCGGGCTCAGGCGGTGCGGTCGATTTCCAGCTGCAGCGACTCGATCATCGCCTCGCGGATCTTGAACTTCTGGATCTTGCCGGTCACCGTCATCGGGAAGGCATCGACGAAGCGGATGTAGCGCGGCACCTTGTAGTGCGCGATGCGGCCCTGGCAGAACTCGCGCACCGCGTCCTCGTCCAGCGCCTGGCCGGCCTTCACCACGATCCACGCGCACAGCTCCTCGCCGAAGCGCTTGTCGGGCACGCCCACCACCTGCACGTCCTGCACCTGGGGGTGGGTGTAGAGGAATTCCTCGATCTCGCGCGGGTAGATGTTCTCGCCGCCGCGGATCACCATGTCCTTGATGCGGCCGACGATGTTGACGTAGCCCTCGGCGTCCATGGTCGCCAGGTCGCCGGTGTGCATCCAGCCCTCGGCATCGATGGCCTCGCGGGTCTTGGCCACGGTATCGGCGTCCTGGCCCCAGTAGCCGTGCATCACCGAGTAGCCGCGCGTGCACAGCTCGCCCGAGGTGCCGGGCGCCACGGTCTCGCCGGTCTCGGGGCTGACGATCTTCACCTCCAGGTGCGGCTGCACCATGCCGACGGTGGACACGCGCTTGGAAAGCGGCGTGTCGGTCGAGCTCTGGCAGCTCACCGGGCTGGTCTCGGTCATGCCGTAGGCGATGGTGATCTCGGACAGGTTCATCTCGCTGACCACTCGCTTCATCACCTCGATGGGGCACGGCGAGCCGGCCATGATGCCAGTGCGCAGCGTGGACAGGTCGAACTCCGCAAAGCGCGGGTGGTCCAGCTCGGCGATGAACATGGTCGGCACGCCGTGCAAGCCGGTGCAGCGCTCGGCCTGCACCGTCTCCAGCACCAGCAGCGGGTCGAAGCCGTCGCTGGGGTAGACCATGGCCGCGCCGTGCGTCATGCAGGCCAGGTTGCCCAGCACCATGCCGAAACAGTGGTACAGCGGCACGGGAATGCACAGCCGGTCCTGCTCGGTCAGCTTCATGGCCTCGCCGATGAAGAAGCCGTTGTTCAGGATGTTGCGGTGCGTCAGCGTCGCGCCCTTGGGAAAGCCCGTGGTGCCGCTGGTGAACTGGATGTTGACCGGGTCGTGCGGCGTGAGCGTGGCCGCGATCGGGGCGATGCGCGCATCGGCGGCGTCGCCGCCGGCGATGAACTGCGAGAAGCGCTGCATGCCCGGCTGCTCCGCGCCCTGGCCTGGTACGCCTGAGGCGGCCCCATCGATCCAGACCACCCAGCGCAGGTCGGGCAGTTGCGCCGCCGCCAGCTGGCCCGGCGCGGCGCCGGCTAGCTCGGGCGCCAGCTCGCGCACCATGCCCAGGTAGTCGCTGGTCTTGAAGCGCTCCATGGCGAACAGCGCCTTGCACTGCACCTTGTTCAGCGCGTACTCCAGCTCCGAGGTGCGGTAGGCCGGGTTGATGTTGACCAGGATGATGCCGACCTGGGCCGTCGCCATCTGCAGCAGCACCCATTCGGCGTTGTTGTGCGACCAGATGCCCACGCGGTCGCCCTTGGCCAGGCCCGCGTTCAGCAGCGCGCTGGCCAGTTGCAGCGAGCGCTGCTGCAGCTCGGCATAGGTCCAGCGCACGCCCTGGTGCCGGCTGACGAGCGCATCGCGCGCGGGAAACCGGCTGGCGGTGTCGGCCAGCTGCTGGCCGATGGTCTTGTCCAGCAGGCGCGGGCTGCTGGCGCCGCGCGCATAGCTGCTCGTCAGAACGGGCGTGGTGTCGGTCATGGCCGGTCTCCTGGAATTTTTTCGCTTGCCTGCGAGCATACGTGAGGCGCTCCGGCAAATGGGGGCACAGAGGTTGCAAAAATCGCCAGACCCACGGTAACATCCGCGCCAGCATGTCCCGCACCGAACCGCCCTTCCCCCTGCCCACCGCCGCCGTCCTGCATCACCAGACGGCCACGCCCATGGCCTTTGTGCGCGCCATTGCGCTGGCCTATGCCGCGCGCGGCATGGACCCGGCGCAGGCGCTGCGCATGGCACAAATTGACCCCGCTTCGCTCGGCACCGACCAGGGCATCACCGCGCTGCAGTTCGAGGCCCTGTCGGACGCCGCCATGCAGGAGCTGGACGACGAGGCCCTGGGCTGGTTCGGCCGCCGCCTGCCCTGGGGCAGCTACGGCATGCTGGCCCGCGCCTCGCTGCCCAGCCCCAACCTGGGCGTGGCGCTCAAGCGCTGGTGCCGCCACCACGGCCTGCTGACCGACGACCTGCTGCTGCGCCTGTCGGTGCAGGGCGGCGAGGCCCGCGTGGAGCTGGAGGAGGTGCGCGATCTCGGCGCGCTGCGCGAGTTCTGCCTGGTCTCGATGCTGCGCAACATGCACGGCCTGTCGAGCTGGTACGTGGACTCGCTGCTGCCGCTGACGCACATCGACTTCCCGTTCGAGGCGCCGCCGCATGCCGAGGTCTACGAGCTGATCTTTCCCGGCACGGTGCGCTTCGGCGCGCGCCAGGCCGCCATGCATTTCGACGCCCGGCACCTCGAGCTGCCCATCACGCGCGACGAGCCGGCCCTCAGGCGCATGCTGCAGCGCGCGCTGCCGCTCACCGTGCGGCCCTACCGGCGCGACCGGCTGATGGCCCAGCGCGTGCGGCAGATCCTGGCGTCGGACCCGTCGATGGCGCACAGCGCCGAGAGCCTGTCGAAGAAGCTGCACCTGTCGCTGCGCACGCTGCACCGCCAGCTCAAGGAGGAAGGCGCCTCGCTGCAGGCGCTGAAGGACGACGTGCGCCGCGAGCGCGCGCTCGACCTGCTGCACCGCACCGCCCGCCCCATCAAGCAGGTGGCGCAGCAGGCCGGCTTCAGCAACGACAAGAGCTTCATCCGCGCCTTCCGCGGCTGGACCGGCATGTCGCCGGCCGAGTACCGCAAGAGCACGAGGCACGTGGGCGACTGAGCTTTTGCAGCATTGGCGGCAAAATGGGCTGCAGCGCTTGATCCATCAGCGCAAGCCGCTCTCATTTTCATAACAGCCCCGCCGCCATGCCCTGCCCCTGCCGCCCCGCCTCCGCCGCCCCGGGGGCGGCCATGACCGCACCCGCCTTCCATGGCTGGCGCATGGTGTCCGCCTGCATGCTGCTGGCCACCGTGAGCTGGTCGCTGGGCATCTTCGGCATGGGCGTGTATGTGTTCGCGCTCACCGACCAGCAGGGCTTCTCGGTCAGCACCGTCTCCACCGCCATCACCGGCGCCTACGTGGTCAGCGCGCTGCTGATGATGGGCGTGGGCCGCTTCATCGCCCGCCGCGGCCCGCGCCCGGTGGTGGCCGCCGGCGCGCTGGCCATGGCGCTGGGCGTGGCGGCGCTGCCGCACTGCCGCCAGCCCTGGCAGCTGTATGGCGCCTTCCTGGTGCTGGGCCTGGGCGTGGCCTGCCTGTCGACCAACACCATCGGCAGCACGCTCGCGCCCTGGTTCGAGCGCCACCAGGGCCGCGCCATGTCCACCGCCATGCTGGGCGCCAGCATCGGCGGCATGGTCGGCACGCCGCTGCTGATGGGCGGGCTGCGCCTGTGGGGCTTTGCGGCCACGGCCGCCATCGCCGGGGCGGCCGCCCTGGTGCTGCTGCTGCCGCTGGCCGTGCTGGTGCTGCGCACCCGGCCGCAGGACCTGGGGCAGTTTCCCGACGGCATCGCCGCCCCGGCCGGCAGCCCGCCGGCCGCTGCCGCCGTGGCCTGGACGCTGCGCGGCGCGGCCGCCACGCGGCAGTTCCGCAGCCACATCATCGCCTTCGGCCTGGCGCTGATGGTGCAGATCGGCCTTCTCAGCCACCACGTCTCGATCACGCTGCCGGTGCTGGGCGCGCAGGGCGCGGCGGCCGCCGTCTCTGCCGCCGCCGTGGCGGCCTTCGCGGGCCGGCTGCTGTTGGCGCGCTACGCCGACCGCATCGACGTGCGCCTGAGCGGCGCCGGCGTGCTGCTGCTGGCCGCCGCCGCGCTCGTCGGCATGGCGCTGTGGCCCCGGCCCTGGGCGCTGATGGCGCTATCCGTCACCTACGGGCTCACCGTGGGCAATGTGACCACGCTGGCGCCGATGATCATCCGCCGCGAGTTCGGCGCGGCCTCGTTCGGCCTGGTCTTCGGCCTCGCCGCCACCTTGAACCAACTGGCCATGTCGCTCGGCCCCACGCTGTTCGGCACGCTGCGCGACGCCTTCGGCAGCTACGGCCCGGCCCTGGTGCTGTGCGCCGCGCTGAACCTGGCGGCGGCCGCGGCCATCGTCTGGGGCGGCCGGCGGCCGCTGGGGGGTTGATTCAAAAACAGGAGCTGCCAGTGCTTTTCATATCTGAATTTCAAATAAAAAACCATTTGAACTCATTGATTGACAAGCGCTAGCAGCTCCTTTTTTTGATAGTTCTGCGTCAGTCCAGCGGGCCCAGTCCCATGGAGTTTCCGTGGCGGTCCTTGATGCGGATGGCCTGGCCGCTGTGGCTCAGCGGCGAGTAGTAGAACTCCGCGAACGCGATGCTGGCATCGTTTCCATCCGGGCCCTTGCCCCACCAGTCGCAGCGGATCAATGGCCACTGGGTGGGAGCGCAGCGCACCGAGCCATCGGCATTGGTCGCCATGCCGCCTTCGGTGCGGCTCAGCTCCACCGGAACCCACGCGGCCTGTTCGGGCCGCCAATCCACACTGAATGCCCACACGCCATACATGCTTTCGGCCCATGAGCCGGCCGGCTCCAGTGCCAGGCGTTGGATCTTGGCGGGCGGCTCGCCTGGAAACGTGATGGTCCCGGTCTCCAGCGCATTGGTCGCGAACCGGTCGAACCCAAACAGCGAGTCCAGGTCCAAACCTGCGTTGAAGCTCAGGCGCGCGCTGCCCGCCTGCTCCGCCAGCTCGGCAGATTGCGGCTTGCCGCCCAGGCTGCGGCCACCGCGGTACCGGTCCATCGGCACTTCCGCACTGCCGTTGTAGCTGGCCGAGCCCATGTGGAATGTCGGGCGGCCGTCGGGCAGGTAGTTGAAGACCTGGGCAATCGCCACGTCGCCCTGGATGTCCAGGCCCAGGCCCCGCCCCGGCTTGCCGCCGAGCTCGTCCGCAACCACCCAGGTGCCAGGCGACGGCATCCAGACCCACGAGCGGCAGAATCCATCCGGCTGCACAAAGGACACCCGGGCAATCCGGCAGCCGATGGGGGGTTGGACGCCCATCGCTTGTTGCCAGGTCTTCACGCCCATGAAGCGCCGCGTACCACCGTCCGCGCCGGCATCGAGCCACCCCGTTACCTGGCCATTGGCCAGGCGAAAACGCGGCCGGATGGTCGGCGTGGCATCGCCATCGCTGCCAAGCCTGCCGGTGCACTGAAAGCTGTCCGCCCCCGATGCACTGCGCTCCTTGCAATCAAAGAGCATCCAGCCCTCGTCTCCCACACGGGACAGTTCCAATTCCGCCGTGCGCTCCTGAAAGTTTCTGACCATCCTCACGTGCCACGACCGGATGGGGATGTTTCGCTCATCCAGTTCCATCCAGACCGCATCGACATCCCTGATCCAGCCATCCAAGGGCCGCGAAGCGCCTGGAACCTGGACCGCATCCGGCACCACGAAGCGCTCGATCTCGGCAGGCGCCTCGCCCGGAAACTGCACCGTGCCCTTCAGCCCATTCACGAACGAGACCTTGACCTCGCCCGGCGAGCCGTCTTCTTCCCCATCACGCGCCTCGTTGCCAAAGCTGCGCCCGCCGCGCCAGCGCATCAGCGGCGCGGCCACGCCATTGCCGTCCATCTGGCCGGTGGCGGTGTAGAAGGTGGCGTCGCCGCTCTGCTCGTAGCCAAACACCTGCATGAAGAAGGTATTGCCCTGCACGTCGATCGCCAGGCCGCGCCCCGGCTTTCCGTCCAGCTCGCTGCTGACGATCCAGGTGCCGGCCTGCGGCGTGAAATCGCGGGCGGCCCAAGCGGCAGGGACGGCCAGGGCCAGCGCCAGCAGGGCGGTCTTGATGGTTGCTCTCATGGTTTCCTCCGTTGAATCCCTCACCCCGGCAGCGCATGCGCCGGCTCATCCCCTGAGTTTTTCCCAACCCCGATGGAAAAGCCGATAGTAAATGCTTCCTGGGTCATGCTGCCGCGTCCGGCGCACTCCCCATGCGCTGCGATACGTGCCAAGATGGCGGCACAAGAACCCGTTGACGATCTGGAGACTTGCCATGATGGAGCTTTACCACTGCGTCAGCGCCCGCTCGTTCCGCACCCTGTGGGCGCTGGAGGAACTGGGCCTGCCCTACCGCCTGCAGATGCTGCCGTTTCCGCCGCGCGCGCTGGCCAAGGGCTTTCTGGAGCTGAACCCGCTGGGCACGGTGCCGCTGCTGGTCGATGGCGAGGTGCGCATGACCGAGTCGGGCGCCATCTGCCAGTACCTGGCCGCGCGCGCGCCCGGCTCGCCGCTGGCCGTGCTGCCCGACGACCCGGCCTATGGCGCCTGGCTGAACTGGCTGCACATGGCCGATGCGACGCTGACCTTTCCGCAGACGCTGATCCTGCGCTACCGCTATTTCGAGCCGGGCACGCGCCGGCTGCCGCAGGTGGCCGAGGACTACGAGCGCTGGTTCCTGGGCCGGCTGCGCGCGGTCGAGGCCGCGGCCAGCCAGCACGAGTACCTGTGCGCCGGGCGCTTCACCATGGCCGACCTCGCCGTCGGCTATGCGCTGATGCTGGCCGACTACATCGGCCTGATGTCGCAGTGGGGCCCGGCCACGCAGGACTACTGGATGCGCCTGCAGCAGCGCCCGGCCTTTTTGCGCAGCCTCGAGGTCGAGAAGCAGGCCGCCATTGATCAGCACATCGATCCCACGCCTTCGCCGCTGATCCGCCCATGATCGCCACCCGCGACGACAGCACCATCGCCCAGGTGCTGCAGGCCGCCGTGGCGCGCCATGGCGAGCGCAGCCTGATCGCCGTGCCGGCCCATCCGCAACGCGACTACCTGCCGCAGGGCGCCGAGTTCAGCTACCGCGAGGTGGGCGCGCTGGTCGCTGCTCTGGCCCAGCGCTACCGCGATGCCGGCTACGGCCTGGGCCACCGCGTGGGCCTGTTCCTCGAGAGCCGGCCCGAGCATTTGCTGCACAAGCTGGCGATCAACAGCCTGGGCATCTGCTGCGTGCCCATCAACCCCGACTACCGCCGCCGCGAGCTGAATTACCTGATCGACCACGCGCAGCTCGACCTGGTCGTCTGCCTGCCGGCGCGCGAGGCCGCGGTGCGCGCGTCGCTGCAGGACACGCGCGTGCAGCCGGCCGTGGCCACGACCGATGCGCAGGACTACACCCGCCTCAAGCTGCCGACCGCCGCACGCGCCGCAGACAGTGGCGAGCCCCATGCCGACACGCCCGCCAGCATCCTCTACACCTCGGGCACCACCGGCCAGCCCAAGGGCTGCGTGCTGTCGCATGCCTACGAGATCGCGGCCGGGCGCTGGTATGCGTCGCAGCCGGGCTTCGTCTCCATCCGCGAGGGGCGGGAGCGCTTGTTCAACCCGCTGCCGCTGTTCCACGTCAACGCGTCCATCCTGTCGTTCTACTGCATGCTGCTGACGGGCGGCTGCCAGGTGCAGACCGACCGCTTTGCGCCCGGCCGCTGGTGGCAGGAGGTGAGCGAGAGCCGCGCCACCATCGTGCACTACCTGGGCGTCATCATCCCGCTGCTGCTCAAGCAACCGGCGGGCGACTGGGAGAAGCGCCACCAGATCCGCTTTGGCTACGGCGCAGGCGTGGAGCCGCAGTTGCATGCGGCCTTCGAAGAGCGCTTCGGCTTTCCGCTGATCGAGCTGTGGGGCATGACCGAGATCGTGCGCACCATCGCTGACTACACCGAGCGCCGCCAGGTCGGCACGCGCTCGTTCGGGCGCGGCGGCCCGGGGCTGGAGGTGCTGGTGGCAGGCGAAGACGGCCAGCCCGTGCCGCACGGCACGCCGGGCGAGATGCTGGTGCGCCACAGCGCCGAGACGCCGCGCAAGCACTTCTTCAGCGAGTACCTGGACAACCCCGCGGCCACCGAGCAGGCCTGGGCCGGCGGGTGGTTCCACACCGGCGACGTGGTGGTGCAGGACGCCGACGGGCTGCTGCACTTCATGGACCGGCGCAAGAACATCATCCGCCGCTCGGGCGAGAACATCGCCGCCGCCGAGGTCGAGGCCGTGCTGCTGTCGCACCCCAAGGTGAAGCAGGTGGCGGTGCTGGCCGCGCCCGACGAGATCCGCGAGGAAGAGGTGCTGGCCGCCATCATGCTGAGCGACGGCGTGGCGGCGGGCGACGCCACCTGCCGCGAGCTGTTCGAGTTCTGCCGCCGCGAGATGGCCTACTACAAGGTGCCGGGCTGGTGGTGGTTCACCGGCGAGATCCCGACCACCGGCACGCAGAAGATCCAGAAGCACCGCATCCTCGCCGCGGGCCAGGATGCGCGCGCGCTGCCGGATGTCGTCGACATGCGGGGATTCAAAAAACGATAGCTGCTGGCGCTTAATGCATGGTGATTTCAAAGATAAAACGCTTTGAAATCATTGCAGAACAAGCGCCAGAAGCTCTCTTTTTTGAAGCATCTATTCGTTCAGCGTCACGCCCGTCTGCCGGATCACCTGCTGCCACTTGGCCACCTCGCTGCCGACAAAGGCGCGGAAGCCGTCGGCATCCATATGGGCCGGCACGTCGGCGCCCAGGCCTTCCAGGCGCTCGCGGGTCTTGGGCGTGTTGAGGATCTCCATCACCTGCTGGTTCAAGAGCCGCACCACCGGCTTGGGCGTGCCCGCCGGCGCGTACAGCCCGACCCAGTTGTTCAGGTCCATGCCGGCGTATCCCAGCTCCTCGAAGGTGGGCACCTGGCCGTAGAGCTTGCTGCGCTGCTTGCTGGTGACGGCAATCGCGTTGAGCTTGCCCGACCTGACCATGTCGCCCAGGCTCACCGTGTCGACGAAGGCCGACGGGATGTGGCCGGCCATCACGTCGGTCATCGACGGCCCGTTGCCCTTGTAGGCCACGTGCGCGAACGGAATGCCGGTGAGCCGCCTGGCCACCTCGCCCGAGATGTGGGTGGCCCCGCCCGCGCCAGCCGAGCCGTAGGGCACCGAGGCCTGGGCCTTGGCCCAGGGCAGGAAGTCCTGGAAGCGCTTGTACGGGCCGCTGCCCTGCGTGACCAGCACATTCGGCATGGTCATCAAGAGCGCGATCGGCTCGAAGCTCTTGACCGGGTCGTAGCGCAGGTTGGCCGCCTGCAGCGAAGGCGCCATCACATGGCCGGTGGCGCTGATCAGCAGCGTGTAGCCGTCACCCTTCTGCGCCGCCACGTACTCGGTGCCCAGCTGCCCGGCCGCGCCCGGCTTGTTGGTGACGACGAAGCTCTGCCCCAGGCGCTGCGACAGCTCGGTGGCGATGATGCGGCCGATCAGGTCGGTGGCGCCGCCGGGCGCGAACGACACGACCAGGTTCACCGGCTTGTCGGGGTATCTGGCCTCGTCGGCCCGCGCGGGGCTGCAGCCCCAGGCCAGCAGCGCGCCGGCGGCCAGCACCGCGGCGCGGCGCCGGGTGGTCTTGGCATTCGATGGCATTTTTTGTCTCCGGGAATTCTTGTCTTACATACCTATGGTGTAGCCGCCGTTGACCGAGATGTGCTGGCCGTTGACGTACGAGGCCGCATCCGACAGCAGAAAGCACACCGGCCGCGCCACCTCGTCGGCCTGGGCCCAGCGGCCCAGCGGGATCTGGGCCTTGTAGGTGTCGGCGAACTTCTCGCCGCGGATGGTCTCGGTCATCGGCGTCTCGACCACGCCGAAGCCCACCGTGTTCACGCGGATGCGAAAGCGCCCCCACTCGCGCGCGGCGCTCATGGTCAGGCCCAGCACGCCGGCCTTGGCGGCGCTGTAGTTGATCTGGCCGATGGTGCCGCGGCGCCCCGCGTCGGACGAGATGTTGACGATGGAGCCCATGCTCTGGCGCTGCTCGCCGGCCTTGGCGCGGATGATCAGGTGCCGCCCCACGGCCTGCAGGAAGTAGAACGAGCCCGACAGGTGCACGTCGATCACCTGCTGCCACTCGGCCAGCGTCATCTTGTCGATCATCGCCGGGCGGGTGATGCCGGCATTGTTCACCAGCCCGTCCACCGCGCCGAAGCGCTGCACCGCCGCGGCCACCGATTGCTCGGCAAAGGCCGGATCGGCGACGCTGCCTTCGAGCAGCAGCAGGCGCCCATCGCCCACCTCGCCGAGCAGCGGCTGCAGCTTGCCGGCGTTCAGGTCCACCGCCGCCACGCGGGCGCCCAGCGCCAGCGCCTGGTCGACGATGGCGCGGCCTATGCCCTGGGCCGCGCCGGTCACCAGCACCGTTTTGCCTTCGAGCGTGAAGGGAGATTGCATGTCCATCGTTGTCTCGCTTTCGTCCATATTTTTCAGTAGCGGATCTGCATGATCCATTCGGCCACCAGCACCGGGCGGTCCTGGCCCTCGATGCGCACCTCCACGTCCCAGTAGCAGCGCAGCTCCTGCGGCTTGACCTCGTCGGCCCGCGCCAGCGCGAAGCGGCCCACCAGGCGCGAGCCGCAGGGCACGGGGCCGGTGAAGCGCACCTTGTCGAAGCCGTAGTTCAGCCCCAGCTTGCGGTTGGGGAAGGAAAAGCACTGGTGGTACCAGCCGGTGAGCAGCGATAGCGTGAGCAGGCCGTGCGCGATGGTGGTGCCGAAGGGCGACTCCTTGGCCGCGCGCTCGGTGTCCACATGGATCCACTGCGGGTCGTGCGTCACGTCGGCAAAGGTGTCGATCATCTGCTGCGTGATGGTGATGGTGTCGCTCTCGATGGCCGGCTGCCCGGCAAAGGCCTTGACGGCCTCGATCGATTCCAGAACTTTCTTCATATCGGTCTCCTTATTCCTGCATCAGCGCGGCGTACTGGCGCAGCTGCTCGTCGGCATTGCCCCAGCTCATGTCGATGGTGTGCAGCCGGCGCACATAGTGCGTGGGCTCGAACTCGTTGGTGATGCCCATGCCGCCGAAGCACTGCGTGGCCTGCTCGGCCAGCAGCCGCCCCAGGCGGCCGATGCGGCACTTGGCCAGCGCGACCTGGCGGCGGCGCTGCGCGGCATCGCCCTGCAGCACGCCGGCGGCGCCGATCAGCACGGCCGAGTGCGCCTGCTCCACCGCGATCATCAGGTCCACCAGGCGGTGCTGCAGCACCTGGAACTGCGCCAGCGGCTGCTTGAACTGCCGGCGGTTCTGCAGATAGTCCACGGCCTGGCGCCACAGCGATTCCATCAGGCCCAGGGCCTCGGAGCACAGCGCCACGCGGCCGATGTCCAGGGCCTGCGCGAGCTTGCCGTCCGCCTCGCCTCCGCTGGCGAGCAGTTGCACCTCGGCCAGCGGCACGCCGTCGAAAACCACCTCGGCCGAGTTGTGGCCGTCGAGCTGCGGCACGCTCCACACCCGCAGGGCTGGGTGATCGGTGGGCACGCACAGCAGCTGCGCCGTACCGGCTTCGTCCTGCGCCGGCACGATCAGCCACTGCGCCAGCGCGCCGGCGATCACCGTGGACTTGCGGCCGTGCAGCGCACCGCCGCGGATGCGCACGCCCTCGGGTTCGGCGCGGTCGTTGTCGTCTTCCACCGCCAGCGTGAACAGCGCCTCGCCCGCGCAGGCCTGGGGCAGCCACCGGGCCTTGAAGGCCTCGGGCGCGGTCTGGTCCAGCAGCCACAGGGCGCTGGCCGCGCAGGCGGCAAACGGCAGGCGGGCGTTGCCCCGGCCCAGCGCGCGCGCCACCACCACGGCCTCGAGCACGCCCAGGCCCATGCCGCCGTGGGCCGGGTCCACCAGCAGGCCGGCCACGCCGGATTCGGCCAGCAGCCGCCAGCGCGCCTGCCAGTCGGCATCGGCCACCTCGAACACGGGGCGCTCGCCCCGCAGGCGCCCGGCCACCAGCTTGGTGACGAGGTCTTCCAGCATGCGCTGGTCATCGGTCAGTTCAAAGTTCATGGTGGGCCGGGCTCAGAGAAAGGTTTTCGCGGCGATGCTCTTCTGCACCTCGGTGGTGCCGCCGTAGATGGTGGCCTTGCGCCAGTCGATGTAGTTGGCAGCCAGCGCGTTGTCAAAGGCGCGCAGGTGCTCGGCCTCGACCGCCTCGCCACGGCGCGCGGCCCGCAGGTACTGCACGCCGCGCGGGCCGGTGCAGTCCATCAGCGCGCGGGTCAGCTCCTGCTGCAGCTCGGTGCTGGTGAGCTTGAGCACCGAGGCCTGTGCCCCGTCCTTGCCTCCATGCTTTCCGCCGTCCTCGGACGAGAGCACGCGCATCACCGTCCATTCGTGCACCTGCACGCGCATCTCCAGCTCGGCCAGGCGCTGGCGCATGAGCGGGTCGTCCCACAGCGGGACGCCGGCGCGGTAGTGGGTCTGCGCGGCCTGGCGCGCGAAGTGCAGCAGCCGCTTGCACAGGCCCACGGCGGCCATCTCGGCGCGCTCGAAGCCGAGCAGGAACTTGGCCACCGTCCAGCCCTGGTTCTCCTGGCCGACGAGGTTGTCCACCGGCACGCGCACGTTGTCGAAGTACACCTCGTTCAGGTCGTGCCCGCCGTCGGCCGAGAGGATGGGCCGCACCGTCACGCCGGGGCTCTTCATGTCGATCAGCACGAAGGAGATGCCCTCCTGCGCCTTGGCCTCCCGGTCGGTGCGCACCAGCGCGAACATCCAGTCGGCCCAGTGCGCCCAGGTGGTCCAGATCTTCTGGCCGTTGACGAGGTAGTGCTCGCCCTCAGCGTCGCGGCCGCGCACCGCGCTGGTCTTGAGCGAGGCCAGGTCCGAGCCCGAGCCGGGCTCGGAGTAGCCCTGGCACCACCAGGTCTTGAGGCGGAACAGGTCGGGCAGGAATTTCGCCTTCTGCGCCGGCGTGCCGAACTCGTGCAGCACCGGGCTGATCATGTTCAGGTGCGGGATGACGCGCGGCGCGCAGGCCAGCTGGCACTCCTCGTCGAAGATCTTGCGCTGCACGGCCGTGAGGCCCGCGCCGCCATGCTCGCGCGGCCACGACGGGCCCTGCCAGCCGTGGTCGGCCAGGATGTTGTGCCAGCGCTCGAAGTCGCCCTTCTCCAGCCAGGCGAAGCTGGCCACCTTGCGGCGCAGATCTTGAGGCAGGTGCTCGCGCACGAAGGCGCGCACCTGCTCGCGGAAGGCCTGCTCGGATGCGTTGTTGCTGAGGTCCATGGGGCCATCGTAGGCAGGCGCCCGGCCGCTGGGCAGCTTCGACATAATGGCGAGTGCTAAGCAATCCTTAACACCTGAGCAGCACCCACGATGGACGCCCCCATGACCCTGAGCGAGATCCAGGACTTTCTCGCCGTGGCCGACAGCGGCAGCATCCGCGCCGCGGCCCGCGCGCGCAGCATCACCGCGCCGGCGATGACGCAAAGCATGTCGCGGCTGGAGGCCAAGCTGCACGTGCCGCTGCTGGTGCGCACCACCAAGGGCGTGCAGCTGTCGGACTACGGCAAGGCCTTCCTGGTGCGCGCGCGGGCCATCGCCCGCGAGGTGCAGAAGTCGGTCGACGAGCTGGCCCACATGCGCGGCGACAGCCGGGGCATGCTGTACATCGGCACCTCGGCCACGCCCACGACCACGCTGATCCCGCACGCGGTGGCCGACTTCCGCCGGCTGATGCCGCAGGTCAGCTTGAACATCGTCGGCGGCCTGTACCGCGACCACATGCCGCTGATCCGCTCGGGCGAGATGGAGTTCGCCGTGGGCCCGCTGCCGGCCGCCGGCATAGGCGCGGACTTTGCCGTGGAGGTGCTGTTCGAGAACAACCTGGTGCTGGCCGTGCGCCGCGGCAGCCCGCTGGCCCAGGCGCGCTCGCTGCGCGAGCTGCAGCATGCCGAGTGGATCCTGAGCAGCCCGGCCTCGCAGGGGCCGGGCGCGGCCATCCTCGACCTGTTCGCGCGGCACCCCGATCTGGCGCCGCCGCGCATCGTGGTGCAGTCGTCGTCGCTGTCGGTGGTGCAGACGCTGATGATGGAGTCCGACATGGTCTGCGCGCTGCCGCAGGAGTTCATCAGCTCGCCATGGCTGCAGCCCTTCCTGGTGCAGATCCCGGTGCAGGAGGCGCTGCCGGCCTACCCGATCAGCATGTTCCACCGCACCGACTACCCGCTGTCGCCCGCCGCCGAACTGCTCGCCACGCTGATCAAGCGGCACGCGCACTACTTCACGCAGGGCAGGACGGTGCGGCCGGCGGCCTAGGCGGCCAGCCCCTGCGGCGGCGGTGGCCGCGAATACAGCGCGAACGCCAGCTGCGCGCAGCCGGCCACGATGCCCACGCCCGCGCCCACCTGCCAGGCCAGCGAGTAGCTGCCGAGCAGGTCGTAGGCCAGGCCGCCGCCGAAGGCGCCGAAGAAGCTGCCGAGCTGGTGGCAGCAGAACGCCACCCCGGCCAGCATGGCCTGCCAGCGCAGGCCGAAGGTCTGGGCGATCCAGCCCGAGACCAGCGGCACCACGCCCAGCCACAGGAAACCCATGGCCGCGGCGAAGACCAGCGTGCTGGCCGGCGTGGGATCGCTGCCGAAGTACCAGACGAACATCAGCGAGCGCACGATGTAGATCCCGCCGAGCAGCGCCTGCTTGTTGTAGCGGCCGCCGGCCCAGCCGAAGAACAGGCTACCCAGGATGTTGCAGCCGCCGATCAGCGCCAGCGCCTGGGCCGACAGCATCGGGTCCATGCCACACAGGTCGAGGTAGGCCGGCAGGTGCGTGGTGAGGAAGACCAGCTGCATGCCGCAGACGAAATAGGCCAGCACCATCACGACGAAGCGCATCTGCCGCAGCGCCGCGCCCAGGGCCTCGCGGGCGCTCGTGGCCGCTTCGCCGGCTACGCTGCGCGCCGGCGCGCGGTCCACCCGGCCGGCCACCCAGGCGGCCGGCAGCATGGCCAGCGCCAGCAGCACGAAGGCCGCCGCGCCGGCACGCCAGTCCCAGGCCATGCTCGCAGCCTGGCCGATGGGCGCAGCCAGCAGCGCGCCGGTGGAGCCCGCCGCCGAGACGATGCCCAGCACCATGCTGCGCGACGCGGGCGACACGGTCTGCGCCGCCACCGCCATGGCCACGGCGCTGCCGGTGGCGGCCAGCCCCACGCCGATCAGCAGCCCCGCGCCCAGCACCACGCCAAGCATGCCCTGCGCCAGCGTCAGCAGCACCAGGCCCAGCACGTAGAGCACCGAGCCGCCCAGCATCAGCGGCCGGTAGCCCAGGCGCACGGCCAGCGCGCCGGCAAAGGGCTGCAGCACGCCCCAGGTCAGGTTCTGCACCGAAATGGCGATGGTGAACTCGCTCACCGACATGCCCAGGTCGCGCGTGAGCGGCGGCATGAGGATGCCCAGGCTCTGGCGCAGCCCCATCGCCAGGCTGAGCATCAGCGAGGCGCCGGCCAGGATGGGAAGCACGGGGCGCAGCGCGGCCCAGCGGGCATTCATAGCGTGGCTTCCGTGCCCAGGATCACCGTGGCCTGGCTCGACAGCTCCACGCCGTTGCCGTGCGCCAGCGCCACCTCGGCGCCGGGCACCTGGCGCGCGCCGGCCACGCCCATCAGCTGCTGCGTGGCCTCGACCAGCGTGAACAGGCCGTACATGCCGGGGTGCACGCACGAGAGCCCGCCGCCGTTGGTGTTGACCGGCAGCTCGCCGCCCGGCGCGATGCGCCCGCCCTGCACGAAGGCGCCGGCCTCGCCCTTCTTGCAGAAGCCCAGGTCTTCGAGAAACAGCAGGGTGTTGAGGGTGAAGGCGTCGTACAGCTCGAGCACGTCCACGTCGGCGGGCTTGAGGCCCGCCTGGGCGAAGGCGCGCGCGCCCGAGTCGACGGCGCAGGTGCGCGTCAGGTCGGGCATGGCGGTGATGTCGCGGTGGTCGGTGGCCGCCGCCGCGCCCAGCACGTAGGCCGGGCGGGCCGCCAAATCCTTGGCGCGCGCCGCGCTCACCATCACGATGGCGGCGGCGCCGTCAGTCACCAGGCAGCAGTCGCGCACCGACAGCGGCGAGGCCACCATGCGCGAGGCCAGGTATTCGTCCATCGAGAGCGGCTCGCGCATGTAGGCGTCGGGGTTGAGCTGCGCCCAGCCGCGCGCGGCCAGCGCCACCTCGCCGAGCTGCTCGCGCGTGAGCCCGTACTCGTGCATGTAGCGCGACGCGGCCAGCGCATAGGCGCCGGCGGGGCGGATCAGTTTGTAGGGCGCATCGTAGGCCGACTGCTTCATCGACGACACCAGTTTGCCCGCGGCGCTGCGCTGGTTGCTGCCGTAGGCGATCAGCGCCACCTCGCACTGGCCGGCCTCGATGGCCAGCGCCGCCCACATCACGTGGGTGAGGAAAGCCGAGCCGCCGGTGCGGTTGTTCTCGGTGATGCGCGGCTGGATGCCCAGGTACTCGGCAAAGCCCAGGCCGGAGAGGAAATCGTCCGGCAGGCCGATGAACAGGCCGTCGACATCGGCCGGCTTCAGGCCCACCTGGGCCAGCGCCTGCAGGCTGGCCGCGGTGGCCAGGTCCATCGAGCTGTAGCCGGGCGCATCGCCCATGCCGAAGGTGCTGGCCGCGACGACGGCCGTCTTGCCGCGGGGAAAACGGTCCACAGACATGCTAGTTCCTGATGGTTATTGGATGGGCGTGAACACGACGAGGGGCTTGCCCTCTTCCTCGATCACCTGCGCCTGCACCGCCATGCCGATGCGCACGTCCTGCGGCGCGATGCCGTCCACGCGCGACAGCAGGCGCGGGCCCTCGGCCAGGTCGACCAGCACCACGTTGTAGGGCTGGGCCGGGGGTTTCTGGTTGATGACCGTGACCGCGTAGACGGTGCCGCGCCCGCTGGGCGCCACCCATTCGAGGTCGGTCTTGCCGGTGACCGGCGCGGCCACGCGGGGGTAGAACACGTGGCGGCCGGTGCTGCGCGAGCGCTGGATGCGGAATTCGCCCCGGGCCAGGAACTGCAGGTATTCCTTTTCGGGCTGGGGGAGCGTGGGGGTCGTGGGGGTGGCGGCGCTGCTGCTCATGGCGGGTTTTCCAACGGAGTCGGGTTCGACCCCGATGCTACGGCGGGGCCGCCGGCCCGGGAAGCTAGCGCAAAGGCACAAGTGCTAAGCGTGGCTTAGCGTTTAAAGCGTTTTTGGCCTCCAGCGCCCATGCAGCAAGCGCTGACAGCTATTATTTAAATAGCAATCAATCCTTGGCTACAGCCACTTCCCCAGCAGTTCCATGTGCGGGAAGAGCCGCACCGCGCCGGCGGCCTGCAGGGCCTCGGCGCTGCTGGCCGCATTCACCGGCGGGTGGTAGGCCCAGACGGTGGCGCCCGCCGCCACGCCGGCGGTGGTGCCGGTGACGCTGTCCTCGATCACCAGGCAGCGCGCCGGATCGACGTCCAGCGCCGCCGCGGCCGCCAGGTACACATCGGGGTGCGGCTTGGTGCGCGGCAGCTCGTGGCCGCTGAAGATGCGGCCTTCGAAATACGGCAGCAGGCCGGTCAGGCGCAGCTGCATCTCGACCTTGGCCCGGTCCGCGCCCGAGGCGCAGGCGATGCGCCCCTGCAGCCGCTCGGACAGCTGCCGCACGGAGGACAGCGCGCCGTCAATCGCCGCCACCTCGCGCTCCAGCGCGGCATTGCGGCGCTCGTAGAACGTGGCCATCCACGCATCGGTCAGCGGGCGGCCGGTCTCGGCCTCGATCAGCGCCTGCTGGCTGCGCACCATCTTGCCGATGAACAGGCGCATGCACTCCTCGCCGCTCAGCGCCCAGCCGGCCTCGTTGAGCATGCCGCACAACACGCGGTTGGTGATGGCCTCGCTGTCCACCAGCACGCCGTCGCAATCGAACAGCACGGCATCGAATTCCTGCTTCATTCCTTCACTCTCCATCCACGTAGTACCAGCGCCCATCCTCGCGCACGAAATGGCTGCGCTCGTGCAGCCGCACCGCGCGCCCCTGCACGCGGTAGCGGGCCACGAATTCCACGTCGGCGGCAGCCTCGCCGGTGGCCGCCGCGGCGCGCACCTCCAGCCCCAGCCACTTGCAGCCGGGCTCGAAGTCCAGCTCCGCCGGGCGGGTGCCGGCATGCCAGGTGGCGAGCAGGTAGTCGCGCCGCTCGCGCACGAAGGCGGTGTAGCGCGAGCGCATCAGCCGCTCGGCGTCGGGCGCGGGCGCCTCGTCCCAGTGGTCGAGGAAGCGGCCGCAGCAGGCCGTGTAGCCGTGGCCGCTGCCGCAGGGGCAATCTGTGTCTCGGGAGGCGTCGCGCTTCATGCCGCTATTGTGCCAAAACGCCATGGAGCGCAGAATCCATGAGCGCAATCAGCTACAAAAACAGGAGTTCTTCATGTTTGCAATGGCCGTCCCGTGGTGGGAGTTCGTGGTGCGCGGCATCGCCGTGTATGCCTTCCTGCTGATCTTCCTGCGCCTGACCGGCAAGCGCCAGATCGGGCAGTACGCGCCCTTCGACCTGGTGTTGCTGCTGATCCTGTCGAACGCGGTGCAGAACTCGATGAACGCGGGCGACAACTCGCTGACCGGCGGCCTGGTCTCGGCCGCGACGCTGATCCTGTGCCACACCGTGATGGCCCATGCCTGCTACCGCTTTCCGCGCTTTTCGCGGCTGGTGGACGGTGCGCCCCAGCGCCTGATCGCCAACGGCGAGGTCCGCCAGGCGGTGATGCAGCGGGAGAAGATCACCCCCGACGACCTGAAGGCCGCGCTGCGCGCCGCCGGCTGCCTGCACAGCTACGAGGTGGACGAGGCCACGATAGAGACCAACGGCCAGATCACCATCGTGCTGCGCAACCGCGACAGCGCCGAGCGCAGCAAGGACGAAGGCATCTGAACGGCAGCGGCTACGGCGCGCCGGCCGGCCGGCGGGGCGGCGGCAGCGCCTGCTGCCAGCGCTGCAGGAAGTCCTGCCGCTTGCTGCGGTCGAGGTAGGCAATCAGGCCGGGGCCGATGCCGATCGGCCGCAGGTTGCCGCCGGCCTCGCGCTGCAGCTCGGCGGCGCTGCGCGGCCCGCGGATGTCGCTGCGCAGCGCAATCAGGCCGGCCTGGCCCGCCAGGATGCCCTGGCCGCGCCGCGACAGCAGGTAGTCCAGCCAGAGCCTGGCAGCATTCGGGTGCGCGGCCCGGCGGTGGATGAAGGCGATGCGCGAGCCCACCAGCGTGTAGTCGCTGGGGTAGACCAGGCCGATCGCCGGGTGGGCGCGCATCGGCTCGCTGGCATAGGCGCCGAGCACGTTGTAGGCCAGCAGGCTGTCGCCCGCGGCGATGCTGTCCAGCATGGCGGCCGTGCTCGTCACCTGCCGCGCACCGATCCGCCCCAGCTCGCGCGCCACGTCCCAGAGCATGTCCGAGGCCTTGGCGTCCTGCGTGGCCACCAGGAAGCCCAGGCCCGAGTTCTCCAGGTCGTAGGTGGCTACCCGGCCGCGAAAGCGCTCGGGCTGCGCCTGCAGCAGGCGGATGAAGTCGGCGTGGGTGCGCGGCACCTCGGCCGCGGCCAGCCGCTCGCGGTGGTAGGCAAAGACCACCGGCTCCAGCGTGGTGCCGTAGGCCTCGTTGCGCCAGACGGCCCATTCGGGCAGCGCGGCGCGCTCGGGCGAGGCGTAGGCCTGCGCATGGCCGTCGTTGACCAGCTTCATCTGCAGGTCCATCGCCGAGCTCCACAGCACGTCGGCGCCGGGCAGATTCTGCTGGCGCTCCTGCAGGAAGCGCTGGTAGAGGGCAAGGCTGTCACCCTCGTGGTAGCGCACCGCGACGCCCGGGTACAGCGCCTGGAAGCCTTCGATCAGCGGCCGCGCCACCCGTTCGTCGGTGGACGCATAGACCACGACCTCGCCTTCGCGCCGGGCCGCGGCCACCGTGGCCGCGTGGTCCAGGGGATAACCCTCTTGCACCGCGGCCCGCGCCACGGATAGCGTCAACAGCACAAGGCAGGCACCCAACCACGCTCGCAATGACATCGTTCCCCCTGTTGCGGGGCCATTATCACGTACCGATACGCTCCCCCGATGCGAACCCTGCTGATCGAAGACAACCCCAAGCTGGCACGCACGCTGGCGACCGAGCTGCGCACGGCCGGCATGGTGCTTGACACTGTCGCCGACGGCCTGCATGCCGACGCCCTGCTGCAGGTGGAGCGCTACGACGTGGTGATCCTTGACCTGGGCCTGCCGGGCCTGGGCGGCATCGAGGTGCTGCAGCGCATGCGTGCGCGCGGCGACGATGTGCCGGTGCTGATCCTGACCGCCTCGGGCGAGCCGCCCGACCGCGTACGCGGCCTGAACGCCGGCGCCGATGACTACCTGCCCAAGCCCTTCGACCTGCACGAGCTGGTGGCGCGGCTGCGCGCGCTGGCGCGCCGGCACCGGGGCCGTGCGCATGCGACCGTCCAAGTGGGAAGGCTCTCGTACGACAGCGTGGCCATGCAGTTCCAGGTCAGCGGCGAAGCGCTGGCGCTGCCGCGGCGCGAGCACGGCGTGCTCGAGATCCTGATCACCCGGCCCGGGCAGCCGGTGAGCAAGCGCGAGATGAGCGCCCAGCTGTGCTCGCTCGACGATGCGGTGAGCCCCGAGGCGCTGGAGCTGTATGTGCACCGGCTGCGCCGCCGGCTCGAGGGCAGCGGCGCCTCCATCCGCACGCTGCGCGGGCTGGGCTACCGGCTGGAAGCCGTGGACGATGCGCCTGCGTAGCCACCTGCTGCGCTGGCTGCTGGTGCCGCTGGTCGTGCTGTGGGCGATCGGTTTCCGCATCCACTACGCCCGCACGCTGGCGCTGGCCAACGAGGCCTACGACCGCACCCTGCTGGGCTCGGCCCTGGCCATCGCCGAGCAGGTGTCGGTGCGGGACGGCCAGCTCTCCGTCAACGTGCCCGCCGCCGCGCTGGAGATGCTCGAATCCCCGGCCCAGGACCGAATCTTCTACCAGGTTGTCTGTATCGACCCGCCGATGGCCGTGACCGGCTATGACGACCTGCCCGCGCCGCCAAAGCCCCTACCCGGCACCGACGTCAGCCGGGCGGTTTTCTTCGATGCCAGCTACCGCGGCGAGCCGGCGCGCTTCGTGGCGCTGCAGCGGCCGCTGTACGACCAGCGCCTGCGCGGGCCGCTGCTGGTGCAGGTCGGCGAAACGCTGGGCGCGCGCCAGGCGCTGTCGCGGCGCGTGCTGCTGGATGCCGGGGCGCTGCAGCTCGCGCTGGTCGCGGTGGCGGCGCTGCTCATCACGCTGGGCGTGCACCGCGGCCTGCTGCCGCTCAAACGGCTGCGCGACGAGATCCGCGCACGCGGCCCCAGCGACCTCACGCCCATCGGCCTGCAGCAGGTGCCGCGCGAAGTGGTGCCGCTGATCGAGGCCATCAACCTGCACACCGACCGCCAGCGGCGGCTGAACGAAGCGCACCGCCAGTTCATCGCCGATGCCTCGCACCAACTCAAGACGCCGCTGGCCGTGCTCAAGGCCCAGTCCGCCCAGGCCCTGGCGCAGCGCGACGCCCCATCCATGCGCGGCATCGTGCAGGAGATCCACGACAGCACCGATGCCACCTCGCGCATGGTGCAGCAGCTGCTGTCGCTGGCGCGCAGCGACCCGGCCGCCGCCGCCGCGCAGGAGCCGGTGGAACTGGTGGAGCTGGCGCGCGCGGTCTGCTTCGACCTGCTGACGCCGGCGCTGGCGCGCCCGGTCGAACTGGGCTTCGACGGCGAGGCGCCGGTCACCGTGCCCGGCCAGCCGCTGCTGCTGCGCGAGCTGGTGGCCAACCTGGTGGACAACGCCATCCGCTACACACCGGCGGGCGGCCAGGTGGCCGTCGCGGTGCTCCGCGATGCGGCGGGCCGGGCCTGCATCGAGGTGCAGGACGACGGCCCGGGCATCCCGGCTGCCGAGCGCGAGGCGGTGTTCGAGCGCTTCTACCGGCTGCACGGCAGCGGCGCCGAGGGCTGCGGCCTGGGCCTGGCCATCGTGCGCCAGATTGCCGGGCGGCATGGCGCCGAGGTCGAGCTTGGCGATCCGCCGCTGGGCCCAGGGCTGCGGGTGCGGGTGCGCTTTCCTCTTTGACGCGCAGGTGCCGCGCCCCCGGGAAATCCACGAGTGGCGGATGAAAGGTAGGCGAAAGCCGCCCCCTCCTACCATCGATCGCAACCGACACAGATCGGCCTCGACAAGGAGACCTTACCCATGCAAATCACCGGCATGCTGCACGGCGCCCGCCTGCTCGAATTCGCGGGCTTTCCCACCACCGAAGTGCTGGGCCCCGGCGCCAGCGAGGAAGAGATCAAGGCCATGCTGGACAAGCACGGCCAGCTGTTCGTCAAGCCCGTCTTCAAGGGCGGCATCGGCAAGAAAGGCAAGGCCGGCCTGCTCGGCCGGGCCAAGGACCTGCAGACCGCGCTGGCCGAGAAGGAGCGGCTGTACTTCGCCGAGCACCAGGTCGGCCACAACCGGGCCAAGGCCAACGGCGTGACCTTCGAGGCCGGCGTGCCGGCCGAGCACGAGGTGTATTTCTCGATCTCCGACTCCACCCAGTTCCGCGCGCCCACGATGACGCTCACGCACATGGGCGGCATGGACATCGAGGAGCTGGACAAGCAGCACGTGGCCCAGGTGCCGTTCGACCCGCTCACCGGCCTCAAGTCCTTCGTGGTGGCCAATGCGCTGACCGAGATCGGCGCGCCCAAGGAGATCATCTCGCCGCTGGTGCAGCACCTGCCCAAGCTGTGGGAGCTGTTCCACAACTTCGGCATGACCACGCTGGAACTCAACCCCATCCGCATGCGGCCCGACAAGAAGGGGCGCCTGACGCCGGTGGCCTGCGACTTCAAGTGCGGCTTCGACCGCGACGACCCGCGCTGGCTGCGGCTGAAGCTGCCGCCGCACCTGTTCGCCGCCGACTACTCGGCCTTCGAGCAGGAGATCAACACCCTGCGCACCCACCAGGGCCAGAGCGACGTCTACGTCATCAACGACAAGGGCACGGTGCTGGCACCCACCTTCGGCGGCGGCGCCAACTCGCTGGTGACCGAGATGCTGGGCGACGCGGCCATCATCAGCTCGGACTTCGGCGGCAACCCGCCCTACGAGAAGATGAAGGAGGTGGCGCGCATCTGCTTCAAGCACTGGCTGCGGCAGGCCAACGTGCTGTTCATCATCGGCGGCAAGAGCAACAACACCGACATCTTCGAGACGCTGCGCGCCATGGCCGATGCGCTGCGCGAGCACTTCAGCAAGCATGGCCCCACGCCGCTGTACGTGGTGCTGGGGCGCGGCGGCCCCAACCTGGTGCGCGGCATGGGCGCGCTGCGCGACACCTGCGACGCGCTGGGCCTGCCGTACCGGCTGTTCGGCTTCGACTCCGACATGAGCGAGGTGATCCAGTTCGCCAAGGACGTGGACACCTGGATGCAGGCCAGCGGGCGCGCGCAGATCGCGCAGCGCCTGGGAATCGAAGCAGCCACCGCAGCCTGAGGAGAGACACAGCATGCAAAGCAATATCCAGATGCGCAGCGTCGGCAACTTCAAGTACTACGCCGGCATCAGCTCGCTCACCCAGGTCGCCTCGCGCGACGACCGGGTCTGCGTGCTCAACATCCTGGGCGGCGAGTCGAGCGACGTCACGCCGGTGAGCCACGTCTATTCGGGCGGCAACGTGGTCTGCGGCACCGCGCCCGGCAAGGGCGGCTCGGTGCTCGAAACCCCCATCGGCAACATCCCGGTCTACAACAACGTGCGCGACGCGCTGGCCGCCGGCCACCGCTTCAACTGCGGCGTGGTCTACCTGCCGCCATCGGCCGCGCGCGATGGCGTGGCCGAGCTGATCCGCGTGAACCCCGACCTGCGCAAGATCTTCATCATCACCGAGAAGATCGCGGTGCACGATGCGCGCGAGATCCGCGCCATGGGCCAGCAGAACGGCATCGACATCTTCGGCGCCAACGGCCTGGGCGTGGCCGACTCGTGGAACCAGGTGCGCATCGGCGGTGCGCTGGGCGGCGACAAGCCAAGCGATTCGCTCAAGCCCGGCTCCATCGCCATCTTCTCGAACTCTGGCGGCTTCTCGACCACCATCGCGCAGTACCTGCGCATGGCCGGCTGGGGCACGACCACGGTGATCTCCAGCGGCAAGGACGTCTACATCCACTATGCCGCGCCCGAGTTCGCCTTTGCGCTGGCCAACGACGCGCGCAGCAAGGCCGCGGTGCTGTACTGCGAGCCCGGCGGCTATTACGAGCATGACGCGCACTTCACCAAGCCGGTGGTGGCCTGCGTGGTGGGCCGCTGGAAGAGCAAGCTCACCCGCGCCGTGGGCCATGCCGGCGCGATGGCCGGCGGCAACGACGACGCCCAGGCCAAGGAACGCTGGTTCATGGAGAAGTTCGGCGTGGACGACATCTTCACGCCCGACAACCCGGTGTTCTCGGCCAAGGGCGCGGTGGTGACCAACATCGCCCACATCCCGGCCGCGCTCACCGCGGTGATGCGCGCCAACGCGACCATGCCCGATTTCGCGCCCGAAGGCAGCCTGGCGCTCAAGCCCTGGTTCGGCTCCGACGAAGGGCTGGACCTGCCCGAGGCGCTGCGCATTCCGGTGGTGCAGGCTACCGAGCCGTATGGCGAGCAGATCGCGCTGCTCAACACCCAGATCGGCGGGGTGGTGCCGCGCCAGACCATGAAGGACGCCTCCGGCGCCTCGCAGATGGATGCGAAGACCCAGGTGAGCAGCCTGCACGGCACCAGCATGCTGACGGCCGCCACGCTGCCGCTGGAGTCCAACGTGGCGCTGGCCCTGGTGCACGATGCGGGCGGCGAGAACGACCGCAGGCTGATCGCACCGACCATCGCCGCCTACGTCAACCTGCACGGCAGACCCGAGCTGGCCGCCGCCCAGGCCAGCCGCGAGGCCGGCAACGCGCCCAACGCCGTGCTGGCCGCGGCCGCGGCCATCGTCGGCCCCAGGCGCCAGCTGGCGGCGCGCGAGGCGCTGCGCTTCATGATCGAGCGCTTCCACGCCGCCGGCCTGGGCAACGAGTTCGGCGCCTCGCTGTCCGACAGCTTCGACATAGCCGCCGTGGATGCCGGCAGCCAGCCGGGCCTCACCGCCGCACAGCCCGATCCGCAGGCCGACCGCCTGCTGGCCGGCATCCAGGCACATGGCGCGCGCTCGGTCTTCCTGCGCTGGCTGGCCAGCCAGCCCGGCCACCCGACCGAGGCGGCGGTGCTGGCCGCCATCAGCGCCACGCTGGCCTGGGGGCCGCTGTCGCGCAAGCGCATCTCGCGCGCCACGGCCGAGAGCTTCCCGTGGTGGCTGCAACTGTTCGGCACGCTGATCGGCGCTTCGGCCGATGCCAGCCGGCACGAGGCCGGGCGCTTCTGCGGCATCGCCGATGCGCAGCTGCTGGGCGAACTCAGCCTGGGCGAGATCGCCTTTGCCGCGCTGCTGGGCCAGTTGCCCGGCGAAGGCGACCTGTTCGCCTTCCAGACTCTGGTGGGCCTGCTGCTGACCAACGGTCCCGGCGCCATCTCGGCCCAGGGTGCCAAGGGCGCGGTCTCGGCCGACGGCCCCGAGCAGCCCGAGCGCGTGCAGCTGAACAAGGCGCTGATGGGCTTCCTCACCCACACCGGCTATGCGCATGGCGGCAACGGCTACGAGGGCATCGCCTACCTGTGCGAGCAGTTCAAGGGCAGCGGCCTCAAGGACCCGGCCGCCGCCGCGCACGGCATCGACCTGCAGGCGCTGGCCCGGCGCGCGGTGGAGCAGTACGCCAGCTACAAGGCACAGAAGAAGACGGCCGGCAGCCTGGACATCGCCAAGCTGCCCGGCGTGAACCACCCGGTGTTCAAGGACAAGCCGGTGAACCACGACCCGCGCGAGGTGCTCATCGCGCAGCTGTTCGAGGCGCGCGGCGAGACCAATGTGTTCCACCAGTTCTACCGCGCCCTGGTGCAGCAGTTGTTCGACGCCGGTGTCTCGCGCAACGTGTACTGCGTGAACATCGACGCGGTGATCGCGGCGCTGCTGCTGAAGATGCTGTGGCAGCCGCTGGCCGAAGGCCGCATCGGCGAGCGCGAGCTGGAGACCGCCGCCTTCACGATCTTCCTGTATCCTCGGATGCTGGGCTGCGCCGCCGAGGCGGATGACCACCTCAACCGCGGCCGCAACATGGATACGCGAACGCCGGCATCGCAGTGCCGCTTCGTGGCCTGACCCCCAAAAAACAACGAGGAGACCACCCGCCATGCTGACCGCACTTGCCTACACCATGATCCTCGTCTTCATGGCGCTGATCATGACCAAGCGCCTCTCGGCGATGGTGGCCCTGATCCTGGTTCCCATCGTCTTCGGGCTCCTCGGCGGCTTCGGCATGGGGCTGGGGCCGATGATGCTGGACGGCATCAAGAAGCTCGCGCCCACCGGCGTGATGCTGATGTTCGCCATCCTGTACTTCGGCGTGATGATCGACGCCGGCCTGTTCGACCCGGTGGTCAAGCTGGTGCTGCGCGTGGTGGGCGGCAGCCCGACCAAGATCGTGGTCGGCACCTTCTTGCTGGCCGCCGGCGTGTCGCTCGACGGCGACGGCTCCACCACCTACATGATCACCTGCGCCGCCATGCTGCCGCTGTACCAGCGCCTGGGCATCAACCGCCTGGTGCTCGCCTGCGTGGTGATGATGGCCGGCCAGCTGATGAACATCCTGCCCTGGGGCGGCCCCACGGCCCGCGCCGTGAGCGCGCTGCACGTGGAGATGGGCCAGGTCTTCGTGCCCATGATCCTGCCCATGGTCATCACCGCCGTCTGGTGCACCTTCGTGGCCTTCATCCTCGGGCGGCGCGAATCCCGGCGCCTGGGCCTGATCCGCATGGACGACCTGCACGGCGGCAACCAGTCCATCGCCGAGGTCACCGGCGGCGACCCCGAGCTGGCCCGGCCCAAGCTGCTGTGGGTCAACGCGCTGCTCACGCTGGGCCTGATGGTGGTGCTGGTCATGGACGTGTTCCCGCTGCAGGTGCTGTTCATGGTGGCCTCGGCTATCGCGCTGATGATCAACTACCCCAGCCCCCAGCAGCAAAAGGCGCGGCTGGAGGCGCACGCCGCCAACATCGTGCCGGTGGTGTCGCTGATCTTCGCGGCAGGCATCTTCGTCGGCATCCTGTCGGGCACCAAGATGGTGGACGCCATCGCCAACAGCGTGATCTCCATGGTGCCCGACTGGATGGGCCCCTACATGGCGGTGGTGACGGCCGTGCTGAGCATCCCGTTCACCTTCTTCATCTCCAACGACGCGTTCTACTTCGGCATCCTGCCCATCCTGGCGAAGACGGCCGCCGTCTATGGCATCGGCCCGGTCGAGATCGCGCGCGCCTCGCTGGTCGGCCAGCAGGTGCACCTGCTGAGTCCGCTGGTGGCCTCGACCTACCTGCTCGTGGGCCTGGCCAAGGTCGAGTTCGGCGACCATCAGCGCTTCACGCTGCTGTGGGCGCTGTCGGCGGCCTTCGTGATGCTGGCGTCCATGCTGCTGCTGGGCGTGATTCCGCTGGTCGGGAGCGGCGCATGATCAGCCGCCGCCAGACCTTGGGCGCGCTGGGCGCACTGGCCGGTTGGACCACGGCGGCCCATGCGCAGGACGAGCTGCTGGACTATGCCGTGCGCGGCACGGCGCCGCCGGGCTACCCGGCCGCCTACGCCACCACGGTGCGCGCCGCCGAGGACGAAGGCCAGCTCAGCATCCACTCCACCACCGACGAGCGCGTGGCCGCGCCGCTGGTGGCGGACTTCCGGCGCCTGTACCCGCGCATCAGTGTCAGCTACGAAGACCTGGGCAGCACCGAGCTGTACCACCGCTTCATCGCCGAGAACGAGCTCGGCCGCGAGGCCGCGGACGTGCTGTGGAGTTCGGCCATGGACCAGATGGTGGCGCTGGCCGCGGCCGGCCATGCGCTGGCCTACGATTCGCCCGAGAAAGCCCACCTGCCGGCCTGGGCGCTGTGGCAGAACCAGCTCTGGGCCACGACCTACGAGCCCGTGGTCTTCGCCCACCACAAGCCCTCGCTGCCCGACAGCCAGGCTCCGCGCAGCCATGCGGCGCTGGCCCAGTGGCTGGCGCAGTCCCAGGGCGGCGTGACGAGCTACGACATCCAGAAATCCGGCGTCGGCTACTTCCTGGCCACGCAGGACGCGGCGGCCAGCGCCGACACCTTCTGGGCCACCGCCCAGGCGCTGGGGCAGCTGGACAAGGGCCGCACGCAGCTGCTGCTGACCACCGACGCCATGGTGCGCCGCATCGCCGACGGGCGCGCGCCCTTCGGCATGAACCTGCTGGGCGCCTACACCGTGGCGCAGGCGCGCCGCCAGCCGTCGCTGGGCGTGATCTTCCCCGAGGACTACACCCTGGTCACCTCGCGCGTGCTGCTGCTCAACCGCCGCGCCGCCCACCCGAATGCGGCCCGGCTGTGGCTGGACTACCTGCTGTCGCAGCGCGGCCAGTCGGTGATGGCCACGGCATCGCGCCTGTATGCGCTGCGCGAGGATGCGCAGGGCGACACCACCGGCGCCGCGCTGCGCCGACTGCTGGGCGAGCGCGCCCGCCCGGTCGCGCTGGGCCCCGAACTGGCGGCGCCGCTGGCCAATGCGGCCTACCGCGACTTCATCGCGCGCTGGCGCGCGGCCCTGGGGTATGGGCGGCGATGAGCCGGATGCCGCTATCCAATAAATAGCTGCTAGCGCTTGCTCATCAAGGGATTCAAGTTCAAAACACCTTGAATCCATTGACTGACAAGCGCCAGCAGCTCTTTTTTTTGAAAACCCTCAGGCCGGCGGCGGCGGCACCGAATGCAGCAGCACCGGTATCTCGCCGTCGCCATTGACGGTCTCGAGCTGCACGCCAAAGCCCCACAGCCGCGCCGCGTGCTTGAGCACCTCCAGCGCATCTTCGGCCAGCGGGTGGCCCTGGTACTGGGTGTGGCGCAGCGTGAGGCAGCGGTCGCCGCGCAGGTTCACGTTCCAGACCTGGATGTTGGGCTCGCGCGCGCCCAGGTCGTACTGCTGCGACAGCGTCTGGCGCAGGGTCCGGTAGCCGTCCTCGTTGTGGATGGCGCTGACCAGCAGCTCGCGCTCGCTGGCGTCGTCGTGGATGGCGAACAGGCGCATGTCGCGCATCAGCTTGGGGCTCAGGAACTGGCCGATGAAGCTCTCGTCCTT
Organism: Comamonas sp.; assembly: GCA_050282565.1. Taxonomy (GTDB): domain Bacteria; phylum Pseudomonadota; class Gammaproteobacteria; order Burkholderiales; family Burkholderiaceae_C; genus Comamonas. The sequence goes on from JBLZYV010000028.1 coordinate 46,620, forward strand.
GAAGTTCTGCATGGCGTGGTGCAGCGCCGGCAGCCAGGGCGTGCCGGCCATGTCGGGGAACCAGCGCCGGTCCTCGTCGGTCGGCTCCTGGCAGATGCGCCGGATGTCGCGGTACATCGCAAAGCCCAGCGCGTAGGGGTTGATGCCGCTGTAGGCGCGGTGCCCGGCCGGCGGCTGGTAGATGACGTTGGTGTGCGACGACAGCCACTCGATCATCACGCCGTCGGTCAGCCAGCCCTCGTCGTACAAGGTGTTCAGCAGGGTGTAGTGCCAGAACGTGGCCCAGCCCTCGTTCATCACCTGGGTCTGGCGCTGCGGGTAGAAGTACTGCGCGATCTTGCGCACGATGCGCACGATCTCGCGCTGCCAGGGCTCGAGCAGCGGCGCGTTCTTCTCGATGAAGTAGAGGATGTTTTCCTCGGGCTCCTTGGGAAAGCGCTCGTTGGGCTGCACCGTGCTGTCCTTGTCCGGGCGCGCCGGCAGCGTGCGCCACAGCTCGTTCACCTGCTGCTGGGCATAGGCCTCGCGC
>JBLZYV010000029.1:0-46822 GCA_050282565.1 Comamonas sp.
CGCTGCAGCGCCGCATCGAGAAGGTCGAAGCCTGGCTGGCCAAGCCCGACCTGCTCGAAGCCGACAAGGACGCCGAGTACGCCGCCGTGTTCGAGATCGACCTGGCCGACATCAAGGAGCCCATCGTCTGCTGCCCGAACGACCCGGACGACGCCAAGTTCCTGTCCGAAGTGGCCGGCACCAAGATCGACGAAGCCTTCATCGGCTCGTGCATGACCAACATCGGCCACTTCCGCGCAGCCGCCAAGCTGCTGGGCGGCCAGCGCGACATTCCGGTCAAGCTGTGGGTGGCACCGCCCACCAAGATGGACCAGAACGAGCTGATCAAGGAAGGCCACTACGCCGCCTTCGGCACGGCTGGTGCGCGCACCGAAATGCCGGGCTGCTCGCTGTGCATGGGCAACCAGGCCCAGGTGCATGAAGGCGCGACGGTGATCTCCACCTCAACCCGCAACTTCCCCAACCGCCTGGGCAAGAACACCAACGTGTTCCTGGGCTCGGCCGAGCTGGCCGCCATCGCTTCGCGCATCGGCAAGCTGCCCACCAAGGAGGAGTACCTCAAGGAAATGGGCATCATCGACGCCGACAAGGCCAGCGTGTACCGCTACATGAACTTCGACCAGATCGAGGAGTATGCGGACGTGGCCAAGGGCGTGACCGCCTAAGCTTGCCAGGGCCCTTCGGGGCCTGCCGCCGACAAGCCCGCTGGATGCAAGTCCTGCGGGCTTTTTCTTGGTCAGGCCGCGGCCTGCCGCAGCCGCCGCAGCGCCGCCTGGGTCTCGGCATTCGCCGGGAAGAAGGATTCGACGGCCAGCTCCTGCAGCGTCACATCCACCGGCGTGCCGAAGATGGTGATGGTGCTGATGAAGCTCAGCTTGCCCAGGGGGCTGTGCAGCTCGAAGGGCACGGCGATGGGACTGGGCGGCGAAGCGTTCTTGTCCTCAGCGAACGGGTAGGCCGCGATCTCGTCGTGCAGCGCCTGCAGCTGGCCATCGGCCGTGGCGGCGATCTGCTGCTGCAATCGGTGCAGCAGGTGGGCACGCCACTGCGCGGCATTGGCCAGGCGCGGGCCCAGGCCCTCGGGGTGCAGGCTCAGGCGCAGCACGTTCACGGGCGGCGCCAGCAGGTGCAGCGCTACGCCATCGAGTAGCAACGGCACGATGGCGTTGGCGGCCACCAGGTTCCAGTGCCGGTCCACGGCCAGCGCGGGATTGGGCTCGTGGCCCTGGAGCACCAGGTCCACGGCCTGGCGGGCGGCCGCGAGTTCGGGGTGGTCCAGCGGGCGCGCCTGGTACATGGGCGCAAAGCCCGCGGCCACCAGCAGCGCATTGCGCTCGCGCAGCGGCACCGACAGGCGCTCGGCCAGGCGCAGCACCATCTCGCGGCTGGGTTGGGCGCGCCCGGTTTCCACATAGCTCAGGTGGCGGGTCGAGACCTCGGCCTCGAACGCCAGGTTCTGCTGGCTCAGGCGCCGGTGCTGGCGCCAGTGGCGCAGGTGCTCGCCGAACGGGGCGCGCGCGCCGGGCGGCGCGTGGTGGGGGGAGGGGGCGGTGCTCAGGCTCATGGCGGCATCGTAGCGGCTAGGCGCGGCGCGCGGCCATGACCTGCGAGGTTATCGACGCGCCGCAGCCGCGCCGCAATCATGGAGCCCAGCAGCCGGCACCGGGCCGGCCGCCCACCTTCCCACAGGAGTTCTCCATGTCCCTCTTCGCTTCTCCCCGCTTTCTTCCCCGTGTGATGGCTGCCGACGCCGCCTCGTGCGCCGCCACCGGCGCGCTGCAACTGGCCGCCACGCAGCCGCTGGCGGCGCTCACGGGCCTGCCGACACCCTTGCTGGTCGGCACGGGCATCTTCCTGCTGGCCTATGCGCTGGCCGCCGCGGGGATGGCGCGCCGCCAGCCTGCGCCGCGCACGCTGATCGGCCTGGTGGCGCTGGGCAACCTGGGCTGGGCGCTGGGCTGCGTGGCGCTGATGCTGGCCGGCCGCCTGCCGCTGACCGGCTGGGGCATGGCCTGGCTGGCGGCGCAGGCGGTGGTCGTCCTGGTGCTGGCCGACCTGCAGGTCGCCGGGCTGCGCGCCACGCGCCGCGTGGGGCAGGGCGCGCGCCAGGCGGTGGCTTGATGCTATTGAAAGGGGAGCTTTTAGCGCTTGATATGCAATGGATTTAAATGATTTTGATATGAAACCCATGGCACGGCAAGCGCCAGTAGCTATGCTTTTCGTTATACCCGCCATGCGCTTTGGCGGATGAGGCGGCCCGGCGGGGCGGGGACAATGCGGCGGCGCCGGGCACCGGCGTTTTCCGCAACCATGGGTTCCCTCGCCCCCATCGACCAAAAAGGACTGCCATGTCAGCCGTTTCCGCCGCGCAGGCCCCGTCGCGCGTGCCGCTTTATCTCTCGCTCCTGGTGGCGTTCCACATCGCCATCGTCATCGCCAGCAACTACCTGGTGCAATTGCCCATCAACCTGCTGGGTTTCCACAGCACCTGGGGCGCGTTCAGCTTTCCGTTCATCTTCCTGGCCACCGACCTGACGGTGCGCCTCATCGGCAAGGCCGAGGCGCGGCGTGTGATAACGCGGGCCATGCTGCCGGCGCTGCTGGTGTCCTATGCGGTGGGCGTGCTGTTCCACGAAGGGCGCTTCAACGGCTGGGAGGCGCTGCAGAGCTTCAACAGCTTCGTGTTCCGCATCGCGCTGGCGAGCTTCGCGGCCTATGTGCTGGGGCAGCTGCTGGACATCCAGGTCTTCGACCGCATCCGCCAGCAGGGCCGCGCCTGGTGGCTGGCGCCGGCGGCGGCCTCGGTGTTCGGCCAGGTGCTCGACACGGCGGCTTTCTTCTCCATCGCCTTCTGGCGCAGCAGCGACGCTTTCATGGCGGCGAACTGGGTGGAGATCGCCATGGTCGACTACGTGATCAAGCTGGCGGTGAGCCTGCTGCTGTTCGTGCCCGCCTACGGCGTGGTGCTGGCCGCCATCGTGCGCGGCATGCGCCTGCCGGCCGCGCCGGCGACTGCCGCTTGAACGGAAAAGGCCGCCCTGGAAGGCGGCCTTTGGTTGGGGAGCCCGCGCAGCCTCAGGTCTGGCTCTGCAGGTAGTTCTCCAGGCCGACGCGGTCGATCAGGCCGAGCTGCTTTTCGAGCCAGTAGGCGTGGTCTTCCTCGGTGTCGCGCAGCTGGGCGAGCAGGATGTCGCGGCTCACGTAGTCGTGGTGCTGCTCGCACAGCGTCATGCCCTGGCGCAGGCCGGTGCGCACCTCGTACTCGGTGTCCAGGTCCTTGCGCAGCATCTCGGGCACGGTCTCGCCGGGCGTGAATTCCTTGGGCCGCATGTCGGGGCGGCCGCCCAGCATCAGGATGCGGCGCAGCAGCGCGTCGGCGTGCTGGGTCTCTTCCTGCATCTCGTGGTCCAGGCGGGTGTAGAGCTTGGTGAAGCCCTGGTCTTCGTAAATGCGCGAGTGCGCGAAGTACTGGTCGCGGGCGGCCAGCTCGCCGCGCAGCAGGTCCTTGAGGTAGTCGATGACGTCGGGATGGCCTTGCATGTTGTTGTTCTCGGGAAGATTGCGAAGCCTGGAGTATCGCCCGTGCGCCGCCGGCGAGCCAAAACCGCTATCGATTCCCGAGCAGCCGCGGTGTGGATGCGGCCGGTAAGCAGATGCATTCGCATTGCGGCGCGGTCTGCGCTAGCCAGCCTGCTGCAGCAGCAGCTCGCGCAGGCGGAACTTCTGCAGCTTGCCGGCCGGCGTGGTGGGCAGGGCGTCGCGCACCAGCAAACGCTCGGGGATGTACTGCAGCGCCACCTTGCGGGCCTTGAGGAAGTCGGTGATGGACGCCAGGTCGACCTGCTGCCCCGGCCTGGGCACGACCACGGCGCAGGCGCGCTCGCCCAGGCGCTCGTCGGGGTAGGCGACGATGGCGGCCATGGCGATGGCGGGGTGCTGGTAGAGCAGGGTTTCGATCTCGACCACCGGGATGTTCTCGCCGCCGCGGATGATCACATCCTTGCTGCGGCCGGTGATGCGCACGTAGCCGCGCTCGTCGAGGCGGGCGAGGTCGCCGGTGTCGAACCAGTCGTTCGCATCGGTGGCGTTGAGCTGCGGGCGCTTGAGGTAGCCGCCGAAGTTGGAGCACGAGCGCAGCAGCAGCCGGCCCGATGCGCCCACGGGCAGCGGCTGGCCGTCCGCGTCCACCACCTTCAGCTCCACGCCGGGCAGCGGGCGGCCGTCGGTGTGGACGGCGCGCTCGTCGTCGTCGCCCGGCAGCGTGGTGGCGACGGCGCCGTTCTCCGTCATGCCCCAGGCAGAGACGATCTTGGCGCCCAGCGCGGCGCGCGCCTGCTCCACCAGCGGCCCGGGGATGGGCGCGCCCGCGCACAGAAAAGTGCGCAGCGTGGGCACGGCCTGGCCGGTCTCGGCGACGGTGCGGGCCAGGTCGGTGAGAAAGGGCGTCGAGGCCATGGTGAAGCTCGCGCGCTCGCGCTGTACCAGTGCGATGGCCTGCCTGGGCTCCCAGATGTCCTGCAGCACCGCGCCGGCCTGCAGCGCGATGGGCATCATCAGCCCGTACATGAAGCCGGTCTGGTGCGCCATGGGCGAGGCCATGAGCACCACGTCGCCCGCGCCCAGCCCCAGGCGCTGCGCGTAGGGCAGGATGTTGGCGAGCAGCGTGTTGGCCGAGTGCATCACGCCCTTGGGTTCGCCGGTGGTGCCCGAGGTGTAGATGAGCTGGGTCACGTCGTCGGGGCCGGGGCGGTGGCGGGTGAGGATGGCCTGCGCGTCGGGCGCGTCCTCCCACGCGGGGCCGCTCAGCAGGGCCTCGAAGCTGTTCGCGCCCTGGCCGTCCACGATGACGACCTGGCGCAGCGCGGGCAGGCTGGCCTGCAGCCCGGTGGCCATGGCCTCGAAGTCGAAGCCGCGGAAAGTCTGGGGTGCGATCAGCACCCTGGCCTCGGCGTGCTGCAGCATGAAGGACAGCTCGCGCTCGCGGAAGATGTGCATCAGCGGGCTCATCACCGCACCGATGCGCGAGCAGGCCAGGTAGCTGAGGCTGAACTGCCACCAGTTCGGCAACTGGCAGGCCACCACGTCGCCCGGGCCCACGCCCAGCCGCGCCAGGCCCACGGCGATGCGGTCGGCCATCCGCGCCAGTTCGCGGTAGCTGAAGCGGCGCTCCTCGCCGGTCTCGACGCGCAGCGCGGCGAGCGCCAGCCGTTCGGGGCAGGCGACGGCGGCGGCGTCGAGGTAGTCGTTGATGGTGCGGTCGTGCCACAGGCCCTGGGCGACCAGGCGCGCGCGGCGCGGGGGCAGCAGGATGGCGTCGAAGGGCATGGGAGGTCTCCTGGTGATTCTTCTATGAATAAGTGAGCTGCTGGCGCTCATCCAGTAATGGATTCAAAGTGTTTTTGCATTGAATGGCTTGACGGACAAGCGCCAGCAGCTCTGTTTTTTGACGATCAGGCCGGCACGTAGCGGCGGCCGGCGCGCGTGCGGGCGATGATGGTTTTCATGATCTGCGCCGTGCCGTCGCCGATCTGGAAGCCCAGCACGTCGCGCAGGCGCTGCTCCATGGGGCCGCGGTCGTAGCCGCCGTGGCCGTGGCTCAGCAGGCACTGGTGGATCACGTCGTAGGCGAGCTTGGGTCCCCACCACTTGGCCATGCCGGCCTCGGCGCTGTGGGGCAGGCCGCGGTCCTTGAGCCACAGGCCCTGCAGGCACAAGAGGCGCGCGCCCTCGACCTCGGTGTCGTACGCGGCCAGCGGGTGCGTCACGCCCTGGAAGGCCGCCAGCGGCTGGCCGAAGGCCTGGCGCTCGGTGATGTAGCCCCAGGTCTCGTCGAGCGCCGCGCGCGCCACGGCCAGGCACTGCAGGCCGATCAGCGAGCGCGAGAAGTCGAAGCCCTGCATCACCTGCACGAAGCCCTGGTTCTCGTCGCCCAGGCGGTGGCTGATGGGCACGCGCACGTTCTCGAAGAAGATGGAGCCGCGGCCGATGGCGCGCTGGCCGTGGCAGTCGAAGCGGTTGGTGGTGATGCCGGGCGTGTCCATGGGCACGAGCAGCGCGGTCACGCCGTGCGCGCCTGATTCGGGCGTGCCGGTGCGGCCGAACACCACGCAGATGTCGGCCTGGTCGGCGGCCGAGATCGAGGTCTTCTCGCCGTTGATGACGTAGCTGTCGCCGTCGCGCTCCACGCGCAGGCCCAGCCGCGCCGCGTCCGAGCCGCCGCGCGGCTCGGTGAGCGCGATGGCGCAGATGGCCTCGCCGGCGAGCAGCTTGTCCAGCCAGGGCCGCACCACGGCGGGCTCGCCGTAGCGCGCGAGGATCTGGCCGTTCAGCGAGGCCAGCAGGTTCAGGTATGAGAAACTCAGGTCGGCGCGGGCGATCTCCTCGTGGATCACGCCAGCCGCGAGGCACCCCAGGCCCAGGCCGCCGAAGGCCTCGGGCAGCTCGGGCAGGATCAGGCCCAGCGCGCCCATCTCGCGCAGCAGCGCGCGGTCGAGCGTGCGGCTGCGGTCGCGCTCCAGAAAGCCCGGCGCCACGCGCTCCTGGGCAAAGCGGCGGGCGGCATCGGCCAGCGCCTGCAGGTCTTCGGTGATGTAGGGGTTGGCTTGCACGGCGCGCTCCTGGGATCTTTACTTGGTGTACTTGCGGAAGTCGGGCTTGCGCTTGTCGCGCAGCGCGGCCACGCCCTCGCGCGACTCGTCGGTGTCGTAGTAGAGCTTGAGCGCGTACATGCCCATGCCGGCAATGCCCGCCTGGTGCGCCGTGTCCATGTTGAAGCTGCGCTTGGCGATGGCGATGGCCGTGGGGCTGCGCTCGCAGATGGTCTCGGCCCATTCCTGCACCGTAGCGTCGAGCTGGTCGGGCGGCACGCAGATATTGGCCAGGCCCATGGCCACGGCCTCGGCGCCCGAGTAGCGCTGGTTCAGGTACCAGATCTCGCGCGCCTTCTTCTCGCCCACCACGCGGGCCAGGAAGGCGGTGCCGTAGCCCGGGTCCACCGAGCCCATCTTGGGGCCGACCTGGCCGAAGACGGCGTTCTCGGAGCAGATCGTCAGGTCGCAGATGGTGGCCAACACGTTGCCGCCGCCGATCGCATAGCCCTGCACGCGGGCGATCACCGGCTTGGGCACGTCGCGGATGGCGGTGTGCAGCTCCTCCATCGGCAGGCCGATGGTGCCGCGCCCGTCGTAGTTGCCGTCGTGGGCCGACTGGTCGCCGCCGGTGCAGAAGGCCCGGTCGCCGGCGCCGGCCAGCACGATGCAGCCGACCTCGCGGTCGTAGCCGGCCTTGTTCAGCGCGCGGATCAGCTCGTCGCAGGTGGTGCCGCGGAAGGCGTTCATCTTCTCGGGCCGGTTGATGGTGATCCAGGCCACGCCGTTTTTCACCTCGTACAGGATGTCTTCGAATTGCATGGTGCTTGCTCCAGTAAAAAAGGATGGGAATCAGCCGTTCATCGTCAGGCCGCCCGAGACGCTCAGCACCTGGCCGGTGATGAAGCCCGCGTCGTCGCTGGCGAAGAAGGCGATGGCACCGGCCAGGTCGTCGGGCTGGCCCAGGCGGCCCAGCGGGATCGCGCGAGTGAAGGCTTCGAGCAGCTTCTCGGGGTGGGCCGCGCCCTCGGCAAAGCCGGCCAGCAGCGCGGTGTCGGTCGGGCCGGGGCAGACCACGTTCACCGTGATGCCGTGGCGCGCATGCTCGCGCGCCAGCGTCTTCGACAGCGCCACCAGCCCGCCCTTGCAGGCCGCGTACACCGCCTCGCCCGACGAGCCGACGCGGGCCGCGTCCGAGGCGATGTTGACGATACGGCCCTTGCCGCGCGCCGCCATGCCGGGCAGCACCGCGTGGTGCATGTGCAGCGCGCCGACGAGGTTGATGGCGATGAGCTGCTGCCACTCGTCCGGCACGGTCTTGGCGAAGGGCTTGAAGATATCCCAGCCCGCGTTGTTGACCAGCACATCGACGGGGCCGAAGCGGGCCTCGGTGGCGGCCAGCGCGGCGTCGACCGAGGCGCGATCGGTGATGTCGCAGGCGAAGGCCGCGGCCTGGCCGCCCTCGGCCGCGATGCCCGCCGCCACCTGGGCGGCGGCATCGAGGTTGCGGTCGAGCACGGCGACGCGCGCGCCTTCGTGCGCCAGCCGCCGGCAGGTGGCGCCGCCGATGCCGCCGCCGCCGCCGGTGACGATGATGGTCTGGTCCTTGAGGTTTCGCATGGATCGGGTCTCCTGGGCTGCTGGGGTTGCTATGCTGGGCGATGGCGCGAGCGCTGCATCGCTATTTGGTAAATATGTTGCATATATTGCGCGGCACGGCGAGAATCGTCAAGTGCTTTTTTTCGGGGATGAGTCATGGAAGAAAAAGAGAATAATGCCAAGATTGTGCAAGCGGAGCTGGCGAATCGCTTGTTCTTCAAGCTCTATCAATGTGCAAATATGTTGCATAAAACCGGTTCTCGGGCGGTGGAGGACCAGGGACTGACCACGCAGCAGTGGGCAGTGATGGGCGCGCTGTCGCGCGAGCCGGCGGGTATGAGCATCGGCGCGCTGGCGCGCTACCTGATGGTGAGCCGGCAGAACCTGGCCGGGCTGATCGGCCGCATGGAGCGCGAGGGCCATGTGCAGAGCGCGCCCGACGGCCGCGACCGGCGCTCGCGCCTGGTGGCGATGACCGAGGCCGGCCGACAGACCTGGGAGGTGGGCGCCAAGGCCCGCATCCAGGCGTACTACGGGCAGGCGCTGGAGGGCTTCTCGGTCAGCGACCAGGTGCACGCGCTGCACTACCTGCTCAAGCTGCTGGACAACATGCAGCGCATCGACGCGGCGCAGGGCGCGCCGGAAGAGGAAGAAGGCGAGGGCTGACCGGCCCGGTGTGGCGGTCCGGCTACTGCAGCTCGGCCGCCGCCTGCCGCAGGCACTCGAGCAGCACCTGCACCAGCGGGTTGGCGGGCGAGCGGCGCCACATGGCCAGCATCTCGGACGAGGGGTGCGCGCCCTGCAGCGGGCGGAACACCAGGTGCGGCATGCCCACGCGCTCGAGCGCCGCGGGCACCAGGGCCACGCCCTGGCCCAGCGAGACCAGCGAGATCACCGACAGCCAGTGCCGCACCTCGTGCCGCACCTCGGGCGCGAAGCCGTGGGCCAGGCACATGTCGTAGATGCGCTGGTGGTAGGCGGGCGACACCAGGCTGGAGAACAGGATCAGCCGGTCGTGCCGCAGGTCGGCCAGGTCGATGCTGGCGCGGTCGCGCAGCGCGTGCTGCTCGGGCAGGCAGACGACGAAGGGCTCTTCCACGATCAGCCGGCTCTCCATGCCCTCGGGCGGCTGGATGGAGTGGACCAGGGCCACGTCCAGCCGCATCTGCTGCAGGCCCAGGATCTGCTCGCCGCTGTTGGCCTCGAGCATGTCCACGCGCACCTGGGGGTGCGACTGCTGCAGCCGCTCCAGCGCCTGCGGCAGGCCGCGGTACAGGCTCGATCCGACGAAGCCCAGGCGCAGGTGGCCGCGCGTGCCTTCGGCCACGTCGCGCGTCTCCTGCGCGGCCTGGCGGCTCAGCGCCAGCAGCTGGCGCGCCTTGCCCAGCAGGTGCTCGCCGGCGGCCGTGAGTCGCACGCCCTTGCTGCTGCGCTCGAAGAGCTGGGCCTGCAGCTCCTGCTCCAGCTGCTTGATCGCCACCGACAGCGGCGGCTGCGAGATCGACAGGCGCTGGGCCGCCCGGCTAAAGTGGAGTTCCTCGGCCAGGGTGACGAAGTAGTGCAGCAGGCGCAGTTCCATGGCGATATCTATATCGAAAAAATATCGATTCAGATTTTAATAATATTTGACGCGAATATTGCAAGGTGCTGAAAATTGCGGCAAACCATCCCCGCAGGAGACGCCCGCATGTCCGCCAACGACCAGACCCAGATGCACGCCGTGGCCCAGGCCGCCACCGTTGCCGCCCACCCTGTGCCCGACCGCCAGGGCGCCAACTTCTACACCACCGACACCGAGCTGCAGTCGCTGCTCAAGCTCTACCTGCCGGCCGACCTGCTGGCCCACCTGCAGCCCTACCTGCAGCGCATGGGCGAACTGGCCGGCGGGCGCATCGACGAGCTGGCCGGCATTGCCGACAAGAACCCGCCCACGCTGGAATACCGCACCCGCGCCGGCGTGGACCAGCAGCGCATCATCAAGCACCCGGCCTACGAGGAGCTGGAGCGCATCGCCTACGGCGAGTTCGGCCTGCAGGCCATCTCGCACCGCGACGACATGCTGGGCTGGCAGGGCAAGATGCCGCCGGCCGTCAAGTACGCGCTCACCTATATGTTCGTGCAGTCCGAGTTCGGCCTGTGCTGCCCGCTGTCGATGACCGATTCGCTGACGCGCACGCTCAAGAAGTTCGGCGCGCCCGAGCTGGTGAACAAGTACCTGCCGCAGCTGCTGTCGCTGGACTGGGATGAGCAGGCGCAGGGCGCCATGTTCATGACCGAGCAGGCCGCCGGCTCCGACATCGCCAACACGCTGACCATGGCCTACGCTCAGGCCGACGGCTCGTGGCGCCTGACCGGCGACAAGTGGTTCTGCTCCAACCCCGACGCCGAGTTCGCCATGGTGCTGGCCCGCGTGGACGGCGGCCAGCCGGGCATGAAGGGCATCTCGCTGTTCCTGCTGCCGCGCACGCTGGACGACGGCAGCGCCAACCACTACCGCATCATCCGCCTCAAGGACAAGCTGGGCACCAAGTCCATGGCCAGCGGCGAGATCCGCATGGACGGCGCCGTCGCCTACCTCGTGGGCGAGCAGGGCCGGGGCTTTGTGCAGATGGCCGACATGGTCAACAACTCGCGGCTGTCCAACGGCGTGCGCTCGTCCGGCATGATGCGCCGCGCCGTGGCCGAGGCCGAGTTCATCGCCCACGAGCGCATCGCCTTCGGCAAGCGCCTGGAGCAGATGCCGCTGATGCAGCGCCAGCTCGACAAGCTGCGCGTGCCCGCCGAGCAGGCGCGCACCATGGTGTTCCAGACCGCGCAGACGCTGATGCGCTCGGACGCCGGCGAGGAGGGCGCCTACCCGCTGCTGCGCATCCTCACGCCCATGATCAAGTTCCGCGCCTGCCGCGATGCGCGCAAGGTGACCGGCGACGCGATGGAAGTGCGCGGCGGCTGCGGCTACATCGAGGAATGGAGCGACCCGCGCCTGGTGCGCGACGCCCACCTGGGCTCGATCTGGGAGGGCACGAGCAACATCGTGGCGCTGGACGTGATCCGCGCCATCAAGCGCGAAGGCTCGCTGCCGGTGCTGCAGCAGTACCTGCACGGCCTGCTGGACCAGGCCAGGCTGGTGCCCGGCTACCGCCAGGCGCTGGAAGCTGCGCTGGCCCGCGCCAGCGCGCTGGCCGAGAAGGCCGCGCAGGACGGCGGCGATGTGCTCGCCCGCCAGGCCGCCACGGGCCTGTACAACTGCACCACGGCCATCGCCATGGCCTGGGAGGCCGCGCAGACCGGCTCGGCCGAGCGCCTGCGCCTGTCGCAGCTGGTGCTGCTGCACCGCGTGCTGCCGCGCGATCCGCTGGAAGATGCGGCCGCCGTGCCCGCCGCCTGGCTGGCCTGAGCCTCGATTTCAAGCAAAAAAGGCTGCTGGCGCTTATGTAGAAAGCGCAAGCAGCTATCAAAACCATAGTTCAGGAGACTTTCTCATGTTGATCAGCAAACGCCTGGTGCTGGGCCTGGCCGCGGGCGCGGCACTGGCCGCCGCGCTGCCCGCCGTGGCGCAGGACAAGTTCCCCGACCGCCCGATCATGTTCCAGGTGCCGTTCCCGCCCGGCGGCCCCACCGATGCCATGGCGCGCATCCTGGCCACCGAGCTGACCAAGGAGCTGGGCCAGAGCGTGGTGGTGGAAAACCGCGCCGGCGCCGGCGGCAACATCGGCGCCGAGTACCTCACGCGCGCCAAGCCCGATGGCTACACCATCATGTTCGGCACCTCGGGGCCGCTGGCCATCAACCACAGCCTGTACAAGGCGAGCAAGTACGACCCGCGCACCAGCTTCGAGCCGGTGATCTACGTGGGCTACCTGCCCAACATCCTGGTGGTGCGGCCCAACCTGGGCGTGGACAACGTGCAGGCGCTGATCGCCAAGGACAAGGCCGATCCCGGCAAGCTCAACTTCGCCTCGTCGGGCAACGGCGCCTCGTCGCACCTCGCCGGCGTGATGTTCAACGGCATCGCGGGCACCAAGCTGGTCCACGTGCCCTACAAGGGCACGGGCCCGGCGCTCACCGACCTGCTGGCCGGCCAGGTGGACATGACCTTCACCGACATCCTCACCGCCATGCCCTACATCAAGTCGGGCAAGGTCAAGCCGCTGGGCGTGGCCACGGCCAAGCGCTCCAGCGCCATGCCCGACGTGCCCACCATCGCCGAGCAGGGCCTCAAAGGCTACGACGTGAGCGTGTTCTTCGGCGTGGTCGCCCCCAAGGGCACGCCGGCCGACCGCGTCAAGCTGCTGAACCAGGCCTTCTCGCGCGCGCTCGACGCCGACGCGGTGAAGAAGGCGTTCAGCGCGCAGGGGCTGGAGGCCTCGCCCGACCGCTCGCCCGCCTACCTGGGCCAGTTCATCAAGAGCGAGGTCGACCGCTGGGCCAAGGTGGTCAAGCAGTCGGGCGTGCAACTGGACTGACACTCTGGCACCATCGCGCGAGCCCCATCCAAGGACCTACCAAAAATGAACGCATTCAACCGCCGCCACTTCCTGCAGCACACCGCGGCGCTGGCCGCCACCGCCGCCGCCGGGCGCAGCGCCTGGGCCGCCGACGCCTTTCCGACCAAGCCGCTGGTGCTGATGGTGCCGTACCCGGCCGGCGGCGCCAGCGACGTGGCCGCGCGTATCTACTCCGAATTCATCGCCCGCAGCCTGCAGCAGCAGGTGGTGGTGGAGAACCTGGGCGGGGGCACCGGCCTGATCGCCGCGAACAAGGTGCTGGCCGCGCCGGCCGACGGCTACATGTTCTTCCACGGCTCGGCCAACGAGATCTTCCTCGCGCCCATGCTCAACCCCTCGGCGCGCTACAAGCCGGCGGACTTCACGCTGGCGGCGCCGCTGACCGAGGCGCCCATCGTGCTCATGGTCAAGAGCAACCTGCCGGTGAACAGCTACGACGAGTTCGTCGAGTACGCGCGCACCCGCAAGGACAAGCCGCTGGGCTACGGCACGGTGGGTATCGACTCCATGTACCACCTGATCGGCGATGCGCTGGCGGCGCAGCTCAAGTTCCCCTTCCTGCACGTGCCCTACAAGGGCGGCGCGCCGGCGCTGCAGGACCTGGCCGGCGGCCAGGTGGACTGCGCCATCCTGCCGTACCAGACCAGCTTCGACGCCATGGCCAAGCAGGGGCGGCTCAAGATCCTGACCAGCTTCTCCAAGGTGCTGCCCGAGCCGCTCAAGCACATTCCGCTGATCTCGCAGAGCAAGATCAGCCCCGACTTCGAGCACACCATCGGCTCGGGCCACTTCGTCAAGAAGGGCACGCCGCCCGAGCGCGTCGCCGTGCTGCGCGGCGCCATCACCCAGGCGCTGCGCGACCCCGCCATCCGCGCCCGGCTGGAGCAGGAAGGCAAGTACATCCCGCAGCCGGTGATCAACCAGCAGCAGTCCGACCAGCGCTTCGCCGAGACCTACCAGCGCATCCGCGGCCTGGTCGAGAGCGTGGGCCGCAAGCCTCTGGCCTGAAATCGGCTCTAAGCCATACGTGGCGAGCGCCATCAGCTATCTATTTTGAAGAATTCACGAGGAGAGACGGTATGCCCATTCCCGCCATGGCCGGCGCCCTGCAGGGCGTCAAGGTGCTGGACCTGTCGCGCATCCTGGGCGGGCCGCTGTGCGGCCAGATCCTGGGCGACCACGGCGCTGATGTGCTCAAGGTCGAGCCGCCGCAGGGCGACGACACGCGCACCTGGGGCCCTCCGTTCCAGGGTGGCGTGGCCTCGTACTACTTCGGGCTGAACCGCAACAAGCGCATCCAGTTCCTGGACCTCGGCGCGGCCGAAGGCCAGCAGCGCGTGCGCGAGCTGATGGCCGAGGCCGACGTGGTGGTCGAGAACTTCAAGATCGGCACCATGGAGAAATGGGGCATCGGCTACGAGCAGATGCGCGAGCAGTTCCCGCACCTGGTCTGGTGCCGCGTGACGGGCTTCGGCGCCGACGGCCCGCTGGGCAGCCTGCCGGGCTACGACGCCGCCATCCAGGCGCTGGCCGGGCTGATGAGCATCAACGGCGAAGCCGACCGCGACCCGCTGCGCGTGGGCCTGCCGGTGGTGGACATGGTGACCGGCCTGAACGCGGTGATCGGCGTGCTGCTGGCGCTGCACGAGCGCGCCAGGAGCGGCCAGGGCCAACTGGTCGACGCCTCGCTGTACGACTCGGGCATCTCGCTGCTGCACCCGCACGGCGCCAACTGGTTCATGAATGGCAAGATCCCTGGCCGCTCGGGCAACGCCCACCCCAACATCTACCCCTACGACGTGGTGAACACCGGCGGCTCGCCGATCTTCCTGGCCGTGGGCAACGACCGCCAGTTCCGCCTGCTGTGTGGCCACATCGGCCAGGACGCGCTGGCCGATGACGAGCGCTTTGCCACCGCCGGCCAGCGCTCGGTGCACCGCGCCACGCTCAAGCCGCTGCTGGAGCAGGCGTTTGCTTCGATGGACGGCGTGCAGCTCGCCGACGAGCTGATGGCCATCGGCGTGCCCGCCGCGGCGGTGCTGAACGTGGAGCAGGCGCTGACCGCGCCGCACACCGTGCACCGCGAGATGGTGGTGAAGATGGGCGAGTACACCGGCATAGGCGCGCCGGTCAAGCTCAGCCGCACGCCCGCCACCTACCGCCATGTGCCGCTGACCGAGGGCAAGGATTTCATGGCTTGATGCCGCCTGCGGCTTGGTGCATGCTGTCGCGGCATCACTATCCGAGGAGACATCGATGAAGAAAAAACTTGCTGCCTTGGCGCTGGCCGCGCTGGGCACTGCAGCGGCCCAGGCCGCCTGCCTGGACGACGCCCAGGTGGCCGCCATGGTGGCGGCCTACGGCGCCAAACAGCCGGCCGCCAACCCGCTGGCGCTCAGCGACGAGGACGGGCGCTGTACCCGCGCCAAGTTCAACGCCGCCCTGCAGCAGGCTGGCCGCAAGCCCGTGGGCTACAAGGCCGGGCTGACCAACCCGGCGGTGCAAAAGCGCTTCGGCACCGATCATCCCGTGTGGGGCGTGCTGTACGACGGCATGCTGCTGCAAAGCGGCGCCAAGGTGCCGGCGGCCTTCGGCGCGCGCCCGCTGTTCGAGGCCGACATGCTGGTGCGTGTCTCCAGCACCGCCATCAACCAGGCCGCCACGCCCGCCGAGGTGCTGGAAGCCATCGACCGCATCGTGCCCTTCATCGAGCTGCCCGACCTGGTCGTGGCCGAGCCGGGCAAGCTCAATGGCGCGGGCGTCGAGGCCATCAACGTGGGCGCGCGCCTGGGCGTGATGGGCGAGCCCATCCCCGTGCCGCGCTACCGCGCCGAGCGCCATGCGCTGCTCGATGCGCTGCAGCGCATGGAGGTGACGCTGACCGACGCCGGCGGCGCGCGCCTGGGCGGCGGCAAGGGCAGCGACCTGATGGAGCAGCCGCTGAACGCCGTGCTGTGGCTCACTGGCGCGCTGGCCCGCGAGGGCCGGGCGCTGCAGGTGGGCGACTGGGTGAGCCTGGGCTCGTTCTCGGCGCTGCTGCCGCCCAAGGCCGGCCTGGCGGTGACGCTGCAGTTCCACGGCCTGCCGGGCGCGCAGCCGGTGCAGGTGTCGTTCGAGTGATGGGGTGAGGCCCCGCGCTCGGGGATAATCGCCACGGCCGCCGGCAGCTTCGCTGCTGGCGGTTTTGCTCCTTATATGATAGCTATCAGCGCTTACTGCATAAGCGCTGGAGCCTGTTTTTGCTCCAATGCCTGATTCGTCGCCCTCGAACCTTCCGCCCGCCGTGCTGGCGCAACTCACCCCCACCATGCGCAGCGTGGTCGAGCGCATGGCGCGCGCCCAGCATGTGCCGCTGCAGGAGCAGACGGTGGAGCAGGCCCGCGCCGCCTACGAACTGGGCGCCAGCGTGCTCGAGATCCCCAAGCCCGAGCTGGAGCGGGTCGAGGCGCTGGCCATCCCCGCGCGCGACGGCCACCTGCTGCCCGCCAGGCTCTATGCCGCCAGCCACGATCCGCACCAGCCGGTGCTGCTGTTCACGCACGGCGGCGGCTTCACCATCGGCAGCGTGGGCACGCACGACATCCTGTGCCGCGAGCTGGCGCGCCAGGCCGGCTGCATGGTGGTATCGCTGGACTACCGGCTCGCGCCCGCGCACAAGTTCCCCACCGCCAGCAACGACGCCTGGGACGCGCTGCAATGGCTGGCCGGCAACGCTGCCGCCATCGGCGCCGACCCGGCCCGCATCGCCGTGGGCGGCGACAGCGCCGGCGGCACGCTGGCGGCGGTGAATGCCGTGCTGGCGCGCGATGCCGGCCTGCCGCTGGCGCTGCAGCTGCTGATCTACCCCGGCTGCGCCGCGCACCAGGACACGCCCTCGCACGCCACCTACGCCCAGGGCCCGGTGTTGACCGAGGCCATGATCTCGTGGATGTTCGCCAACTACCTGCGCACGCCGGCCGACCGCGACGACTGGCGCTTCGCCCCGCTGCTGGCCGACGAGCTGCAGGGCGTGGCGCCGGCCTGCGTGCTGCTGGCCGAGTGCGACGCGCTGGTGGACGAGGGCGTGATGTACGCCGACCGCCTGCGCATGGCCGGCGTGGCGGTGGATCTGGAGATCTACCGCGGCGTGAGCCACGAATTCATCAAGATGGGCCGCGCGCTGAAGGAAGCGCGCCAGGCCCATGCCTTTGCCGCCGCCGCGCTGCGCGCCGCCTTCGACCTGTGAACCAGCCATGACCGACACCACGCTTCCCCGCCCCGCCGACTTCCGCTGCAAGACCCGCCTGCGCGTGCGCTGGGCCGAGGTGGACATGCAGAAGGTGGTCTTCAACGCCCACTACCTGAGCTACGTGGACGTGGCCTCGTCCGAATACTGGCGCGTGCTGGCCGTGCCCTACGAGGAAGGCGTGCAGCGCCTGGGCTGCGAGCCCTACCTGAAGGCCACCTCGCTGGAATACCACGCCTCGGCGCGGCTCGACGACGTGCTCGACGTGGGCGTGCGCTGCGCCAAACTGGGCAACACCTCGGCCACCTTCGAGGCCGCCATCTTCTGCGGCGCCCGGCTGCTGGTGACGGCGCGCCTGGTGTATGTGTTTGCCGATGCCGCGCAGAAGCCCACGCCGCTGCCCGAAGCCTACCGCGCCATGGTGCAGCGCTTCGAGGCCGGCGAGCCGGTGGTGCAGGTGCGCACTGGCCACTGGAACGAGCTGGGCCGCGAGGCCATGCGGCTGCGCATGGAGGTGTTCGTGCGCGAGCAGGGCATCCCGGCCGAGATCGAGGCCGACGAGTACGACGCCACCGCGCTGCATGCGGTGGCCACCAACGGCCTGGGCATGTGCGTGGCCACCGGCCGCATGCTGCCGGCGGGCGACAGCGGCGTGATGCGCATCGGCCGCATGGCGGTGCACCGCGCGGTGCGCGGCCAGCAGTGGGGCCGGCTGGTGCTCGAGGCGCTGGTCGACGACGCGCGCCGCAAGGGCATGCGCCGGGTCGAGCTGCACGCCCAGTGCACGGCCGAGAACTTCTACCGCCGCGCCGGCTTCCTGGTGGAGGGCGAGCGCTACGAAGAGGCCGGCATCCCGCACGTCAGCATGTACAAGGACCTGTGAGCCGGCGCCGGGGCTTGGGCTAGGCGTACTGCGCCAGCCCGTGGCCGAAGGACCAGTTCTCCTTCTGCACCTCGACCAGGCTCACGAACACGTCCTCCGGGCGCAGGCCCGGGCTCTCGACGAGCAGCTCAGCCGCTCGCGCGAACAGGGCCTTCTTCTGCTCCAGCGTGCGGGTGTTGTTGGCGGTGATCTGGATGAACACCAGCTCGTCGCTGCGCTGCACGCCCATGTAGGTCGCGCCATAGCGAAAGCTCGCCGCGTCGTGCTCGGTGATGACCATGAACTGGTCGTCCTCGGGCACGTTGAAGGTCTCGCGCAGCGCGCGGTACACGCTGTCGAAGATCGCCTGGCGGTAGGGTTCGGGCTTGCCGGCGCGCATGGAGATGTGGACCAGGGGCATGGCTTTCCTTTCGTGATGGGCCTGGCTGTAGGATAGCTATTTCGGTATGCTATGCATATTTATTTCATAGATAACGATCTGAAATGGCTGAACGCCCCCTGGACCTGGATGCCGTCGAGGCCTTCGTTCGCATTGCCGAGCTGGGCAGCTTCACGCTGGCGGCCGATGCCATGCGCACCACGCAGGCCGGTGCCAGCCTCAAGCTCAAGCGGCTCGAAGAGCGGCTCGGCTGCCGGCTCATCGAGCGCACGCCGCGCTATGTGGAGCTGTCGGCGCGCGGCAGCGCTTTTCTCGGCCATGCGCGCGAGCTGCTGGCGGCGCACGACCGCGCGCTGGCCGCGCTGGCCGAGGCCCGCCAGCGGCTGACCATCGGCATCAGCGACCACGTGGCGGGGCCGGAGCTGCCCGCGCTGATCGCGCGCATGAACGCGCAGGACCCGCAATTGCTGATCGAGATCCGCATCGGCTCGTCGGGCGAGCTGCTGCAGCGCTTCGACCGGCGCGAGCTGGACACGGTGATCGTGCGCCTGCACGCGGGGCGCGACGACGGGGAGCTGATCGCCGAGGAGCCGCTGGGCTGGTTCGCCGCCCCCGGCTGGCAGCACCGCGCGGGCGAGCCGCTGCCACTGGCCACGCTGGCCGAGCCCTGCGGTGTGCGGGCGCTGGCCGGGCAGCTGCTGGACGCGGCCGAGGTGCGCTGGACGGAGGCTTTTGTCGGCGGCGGCGTGGCTGCCGTGGCCGCCGCGGTAATGGCGGGCCTGGGCATGGCGGCCTTGGCACCGCGCATGCTGCCCTGGGGTGCGGTGGACGTGGGCGCCCGGCTGGGCCTGCCCGGGCTGCCGCGCGTGCCGGTGCTGCTGCACACCCGGGTGGGCGACGGCCGCTCGCGCGATGCGCTGGCGGCGCTGTCGGCGGCCTTCCGCAGCGCCGTGCGCAGCTGAGTTAGTGGGATTGCGCGGGCAATAAAAAACCGGGTCTGGAGGCTTTTTGCAAAACCGCCAGGACCCGGTGAGAAGTGATGGTCAAGATGCGCTTGTTTGTTGTCGCGGTGCGAACCGTGCAAATGATGACAGAGTCTTGCACTTGTTCACAAACCCCTTAAGTGTACCAATGGGCAGAGGGCTTGTGCGCATTTTTTGTGCAATCTTTGTGTCGGCGGCGGCCGGCGTGCGCCAAAAACTGTGGTAATTACGCTGCACTAAATGTCTTCGAGCAGCGCATAGGGCAGGGGCTGCACCTGCAGCGCCGGCCCGACGGCCGAGCCTGCGTGCAGCTCCTGCGCGGCGGCGGCCATCTGCATCGAGACCAGGGCGTCGCAGCCACCCTGGGCACGCGGCGCGGCCTGCACGACCGTGCCCACGGGCTGCTCGGCATCGCCGGCGGCATAGACTTCCTGGCCGGCCTGCAGCTCGCCAGCCGCCGACTGCACCAGGTACATGCGGCGCTTGAGCGTGCCGCGGAACTGGCTGCGCGCCACGACCTCCTGGCCGGGGTAGCAGCCCTTCTTGAAGCTCACGCCGCCAATCGATTCGAAGTTGACCATCTGCGGCACGAAGGCATCGACGACCGGCGTGGTGATGGTGGGCACGGCGCTGCGCACCTCGCCCAGCAGCCAGGCGGCCGGGGCGAGCGCGGGGCTGTCGGCGATGGCTGCGGGCAGCGCTGCGGCGGCGGGCGCGGCCCACAGCGCGCGGGCCTGGCCGTCGGCCGGGTACAGGCGCACCACCGAGGCCTCGCCCTCGGCGCTGGTCTGCCAGGGCGCGGCATCGGGCGCGCAGCGCTCGGCGATGGCGCCCGCCAGGCCCACGAGGCGGATGGCGTCGCCGGCATCGCTCAGCTTCGCCTTGGCGCGCAGCACGAACATGGACAGGCGCTTGAGCGTGGGCGCCAGCAGGTCGCGGCTGGTGACGAGCCAGAACTCGCTGGCCGAGCGCTTGACCACGATGAAGCTGGCCTGCATGCGCCCCTTGGCCGACAGAAAGCCCGCCAGCCGGGCCTGGCCGGCGGGCAGCAGTTGCACATCGTTGGTGAGCTGGCCTTGCAGAAAAGTGGCGGCGTCTTCGCCTTCGACGCGGATGACGCCCAGATGCGTCAGCGTTACATGTCCTTGGAGCGCTTCAATCATGGCGTGAATTATGATGCGCGCTGCTTGGCTTGGAGTTGGTGGGGTTGTGAAGCGTTTTCTGATGGCATTGGTCTTGTTGGCACTGGCCGCGGCCGGCGGTGCCTACTGGTGGCTGCACCAGCCGGTGGTGGCCGGCGACAAGCCCATCGAGCTGGAGATCGAGCCCGGCACCACGCCGCGCAACGTGGCCCGCGCCGTGCGCCAGGCCGGCATGCAGGTCAACCCCGACTGGCTGTACTGGTGGTTCCGCCTGTCGGGACAGGACCGCAAGATCCGCGCCGGCAACTACGAGATCCCGCCCGGCACCACCCCGCATTCGCTGCTGGCGCGCCTGGTGCGCGGCGAGGAAACGCAGCGCGTGATCACCATCGTCGAGGGCTGGAACTTCCGCCAGGTGCGCGCCGCGCTGGCCCGCGAGGAATTCCTCAAGCACGACACCGCCGATCTGGCGCCCGAGGCCATCATGGCCGCGCTGGGCCAGCCCGAGCTGCCCGCCGAAGGGCGTTTCTACCCCGATACCTACGCCTATGCCAAGGGCAGCAGCGAGCTGGCGCTGCTGCGCCGTGCTCAGGCGGCCATGGACAAGCGCCTGGAAGCCATCTGGGCGCTGCGCGAGGCCGACTCGCCGTTGAAGACGCCGGCCGAGCTGCTGACGCTGGCCAGCATCGTCGAGAAGGAAACCGGCAAGGCCGACGACCGGGGCCAGGTGGCTGGCGTGTTCATCAACCGCCTGCGCGTGGGCATGCTGCTGCAGACCGACCCGACGGTGATCTACGGCCTGGGCGAGAAGTTCGACGGCAACCTGCGCAAGAAGGACCTGCTGGCCGACACGCCCTGGAACACCTACACCCGCGCGGGCCTGCCGCCCACGCCGATCTCGATGCCGGGCAAGGCCTCGCTGATGGCGGCGGTGCAGCCGGCCAAGACCCGGGCGCTGTACTTCGTGGCCAAGGGCGACGGCAGCAGCCATTTCAGCGAAAGCCTGGACGAGCACAACCGCGCGGTGAACCAGTACCAGCGGGGCGGCAAATGACGATCGCCGCCTACAATTTCGCGATCAACCCCACAAGGACCTACGCGTGAGCCCCAGCCCAGGCTTGTTTATCACCTTCGAAGGCATCGACGGCGCCGGCAAGACCTCGCACATCCACCGCCTGCACCAGGCCTTCCTGGCCGCCGGGCGCCAGGTGGTGCTGACGCGCGAGCCCGGCGGCACGCCGCTGGCCGAAAAGCTGCGCGCGCTGTTCCTGCACGACGCGATGGACCCGCTGACCGAGGCGCTGCTGGTGTTTGCCGCGCGCCGCGACCACCTGGTGCAGGTGATCGAACCGGCGCTGGCCCGTGGCGACGTGGTGCTGTGCGACCGCTTCACCGACGCCACCTTTGCCTACCAGGGCGCGGGGCGGGGCTTCGACTTTGGTGTGCTATCGCAACTGGAGCGCATGGTGCAGGCCCAGCCTGCGCTAGGGCCGGATTTCGTTCGCAACCCCGATCTGACCATCTGGTTCGACCTGCCCACCGAGGTGGCGGCCGAGCGCCTGGCCGGCGCGCGTGTGCCCGACCGCTTCGAGTCGCAGCCGCAGGCCTTCTTCGCCCAGGTGGCCGATGGCTATGCGCGCCGCGCCGCCGAGTATCCGCAGCGCTTTGCACGCATCGACTCCAACCAGGCCAAGGATGCGGTGGGGCAGGCCGTGCACGACGCGGTGGCTGCCCGGGGGTGGCTCGCGTGAGCGCGGTGGCCCCCTGGATCGCCCGCCAGCGCGACGCGCTGCTGGCCCAGCGCGGCCATGCCTGGCTGCTGCAGGGGCCGTCGGGCCTGGGGCAGTTCGCGCTGGCGATGGAGCTGGTGCGGGCCTGGCTGTGCGATACACCCACGGCACACGGCGCCTGCGGCCAGTGCACGAGCTGCCATGCCATCGACGTGCACGCGCACACCGACCTGTGCGTGCTGATGCCCGAAACCCACATGCTGGCGCTGGGCTGGCCGCTGTCCGAGAAGGCCCAGGCCGACATCGACGACAAGAAGCGCAAGCCCAGCCAGGAAATCCGCGTGGACGCGATGCGCGACGCGGTGGAGTTCACCCAGCGCACCTCGGGCCGCGGCCGCGGCAAGGCGGTGCTGGTGTTCCCTGCGGAGCAGATGAACGCCATCACCGCCAACGCGCTGCTCAAGACGCTGGAGGAACCCCCGGGCGACGTGCGCTTCGTGCTCGCCACCGAGGCCGCGCACCAACTGCTGCCCACCATCCGCAGCCGCTGCCTGGCGCACACGCTGCAATGGCCGGCGGATGCCGAGGCCGGTGCCTGGCTGGCGGAGCAGGGCGTGCCGCAGGAACAGATCGCGGGGTTGGTGCAGGCCTCGGGCGGGCGGCCCGACGATGCGCTGGCCCGGCATGCCGCCGGCCAGTCGCCCGCGGTGTGGAAGCGCCTGCCGCGCGAGCTGGCCCAGGGCCAGGCCGGCGCGCTGGCCGGGCTGGCGCCGCCGCAGGTGGTCGATGCGCTGCAAAAGCTCTGCCACGACCTGCTGATGCTGCGCATAGGCGCGGCGCCGCGCTTCTTCGATGCCGCCGACCTGCCGGCCGCGCCGGGCCTGGCGGCGCTCACGCGCTGGGCGCAGGCGCTGCGCCAGAGCATGAAGACGGCCGACCATCCCTTCAACCAGGGCCTGATGCTGGAGGCGCTGGTGGCGCAGGCGCACAGCGTGCTCCGCTCGAGAAAATAGCCCCCCCTGAGGCGCTATGCGCCTTCCCCCAGGGGACGACGGCCTTTGCTGCGGGGCGGCCCTGGCTGGCCGTCCCGCTGATTGGTTCAGCCGGTTTCATGCGATATGCTTACTCTTTATGAATAGTCCCATCCTCCCCGCCGCGGCTGCGAATGCGGCCAATGGAGCCGCCCGGCCCAGCGTCCTGCAACTGGCGATCAAGGAAAAGGGCGCCTTGTACGCGGCCTATATCCCGCTGTTCAAGGAAGGGGGCATCTTCGTGCCCACCACCAAGGAATACCAGCTGGGCGAAGATGTCTACGTGCTGCTGACGCTGCCGCAGGACGCGCAGCGCTACCCCATCGCGGGCAAGGTGGCCTGGGTGACGCCGGCGCGCGCGGGCGGCACCCGCACGCAGGGCATAGGCGTGCGCTTTCCCAAGGACGCCAAGTCGCAGGAACTGCGGGCCCGCATCGAGCAGCTGCTGGGCACGGCGCTGGGCTCGGACCGCCCGACGCAGACGATCTGAATTGCATTGATGTACACCGATTCCCACTGCCATCTGAATTTTCCCGAGCTGGTGGACCAGCTCCCCGCCATCCGCGAGGCCATGCAGGCCGCCCAGGTCACGCGCGCGCTGTGCATCAGCACCACGATGGAGGAGTTCCCCGACGTGCATGCGCTGGCCTTGCGCTATGACAACTTCTGGTGCAGCGTGGGCGTGCACCCTGACACCGAGGGGCTGACCGAGCCCTCGGTCGCCGACCTGGTGGCCTGCGCGGCGCTGCCGCGCGTGGTGGCCATCGGCGAGACCGGGCTCGACTACTACGGCATGGAAGACCGCAAGGGCGGCCGCAGCATCGCCGACCTGGAGTGGCAGCGCGAGCGCTTCCGGGTGCACATCCGCGCCGCGCGCCAGGTGGCCAAGCCGCTGATCATCCACACCCGCGCCAGCTCGGACGATACCCTGCGCCTGCTGCGCGAGGAGGGCGAGACCGGCGCGGCCGGCAGCGCCGGCGGCGTGTTCCACTGTTTCACCGAGACCATGGCGGTGGCGCGCGCGGCGCTGGACCTGGGCTTCTACATCTCGCTGTCGGGCATAGTCACCTTCAAGAGCGCGCAGGAGCTGCGCGACGTGGCCGGCTTCGTGCCGCTGGACCGCCTGCTGATCGAGACCGACAGCCCCTACCTCGCGCCCGTGCCCTACCGCGGCAAGACCAACAACCCGTCCTACGTGCCCTACGTGGCGCAGCAGATCGCCCAGGTGCGCGGCCTGCCGGTGGAGCAGGTGGCCGAGGCCACCAGCGCCAACTTCGACCGGCTGTTTCCGGGAGTATTGGCATGAAGCGCCGCGCTGCCTCCCTGCTGGTCGTGGCCGCCGCCGCGGGCATGCTGGCCGCGGGCTGCGCGAGCCAGCCGGTGGCCCGCAACGCCCGCGCGCAGGGCGGCTCGCACGAGGCCTTCTTCACCTACATCATCCGCGACGACGCGCCCGGCATCCGCTCGCTGGTGCTGATGGGGTTCGACCCGAATACCACCAACGAGCGCGGCGAGACCGGGCTGACGCAGGCCTTCAAGCAGGAGTCGTACCGCGCCGCCCAGGGCCTGATCGCGCTGAAGCAGACCGATGTGAACCGCGCCAACAGCAAGGGCGAGACGCCGCTGATGATGGCGGCCATCAAGGCCAGGCTCGACCTCGCGCAGCAGCTCATAGCCCGCGACGCCGACGTGAACAAGACCGGCTGGACGCCCCTGCACTACGCCGTCTCGGTGCCCAGCGAGGACGGCTCCGACCTGAAGATGGTGGCGCTGCTGCTGGAGCACAGCGCCTGCATCGACGCCGAATCGCCCAACGGCACCACGCCGCTGATGATGGCGGCCCAGTACGGCACGCGCAGCGCCGTGCAGCTGCTGCTGGAAGAGGGCGCCGACCCGGCGCTCAAGAACCACCAGGGCCTCGCGGCCAAGGACTTCGCGCTGCGCGCCGACCGCCAGGAAGTGGTCCGCTGGCTGGAGCAGGCGCGCAAGAAGACGGGACGTATCCGCAGCCAGTGGTGATAAAAGAATAGCTGCTGGCGCTTGATAGACAAGGGTTTCAGATATTTTTATATCTGAAATGCCCTGGTATCAAGTGCCAGCAGCTATTGTTTTTGAGGATTACGCCGGCCGGCTCTGCAGCCGCGCATACAGCCCGCCCAGCGCCATCAGCTCGGCGTGCGTGCCCTGTTCGGCGATGCTGCCGCGCTCCATCACCACCACGCGGTCGGCGTGCTCGATGGTGGACAGCCGGTGCGCGATCACCAGCGTGGTGCGGTCCTTCATCAGGCGCGACAGCGCCTCCTGCACCAGGCGCTCCGATTCGGTATCGAGCGCCGACGTGGCCTCGTCGAGGATCAGGATGGGCGCATCCTTGTACAGCGCACGCGCGATCGCCAGGCGCTGGCGCTGGCCGCCCGAGAGCTGCGAGGCGTTGTGCCCCACGACCGTGTCCACGCCCTGCGGCAGGCCGTCGACGAAGCCCTGCAGGTTGGCCGCGGCCAGGCAGGCGCGCAGCTTGTCGGCGTTGACCTCGGCGCCCAGCGCCACGTTGGCCGCCACCGTGTCGTTGAACATCACCACGTCCTGGCTCACCAGCGCGAACTGGCTGCGCAGCGTGCGCAGGTCCCACTGCTCGATGGCCACGCCGTCGATGCTCACCGTGCCGCCGGTGGGCGCCACGAAGCGCGGCAGCACATTCACCAGCGTGGTCTTGCCCGCGCCGGACGGCCCCACCAGCGCCACCACCTCGCCGGGCCGGATGGACAGCGACAGGTGCCGCAGCGCCGGCGCCTGCTCGTTGCCCTCGCGGCCATAGGCCACGCTCACGTCGTGCAGCTCGATGGCGCCCCGCACCTGGGCCGGCTTCCAGTCGCCGCTGCTCTCGGCCGGCACCTCGCCCAGCAGGCCCAGGCCGCGCTCCAGCGCCGCCACGCCGCGGGTGATGGGGTTGGCCACGTCGGCCAGGCGGCGGATGGGCGCGATCAGCATCAGCATCGCCGAGATGAAGGCCACGAAGCCGCCCACCGTCACATCCTTGGCGTTGATGCCCGTGCTGCGGCTTTGCCACAGCGCGATGCAGATCACCACCGACAGCGCCACCGCCGCCAGCAGCTGCGTCAGCGGCGTCATCGCGGCCGACGCGATGGTGGACTTGATGGCCAGCTGGCGCAGCCGCTTGCTCAGCAGCGCGAAGCGGCCCACCTGGCCTTCCTCGGCCGCATGCAGGCGCACCATGCGGTGGGCGAGCACGTTCTCTTCCACCACGTAGGCCAGCTCGTCGGTGGCCTGCTGGCTGCTCTTGGTCAGGTGGTACAGGCGCCGCGACAGCGTCTTCATGATCCACGACACGCCCGGCAGCAGCACGGCCACGATCAGCGTGAGCTGCCAGTTCAGGTAGATCAGGTACATCAGCAGCGCCACGACGGTGAAGCCGTCGCGCGACAGGCTCAGCAGCGCCTGCACCAGCAGCGTGGAGCCGGTCTGCACCTCGTAGACCACGGTGTTCGACAGCGTGCTGGCCGACTGGCGCGAGAACAGCGCCAGGTCGGCATTCAGCACGCGCGAAAACAGATTCTCACGCAGCCGCATCATCCCGTCGTTGGCGATGCGCGCCAGCGCGTACTGGTTGACGAACTGCCCGATGCCGCGCACGAAGAAAACGCCAACAATCGTCACCGGCACCACCCACAGCTGCAGCGTGCCGCTGGTGAAACCGTTGTCCAGCAAGGGTTTGAGCAGCGCGGGGATGGCCGGCTCCGTCCCGGCGACCACCACGGTGGCCAGCACCGCCAGCACCCAAGTCCAGCGCTGGTAGCCGAAGTAGGGTGCCAGCCGCGACAGGCGCTGGCGCAGCGAAAGCTCGGCGACCTTGGTGGCGGCAGTGGCAGCGGGACGGTCCGATGCCTGAGCGGAAGATGGTTTTTCTATTGTGGACATGGATCGGAGATTCTAGAATGCGCGCCTACCGTCTGGAACCGGTTCCCCGGCAGGCGGAAAAATGGCGCACCACGTAACATTCTCCTACGTACACAGGC
Source organism: Comamonas sp. (assembly GCA_050282565.1). Taxonomy (GTDB): domain Bacteria; phylum Pseudomonadota; class Gammaproteobacteria; order Burkholderiales; family Burkholderiaceae_C; genus Comamonas. Next base: position 27,102 of record JBLZYV010000029.1, read on the forward strand.
TGCGCCACGCATATATGATGGCCGGCAATGACTACTAATCGCTTTCCCTTGGTTTCGCTCTCCTCGGTTTTGCCCCCATTGCACCGCCGCCACCTCCTCGGCGCCGCCCTCGCGGCACCGGCGCTGCCTGCTCTGGCGCAGTTCAAGGTGGAAATCACCGGCATCGGTGTCAAGCAGACCCCCATCGCGATCGCCCCCTTCAAGGGCGAGGCCCAGGCACCCCAGCGCATCTCGGCCATCGTGATGGCCGACCTGGAGCGCAGCGGCCAGTTCCGCCGCGTGGACGCTGCCGGCGAGCAACTGGATGAATCTTCGCGCCCCGACCTGTCGGTGTGGAAGCAGAAGGCCGCCGAGGCACTGGCCGCCGGCAGCGTCACCCGCACCGCGGACGGCCGCTATGACGTGCGCTTCCGCCTGTGGGACGTGGTCAACGGCCAGGACCTGGGCGGCCAGAGCTACCAGGTGCCGCAGGCCGACCTGCGCCTGGTGGCACACAAGATCGCCGACTACATCTACGAAAAGCTCACCGGCGAGAAGGGCGTGTTCTCCACGCGCATCGCCTACGTGACCAAGAACGGCGCCCGCTACACGCTGTGGGTGGCCGATTCGGACGGCGAGAACTCGCAGTCGGCACTGTCCAGCCCCGAACCCATCATCTCGCCGGCCTGGTCGCCCTCGGGCACCCAGCTCGCCTACGTGTCGTTCGAATCGCGCAAGCCCGTGGTCTACGTGCACGAGGTCTCGTCGGGCAAGCGCCGCCTGGTGGCTAACTTCCGCGGCTCCAACAGCGCGCCGGCCTGGTCGCCTGACGGCAGCGCACTGGCCGTGACGCTGAGCCGCGACGGCGGCTCGCAGCTCTACACCATCAGCCCCAACGGCGGCGAGCCACGGCGCCTGACGCAGAGCAGCGGCATCGACACCGAGCCGACCTATTCGCGCGACGGCCGCTACATCTACTTCGTCAGCGACCGCGGCGGCGCGCCGCAGATCTACCGCATCGGCGCCAGCGGCGGCAGCGCCGAGCGCGTGACCTTCAGCGGCTCGTACAACATCTCGCCAGCCATCAGCCCGGACGGCAAGACGCTGGCCTACATCTCGCGCACCGGCGGCGGCTACAAGCTGCAGGTCATGGACCTGGCCTCGGGCACGGTGGCGGCGGTGACGGACACCTCGGCCGACGAAAGCCCGAGCTTTGCGCCGAACAGCAAGCTCATCGTGTACGCCTCGCGCCAGGGTGGCCGGGACGCACTGATGACCACCACGCTCGACGGCAAGATCAAGGCGCGGCTGGCTGGCCAGGGTGGCGATATCCGCGAGCCCGACTGGAGCCCCTACCAGCCCTAGCGCCTGCATTGTTTTGTTCATGTTCGTCGCGTCCAGCGATCTTGTTTTTGTTTGAGAGTTTTTGGGAGAGTCGTATGTTGTCGTTGAAAAAAGCTTCTTTGGCAGTGCTGGTCGCTGCCGTTCTGGCCGGTTGCAGTTCCGCTCCGTCGCTGGACAATGCCCCGGTGGAAGACAAGGGCGCCGCATCCGCCAACAATGGCGCGGGCTCCGGCTCCGCAGGCCAGAGCGGTGTTTCGGGCGTGGACCTGAACAACAGCGCTGCCAACGGCCAGGGCCCGGTCGGCGTGGCCCGCATCATCTACTTCGACTTCGACAGCTACGCGGTCAAGGCTGAAGACCAGGCCACGCTGGACGCGCACGCGCGCTTCCTGAAGGCCAATTCGTCGCGTAAGGTCATGCTCGAGGGCCACACCGATGAGCGCGGTGGCCGCGAGTACAACCTGGCACTGGGCCAGAAGCGAGCCGAAGCCGTGCGCCGTGCCCTGAACGTACTGGGTGTGCAGGACAGCCAGATGGAAGCCGTCAGCTTCGGCAAGGAAAAGCCCGCGGCTCAGGGCGCAGGCGAAGATGCCTTCGCGCAGAACCGCCGTGTTGAGCTGAACTACCGCTGATACTGCCAATGAGCCTCGTTCGCCGCTTCCCCCGTTCCGTTGCGCTCGCCGCCCTGGCGCTGTGCAGCGGGGTGTCCCACGCCGCGCTGTTCGAAGACTCGGATGCGCGCCACGCCATCATCGAGCTGCGCCAGCGCGTGGACCAGTTGACGCAGAGCAACTCGCGCAATGGCGAGGACACCTCGCAGGTGCGCCGCAGCCTTCTGGACTTCCAGGCCCAGCTCGACGGTGTTCGCAACGAAGTGGCCACGCTGCGCGGCGAGAACGAGGCTTTGCGGCGGCAGGTGGCTGAGCTGCAGCGTGGGCAGAAGGACCTTGCCAAGGGCATGGACGACCGCCTGCGCCAGTTCGAGCCCTCGGCCGTCAACGTGGATGGCCAGGAATTCAAGGCCGATCCCGCAGAGAAGACCGATTTCGATGCTGCGCTGAACGTCTTTCGCTCCGGCAAGTTCGCCGATGCGGCCCAGGCCTTCAGCGGCTTCGTGCAGCGTTATCCCAACAGCGGCTATGTGCCATCGGCACGCTTCTGGTTGGGCAACGCCCAGTATGCGAACCGCGACTATAAATCGGCCATCGACAACTTCAAGCTGATCCTGACGACGGCGCCCAAGCACATGCGGGCGCCCGATGCAGCCCTGTCCATTGCCAACTGCCAGATCGAGCTCAAGGACACCAAGGGTGCCCGCAAGACCCTGGAAGATCTGGTCAAGAGCTACCCGGACACCGAAGCAGCCAAGGCCGCTAAAGAGCGCCTGTCCAAGCTGAAATAAATGCAGCAGCTGGTGGATCCTGCGGACGCAGGCGTGGCCGATGACGGCGCCATGGATTTCCAGCGGCGCTTTGGCGGCTTGCAGCGCCTGTATGGCGTGGAGTCAGCCGAGCGCATTGTGCGTTCCCGCGTGGCCGTCATCGGCATCGGCGGCGTTGGGTCCTGGGTGGCCGAGGCCCTGGCCCGCAGCGGTGTCTCGAAGTTGCGACTGATCGATCTGGACAACGTGGCGGAGTCCAACATCAACCGCCAGATCCAGGCCGTGACCGGCACCGTCGGCATGGCCAAGGTGGATGCGATGCGCGAGCGCATCGCGCAGATCAATCCGCAATGCCAGGTCGAGGTGGTGGAAGACTTCGTCACCCCCGAGAACTGCGCCGAGTTGCTGGCGGATGTCGATGCCTTCGTCGATGCCTGCGACCAGGTGCGGGCCAAGGCGGCAATGGCTGCCTGGGCGCGCCGCGCCTCGGTGTATGCCGTGCATGTGGGTGCCGCGGGCGGCAAGCGCCTGGCCCACCTGGTGCAGACCGACGACCTGGCCACGGTGACGCACGATCCCTTGCTGGCGCAGATGCGCTACCGCATGCGCAAGGAATACGGCGCCCCCAAGGATGGGAAGAAAATGAAGATCGCCTGCGTCTACAGCAAGGAGGCGGTGCGTGGTCCTGACGCCTCCTGCGCGATCGACGGCGATGGCTCGCTCAACTGCCATGGCTACGGCTCGTCGGTGGCCGTCACTGCGACCTTCGGCATGTGCGCAGCCAGCCTGATTTTTGAAAAATTGGCGGTTTCCGAAAAATAGCCCAAAACCGAGATATAATTTGAGGCTGTCGTGATTTGCTGCTGATGGTGGCAATGAGAGGCACGGGTCTTTAGCTCAGCCGGTAGAGCAGCGGACTTTTAATCCGTTGGTCGCGAGTTCGAATCTCGCAGGACCCACCAGAAACACAAGGAAAACCCGCTATGTTTTGCATAGCGGGTTTCTTCGTTTATGTGACGCCATATGAGACGTGTCTCATATCCAGTAGTCTATGCAGTCACGCCATCGGGGTGTCGTTGGGCTGGGCCGTAGCGTTCCATCGGGCCTTGATGTACCGCTCGGTGGTGGTCTTGTCGGAGTGGCCGCAGAGCAGCTGGATCTGCTCTATTGGCACGCCGTCGAGCCACATGTCGGTCGCGCCTTTGCCCTTGAGGTCGCGAAAGCCGAAGGGTGCGATGGGCGGCAGATCCTTCTTCACCCTGGCTGCGTTGACCTTCTTGAGGGCCTTGCCCAGCATCGAGGTGATGCCCGAGTAGGTGTAGGACTCGCCGGCCTGGTTGTGCACCAGCGGCAGGTTCATCTGTGGCTTCGAGCCGGTGACGCGGTTGATCAGCTTCTCCAGCGTCTCGGTCATCGCGATCTTGAGCCGCGTCTTGGTTTTGCCCTGCTCGAAGGTGATGATGCGTTGGCCGGTGTGCGGGTCGCGCGCCAGAACCTGTGGGGTCCAGTAGATGATGTCACTCTCGGGCCGCTGCAGCGTGCGGTAGGTCAGCTCCATCAGCACACGGACCTGGGTGCCGGCGGCATCGTAGACGGCACGGTATTCCTCGTGGGTGACATACCGATCGCGCTTGCTCTCGGAGTTTTCCTTGGTGCCGCTCTTCTGCATGCACGGGTTCACCTTGAGCCTGGTGCGGTTCGTGCGGATCATCCAGGAGACGCAGGAGCTGAGACAGGCCTTCTCGCGATTGGCGCGCACCGGCCGCTCCGCTGCCGCACCGGCATCCAGGTACGCCTGGACATGGTGCGGCTCGATGTGCTCGGGCAGCATCTTCCCGAAGAACACCTTGAGCGGCACCACGTCCTTGGTGTAGTCGCTGAGCGTGCGCGGCGACAGGTCGGACGCCTTGACCCGGGCCGCGCAGTGCTCCAGGAACTGGTCCAACCAGTAGGCCATGGTGCCGTAGTTGTCGGCCGGGCTGTTGTAGATCGCTGCCCGGTCCTTGGCTACCCGGAGGTCTGTGCCGACATGCTCCCATCGGCCATCCCGGTGACGGTAGTAGAAGGCGTTGTGCCGAAACGAGAGCCGGGTGCCGGCCAGTCCCATCGGATCCCCGTCCTTACGTGTGCGACCCATGCTTGCGCTTCTGGAAGTAGTCTTGCAGGCCCAGCACGTTTGGCCCGCAGGCTTCAGGCTTTTCCTGGGGCGCTGCGTCTGCCTTGCCGCCGGTCATCACGCGCTCGAACTCGGCGCGCGCCACGAGAGGGTGGCCATTGGGTTTGGACTCCACAACCATGCCCAGGCGCTTGAAGTATCGAATCTGCGCGGCTCCAGTCTTCAACGGCTTGCAGATTTCGGTGATCTCGGCGTCGGTGAGGTAGGGCATTGCGATTGCTGCTGTGATCATGCTTCTGCACCTCCTGCAGCCTGATGCTCGACCTGCGCTTTGATGGTGGACCGGCGGCCCATGGTCTGGCGCAGGCGGTTGACTTTGCGCAGCGCTCGCCGGGCGGCGGCCAGCTTGGCCTTTTCGGCTTCGATCTGATCGCTGGTGATGCCCTCTATCGTTGGCATGGCGCGCACGCAATAGGCCATGGTGTCCACCGCATGCCACAGCGCGACAGTGTCCGCCTTGGTGAGTTGATCTGTTGGACGGCCTCTCATGGATGAAGCTCCTCGATGCTCTTTCTTGCGACCTCGAGCGCGCTGGCGGCGTGATCCAGTTCCGCCATTCCTGGGTGTTGCTTGGCTGCGCTGGCCATCTGCGCCAGGTCGCGCTTGAGCATGGCCACGATCTCTGCGCGCATGGCCTGCCGGCCCGCGGTGAACTCCTGGTCCGTGAGCTCGTGAACGATCCTGCGGATGTCGAAAGCCTCCCCTGAGGCAATGGCTGCAACAGCCTGGCTCGTGATCTCGGGGTTCGATATCAGCCAGTCGTGGATGCGCTGCCGGAGATCGTCGGGTGGGTTTTGATCTCGCGTTAGGCAGCTCGCGACTTCGGCCAGCAGAGCCTTGGCGTTGCTGGCTGCCGCGCGGGCCGCCTGCAACTCTTCCTGAAGGATCGTGACCTTGGCACGCGCCTCGGCCAATTGCTCGTATGCGATGGTGTGCCGGCCGTCGCGTGTGAGCACGATGGGCACGGCAGCACCGGCAATGAGTTGGGCGTGCCGGCGCACCGCGCCGTGCGCCTGGCCAGCCTCACGCAGAGCCTCGTCGGTGTGGGTGATCATGGCCTTGGCAACCGTGTGCAGCAGGTGGTGGCAGAGCGCCTCGTGCTGCTCGTACCAGTTGGTGCGGTCGACCAGTTGAGGTGCATCAGCGAGCATGCGCGCAGCTTGGCTGAGGGGTTCCTGATGGATGGGGCTGCTCATGCCTTACCTCCATCGCGTGTGACCGGCACCAGGCTCAGCACCGGTGCTCCGCCTCTGTGCGCAGACTGGTTTTCAACGGCGTCGGCACAGGCCAGCAACTCGGCAGCTACGGCGCGGGCTTCGGTAGCCGTGAAGCGCATCTTGGCGGCCAGCGGGCCAAGGCTCCAGTCCAGATCAATCGTGCCGCTGTGGGCGAAGGATTCAATGCGCACCGTGCCACTGTCCTTCGGCCTAGCTACGGCGCAATGGAGCAGGGCGTCGTCGGTTGTGTGGTGGGTGAAAGAAAAGTCGCTCATGCCCCGCCTCCGTTGCGAGCCACCGGCACCAGCTCTAATGCCTTCGTTGCCAGAAGCGTGCATTCAGTGATCGCATCGAAGTAGCCGCAGTAGCTGATGCGCTCCTGCTGGAACTTGAAACGCGAGGCATCCTCGACCGCCTCAATGATGCTGATGAGGGATCGGGCCTCGAACAGCTTTTGATGCAGGTCGTGCACATCCGAAGTGATGATCCGCGCGGCATCTTGCGCTCGGCAAATCTGCCACTGCACGTGCTGAATAAGGCCCAGCAGATCATCTTCACCATAGAGACCTGGCTCGTCCATGAAGATGCCAGACAGCATTTCGGTGACTGCTCTGGCGCGCCAGAGCGCAGCACTGATGGTTTCGTATGTGCTTTCGGAGATGGCTGGATAGACCTGCTGGCGGGCAATCGGCGCCGGTGCGGCGGCATTGCTGGCGGAGGCATCATCCTTTTGGACGGCTGCCGGCGCCGTTGCCAGCTCCTTCAAGGCGAAGGCGGCGAGTTGCTCATCCAGCGGCGGTTCCGAGTAGGAATCGAAAGCCTCATAGTCCTTTTCGTTGCGGCATATCGTGCAAGCCGAGTAGTTGATTTCCGCCGCCGACTCAATGACCTGGCCGGAGGTGTCCATACCCTCGGCCAGCATGGAGGAAAGCGCGGCCGAGAAGCCGGGCAGCAGGTGGGGATCGTGCTTCAGATGGTGAAGAAATGGAGCCGTGAAGTTGTCCTGCTCCGTGCCGGGATCCCGGTAGGATGCATTGATATTGGCAGCTCCCGCGCCGGTCCGGTGCGAGCCCTCGCGGATCATCAGCGCCGCCAGCGCCTTGCCTTTCATGAAGGCGGCTTCGGCTGACGGCGTGTTCGTCGCAGGTTTTGCTGCAGCTTGCGCTGCGGGCTTCATTGCCTTGGGCCGGGCAGGGGTGGTGATGGCGCTCATGCTGCACCGCCTTGCTTTGCGAAGTTGGAGCCGTGGAACCAGCAGTTGAAGTCGCCGATGATCACGCCACCGGATGCGTCATCTGCAATGCTGCCGACGAGGCTGGCATGCAGTTGTGCTGCATCCACCAGGACCGCCAACCGCGCGCTATCGCCGCTGCCGCACTGCTGTGCCTGCATGAGGGTGTGGTTCAGCGTGCTGGCGTAGCCGGCAATGCTCTCCAGCACGGTGACGAGCTGCTCTTGGGTGTAGCGATGCGGCGCGGCGGTGAGGGCCGGTGCCGGGGCCTGATTCAAGCCCGCGAGCGCGTTCAGCAGTTCGCCTTCTTCATCGCAGGCACTGAGCTGCTCAAGCGACAAGCGAAGAGCGGGCAGGGCAGCGCTGCTCGAGTTCTCCGCTTGCAGTGTTTTCATGGCGTCCTCCAGCATCGCGAAGGTGCGGGTGACCTTCTCCGACCAGGAGCGAGCCAGTGGATACAGTGGCGACGCCTTCGGCCCGGCGACGGCTGCAGGCGCGCGCCGGATGGGCGGCGTGGGGCGATCACGATAGGGCTTGGCGCCGGCGAACGTGGTCAAGGCGCGCAGCTCTTCGAGGGTGCCAGGCAGGCCCTCGTAGGCACGGCAGATTCGATCTGCAAGTTTTTCCGCGTAGTACAGAGTGTTGGTGAGCACTACTTGCATGGGCAAGGTAACGCTGGAGATGCTACCGACCTCATCAACCCGGTTGCACGCATAGCTGATCTCTTCTGAGATTTCCCTCAGGTGCCCAAGGACATCACCTTCATCCGGGTCGAGGCGGTCTCGCTCATGGTTGGACGGATCCAGGAGCCTGCCGAGTAAATGGACTACTTCCTCAAAGTGAGAGTTTTCCAGCTCGCGCGGCGTGCTGTCGTTGTCGTACATGACGCTCATGACCATGGTCTGCAGCGTCTCCGCAGCCTTCAGGGCGAGCACGTCGCCCTCGCTGCGGGTGGGGATCGGGGCCGGCTGCGGCTTGGCCGCCTTCTTGGTCGAGGGGGATTTGGCGCCGACGGCCGGGCGCGAGATAATTGCTTCCATGATCTAAATTCCTTGCTATGGTTTTTGATCTAGAAGCCCTGAAGCGCTCTCACCTGCTTCGGGGCTTCGCCTTTTGTGGCCAACCGCTGCTGCGGTGGTGGATGTGGCGGAGGACTGAGGTACTTGTCTTGCATGCGATGCAGTCTCGTTGATGGGGGGCTCCGATGGCAATCCGCTCATAGTGGATTGCTTTGGAGTGCGGGGTTGCATTCGCCAGCTACGGTGGAGCTGGGGAGATCTGCCGCGGGCGGCTGGGCCCCAGGCTTGCGCGTGTAGAGCACGAGGGCACGCTCGGTGAGGTCTATGGTGGGAAACGCCATGGTTGTCTCACTGCACGGGGAACACCGGGCCGGTGTGGAGGCCCCCAATGGCAGCCATCTCGTCGGTATGCTCCTCGGCCATGCGCTCAAGATCCTTCATGGGTACGCCGAGGGAACTGGCCGCCTGCTCCATGGTGTAGACCGGCCGGCCGTGTTCATCGACGTGCGTGACCTTGGGCAGCAGGCCCAGTTCGTGTGCCTGGTCTCGTATGAGCTGCTTGATCTCAGGCGGTGCTTGGGTCACAAACGAAAAGAGCAAGGAGGTGTACTCAGGGAGCTTTTCGACGGCGTCCCCATGCTTCTCCTCCAGTTCATACATGGCCTCGACCGTCTTCAAGAATTCCAGGTCGAGAGGAGGACCTTCCTCGGAAAAGCCTGCACCGACCAGCGCGGCGTAGTAGTCCACGTCGGGGAGGAAGTTGGCGAAGAGCACAGCGGTCGGCAGCAACTCCTCATGGCTTGCGCCGGCCTTGGCCTTGGCGACGAACTGATCGATGTCTGCAGCAGGAATGGCTTCGATACGGCGCAGCTCATCGACGATGGCCTCGAAGCCGCGGCGAAGTTGCGCTTGCACCTCGGCCTCTGCCTGGTTTGGCAGATAGGCGTTGGCCGCGAGCACCAGCAGGATGTGGCTTTTGTTGTGGATGGGAGAGGGGATGGGCATGGTTGGAAAACTCGGGTTGAGGGGCTACAGCCGTTGATGACCGGCGCGCTCAATGGGCGCGCGGCGCGTTCTTGCCCGGTGGCTGCGCCAGAGCAGGCCAGTGGCCCAGCGCAGCGAGACCAGCGTGCTGCCGCCGGCGCGGCGACGCATGCCGGTCAGGCGGATGAAGGTGCGAAAGGTGTTCATGCCGCATCAGCCTGCTCGAGGCTGTGCTGGTCAAGCGCGGCTCCGATGGCGTGGGCGTCGACGGGCAGCAGGTGGTCGACGAGATGGCCAAGCGCCACGACGCCGCGATGAACCCCAAGAGCAATGCGCTCTCGACGGCACTGACCAGCGTCGGCTTCATGTTCCACCTGGGGCTGTCGCCGGCCTCGGCCATGGTCAACCTGACCCAGACCGCCCTGGTGGCGTATCCGGTGATGGGCGCTCGCTGGGGTTTCGCCAAGGCCAGCGGCGCCTTGCTCAAGGCCAGCCAGGAGGCGGCACGCGGCAAGAACGACATCACCGGTGCCCTGACCCCTGACGAGAAGGCCGCCTTCGACGAGGCGGTGCGCTCCGGCGTGGTGGATGTGACCATGGCCCACGACCTGGCTGGCATCGCACAGGGCGAGGACCGCAACGTCTCGTACAAGCTGCGGCCGGTGATGCGCGCGGCCAGCTTCCTGTTCCACCATGCCGAGAAGTTCAACCGGCAGGTGACCTTCATCGCCGCCTACCGCCTGGCGCGTGAGGCCGGCGCCGACAGCCAGGCCGCTTACACCCAGGCCGTGCAGGCCACCTACGACGGCCACTTCGACTACAGCGCGAACAACCGGCCGCGGGTGATGCAAGGCAATGTGGCCCGGGTGCTGCTGCTGTTCAAGCAGTACGGCCAGAACATGGTCTACACCTTCGCCCGCAATGCCCTGCAGGCCCTGAAGGGCGCCACGCCCGAGGACCGCGCCCAGGCGCGCAAGGCGCTGGCCGGCCTGCTGACCACCCATGCCATGGCCGCCGGCGTGCTGGGCCTGCCCATGGTGACCACGCTGCTGGCCGCTGCCTCGATGATAGGCGGTGACGATGATGAGCCGTGGGACGCCAAGGTGGCGTTGCAGAACCTACTGGCCGACACCTTCGGGCAGAAGCCGGCGGAGGTGCTGGCCCATGGTCTCTCGCGCCTGACGCCCTGGGACATCTCGGCCCGGGTGGGCCTGGACAAGCTGATCTTCCCCGACGTGCAGGAAGGGCTGGAAGGGCAGCGCCTGGGCGAATCGGCCATGGCGGCAGCGCTGGGGCCGGTGGCCGCTATCGGCATCAATGCGCTCAAGGGGCTGCAGGAGATGAGCCACGGCCGCTACCAGCTCGGACTGGAGGCCATGGCGCCCAGCGTGCTGCGCGGCCCGCTCAAGGCCTTCCGCTACAACAACGAGGGCGTGAAGGACAAGACCGGGATTGTGGTGCAGGACGAGGTGGACGCCGCGGCGCTGCTCGGCCAGGCTGCCGGGTTCTCGCCCAGCAGCGTGCGCAACGCCTACGAGGGGAAGTCTGCCGTGGTGGGATTGGATCGTGCGCTGCAGGCGCGGCGCAGCAGTTTGGTCGAGCGCTTTGCCATGGCGGCCATGGCCAAGGATGAGGAGGGCAAGACCGAGGCGCGTGAGGCGATCCGGCACTTCAACGAGAAGAACCCGGACCGGCGCATCCTGCCGATGCAATTGGCGCAGAGCGTGCGTGCGCGGGAGAAGCGGATCCGGGAGGCCGAAGACGGTGTCTATCTGCCGCGCAAGCGCAGAGATGCAATCGAGCAGGGGCGATTTGCCAACGAAGAATAGAGCGCCAAAGCCCTTTCACGAGAGTTTTTTTGTGGACACGCGACGTGTGACTCTTTTAGGGTCTTTCCTGATGATTGAAATGTAAACATAAAACTTCATCCTGTTAGGATTCGTAAATCCATAACAGGAGAGAAGCATGAGGGGACTGCTTACTGCAATCGTATCTGTGGGGCTGGTCGTGGCGCCTATGGCTGCGGAAGCCAAGGGTGGCCGGCGTGGCGGAGGAGGCCATCACTCTCGAGGCCATTCATCGTCACATCACAGCAGCCATTCATCTCACAAGGCCACTAAGCCGCGGTCGACGGTGCATTTGCACTACCACGCGAGCAAGGCCTCGAGCGCCAAGAGTACACCGGCAAGCTATCGATCGAACACGGCATACAACGATCCGAGCGCTCCCAGCGGCCGAGGATATGCCCAGCCGAGCAGTAGCCCGGTTACCTGCTTTGACGGAAACGGTATGCCGATAAAACGCCCACAGCAACAGGCAGCACTGCCATGCCTTGACGCGAAGGGCATGCCTCTGCCTCGATGATCCCGGCCCTCCGCATAGGAAAGATAGACCAGGCTGAGTAACACGGCCGGATCATGGACGGCCGCGAGCTGCTAGGCGAGGTCTGGCAGCCGACGATTGCTGAAGTGATCGGAGAAGCCGTCAGGCACTTCCAGCCAGCGCCGCGGGCGTTCAATGTGTACTACGGAGCAGTAAGCGTGGGCACGGTGCTACGGGAGCACATGCTCTATGACGCATGTGACTTGTCGGCTTGAATTCCACCATTGATCAATTGCCAGCAATACACGATTCTCTTTGAGTTCACTTAAACTTGGTTCATAAAATGGCTTATCAAAGCGAAATACGAGACTCCCAAATTAATGAACTGCTTGACAAAGTTCAATCAAAAAAATATGGGAAATATCTGCTTAAAGTGCATATTGACAAAGCACGATCATTTAGCAGAAAGACAGTGACGTTTGACTTTCCTGTAACCGCATTCATCGGGCCAAATGGTGGAGGAAAGACAACACTTCTTGGTGCAGCGGCTTGTGCATATCAATCAGTAAAGCCGTCGAGATTTTTCGCCAAAAGTGGACGGTTTGATTCCAGTATGAAGAACTGGAAATTTGAATATGAAGTTATTGACAGAAGTGTTCGACCAACTGACACTGTACGAAGGACTGCGACTTTTACAAATTTAAAGTGGTCGAGGGATGGCCTCGCGAGGGATGTCAGCGTTTTTGGCGTTTCGCGCACTGTGCCGGCAACTGAAAGGCCAGAGATGTTACGATTTGCTGGCGGGAAATTTGATGTCGCAGAGGAGTTTATTACAACACTCTCGCCAACAGCGATGGAGGCCGTTGCAAAAATATTGGACAAAGATTTTTCAAAATTCAAACAGGTTGCTTTGGATGAAAAAGGCGCAGTTACATTAATAGCCGGACAGACCACTTCTGGAGATGCTTATTCGGAATTTCACTTTGGTGCTGGCGAATCAAGTATCATCCGAATGATTGCCGTCTTGGAGGATGTACCAGAGGGATCGCTGGTAATGATTGAAGAAATTGAGAATGGTCTACATCCTCTGGCGACAATGCGTCTTGTGGAGTACTTGATTGATCTTGCAGAGCGCAGAAAAATACAGTCCATATTCACAACGCATTCCAATGACGCTCTAACTCCATTGCCAAGCAAGGCAATTTGGGCTGCTGTGAACGGAAATTTATACCAGGGAAAACTCGATGTGGCTGCACTTCGAGCCATAAGTGGGCAAGTGGATTCTCGTTTGGTGATTTTTGTGGAAGATAATTTCGCGAAATCATGGACGGAAGAGATAATTCGATCTGCGAGTAATATTGCCATGGATGCGATCGAAGTTCATGCAATGAAGGGCGATGGAATTGCAACAAGAATTCATATCGACCATAATATAAACCCAACAACCAAACAGCCATCAATTTGCATAATTGATGGCGATTCTCAGCAATCAACTGACATCGGGAAGCGTATATTCAGGCTCCCCGGAAGCAACCCCGAGGCATATATTTTCAATCGCGTCGTTGCCTCGTTGGACGCGACATCCGGTGAACTTGCTGTAGCTTTGCTTCGTCCCTATGAAAAAGAAGCAGAAGTTAGAGCCGTCATCGAAAGTGTTGGTAATACAAATAGGGACCCACACTTACTCTTTGCGCAGGTTGGCAAGCGCCTTGGACTGATACCTGAAGCCCGAGTCAGAGAAGCATTCTTAAGTGTTTGGGTTCGGCATTACCATGACGAGGCAACCTCATTCCCAGTGGAGTCTGCCGACGACTAGTGCCGCAACGGGGGCATACCGGCGAGCCCCCCCCACCCTCCGCCGGCATCACCCCTCCGCGCCCGCCTCGCGCGGGCTTTCTTTCGCCTGCATCCCAAGCCCGTAGCGCTACAGCCACACCTAGAGGACCTTGAGCATGGAGCGCTGCCATAGGTGTGTTGATGTGCAAGCCTTGCGTTCTGCGCACATTCATGCTGATCAAGCGCGGTGGTATAGGCTAAGCCGTTTCCGAGAGCCATTGAATGGGCTTGCCTGGCAGCCCTTGGTAGGCTCACTCGTGTCGCAGCAACGCCCCGGCGCGGCGATAGCCGTAGCTGGGCGGCCGCGGCCACCTGCCGTGGCCAGGATGTGACGCACAACCCTCTGTTGTGGCTGTCCTCTTGGTGGAGTCTGGAGCGTCGACAGCTCCATGTAGGCGCACTCCAGCCGCCATTTCCTCAAATTTGATGATCCCAACTTTTTGTTGTACTATCAACGCAAAGGTTGATGCCAAAACAAGCGGGAAAACGGTATCAACGCCACCCATTCTTACGAATGGGCCCCACCTGGAGTGGGATGAAAGAGAGCCCCGTGTGCGGCAGCCACCTTCGGGTGGCTGTTGTCTTTCTAGGGCTTGATCTTCTCGCCCCGGTAGATCTTCTTGAGCAACACTGGCAGGTTGACCTTGCCTGCCTTTTGGTGCCTCTTGGTCAGCTGCTCGATGGGGTACGCCGACTCCACCCGCATGATGAGACGTTTCCGCCGGTCACGATCCCTTTTCACACTGAAGAACACGGCATAGGTGATCGGGTTGCCGTGGATGTCGGTCTCCTCGAACGTTGCATAGTTGTCGTGTGGCGGCCCCATCACGCGAATCTGCCGTGAACGCAGCTTCTCGACGATCTGTGGCATGAACCGCTTCGAGAGCTCATACCGATCGGGGTTCAGCACGCGGAACACACCACCATCCAGATAGACCTCTGAGCGCGGAATCACGTCCCGCTGATCCTTGTTTCCGTTGTGGGTGAAGCAGTGGCAGGAAAAGAACACCACGACATCGACCGCAAGGCCGGGCTCAATCTCTTCACGGAAGGCAAACGGCTGCAGGTGCCCGAACTGCCATTCGACCCCATGGTAGACACACCGCTTGAAGCGGTGGATCTCGATCAGGTCGGAGTGCTGTTCCACTAGTTTTTGTTCTGCGCTGCTCATCGCCGTTGTTCTTCGTGTTCTGTGACTGCAGATGACTGTAGCAGACCAATAGGCGGCGAGTTGTTGTTAGCAATTGTTCAATGGGCGTGATGGTTCCGTGGCTCCAATGGGCAAGGCCGCTTCCAGCGTGCGTAGCTCTGCATGATGTCGAACGAAATGTCGTGTCCGTCTCGCTTGCCTAGTGAGGTCTCCGAAGCTGACCAAGTGCAAAACTGCCCGCTGATGGGGTTCTTAGCTGCCACAACAGGGTTGTTCTCAGGGGGCGCTTGAGATCGTGCCAGGACTTCCTCTGGCTCCAGACTATGGTAGACCCAAGCGATATTGGGGCGCCCACCAGCGGATCTGCTGGCGCCACCCTTGACGCTCCAAACCCTGCGTCGATCACTGGCGGAGGATGCAAGAGTTGCACCGGGTAGGGCGGAGAGCAAAGACATCGGGCACACCGGTATTGTCGCGGCGCGAGGCCCATGGCGGGCACTTAAATCCGTCACATATACAGTGGATTGTTTCGGATTCCCATAGGGAGAGAAACTAGGATAAGCCGGGAATTTATGAGACAGGCGAGCGCGAAGAATGCCTCAACCATGCGGCCTGATGGAGTGTTGTAGTGGTGGACTTTTAATCCGTTGGTCGCGAGTTCGAATCTCGCAGGACCCACCAGACATATAAACCCGCATGGTCAAACATGCGGGTTTTTTATTTGTCTTCAAAGGCTTAGGCAGAAAAGTATGCCTCAACATGCTCATGCATCCGCCTATACAACGATGGTGAATATGTATGCCGTCGTGTATGCTCAATCGAAAATCGAACTGGTGGCATACATGAAGCACGCTGACCTGGCCAAGAAGCACCATCCCCTCAAGGACACGACCATCGAGGCGTTGGAGGCAGAGACGAAGCCCTATCGCGTTCGGGACTCGTTCGACAGAAACCTGCACCTGTATGTCAGGCCGGACGGGCGCAAGTCTTGGGAGATCCGCTACAAGGTCCGGCCCGGCTATTGGTCCTTCATGGGCATCGGGGCGTATGGCAAGCGCGAAGGGTGCCTGTCTGCAGCCAAGGCCCGGGCCAGAGAGCTGGAACTGGTGGATGCCATGCAGCCCGGCGAGAACCTGCGCGAGACACACGGCCGGCTCAAGGGTGAGGTGGAGGCCGCGGCGCAAGATACCTTCGAGGCCCTGGCCAACGAATGGCTTGAGATGAAAAAGCGCACCTGGGTGGAAGGCACCGCAGTGCGCAGCGAGGGCGCGCTTCAAAAGCACATCTTCCCGATTTTCGGGAAGCGCCCGTTTGCCAGGATCAAGGCCAAAGAGTGGCTCGACCATTTCACCAGCATGCAGGAGGCGGGCATTGTCGAGATGGCCAGCCGGGTGCTCACCATGTGCCGGGACATACTGGATTTCGCGGTTGATACGGATCGCATGGAGGCCAACCCGCTGTCCACCATGCACAAGCGCCTGGTCACACGCAAGGCCGAGGCCATGAAGCACGTGCCGCCGGCAGAGCTGCCCGCGCTCATCCGGGCCATCAGGCTGTACCAGTCGCGGGAGGGATCGATAGGGCTCCAACTGCTCATGATGCTGGCGTGCCGTCCGACCGAACTGCGCGAGGCCCAGTGGAGCGAATTCGACTTCGAGGCATGTGTGTGGACGGTGCCATCCATACGCATGAAGCGCCGGAAAGAGGAAAAGCTGACGGGCGATCCGCACCTCATTCCCTTGCCCCGACAAGCGGTGAAACTGCTACAGGAGCTGCAGTACATCAATGGGCGCTACACCTACCTTTTTCCCGGCCGCAGCAACGTCAAGCAGCCCAAGAGCAACATGTTCTTCTTGATGGCGCTGCGCCGCCTGGGTTATGAGGACAGGCAGACGGCACACGGCTTTCGGCACATTTTCAGCACGGCGGCCAACGAATCACAGCAGTTCGAGTCCGATGTGATCGAGGCCGCCCTGGCACATGTGGGGCAGGGTGTTCGGGGTACCTATAACCATGCTCGATATCTTGAGCCTCGTAGAGAATTGATGCAATGGTGGAGCAATGAAATTGATCGGATAGCGATTGGCCAGGCGATGGGAGTAGCAGCTTAATTGCTTTTTTTGAGGAAGCTGGATTTGTGTTTGTGGTCCCTTGCTTCGCGATGTTAGAGAAGCGCTTGAATCCTGGTGGAGTAGGATTGGCTGGATTGTATACGTTAATTTTAAAATTTGACGGTTTATTTGATTGAGTATGATGATTTATGGTTGATGGCGAGGAATGATTATGAATAAGAATTTTATTAACTCATACCACACGAATCGATTGACAAATAAAATTTATCAGTCATTATTCTATTTTCTTGTGGTGTTGATTGCGGTAATTTTTGTTTATATTGACAATAAGCCAGATATTGATCGATGGAGTTCTGGCCATACAGATGCCCCCGCATGGATACAGGCTGTTTTTGGAGTTGGTGCAGTTATTGCAGCATTGCTTGTTCCGACTATTTAGCATAGATTTGCAAATGCGTCTAAGCTCGATGCTGAGTTATCAGAAGCGTTGCTTGCGGAAAGATATATCAGTGGAGACGTAAGCGTACTTAAAATATATCTTTCTAATTTCATAAACGATAATTGCAATATTTCTGTTTCAAATGAAGGTGGTCAGCATACGAGAAATATCGATCTTCATGTTGATCCGTCCAGTTTTGTGACGTTGTTGCATGGTCTTTCGACTACGATTTATCCGACGCTTGATCAGTTGCTTGTATTGAATAGGCTGTCTCCCTTGGGGGCGCAAATGTATGCTCAGGCTTTTGGGGCAGCTCGGAAAATTCATGCAAATTTTTCTGCCATTGTTAATGTTAATCAGCTTGAGGTTTTGCCTGCGATAGCTTTTTTTAAAAGCTATTATCAAAGTATTCATCAGGCAGTCATCAATATTCATGAGGCTGAAGTGGCTTTTCAGTCTGCACGCGAATTTTTAGAGCGCTAACTAATACCGATGTGCTGGCGTTCCTGGTGGATGGTAAGAGCTCGCCTCAGTCAATACTAGGCCGCGAGTATGCGTATGCCCGCAGTGGCGCTCAGCTTGGTGCTGCATGGCTGATCCGGTGGGTGGCTTTCACCAGCGGGAAGCCTCGATTTCTCGCAGGGCCTTGAACTGAGCCACTACCGGCGGTGTCGCCCAGTCAGTGATTTCGTGGTCACCGCGGCCAAAAATGCCCCGATGCAGCTCGCCCGTGAGGCGAGCCGTACAGTTATTGAAACCAGTCCAAGGGGCCGGCAAAGCCGGCCGGGGCACGGCCTCATCTGTGCTCTGCACTTGGCCTGCAACATCGTCTGCATCAGCGCTTCCATCGCCTTCGGCAAGGGTGGAAACGTAGGGGGTCCAGGCAATGCGCCGGCTCACCAGCCACCGGCCGCACATGTGGCCGCGCTGCGGTACCACACCCACGATGCTGCCGACCTTGATCTCTTCGCCGTACCGATTGGTTTCCCGACAGATTCAGCCCGTCAAAACCGGCCCGCAAAGCCGCGCCAGGCCTTGCGGCGGCCGGTGCCGACACCCCCGACGAAAACGACCCTTTTAGCCCGCAGGCGCGGCGGGGTCTCGACTGCGCGCGGCGGGGTGTAGGAGGGATATCGGGTGATTTCTGGCCGGGTGATACCTCCCCGGCGTGCTCCGCCTCCGCTCCGGTCCCTGGTAGCCGCCAGCGCGGCGCAGGCGCGCGCTCCATGGCATCGGTAATACCGTGTGGTGGGTGATGTTGCGCAATACGTTGTAGGCCGTATAAATCGGTCCGCCCGTTGCGAGCAGTGGCCTGGCGATGCTGGCCCGCGGCCAGATGTGACGAGACCCGCTCGGGGCGGGCCTTGCTTGGGGAACGGCACCGTGTGGTGTTCGGTGCCTTTGGCTTGGGTAGCTATCGAGGCGATTTCAGCTCGAAAGTGTCCACCTGCGCGCCTATAGCCCGCATCTTCGCCTGGACCCTTGCCAGCTCTTCCGGGGCCAGGGTCAGGCGGGCGGCCATGAAAAACAGGATGTGCATATTCAGGCTACGCGGATCGGTGCCGCCGGTGTATTTGCGCCACTGCGCGCCGTTGGACACGCTTGCCAGCTCGGCCATTTGCTCACCCGAGTAGCCCAGCTCGCCTTTCAGCTTGGCCAGATCCTCGGTGGAAGGTGGTGTGTACTGGATCATGTCTCTCAAAAAACAAAAGGCCTGTGCAGGCCGGGTTGTCAGATGAACAGCGTTGTATGCGCTGCGTGGTGGTGGCACCCAACGCCACCGGGTACCAGCGGTGCTCGCGGTTGAGCTTGGAGATTTCGGTATTGAGCTTCGAGGGCACTATCTGGGGCTATTTGTAAGCCTGCTCCATTGCTCGGGCGCGCAGGTTGTCGGCGGCCAACTCCAGATCGTCCGTGCCCCAGGTTACCGTTCCGCCCCAGGCGCCTAGCCTGGCACGCTGGAAAACGGCTGGATCGGCCAGGGCGGTCAACGTCGGATGCCGCTCGATGATGGCCGTCAGGTTCATATCGAACTCTGCACCGTCTGCGAAGGTGAGATGCAGCACATGGCCCGTCTTGGCCTCGACGGCCGAAAGAGTGAGTGCCTCGCTTTCTGCCATCTGCAGTTCAATAGGCAATGCATCGTTGCCCTCCGGGTTGCCTGCGCGCAGTTGAAAGGGCCGTAGCGTGGCAGCACGCTCTGCAGTCAACTCCATCGTGTCGGGGTCCGCCGCAATGCTTCGGTTGATCGCTGCATCCTCTTCGTCTGTCGGGACGATCAGGCCGGTTTTGCTCCTACGGTGAGCACGGCTTGCGCTGGCCTGTGCCTCCGGCGGCACTCGGTGGAGGCTCGGTGCCTTCCGGTCCGCATTGGCCTCGATGTCAAGTTTTTGCGGGTCTTTCGGGCTATTGATGATAGGCATGACCAATTCCATTTCGACGGCATTCACGTTGCTGGCTGTCGCTGGCCAAGCATCGTACCCAGTGCATCATGCGCTAGAGCGTGTTATGAACTCGGCCGCAGTTGAAGTAAATTGATCTAATGGCAAGACGCAAGGGGTACCCCACGGA
>JBLZYV010000030.1:0-45862 GCA_050282565.1 Comamonas sp.
CCAGCAGGCCCTGGTTGGCCAGGCACAGGCCGCCCGAGTAGCTGTAGGCGTCGGTGTCGTCCTGGGCAAAGTTCTCGAGCTTGCGGATGTCGACCTTGCCCACGAGGCTGGAGATGTCCTGGTTGTTTTCGTCGCCCGGCTCGGTCTTGGCGATGGCCACCTGCTTGAGGATGCTGGGATAGCGCTTGACGACGCGGAACTGTCGGATGTCGCCGCCCAGCTCTTCCAGGCGCTTGACGGCCCAGGGCGAGAGCACGTGGTTGAGGCAGCGCCGCGGGATGCCGAACTGCTCCTCGAGCACCGGCCCGTCCTCCATGGGGTCGAACAGGCCCAGCGGCGACTCGTTCACCGGCGAGCCCTTGAGCGCGTAGAACGGCACCTTCTGCATCAGGTACTTCAGGCGCTCGGCGATCGAGCTCTTGCCGCCGCCCACCGGCCCCAGCAGGTACAGGATCTGCTTGCGCTCTTCCAGGCCCTGGGCCGCGTGGCGGAAGAAGCTCACCACCTGCTCGATGGAGTCCTCCATGCCGTAGAACTCGGCGAACGCGGGATAGCGGCGGATGACCTTGTTGGCGAACAGGCGCGACAGGTGCGGATCATTGCGCGTGTCCACCATCTCGGGTTCGCCGATGGCCGCCAGCATGCGCTGGGCAGCGCTTTCGTAGGCCATGGGATCGCGCTGGCACAGCACGAGGAACTCGTCGAGCGACATTTCCTCTTCGCGCAGGCGCACGTAGCGGGCGGCAGAGTTGCTGATCACATCCATACGACCTCCGTAGTGGCACCGGGGGTGAACGGCGCCGCAAAGTAGTTGCAAGGCATTCGTTATGGAGTCGTTGTAACACCTAACTCCAGCTTTGACCAGATCAACCGTCCTACACGTATTCTGCGCTTGTGCGTGCACAATGTCTGCCTCCGGCCCCTGCTGCGCCAGGGGCTGGCGGCCCATGCGGCCTCTTCAAAAAGAAGAGCTGCTTGCACTTGCCACTATTGATTTTCAGATATTTTCATATTGAAAAACAAGGTGTAGCAAGCGTAAGCAGCTATGTTTTTTGCGTTCCAGCGGAACGCAAACCATTGTCGAAAAGCTCAGAGACCGCGCTGGATGATGATCTTCTGCACGTCGCTCGTGCCCTCGTAGATCTGGCACACGCGCACGTCGCGGTAGATGCGCTCCACCGGAAAATCGTTCACCACGCCGTAGCCGCCCAGCGTCTGGATCGCGGCGCTGCACACGCGCTCGGCCATCTCGCTGGCGAAGAGCTTGGCCATGGCCGCTTCCTGCAGGCAGGGGCGGCCGGCGTCGCGCAGGCTGGCGGCGTGCCAGATGAGCTGGCGCGCGGCCTCGATCTGCGTGGCGCAGTCGGCCAGGCGAAAGCCCACGGCCTGGTGGTTGATGATGGGCGTGCCGAAGCTCTCGCGCTCCTTGGCGTACTGCACGGCGAACTCGAAGGCGCTGCGCGCCATGCCCACGCTCTGCGCGGCGATGCCGATGCGCCCGCCCTCCAGCGCCGACAGCGCGATGCGGTAGCCCTCGCCCTCGGCACCGATCAGGTTCTCGGCCGGCACCACACAGTTGTCGAAGTTGATCTGCGCGGTGTCGCTGCTGTGCTGGCCCAGCTTGTCCTCCAGCCGCGCCACCTGGTAGCCGGGCGTGCTGGTGGGCACGATGAAGGCGCTCATGCCCTTCTTGCCCGCGGCCTTGTCGGTGACCGCGATGACGATGGCGACCTGGCCGTTCTTGCCGCTGGTGATGAACTGCTTGACGCCGTTGATCACATAGCTGTCGCCCTGCTTGGTGGCCGTGGTTCGCAGCGCCGAGGCGTCCGAGCCCACGTGCGGCTCGGTCAGGCAGAAGGCGCCCAGCATCTCGCCACGCGCCAGCGGCGCCAGCCACTTGGCCTTCTGCGCCTCGTTGCCGTAGCGCATGAAGATGGCGTTGACCGGGCAGTTGGTGACGCTGATCGCGGTGCTGGTGCCGCCGTCGCCGGCGGCGACTTCCTCCAGCACCAGCGCCAGGCTGATGTAGTCCAGCCCTGCGCCGCCCAGTTCCTCGGGCACGCAGATGCCATAGGCGCCGAGCTGCGCCAGGCCCTGGTGCGCGGCCTGCGGAAAGTGGTGCTCGCGGTCCCACTGCGCCGCGTGCGGCCACAGCTCTGCCTGGGCGAACTCGCGCACGGCGCTGCGGATCATTTCTTGGTCGGGGGTCAACAGCATGGGTGCGGTCTCCGGATCGTTGTTTGCTATGAAAATAAAAGTAATGCCGCTGGTCTGGCAATCGCCAGCAGCCGATTCAGCTCAGGTCCACGCGCCGCCCGTCGTGGTGGATCAGGCGACCCGCGTCGGCCGGCACCACGCCGGCCAGCACCTGCACCAGGTCGGCCACGCTCTGCTGCACCGACAGCGGCGCGCCGGCGCCGCCCATGTCGGTGCGCACCCAGCCGGGATCGAGGGTGACCAACGTGGCGCCGGGCCATTCGTGCCGCGCCGAGGCGACGGCCATGTTCAGCGCTGCCTTGCTCACGCGGTACAGCCAGGCGCTGCCGTCATCCGCCTCGCGGACCAGCGACATGCCCGACGACAGAAAGCCGAATACGCCGCCCGCCGCGGCCACCAGCGGCGCGACCTGCGGCAGCACCTGCATGGCGCCGAGCACATTGGTGTGCATCACCGCGTCGAAGTCCGGCTGCGTGGGCGGCGCGCTGGCCGGTGGATCCGACCAGATGCCGGCCACGTAGAGCGCGATGTCCAGCTGCTCGCCGTCGAGCTGCCAGGCCAGGCCGCTGACGCTGGCCGGGTTGGCCACGTCCACCACCAGGGCCTCGGCGCCCACGGCCTGCACCGTGGCGCGGTCTTCGGCGCGGCGCACGGTGGCGATCACGCGGCGGCCCTGGGCGGCGTACTGCCGCGCCAGCTCCAGCCCGATGCCGCGCGATGCGCCGATGACCAGAACCGTCGACATGGCTACGCGCCTTGTTCCTGCACGATCTGCGCGCGGTAGCGCTGCAGCATGGCGGCCTGGGTCTCGGGCTCGGCCTGCGTGCCGGTCTGGTCGTGGATCATGCGGTTCAGCGTGGGCAGCACCTCGCGCGGCTGGATGGCCTCGGGGCTCCACAGGCGCGAGCGCATCAGCGCCTTGGCGCAGTGCAGGTAGGCCTCGCGCACCTGCACCTCGATCACCAGCTTCGGGAGCTGCCGTTCGCCGGCAAAGCGCTGCACGAATTCGGGCTCGTCGCGCAGCCGCGCCGTGCCGTTGACGCGCAGTGTCTCGTCGACGCCGGGAATCACGAACAGCAGCGCCGCGCGCGGGTCCACCAGCAGGTTGCTGAGCGTGTCGAGCCGGTTGTTGCCGCCGGCGTCGGGTAGCAGCAGCGCGCCGTCCTCCTGCACCTTGACGAAGCCCGGCGGGCCGCCGCGCGGCGACACGTCGAGCAGCGCACCCTCGGTGCCGCCCGAGGCGATCAGGCACAGCGGCGACAGCGCGACGAAGCGCCGGCAGTGCGCATCGAGCGCGGGCAATTGCTTGCGCAGCGCCCGCTCGGCGGGCTGCGCATAGAGACTGCGCAACTGCGCCAGCGTGGTGATCATGCGCTTTCCTCGCCAGCCCGCACACCGGGGCGCACGGCGCTGTACAGCGCCAGGTATTCCTGCCACGCCGGGTCGAACATGGTGGAGACGTCCTCGTCCAGCCCCGGCGCATGGCGCGCCGCCAGCTGGTGCGCCAGCTCGGTGGCGGCCACCGCGTCTTCCACGTAGTAGCCGGCCACGCGGGTGTCCATCTGCTCGATGCGGGTAAAGGCCAGCAGGCCGCCGTGCAGGCGCTCCAGCTCGGCCTGCAGGGCCTCGTGCGCGTCGCGCACCTGGTCGAGCTGCTGCTGGCTGTCGAAGGGCAGGCGCCACTCCAGGAAGTACGGCAGGTCGGCGCGGGTGGCCACGGCGTTGGCCGAGGCGCGGAAGGTCAGCAGGTCGGGCGGTGCGTCGTCGGCCGCGTCGTGGCGGCGCACCTCGAACACGGTCCATGAATCGTCGTCGGCCGGCGGGAACTCGTAGCTGCGCCCGAGCTGCTCGCGCACGAAGGCGTCGAAGATCGCCGGGAACACCGACAGCGGCTCGGCGCCCTCCACGTCGTCGGAGAAGGCATCGACGAACTCCACCGGCCCCACGCGCACCGCGAAGTCCCATTCGCCGAGCACGTGGTCGAGCATGATGAAGCTCATGTGGCGCGCGTGCTCGACCATGTCCTGCGGGATGATCTTCTCGAACGACAGCTCCAGCCCCACGGTGCCGCCGGCGTCGTAGTGCGCCACCAGCACGTCGGAGCAGGCCAGGCTGAAGCCGTCCATGCCCATGGAGAAGTCGCTGCCCAGCGCGCGGCTGCGGAAGGCCTGCAGCCGCCAGTGCGACTGCGGCGGCGCATGCCGCACCAGCGCCTGCACGTTCTCGAAGCCGTCGAGGCTGCCGTGCGCGGTGACGACCAGCAGCGGCAGCGCGCCGTCGGCGCCCTGCTCCAGCTCCAGCCCGAGGCCGGGCGCATGCTGCTCGAGCAGCGCGGTCGCCTGCTCCACGAACTCCTGCGGCGGCAGCGCCGCCAGCTCGGCCTCGCGGGCCGCGAACGCGCGCCAGAAGGCCTCGATCTGCGCCACGCCCAAGGGGGCGGGCAGTGCGTCGTCGTCTTCGATGTCAGCGCTCATGGTTCACCTCCGATGGTCGGAATCAGCGGCCCTGGCCCAGGTCCATGATGAGGCGCGCGGCCATGTACAGCCGGCGCGGGATGGCGTCGATCAGCACGTACTCGGCCTTGTCGCTGTGGTAGCCGTAGCCGGGCAGGCCCAGGCTTTCGATCACTGGCTTGCCGCTCAGCGCCGCATAGGCCGCGTCGGTGCCGCCGCCGGTGCGCGCCTCGATGGCGATGCTGCCGCCCGCCTCGCGGTAGTAGCCGGCGGCCTTGTCCACCAGCGCCTTGCCGCCTTCGCCGGCATTGAAGGCCGGGCGGCCGCGCACCACGTTGACGGCCACCTCGGCGGCCGGCAGCTTCTTCTGCTGCGCGCGCTCCTGCAGCGTCTTCATCGCGGCGTCGAAGTCCTCGGTCTTGGCGTAGCGCACGTCGGCGTTGAGCGTGGCGCTGTCGGGGATGATGTTGCTCACCGAGCCGGCCTTGGCGATGGTCCAGTTGAAGCGCAGGCCCTTGGCCTTGTCGTCGATGTCGATGGTGCGGCGCACCAGGTCCGAGGCCTCGACCAGCGCGTTCACGCCCTGCTCGGGCGCGGCGCCGGCGTGCGAGGCCTTGCCCTTGATGTCGGCCTGCACGTAGGCGATGCCCGAGGTGCCGAGCGCAAAGCTCTCCTTGTCGCCCAGCGTGGGCTCGAACGAGAGCACGTAGTCGGCCTTGGCGGCCTCGGCCTGGATCAGCTCGCGCGAGCCGAACGAGCCTTTTTCCTCGTCGGTGTTGAACAGCACGGTGATGCTGCCGAAGCCCTGCGCGCCGCGCGCCTTCAAGAGCGCCAGCGTGTGCAGGATGACGGCGATGCCGCTCTTGTCGTCGGCGATGCCGGGGCCGTAGGCCTTGTTGCCGTCGATGCGGAACGGCGCCTTGGCCAGCATGCCCTTGAGGTAGACGGTGTCCATGTGCGCGAGCAGCAGCAGCTTCTTGCCGCCCTGGCCCTGCAGCGTGGCGACGAGGTTGTCGCCCACCACGTTGCCGGCCGCCTTGTGGCGCGCGACGCTCAGGCCCAACGCCTTGAGCCGGTCCTCCAGGTACTGGCCGGCGGCGGCCATGCCCTCGGCGTTGCCGGTGCCGGTCTCGATGTTGACCAGCTGCTCCAGCGTCTTGACCACCGCGGGCTGCTCGGCGCTGGCGGCGCCGAACAGGGCCTCGTCGCGCTGCTGGGCCTGGGCCCCGGCGGCGGACAGCAGGGCCAGCGCGGCGGCCAGCGGCACAAGGGCGGTACAGGGCAGTTTCATCGGTCTCTCCTCGGGGTTTTGGTCGGGGCGGGGCGTCAGAGCATTTCCACGGCCATCGCGGTCGCTTCGCCGCCGCCGATGCACAGCGTGGCCAGGCCGCGCTTCTTGCCGCGCGCCTTCAGCGCATGCAGCAGCGTGACCATGATACGCGCGCCGCTGGCGCCGATGGGATGGCCCAGCGCGCAGGCGCCGCCGTTGACGTTGACCTTGTCGTGCGGGATGGAGAGCTCGTGCATCAGCGCCATGGGCACGACGGCGAAGGCCTCGTTGATCTCCCACAGGTCGACGTCGCCCACCGTCCAGCCCAGCTTCTTCAGCAGCTTCTGCGTGGCGCCCACCGGCGCGGTGCTGAACCACTCGGGTTCCTGCGCGTGCGTGGCATGGCCGGCGATGCGCGCCAGCGGCGTGCAGCCCAGCGCCTTGGCGGTGGATTCGCGCATCAGCACCAGGGCGGCCGCGCCGTCGTTGATGCTGGAGCTGGACGCGGCGGTGATGGTGCCGTCCTTCTTGAACGCGGGCTTGAGCGAGGCGATCTTGTCCAGCCGGGCCTTCAGCGGGCCTTCGTCTTCGCTCACCACCACGTCGCCCTTGCGGGTCTTGACGGTGACGGGGGCGATCTCGGCCTTAAAGGCGCCGGACTTGGTCGCCTCCTGCGCGCGCTGCACGCTGGCGATGGCGAAGGCGTCCTGCTGCTCGCGGGTGAAGCCGTACTTGGCGGCGCAGTCCTCGCCGAAGGTGCCCATGCTGCGGCCGGGCTCGTAGGCGTCTTCCAGGCCGTCGAGCATCATGTGGTCGAAGACCTTGTCGTGGCCCATGCGGTAGCCGCCGCGGCCCTTCTTGAGCAGATAGGGCGCGTTGCTCATGCTCTCCATGCCGCCGGCGACCATGACTTCGCGGCTGCCCGCCACGAGCTGGTCGTGCGCAAGGATGGTGGCCTCCATGCCGGCGCCGCACATCTTGCTGAGCGTGACCGCGCCGCAGCTGCGCGGCAGGCCGCCCTTGAACACCGCCTGGCGCGCCGGGGCCTGGCCCTGGCCGGCCATCAGGCAGTTGCCGAACAGCACTTCCTCGACCTTCTCGGGCGCGATGCCGGCGCGCTCGACGGCGGCCTGGATGGCGGCGCCGCCCAGGTCGTTGGCCGACAGCTCGGCAAAATCGCTCATGAAGCCGCCCATGGGCGTGCGGGCGGCGCTGACGATGACGACGGGGTCTTGCATGGTGGGTCTCCTGAAAGTAAAAATAAGAGCGGCTGGCGCTTGATTCGCAAAGACTTCAAATACTTTTGATATTGAAATCCTTGTACATCAAGCGCCAGCCGCTATGGTTTTGTGTAGCTCGTGGTTAGCCGCGTTCGCGCGTGGCGACCAGCTCGACGGCGCGGCGGCGCACCTCGGCCAGGCCGCCGACGTCGGGCACGGTCATCTGCAGGTTGGTGATGAGGCCGTTCTTCAGGCTGTAGCACCAGCCGTGCAGCACGACCTTCTGGCCGCGCGCCCAGGCGTCCTGCATCACGGTGCTCTGCGCCACGTTCATCACCTGCTCGATGGCGTTCAGCTCGCACAGCGCATCGTGGCGCCACTGCGGCGACAGCTCCTGCAGCAGCGTGGCGTGCTTGTCGCGCACGTCCTTCACATGGCGGATCCAGTTGTCGGCCAGGCCCACGCGCGCGTCCTCGAGCGCGGCCAGCACGCCGCCACAGCCGTAGTGGCCCACGACCATCAGGTGCTCGACCTGCAGCTGGTCGATGGCGTACTGGATGGTCGAGAGGCAGTTCAGGTCGCTGGGCACCACCACGTTGGCGATGTTGCGGTGCACGAAGACCTCGCCCGGCGCCAGGCCGGTGATCTGGTTCGCGGGCACGCGGCTGTCGGAGCAGCCGATCCACATGTACTTGGGGTTCTGCTGCGCCATCAGCCCGGTGAAGAAGCCGGGTCGCTCGCGTTCCACGTTTTCCGCCCACTCGCGGTTGTGGACAAAGAGCTCTTCGATGGATGTCGTCGTCATGCGTTTCCTAACAGTTGAACACGGGGCATGGCGCAGCGCACAGATCAGCAGGTCTCTGCGAACAGCTCTCGACCGATCAGCATGCGGCGGATCTCGCTGGTGCCGGCGCCGATCTCGTAGAGCTTGGCGTCGCGCCACAACCGGCCGAGAGGATACTCGTTGATGTAACCGTTGCCGCCATAAACCTGAATACCCTCTCCGGCCATCCAGGTAGCCTTCTCGGCGCACCACAGGATGACGCTGGCGCAGTCCTTGCGCACCTGGCGCACGTGCTCGGTGCCGAGCAGGTCGAGGTTCTTGGCCACGGTGTAGGCGAACGAGCGGCCCGCCTGCAGCACGGTGTACATGTCGGCCACCTTGCCCTGGATGAGCTGGAACTCGCCGATGCTCTGGCCGAACTGCTTGCGGTCGTGGATGTAGGGCACGACGTTGTCCATCACCGACTGCATGATCCCCAGCGGCCCGCCGGTGAGCACGGCGCGCTCGTAGTCGAGGCCGCTCATCAGCACCTTGGCGCCCATGTTCACGCCGCCCAGCACGTTCTCGGCCGGCACTTCCACGTTCTGGAACACCAGCTCGCCCGTGTGGCTGCCGCGCATGCCCAGCTTGTCGAGCTTCTGCGCGATGGAGAAGCCCTTCATGCCTTTCTCGATCAGGAAGGCCGTCACCCCGCGCGCGCCCAGCTCGGGCTCGGTCTTGGCGTAGACCACCAGGGTGTCGGCGTCGGGGCCGTTGGTGATCCACATCTTGTTGCCGTTGAGCAGGTAGTAGCCGCCCTTGTCCTCGGCCTTGAGCTTCATGCTGATCACGTCCGAGCCCGCGCCCGGCTCGCTCATGGCCAGCGCGCCCACGTGCTCGCCGCTGATCAGCTTGGGCAGGTACTTGGCCTTCTGCGCCTCGTTGCCGTTGCGGTTGATCTGGTTCACGCACAGGTTGCTGTGCGCGCCATAGGACAGGCCGATCGAGGCGCTGGCGCGCGAGATCTCCTCCATCGCCACCATGTGGGCCAGATAGCCCATGTCGGCGCCGCCGTACTGTTCGGACACGGTGATGCCCAGCACGCCCAGCTCGCCGAACTTGGGCCACAGGTCCATCGGGAACTGGTCGTCGCGGTCGGCCTGGGCGGCGCGCGGCGCAATCTCTTCCTGCGCAAAGGCGTGGACGGCGTCGCGCAGCGCGTCGATGTCGTCGCCGAGCTGGAAATTCAGGCCTGGAAGCGTGGAACTCATGGGTGTCTCCTGTGCAGAAATAATGGATTCAGTGCTGGATGCCGGCGCGGCCGGTGACGGCCATCAGCGTGCACGACATGGTGGCGATCAGTTTCTCATTCCCCTCGTCGATCGCAAAGGCCCGGCCCTCGGCAAAGCTGACGGTGCGCCCGGCCTTGACCACGCGCCCCTCCATGCGAAAGCGCTGCCCCTTGGCCACGGCCATCAGGTTGACCTTGAACTCGATGCTGAGCACGGCGGCGTCGGGCGCCATCTGCGTCAGCGCCGCGTAGCCGCAGGCCGAATCCAGCGCGGTGGACACCATGCCGGCATGCAGGAAGCCGTGCTGCTGCGTGAGCCCCAGCGCCCAGTCCAGCTCGATGTCCACGGCGCCCGGCTCCAGCCTGGCCAGGCGCGCGCCCAGCGTCTGCATCGCGCCCTGGCGCGCAAAGCTGTCGCGCACGCGCTGGGCAAAGTCGGCGGGCTCGGGGCGGGGCTGGGTGGTCATGGCAGGGAATTTACGTTGACGTCAACGTCAACTATAAATCAACTCGGCTGGCGCAGGTTGCGCAGCAGCGAGGCGGCCTCGCGTTCATGTTCTTCAATTTCTGCCAAATTGGCCTGCAAATCTGCCAACTGCGCCTCGATGCGGGCGCGGTGCGTGGCCAGCACCTCGAGGAAGCGGCCCAGCTGCACGCCGGTGTCGCGCGGCGAGTCGTAGAGGTCGATGATCTCCTTGGCCTCGGCCAGCGACAGCCCCAGCCGCTTGGCGCGCAGCGTGAGCCTGAGCCGCGTGCGGTCCTTGCCGCTGTAGATGCGCTGGCGCCCGCCCGCGCCGCCGCGCTCGGGCAGCAGCAGGCCCATGTCTTCGTAGAAACGGATGGCCCGCGTGGTGAGATCGAACTCCTGTGCGAGTTCGCTGATGGTGTAGGTAGTGGCTGCGGCCACGGCGTCGTCCCTGCGTGATGTCGATGGCGGCATTATGGCAACGCCGCTATCCCATGTAGGAAGGCGCTTCAGCAATCGCCGATGCGCTGGCTGCGCACCGTGGAGTCGAGGGTGCCGCCCGGCGTGGTCGTGCTGGAGCGGACGGTGTTCTCGGTGGGCGAGGTGTAGTCGGCCTGCAGCGACATCCGGAACCTGCCTTCGCCGCAGGACAGCACCAGGCTTTCCTGTCGGCCCGAGGACTGGATCTCGGGCGCGGCGCAGCCGGGCAGGTCCTTGGCCTGGGCATCGACGATGGACTGCAGCGTGCGCCCCGCCATCTCGGGCGTGATGCAGACCTCCTGCACCAGCTTGCCGCCCTCGATGCGGGCGTTGTCCATGTGCGCGGCCTTGCGCTGCTCGGGCGTCATCTGCTTGAGCGCCTGCTCCATGCCGGCCAGCGACTGCTGGCCCAGCGGGCCGGTCATCTCGGTGGTGACCCGCCACTGGCCGGATTGCACCTTGGCCGGGGCGGGGGCAACGGCTGGCGCCCGGTCGGCCTCCTTGTCGCCGCAAGCCGCGAGCAGCGCCGCGGCGGCGGCCAGCGACAGCAGTGTCCAGGTTCTTGCGTGGCTCATGGATTCCCTTTCTCGTCCAGCGTGCGCACCGGCACGCCCATGTCGTTCCACCATTCGGGGTGGCAGGTGAAAAGCAGCAGCTGGTGCCGGGTGGAGGCATCGTAGAGCACGCGCTTCATCTGCGCCAGGCGCTGCCGGTCGCTGTGCACCAGCGCATCGTCGAACATCAGCAGCGTGGGCTGGCCGGCAGCGCGCAGCAGGTCGGCATAGGCCAGGCGGCTGAGGATGCCCAGCTGCTCCTGTGTGCCATAACTCAGCTCGGCCAGCTCGCCCGCCAGGCGGGCCGCGTCGGCGCCGCTGCCGGCAGGCGCCTGCACCTGCTGCGGCACCAGCTGCTCGGACAGCACGATGCGCCCGCCGGGCAGCAGCAATTGCAGGTAGTGCTGCAGGCGCGATTCGAGCGGGGCCTGCAGGCGCCTGAGCGCTGCCGCGCGCTTGGCCTGCAGCCGGGTGACGACCGTATGCAGCGCCTGGGCGCGGCGGCCTATCTCGCCGGCGCGGCGCTGCTGTGCGGCGATGGCGCCTTCGAGCTGGGCGCTGGCTTCCTCCAGCCCCTGCGCGCCGGCGGCCTCGAGCGCGGCGCGCAGCCAGGCGATGCGGGCCTGGCGCTCGCGCTGCTGCTGCTCGTGCGCGGCAATGCTGCGCGCCAGGCGCTCTATGTCCTGCTGCACGAAGCCGGCCTCGCCGGGCTGCTGCGCGGCGGCCTGCTGGGCGATGCGCTGCTGCAGCTCGGCCAGCGCGGCCTGCAGCAGCGCGGCTTCGCGCTGGGTGTGGGCGTGGCGATCCCGAGCAGCGGGGTCGTCGAGCTGCGCGCGGGCCAGCGCCGCCTCTTGCTCGGCGTTGCGCCAGCGCTGCTCGGCCAGCACGCGCTCGCGCTCGGCCTGCTCGCGCGCCTGCTGGGCCTGCTCCAGCGCCTGCTGGGCCTGGTCGAGTGCGGCCTGGGCGCTGTGCCAGTCCGGCAGGTCCGCCGCGTCCGGCGCCGGCAGGGCCTGCTGCTGCAGCGCCTGATGCCGAGCCCGGGCCTGCTCCAGCGCCAGGGCCAGCGCCTCGGCACCCTGCGGCGCATGCGCGGCGAGCACGGCCTGCGCCTGCTGCTGCTCGGCTTCGAGCGCCTGGCGCTGCTCCCAGCGCTGCTGTGCCTCGGCGGCACTGGCCACGCCATGGCGCTGCAGGGCCGCCTGCAGGCCGGCTTCGGCCTGGGCGAGCTGCTGCGCGGCATCCAGCACGCCCTGGCCGCCGGGGGTGATGGTCAGTTCGCCACCGCCGGGCAGCTGCAGCGTGGTGGCGCCGCTCAGCCACTGCTGGCCCTGCGCCGCCCACTGGCCCTGGGCCTCGGCCGTGCGCCACGGCAGCGACTGCCCGGCGGGCAGCGCAAACTGCACCTGGGTGGCGGTGGCGTCGCGCTGCATACGGGCCTGCCAGACGGCGTCTTCGAGCTTGCGCAGCTGCTGTGCATCAGCCTTTTTGACCTGCAGCCCAGACATAGCAAGCGCCATCTGCTTCAATTTTTGAAGCAACTCCTGCACCTGCCCGTGCGCGGCCTGCAGGCGCGCGCTGTCGGCCGCTGCCTGCGCGAGGCGCGCCTGCAGCTCGGCATGCTGGCGGGCGGCCTCGGCCTGCTGCTGCGTGGCCAGGGCCGCGGAGCGCTGCTGGCCGGCGCGCTCCCACTGGCTGCTGGCCTGGGCGTGCTGCTGCAGCGCGTCCTGGTGCGCCGCCTCGGCGCTGCGCACGGCGTCCTGGCGCTGGGCCCACTGGCGCTGCTGCTCGTCGTGGCGCTGCAGCGCGTGGGCCAGCAGGTCGCGCTGGGTCTGCAGGGCGGCAAGCCGCGCCTCGTTGTCGGCCTGGGCCTGCTTCAGCTGCTCCAGCTCGGCCAGGCGTGCGCGCGCGGCCGCCAGTTCGCCGCGCCAGGCCTGGTCGGGCGGCTGGGCCGCGGCCTGCTGCTCCTCGTCCTGCAGGCGGTCCAGCTCATCGACCTGGCTGCGGTACTGGTCGATGTGCGCGCGCTGCTGGGCGAGCTGGGCCTGCTGCTCGCCGATCTGGTCGAGCAGCGCCTTGTAGGCCTTGACGGGCTTGTCGTTGGCGCCCCAGTACTGGGCCAGCTCGGCCTGCAGCTGTGCGATCAGCGCATCGCCCGCCGTGGCGGCCAGCGCGGACGCGGGCTGCGCCTCGTCGCCCTGGCTGGCGTGCAGCGCCGCGCCCAGGCGCTGGCTGGCGTGGCCCACGCGGGCCGCCAGGTCGCCCGGGTCGCTGCCCTGCTCCACCCACAGCAGGCCGGGCACGCCCCAGCGGTCGGCCTTGCTCGGCCCCTTGGCGGCAAAGGCGAAGCCGATGCGCTCGGCCAGGTAGTCTTCCGCCTCCTGGCCGTCCAGCGCCTGGCGCTCCCAGCGCAGGTCGGCCCGCTCCTTCTTCAGAAAGGTCTTCTGCAGCTGGTAGGGCACGCCCTGCAGCACGAAGTCCAGCTCCACAGAGGGCGCCGCGCCGCTGTTGCCCTGCGGCCGCAGGTCCGCCGCCGAGCTGGAGCCGTGCCGGTCCAGGAAGGCCGCGCGGATCGCGCGCGCCACCGTGCTTTTGCCCGCCCCGTTGGGGCCGGCGATGATGTTGAGGCCTGGGTCCAGGCCGTCCAGCCGCAGCGCGTCGAACTTGCGCACCTGCGCGAGCTGGATGCGGGTGAGGTGCAGGTTGGCCGTCATGCCGCGGCCCCCTGCTGCCACAGCGCGGTGGCCAGCAGCGCCAGCGCGTCCTGCGCGCCGTCCTGGCCGGCGGCGGATTGCTGGCGCAGCTCGGCCAGCAGCTCGCCCACGTAGCCGTCGGCGTGCAGCGCGGCAAGGTCGCCGTCGGTGGGCGCCATGCGCAGCGCGCCCTGCTCCACGATGAGGCAGCGCGCCCGCGCCTCGGCCGCGCCCACGGCGGCCTGCAGGCGCTGGTAGCCGGCCCAGTCGAGCTGGCCGCCGAGCGTGAGCTGCAGCACGTCGTGCGGCTGCACGGCGGCGAGCAGGGCCTCGGCGGCGTCCACGTCGCTCGCCAGCTGCAGCGCCAGCGCCTCCTTGCGCCAGCGGTAGCGGGCCACGGGCAGCGGCGTGACCCGGGGCTCGGCACCGGGTGCGGCAATGTCCACCAGCAGCGCGTAGCCCGGCTCGTTGTTGGGAAAGCGGTCGGGCTCGGGCGTGCCGCTGTAGGCCATGCGCGGTTGCACCTGCCTCAGGCCATGCCAGTCGCCCAGCGCCAGCCAGTCGAGCCGCGCCGTATCGCAGCGCGTGGGGGCGATGGGGTTGGGCGAGTCGATGCCGTCGTGCAGCAGCCCCTGCACGCTGCCGTGGGCCAGGCCTATGCGCAGCAGGCCGGCGGGGGTGTCGGCCGTATCCATCCAGGCCGTGGTGTCGTCGTAGGTGTGGCGCTGGCGCAGCGGCGCGGGCAGCACCGCAAAGCCGCGCTCGGCAAAGCTGCGCACCTCGGGCGCGAGCAGCAGGTGCGCGTTGGCCGGCACGCACTGCAGGCGCTCGGCGCGCGTCCACACGCTCTCGGCCAGCGCGGCGTCGTGGTTGCCGGGAATCAGCAGCCACGGCCCGGCAAAGCCGGCCAGCAGCTGGAACAGGCGGCGGATGGTCTTGTCGGACACGGTCTGCGCGTCGAACACGTCGCCGGCGACCAGCACCGCGTCCACCGCGTACTCGGTGGCGAGCTGCGCCAGCCGCTCGACAGCGGCAAAGCGCGCCTCGGCCAGCAGGGGCGCGGTGTCGGCATCGAAGGTGGAAAACTGGCGGCCGATTTGCCAATCGGCGGTGTGCAGGAATCGGGGCATGGCGACTCAGTCGGGAAGGTCTTCGGGCAGCATACCCTGCCTGCGCTCCTGCTTGAGCCAGCGCTTGAGTTCGTCCGGGTCGTGCCGCAGCTCGCGCAGGAAGAGCTGCAGCGCCTGGCTGTCGGCCTGCAGCTGCTGCATCTGCGTGCGCAGCAGCGCCATCAGCTTGGCGGGCTGGTAGCCGCGCGCCGGCGGCAGGCCGAATTCGCGGGCGAATGCCAGGCCGGCGCCCGCCACCTCGCGCTGCAGCCCGGCCAGCTGCTCGGCGAGCACCCGGTTGTAGTGCGCCAGGCGCTCGTCGCTGAACGAGGCCAGCTTCGCCGGATCGAGGTGCTCGGCCTCCCATTGCAGCTCCAGCAGTTCGAGCAGGTTGCCCGCGTCGTAGGCCCGGTTGGCGCGCTGCATCAGCGCCGTCTTGCGCTCGCGCTCGACGGGGTCGCTCTCGCGGTCGGGGTGCAGGCTGCTGGCCAGCCGGCGGTAGACCTCGCGCAGCGACTGGCTGGCCTGCTTGGCCTCGTGCTGCTGCTTCTGCTCGCGGCTGCCGGGCTTTTTCCGGCGCTTGGCCTGGTGCGCGGCCCGCGCCTGCTCGGCGCGCTGGCGGGCGGCCTCCATCTGCTCCTCCACCTGTCGCGCCACGGCTTCGGGCGAATCGGGGTCCACCACCTCCTCGTCTTCCCCAGCCACCGGAGCGGCCTCGGCCTGCGGCGCAGCCGCGTCTTCTGCCGGGGCATAGCGGTCGTGCAGGGCCTGCATGGCCGCGCGCAGAGACTCATCTCGCGCGCCTTCGGCCAGGATGGCGGCGGTGCTGGCAATCAGCTCGTGCAGTTGGGCGCGGTCGGCCTTCGAGAGCTTGCGGTCGGCCATGCCGTCGAGCAGCTGCACCAGCTCGGCATGCTGGCCATGGTAGGCATCGAGCAGCGGCAGGTAGTCGTGCGCATGCCGCACGCGGTAGGCGGCGACCGCCGCGTCCCAGACGCCCAGCGCCTCGCGCTGCTCGGCGATGCGCTGCACCAGGGTGTTGAACTGCGCCTGCGGCGCAGACAGCGGCGCCGCGAGCGCACCGGCGGCGAGGTGGATGACGGAGGACGGCTGGCGCTGCATAGCCCGCCATTGTGGCCCAGCGGCCGGCCCGCGCGGGCCGCATGCGCCAGGATATTTTTATGCCAAATTGGCCTCCAGCGCCCTACCATCAAGCGCAAGCAGCTATTGTTTTTGACCTAGGGCCGGCGTCAGGCGAGCGGCAGGCCGCCGGCGGCCCCAGGGCGATCGCGCTACCATCTCGGCCTCTTTTTGCTTGATAGCCCCAAGCCATGATCCGAATTTCCGAACTGAAGCTGCCGCTGGCGGCGATCACCTTCGACCCCGAGAACCACACGGAATTCCACCCGCTGGACGCGCTGCGCGCGCTGGCCGCGCGGACGCTGGCGGTCGATGCCGGGCGCATTGCCGACGTGCATGTGCACAAGCGCAGCTTCGACGCGCGCAAGGCCGACCTGCAGGCCGTCTACATCGTCGACGTGCGGCTTGACGATGCCGCGCTGGCCGAATCGCTGCTGGTGCAGCTCGAACCGAACCCGCATGTCCAGCGCACGCCCGACATGGACTGGAAGCCGGTGGCCCAGGCCCCGGCCGGGCTGGCCGAGCGCCCGGTCGTCGTGGGCTTCGGCCCCTGCGGCATCTTTGCCGCGCTGGTGCTGGCGCAGATGGGCTTTCGCCCCATCGTGCTCGAGCGCGGCAAGCCGGTGCGCGAGCGCACCCGGGACACCTGGGGCCTGTGGCGCAAGCGCCAGCTCACGCCCGAGTCGAACGTGCAGTTCGGCGAAGGCGGCGCCGGCACCTTCAGCGACGGCAAGCTCTACAGCCAGATCAAGGACCCGCGCCACCTGGGCCGCAAGGTGATGCAGGAGTTCGTCGCCCACGGCGCGCCGCCCGACATCCTCTATGCCGCCCACCCGCACATCGGCACCTTCAAGCTGGTCAAGGTGGTGGAAGGCATCCGCGAGGAGATCATCCGCCTGGGCGGCGAGATCCGTTTCGAGCAGCGCGTGACCGACGTGCGCCTCGACGAATCCGGCGGCCAGCGCCGCTTGGCAGCGCTGCAGGTGCTGAACAACGCCACCGGCGAGCACTACGAGCTGCCCGCCACGCAGGCCGTGCTGGCGCTGGGCCACAGCTCGCGCGACACCTTCGCCATGCTGTACGAGCGCGGCGTGCAGATGGAGGCCAAGCCGTTCTCAGTGGGCTTTCGCATCGAACACCCGCAGAGCGTGATCGACCGCGCCCGCTGGGGCCGGCATGCCGGCCACCCGCTGCTGGGCGCGGCCGACTACAAGCTGGTGCACCACGCGAAGAACGGCCGCGCCGTCTACAGCTTCTGCATGTGCCCCGGCGGCACGGTGGTGGCCGCCACCAGCGAACCCGAGCGCGTGGTGACCAACGGCATGAGCCAGTATTCGCGCGCCGAGCGCAATGCCAACGCCGGCATGGTCTGCGCCATCAACCCCGAGGACTACCCGCAGGACGCCGAGAGCTTCGCCTGGGCCTTCGGCGGCAAGACCTACGGCGCCGAGCACCTGCAGCCGGGCGAATTCCACCCGCTGTCGGGCATCGTGCTGCAGCGCCGGCTCGAATCCGCGGCCTACGTGCTGGGCGGCAGCAACTACAGCGCGCCGGGCCAGCTGGTGGGCGACTTCGTCAAAGGCCAGCCCTCGCGCGACTTTGGCGAGGTGCAGCCCTCGTACCGCCCCGGCGTCACGCTGGGCGACCTGCACCCTGCCCTGCCCGCCTATGCCATCGAGGCCATGCGCGAGGCCCTGCCGGCCTTCGGCAAGAAGATCCGCGGCTACGACATGGCGGACGCCGTACTCACCGGCGTGGAGACGCGCACCTCGTCGCCGCTCAAGATCGGCCGCGACGCCAGCTACCAGAGCCTGAACACCCTGGGCCTGTACCCGGCGGGCGAAGGCGCCAGCTACGCGGGCGGCATCCTGTCAGCGGGCGTGGACGGCATCAAGGTGGGTGAGGCGGTGGCGCTACGGATTGTGGAGCAGCTGGCGCACGATGGTCTTGCCCAAACGGCTTAAATTACCCTTAATGCCGCGAACCTGTCGGCATTGCACCTCAAATCGATAGAAAAGCCCCATACGGTAGCCGCCACGGCATATAGGGCTTCTATACTCGCCTCCATCTTTCCGGTCCCACCACGGAGTTTGGAATGCGACGATCCGTCCGCCGGGCAGCGGCGCTGGCCCTGCCGGCCACCCTGCTGCCCCTGGCCGCCTTCGCGGTCGACGCCGATGCGCCGGCCTCTGCGCTGTCGGGCTGGACCTTCGGCGTGGCGCCCTATACCCACCACTTTTCCGAAGCCAGGCAGGAGCACGACTACGAGCCGGAGAACGCCAAGCACGCGTATGTCTGGCTGCTGGATGCCGAGAAGCGCCTGGACGAGCGCCATGTCGCCGGCCTGGCCATCTTCAACAACTCCTTCGGCCAGCCCAGCCAGTTCGCGTACTACGGCTGGCGCCTGCGGCCGTTCGACAGCGCGCCGCAGCTGTACTTCAAGCTCACCGGCGGCCTGATCCACGGCTACCGCTTTCCGTACCACAAGAAGATTCCGCTCAACACCCGCAGCGGCTGGGGCCTGAGCGCCATCCCGGCCATCGGCTGGAACTTCACGCCCGAATGGGGCGCGCAGGTGAATCTGCTGGGCAACTCTGCACTGATGTTCCAATTGAATTACAGTCTGAAGTAAGCGCCGTCCCGGATCCTCGAACCAGAGCACCCCACGGTGCTCTTTTTCTTGCCCCCTTCCGGTTTCCGCTCCCCCCACATGCATCAAGATACCCAACTGCTGCGCCAGGCCGTGGACCTGGCCCATGAGAACCGCCTGCGCGGCGGCCGCCCCTTCGGCGCCGTGCTGGCCAAAGACGGCGCGGTGCTGGCCACCGGCGTCAACGACATCGTGCACAGCCACGACCCCAGCACCCACGCCGAGATGCAGGCGCTGCGCGCCGGCACGCGCGCGCAGGCCAGCCCCAGCCTGGCCGGCTGCACCATCTATGCCAGCGGCCACCCCTGCCCCATGTGCCTCGCGGCGCTGGTGATGGCGGGTGCCGAGCAGGTCTTCTACGCCTTCGACAACCAGGACGCCGCGCCCTACGGCCTGTCCAGCGAAGGTGCCTACCAGCGGCTGCGCATGCCGCTGTCGCCGCCACCGCTGCCGCTGGCGCGGCTCGATACCGGCATCAGCGCCGCCCAGCTCTACGGCGATGCGCCGTGGCCCGAGGCCGGCCCGGCATGAGCACCCCGCTGAACCGTGCGCCCGGCCCCACGCTGCTGTGGCTGGCCGTGGTGGTGCTGACGGGCATGAACCTGCGCCCCTTCCTGACCGCCATCGGCCCGCTGGGGCCGCCCATCCAGTCGGCCACCGGCATGGGCCTCACGGCCATGTCCTGGCTCACGCTGCTGCCCATGGGGCTGATGGGCGTGGGCGCATTGCTGGCGCCGGGCACGCTGCGGCGCTGGGGCGCCCGCCGCGTGGTGGGCGTCTCGATGCTGCTGATCGCGCT
Organism: Comamonas sp.; assembly: GCA_050282565.1. Lineage (GTDB taxonomy): Bacteria > Pseudomonadota > Gammaproteobacteria > Burkholderiales > Burkholderiaceae_C > Comamonas. The sequence continues at coordinate 19,103 of JBLZYV010000030.1, forward strand.
GGGCTGCGCGCTGCGGATCGTGGCCGGCGCGGGCAGCGTGCTGCTGCTCAGCGCCGCCATCTGCGGCGCCGGCGTGGCCCTGGTGCAGGGCGTGTTTCCGGGCATCCTCAAGCGGCAGTTCCCGCTGCATGTGGCGCCGATGATGGGGCTGTATTCCGCGGCCCTGATGGGCGGCGGCGCGCTGGGTGCGCAATGGTCGCCGCTGTCGGTGCAGCTCGGGCTGGACTGGCAGGCCGCGCTGGCCCAGTGGGCCCTGCCGGTGCTGGTGGCACTGCCGCTGGTCTGGTACGCGCTGCGCGAGCAGAGCGAGGCCTCCACCGCCAGCGTCTCGGCCGTGGGCAACAGCAGCAACGCCACCAACTGGCTGCTGCGCCGCCCGCGCACCTGGCTGCTGATGGCCTGCTTCGGCCTAGTCAATGGCGGCTACGCCTCGGCCGTGGCCTGGCTCGCGCCGTACTACCAGGGGCATGGAATGAGCGCCATCGCCAGCGGCTCGCTGGTGGCCATCATGGCCGTGGCGCAGGCCTGCGCGGCGCTGCTGCTGCCGCTGCTGGCAAGCCGCGGCGGACCGGACCGCCGCCCCTGGCTGTGGCTGACGCTGGCCTGCCAGGCCGTGGGCTTTGCACTGCTCGCCTGGTGGCCCGATGCCGCGCCGCGCGCCATGGCCGTGGTACTGGGCGTGGGCCTGGGCGGCTGTTTCGCGCTGGTGCTGGTGGCCACGCTGGACCACCTGCCCCACCCCATGCAGGCCGGCGCGCTCAGCGCGCAGATGCAGGGCGGCGGCTTCGTGATTGCCGCGCTCGCGCCCTGGGTCGTGGCGCAGCTGCATGGCGCCAGCGGGGGCTTTCAGGCCGGCTGGCTCATGCACCTGGGCTGCGTGGCCGTGGTCACGCTGCTGGTGGCCCAACTGGCGCCGCAGCGCTATGCGCAGGCGATGCGCGCGCCAGCCTCCTGACGCTCAACGGCCCCAGTGCCCGCCGCGTGGGTACCAGCCGCGCGAGCCATGGTCCCACTGCCGCGGCACCCAGCGGTAGCCGCGGTGCGGCGGGGCTTCCCAGCGGCCCGGGCGCCATTGGTAGCGGCCGCCGCTCCAGTCCCAGTAGCCGCCGATCCACACGTGCACCGGCGACGGCGCCACCGTCACGATCTCGGTCTGCACCGGCGGCGGCGCTGCCGGCGTGTACACCACGGCGTCGTTCGTGGCGTAGTAGGGCTGGGCCGGGGCCACCACGCAGCCCGCGAGCACGATGCTGGCGCCCAGCGCCGCGGCCCAGGGGGCGAGGCGCTGGAGGTGGGAGGGGTTGGGTAAACGCATACATCCGTCCTTGTGATCCACCTGCGGAAGGTGGCCTGCCTATTCAACGGCTGGCGGGTGTGATGGTGCACGCCGCGGCGGTAAAGTGGGGTAAATCCCGCGCAAGTTACGCAAAGAAAAAGCACCGCCAGGCGGTGCTTCTTGGCAGGGGATGGAAACCCGATCAGCTGTTTTGCAGGGCAGCAATGCGCTGCTCGATGGGCGGGTGGGTCGAGAACAGCTGGCCGATGCCGCCGGCGATGCCCATGGCCGCCATGTTCTTGGGCAGTTCGCCCGGGTGCATGCCGCCCAGGCGGGCCAGCGCGTTCATCATCGGCTGCTTGCGGCCCATGAGCTGGGCGGCGCCGGCGTCGGCGCGGAATTCGCGCTGGCGCGAGAACCAGGCCACGATGATCGAGGCCAGCACGCCGAACAGGATGTCGAGCACGATGGTCGAGACGTAGTAGCCGATGCCGGGGCCGCTGTTTTCATTGTCGCGGCGCAGGAAGCTGTCGATGGCGTAGCCGATCACGCGCGACAGGAAGACCACGAAGGTGTTCATCACGCCCTGGATCAGCGCCATGGTCACCATGTCGCCGTTGGCGACGTGGGCCACCTCGTGGCCGATCACGGCCTCGACTTCCTCACGCGTCATGCCCTGCAGCAGGCCGGTGGAGACGGCCACCAGCGCCGAGTTCTTGAACGCGCCGGTGGCGAAGGCGTTGGGCTCGCCCTCGTAGATGCCCACTTCGGGCATCTTGATGCCGGCCTTGTCGGCGAACTTGCGCACGGTCTCGACGATCCAGGCCTCGTCGGCGTTGGACGGCTGGTTGATCACGCGCACGCCCGAGGACCATTTCGCCACGGGCTTGCTGATGAGCAGCGAGATGAACGCGCCGCCAAAGCCCATGATGAAGGCAAAGCCCAGCAGCGAGGTGAGATTGAGGCCGTTGGGCGTGAGGTAGCGATTGACGCCCAGCAGGCTCGCGACGATGCCCAGCACCACAACCACGGCGATGTTGGTGAGCAGGAACAAGGCAATTCTTTTCATAGTGGGTTTCTCCAAAAAAGGGGAACGCAGTTCTTCGCCATATGGGGCTGCCAGGGCCGCATTGCAAGCGGCTGGCATCGATCGTTTTAGTTATCGTCGTTCTGGTGACCGGGCCGGGCGAAATACTGCAGAGTCGTCATAGAAGGAAAAGTTCTCGTTGTCCTTCCACCAGCCGGGCACACCGAGCACCGGCAGCGGCACAAAGGGCTTGCCCGCCAGGTGCTCCGCGCTCAACTGGCCGGCAACGTCTGCATCGGTATTGTCCACGAGCCGCAGCGGTTGTGGCAGACAAATCACGTGTGCGGTGACTGGTTTTCTCGGCTGCACCAGTTTTTCGAGCAGGGCGTGGCCGAACAGCAGCAGCCGGGCCTGCTGCCATTCAGGGCGCAGCTCGACGAACAGCCGCTGCCACTGGCGCTCGCTCAGCGCCTGCCAGACCGGCTCGCTGGCGATGAGGAAGGCGCCGTTCTCGTCGAGCAGCGTGATGGCGTCGCGCAGCGGCCCGCGGTGCTGCCCCACGCCGGCCCGGGCGATGGCCTCGGCCTGCAAGGCGTTCAGGCGGGCCTTGGTCTGCGCAAAGCGCTGCCACACCAGGCCGTTGAACCAGTCGTGCAGGTTGTCGCGCGTGGGCACGGTGCGCGTGCGCTGCACGAAATGCTCGTAGGCCTCGCCGTCGGCCAGCTCATGCTGCGGTACGAAGCTGCGGCCGCAGTCGCCCAGGGCATCGAGCAGCTGCCAGACCGCGGCACCGGGCTGCGCCGCCAGCACGGTCTGCGCGCGCTGCTGCAGCGCGGCATAGGGCTGCAGCCAGGGGCGCGACCAATCCACCGCTGCCAGCGTGGCTGCGCCTGCACAGGGATTTTGAACAAAACCGGCCTCTGACGCCCTATCCATAAGCGCAAACAGCTATATATTAAATAGCAAAATCAGCGCAGCTTCCACGGCAGCGCATCGCCCGAGCGCAGCGGCTTGAGCTCGGCCTCGCCGAACGGGAAGCTGGCCGGCGGCGTCCAGCTTTCGCGCACCAGCGTGATCTGCTCCTGGTTGCGCGGCAGGCCGTAGAAGTCGGGGCCATGCAGGCTGGCAAAGCCTTCGAGCTTGTCGAGCGCACCCACGCTGTCGAAGGCCTCGGCATACATCTCGATCGCGGCATGCGCGGTGTAGCAGCCGGCGCAGCCGGTGGCGTGCTCCTTCAGGTGCGCGGCGTGCGGCGCGCTGTCGGTGCCCAGGAAGAACTTGGGGCTGCCGCTGGTGGCGGCCTGCACCAGGGCCAGGCGGTGCTCTTCGCGCTTGAGAACCGGCAGGCAGTAGTAGTGCGGGCGGATGCCGCCGGTGAAGATGGCATTGCGGTTGAACAACAGGTGCTGCGCGGTGATGGTGGCACCGGTGTTCGCATCGCTGCCGGCCACGTACTGCGCGGCCTCCTTGGTGGTGATGTGCTCGAACACGATCTTCAGGCCCGGGAAGTCGCGGCGCAGCGGGATCATCTGCTGCTCGATGAACACCGCCTCGCGGTCGAACAGGTCGATGTCGCTGCCGGTCACCTCGCCGTGCACCAGCAGCAGCAGGCCGTGGCGCTGCATGGCTTCGAGCGTGGGGTAGATCTTGCGGATGTTGGTGACGCCCGCGTCGCTGTTGGTGGTGGCACCGGCCGGGTAGAGCTTGCAGGCCACGATGCCGGCCTCCTTGGCGCGTGCGATTTCCTCGGGCGCCAGGTTGTCGGTGAGGTACAGCGTCATCAGCGGCTCGAAGCTGGCGCCTTCGGGCACGGCGGCCAGGATGCGTGCCTTGTACGCCAGCGCCTGTTCGGTGGTCGTGACCGGCGGGCGCAGGTTGGGCATGACGATGGCGCGGCCGAACTGCGCCGCGGCGTGCGGCACCACGGTGTCCAGCACGTCGCCATCGCGCAGATGGATGTGCCAGTCGTCGGGCCGCAGGAGGGAGAGGGTCTGGATCGTGGTCATCCGGGTATTGTCTCACCGCCCCCGAACCTGTTTACGATGGCAGGCACACACAAGGAAACGCCCATGCCCTTCGATCCCCGCCCCGCTCCCCTGACCGCCATCGAGGCCCGCGTGCTCGCCACGATGATGGAAAAGGCCCGCACCGTGCCCGACAGCTACCCGCTCACGCTCAACGCCCTGGTCACCGGCTGCAACCAGAAATCCAGCCGCGACCCGGTGATGGAGGTGACCGAGGGCGAGGCGGTGGAGGCGCTGGACCAGCTGCGCCAGCGCAGCCTGGCGGTGCAGATCAGCGGCAACCGCGCGACGCGCTGGGAGCACAACTTTCCGCGCGGCGTGGGCGTGCCCGACCAGTCGGCGGTGCTGCTGTCGCTGCTGATGCTGCGCGGCCCGCAGACCGCCGGCGAGCTGCGCATCAACGCCGAGCGCTGGCACCGTTTTGCCGACATCTCCTCGGTCGAGGCCTTTCTCGACGAGCTGCGCGAGCGCAGCGAGGAAAAGGGCGGCCCGCTGGTGGAGCAGCTGCCGCGCGCCCCGGGGGCACGCGAGCAGCGCTGGGCGCACCTGCTGTGCGGCCCCATCGATGTGGCCGCGCTGCAAAGCGCTTCCACCGCCGCCCCCACGGGCCAGGCCAGCGCCCTGCAGCAGCGCGTGGAAGCGCTGGAAACCGAAGTGGCCCAGCTGCGCGCCACCGTGCAGCAGCTGTGCGAGGCACTGGGCGTGGACGGCCCGGCCTAGGCGCAATGGCGTGTGGCGCATCCAGTGAATGAAACTATCGCAGCTTCGTTACTTTTGTTAGCATCTGCGCTTATTCCAAAAATTCACTGAGGGAGATCCACCATGCGCCTGTTGTTGCCCCTGCTCGCCCTTGCCGCCGCTGCCTGGAGCAGCACCAGCCTGGCGCAGACCACCCCGGACACCTGGGACAAGATCCGGAACACCAAGTCGGTCACCATCGGCTTCCGGCCCGACTCCATTCCCTTCTCGTACGCCACCGAAGGCAGCGCCCCGGTGGGCTATGCCATCGACATCTGCAAGTCGCTGCTGGCATCGCTGCAAAAGGAGTTGCAACTGCCCGGGCTGCAGATCAGCTACCGCGCCATCAACGGGCAGACGCGCTTCACCGACCTGGCGAGCGGCGCCATCGACATGGACTGCAGCAACACCACCAACACCCGGGAGCGGCGCGAGACCAAGCAGGTCAGCTTCAGCATGCCCTACTACATCGCCGGGGCCCGCGTGCTGGCGGCCAGCAGCTCGAAGATCGAGGCCCTTGCCGATGCGAACGGCAAGAAGGTCATCACCACCAAGGGCACGACCTCGGTTGCCATCCTCAAGGAAAAGGAAGACCTGGGCGGGATGCGCTTCGTCAAGTCCGAATGCGTGAACCACAGCGAGTGCTTTGCCGCGCTGCAAAAGCGCGCGGTCGATGCCTGGGTGATGGACGACATCGTGCTGGCGAGCTTCCGCGCCCAGGCCGAGAAGCCGGGCGACTACAAGCTCGTGGGCAAGCTGCTGTCCATCGAGCCGCTGTCGCTGATGATGCGCGCCAGCGATACGCGGCTGAAGAAGTTCTTCGACGGCGAGATGCGCCGCATGGCGCAGAGCTACGAGATCGGCACGCTGTACAAGAAGTGGTTCGAGTCGCCGCTGCCGGGCAAGGGCTTCAACCTCAACATCCCCATGCCCTACCTGCTGAGCGACATGCTGCGCTATCCGTCGGACCAGTTCGACAACTGAGCCTCGCCAACAAAAAGCGGCCCCGAAGGGCCGCTGGCGTGTGCAGGCGCTGTGCGGTCAGTGCTGCAGGATCTTGTTGAGGAATTCCTTGGTGCGCGGCTGGCGTGCATCGGGATTGCCGAAGAACTCATCCTTGCTGCAGTCCTCGAGGATCTTGCCGCCCACGTCCATGAAGATCACGCGGCTGGCCACCTTGCGCGCAAAGCCCATCTCGTGCGTCACGCACATCATGGTCATGCCTTCCTTGGCCAGACCCACCATCACGTCCAGCACCTCGCCGACCATCTCGGGGTCGAGCGCCGAGGTGGGTTCGTCGAACAGCATCACGATCGGGTCCATCGACAGCGCGCGCGCAATGGCCACGCGCTGCTGCTGGCCGCCGGAGAGCTGGCCGGGGAACTTGTCCTTGTGCGCCATCAGGCCCACGCGGTCGAGCATCTTCAGGCCGCGCTTCTTGGCCTCGTCGACACTGCGGCCCAGCACCTTGATCTGCGCGATCGTGAGGTTCTCGGTCACCGACAGGTGCGGGAACAGCTCGAAGTGCTGGAACACCATGCCCACGCGGCTGCGCAGCTTGGGCAGGTCGGTCTTGGGATCGTGCACGGCCGTGCCGTCGACGTAGATCTCGCCCTTCTGGAAGGGTTCGAGCGCGTTGATGGTCTTGATCAGCGTGGACTTGCCCGAGCCCGAAGGCCCGCACACCACCACCACCTCGCCCTTCTGGATGTTGGTGGAGCAGTCCGTGAGCACCTGGAACGAGCCATACCACTTGGAGACGTTTTTCAGTTCGATCATTGCAATATTCCTTTAGGCCTCAGCGGATGATGGCAATCTTCTTGTGCAGGCGCTTGACCAGCCAGGACAGCGCAAAGCAGATGATGAAATAGAGGACAGCAGCCGCCAGGTAGGCCTCGACCGGGCGGCCGAAGTTCTTGCCCGCCACCTCGAAGCCCTTGAGCATGTCGTAGGCGCCGATGGCATACACCAGCGATGTGTCCTGGAACAGGATGATGGTCTGCGTCAGCAGCACCGGCAGCATGTTGCGGAAGGCCTGCGGCAGCACCACCAGGCGCATGTTCTGCCCGTAGGTCATGCCCAGCGCCTGGCCGGCGAACACCTGGCCGCGCGCAATCGACTGGATGCCGGCCCGCATGATCTCGCTGAAGTACGCGGCCTCGAAGGCCACGAAGGTGATGATGGCCGAGGCCTCCGCGCCGATGGGCTTGCCGATCAACAGCGGCACCAGCAGGAAGAACCACAGGATCACCATGACCAGCGGAACCGAGCGCATGCCGTTCACGTAGATGGTCGCGGGCACCACGAGCGCCTTCTTGCCCGACAGGCGCATCAGCGCCAGCAGGGTACCGAAGAAGACGCCGCCCAGCGTCGCGATCACCGTCAGCATCAGGCTGAAGCCCAGGCCTTTGATGATGAAGTTCTGGATCAGGTCCCAGTTGTAGAACGAGAAGTCAAGATTGAGGTTCATCTCAGTGGCCTCCCGTTCCGCCCGAGGCGATGAAGCCCGGCACGCGGCTCTTCTTCTCGATGAAGGCCATGATGCGGTTGATCGCGAAGGCCGAGATCATGTACAGCCCCGTCACCGCCAGGTAGACCTCGATGCCGCGCGAGGTTTCCTCCTGCGCCTGCATGGCGAACAGCGTCAGCTCGGCCACCGACACGGCAAACGCCACCGACGAGTTCTTGAAGATGTTCATGGCCTCGCTGGTCAGCGGCGGAATGATGATGCGGTAGGCCATGGGCAGCAGCACATAGCGGTAGTACTGGAAGGTCGTGAAGCCCAGTGCCATACCGGCATAGCGCTGGCCGCGCGGCAGCGCCTGGATGCCCGAGCGCAGCTGCTCGGCGATACGCGCCGACGTGAAGAAGCCGAGCGCCAGCACCACCAGCACGAAGCCGGGCACGGACTTCATCGCCGGAAAGATCGCCGGCACCACGTGGTACCACAGGAAGATCTGCACCAGCAGCGGAATATTGCGAAACAGCTCCACCCAGGCATTGCCGAAGCGCACCACCCACGGCCGGTCCGGCAGGGTGCGCAGGGTGCCGATGAAAGAGCCCACGATCAGCGCGATGAGCAGCGCCAACAGCGATACGGAAACCGTCCAGCCCCAGGCGGACAGGAGCCAGTCCAGGTAGGTGACGTCGCCGTTCTTGCCGAAACAGCCCTGTACCACCTGGCGCTCGATGGTGTCCTCGCAGAACACCTGCCAATCCCAACTCATAGGATTACCTCATTATTGTTGTCTTGGTCCCAGGCACTCTACACGACAACGCGTGAGAGCACCAACGAAAACGCCTCTTCAAACGCCGTTTGAAGAGGCGCCGCAACCCGGTCGATTACTTCTGTGCGTAATCTTCCATGGGCTTGTCGTTGGGGTGCGCCCAGGCTTCCTTGGTGGCTTCGGACAGCGGCAGGCCCACCTTCACGTTGTTCGGCGGAATGGGCTGCATGAACCACTTGTCGTACAGCTTGGCCAGCGAGCCGTCCTTGATCTGGCGCACGATGCTCTCGTCCACGGCCTTCTTGAAGGCGGCGTCGTCCTTGCGCAGCATGCAGGCGATGGGCTCGACCGACAGCACTTCGCCGACGATCTTGAAGTCCTGCGGGCTCTTGGCCTTGGAGATGTTGGCGGCCAGGATGGAGCCGTCCATGATGAAGGCGTCGGCACGGCCGGACTCCAGCATCAGGAAGCTGTCGGCGTGGTCCTTGCCCATGACTTCCTTGAAGGTCAGGCCATCGGCGCGCTTGTTGCGGCGCAGCGTCTGCACCGAGGTGGTGCCGGTCGTCGTCACGATGCTCTTGCCGTTCAGGTCCTTGATGCCGGTGATGCCCGAGTTGGCCTTCACGGCGATGCGCACTTCTTCCACGTAGGTGGTGAAGGCAAAGGCTGCATCCTTGGCGCGCGCCTGGTTGTTGGTGGTGGAGCCGCACTCCAGGTCCACCGTGCCGTTCTGCACCAGCGGCACGCGGTTCTGTGAAGTCACCGGCTGGTAGTTGACGTTCAGCTTGGCCAGGCCCAGCTTCTTCTGCAGGTCACCGACGATGTTCTCGGCCATCTCGGTGTGGAAGCCCACGTACTTGCCGTTGCCCAGGGTGTAGCCCAGGCCGGAGGACTCGCGCACGCCCAGGGTGATGGAGCCTGAAGACTTGATCTTCGCCAAGGTATCGCCGGCCTGCGCCATGGCGCTGCCTGCGGCCAAAACGGTAACGGCCAGAGCAAGCAAGTGTTTCTTCATCTTCAGTTCCTCCTGTGCAAAAAAAGTGCATGACACCAAGGGTCCATGGCATCGCCACGGGGTCATGCAGGCTGTAAGCAAGTTTGACACCAAACCGCATGGGTGTGCGGTAATTGTCCGATCTTTTCACCGCAAACCATCAAAAAACGCAGCCAGGGATAGTGGTTGCGCCCTGCGGTGGGCCGCGAGCATCGCATATCTTTGCGACCGCATCATTAGAAATTACCCTGCAAACCCCTCGGGTGGATAGCCTGCGCCCAGCGCGTCGTCAGGCGCGGTCGGGGTTGCGCGCCAGCAGGTATTCCCACAGGGCCTGCGCCGTGCGCTTGACCGCGTCCTTGGACGCCGGCTTCTCGCGGTAGGCACGCACATCCATCTCCACTTCCCAGGCGCTGGAGACGGGCTCGTCGGCGCGCACCAGCTTCTTGGCCTTGAACTCCTTGCGGATCGCGCTCTGCGGCAGGAAGGCCAGGCCGTGCCCCTCCATCGCCATGGCCTTCAGGCCCTCGGCCATGTCGGTCTCGTAGACCCGGTCGAGGTGGGCCGGCTCGTCGGCCTGCTTTAGCGCCAGGTCGGTGACGCGGCTGAGGTAGGCACCCGGCGCATAGCCCAGGAAGGGCAGCGGCACCTCGGCCGTACCCGGCAGCGGAAACAGCGGCTGCCCATCCAGCCCCGGCTTGCAGTAGGGCGCCAGGACCTCGCGCCCCAGGCTCACCATCTCGTAGCGCGCGGGATCGAGCTGTATGGGCTGCGAGGCATGGTGGTAGGCGATCAGCAGGTCGCAGCCGCCCTCCACCAGGCGGATCACCGCGTCATGTACGTTCAGTGCCATCAGCCGGCTCTTGAACAGGCCGAAGTCGTTGCGCAGGCCGGAAACCCAGGTCGGGAAGAACGTGAACGCCAGCGTGTGCGGCACCGCGAAGTCCACCAGGTCCTTGCCGGACGAGGCGTGCACCCGCAGCATGGCGCGCGTGCTCTGCACCGCCTGCAGGATCTCGATGGCCTGGGTGTACAAGGTCTTGCCCGCGGGTGTGAGCCGCGTGGGGTAGGAGCTGCGGTCCACCAGGTCGGCGCCGGCCCACGACTCCAGCGCCTGGATGCGGCGCGAGAAGGCGGGCTGCGTCACATGGCGCAGCTGCGCCGAGCGGCTAAAGCTGCGCGTCTCCGCCAAGCTCACAAAATCTTCAAGCCATTTGGTTTCCATCCGAGCATTATCGGCAAAGCTAGAGTGCTCGACAGCGATAATGCACGGGCGCTATCGATTACCAATCCGATAGCCGCTGCGCAGGCGCCCACAAGGCAGCCCTTCCCTTGCCACTTCGCTGAGATTCCGTGGACACGCACCGGCGCCGGTGGCGTGTTCGTTTTTCGTCCGGTGCCTGCCATGCCATCACAACAAGACCTACCTGCGGCCAACACGCCCTCCACCCCCCCGCCCGCGCGCGGCCTCTGGCTCGAAGACTGGCTCACCGTCGTCGTCATGGCGCTGCTGGCCCTGATCACCTTCGCCAACGTGCTGGTGCGCTACTTCACCAACAGCTCGTTCGCCTGGACGGAGGAAATCTCGGTCTTCCTGATGATCGTGCTCGCGCTGGTGGCCGGCTCGGGCGCCGTGGCGCGCGACCTGCACATCCGCATCGAATACTTCGCCCAGGGTGGCGATGCGCGCCGGCGCAAGGCCCTGGCCCGCTTCGGCTCGCTGATGGTGGCCCTGCTGTTCGGGGTGATCGCGGTACTCAGCGTGCGCGTGGTCTACGACGACTTCCGCTTCGAGGAGACCTCGCCCGGCATCGGCGTGCCACAGTGGTGGTATTCGGTGTGGCTGCCGGTGTTCTCGGCGCTGATCACGCTGCGCGCGCTGGGCCTGTACCTGCGCCAGGGCCAGGCCAGCTATGCCGCCGTCGATGAAGAGGAGGCCGCATGATCGCCACGCTGCTCTTCGTCGTCTTCCTGCTCATGATGTTCGTGGGCGTGCCCATCGGCGCCGCGCTGGGCCTGGCCGGGGCCGCCGCCATCGCGCTGGCCAATGCCGATGCGCAGTGGTTCGGCCTGCTGGCCGTGCCGCAGAACTTCTATGCCGGCCTGGGCAAGTACCCGCTGCTGGCCATCCCCATGTTCGTGCTCGTGGGATCGATCTTCGACCGCTCGGGCGTGGCGCTGCGCCTGGTCAACTTCGCCATCGCCATCGTGGGCCGCGGCCCGGGCATGCTGCCGCTGGTGGCCATCGTCGTGGCCATGTTCCTCGGCGGCATCTCGGGCTCGGGCCCGGCCAACGCGGCCGCTGTGGGCGGCGTGATGATCGCGGCCATGAGCCGCGCCGGCTACCCCGGCAGCTTCTCGGCCAGCGTGGTCGGGGCCGCGGCGGCCACCGACATCCTGATCCCGCCATCGGTGGCCTTCATCATCTACTCGGTGCTGGTGCCGGGCGCCTCGGTGCCCGCGCTGTTCGCCGCCGGCATGGTGCCGGGCGTGCTGGCCGGCATCGCGCTGATCGTGCCCGCCGTGTGGATGGCGCGCAAGCACAAGATGGGCGCGCTCGAGGCCACGCTGCCGCGCCCGCCGTTCTGGCAGAGCCTGCGCGAGGCCGCCTGGGGCCTGGCGGCGCCGGTGGTGATCCTCGGGGGCATGCGCGCCGGCTGGTTCACGCCCACCGAGGCCGCCGTGGTCGCGGTGTTCTACGGCCTCTTCGTGGGCATGTTCGTGCACCGCACCATCACGCTGCGCGACCTGTTCCCCATCCTGCGCGAGGCGGGCGAGCTGTCGGCGGTGATCCTGATCGTGGTATCGCTGGCCGGCATCTTCGCGTTCTCGCTGTCCACGCTGGGCGTGATCGATCCGGTCACCAACGCCATCGTGAACTCGGGCCTGGGCGAATACGGCGTGCTGGCGCTCTTGATCCTGCTGCTGATCACCGTGGGCATGTTCCTCGACGGCGTGTCGATCTTCCTGATCTTCGTGCCGCTGCTCGCGCCCATCATGAACCACTACCAGTGGAACCCGGTGTGGTTCGGCGTCATCCTCACGCTCAAGGTGGCGCTGGGCCAGTTCACGCCGCCGCTGGCGGTGAACCTGATGGTGTCGTGCCGCATCGCCGGCGTGCGCATGGAGTCCACCGTGCGCTGGGTCGGCCCCATGCTGCTGGCCATGTTCCTGGTGATGGTGGCGGTGATCGCCTGGCCCCAGCTGGCGCTGTGGCTGCCCGAGTACCTGGGTTATTAACTAACATTGATCTTTTTATAAGGAGACACTATCCATGAAACTTCGCAGCTTCCTCGCCTCGTCCCTCGCCGCCGCGGCCGCGCTGGCCTTCAGCGCCACGCCGGCCCTGGCCCAGGGCAACTACAAGAGCGAATACCGCATGTCGCTGGTGCTGGGCACGGCCTTCCCCTGGGGCAAGGGCGGCGAGATCTGGGCCAACAAGGTGCGCGAGCGCACCCAGGGCCGCATCAACATCAAGCTGTACCCCGGCGTGTCGCTGATCCAGGGCGACCAGACGCGTGAGTTCAGCGCGCTGCGCCAGGGCGTGATCGACATGGCCATCGGCTCGACGCTGAACTGGTCGCCGCAGATCAAGGAGCTGAACCTGTTCGCGCTGCCCTTCCTGATGCCCGACTACGCCGCCGCCGACGCGCTCACCCAGGGCGAGCCCGGCAAGCGCCTGTTCGCGCGCCTGGAGAAGGCCGGCGTGGTGCCGCTGGCCTGGGGCGAGAACGGCTACCGCGAGATTTCCAACTCCAAGCACGCCATCAAGAGCCCGGCGGATCTGAAGGGATTGAAGATCCGCGTCGTGGGCTCGCCGCTGTTCGTCGACACCTTCACCGCGCTGGGCGCCAACCCCACGCAGATGAGCTGGGCCGATGCCCAGCCCGCCATGGCCAGCGGCGCCGTGGACGGCCAGGAAAACCCCGTGGCCGTCTACCAGGCCGCCAAGCTGCAAACCGTGGGCCAGAAGCACCTGACGCTGTGGGGCTACATCAACGATCCGCTGATCTTCGTGGTCAACAAGGACATCTGGAACAGCTGGACCAAGGCTGACCAGGACATCGTGCGCCAGGCCGCCATCGAGGCCGGCAAGGAAGAGATCGCCATCGCCCGCAAGGGCATGATCGAGGCCGACAAGCCGCTGGTGGCGGCCCTGGCGGCCGGCGGCGTCACCGTCACCCAGCTCAGCCCGACCGAGCGCGAAGCTTTCGTGAAGGCCACCCGCCCGGTGTACGACAAATGGAAACAGCAGGTCGGCACCGACCTGGTGGACATTGCAGAAAAAGCGATTGCAGCCCGCAAGCAGTAAGCGCTGATAGCTATTGTTTTTGAAAGCCACCGCGCCCTCGGGCCGGTGGCTTTTTTACTGCATCCTACAAGCGCAATGGACGTTGTCCTACAGGCAACTCCCCCGCGGCCGGCGCCCCGAGTTTGGTGGCCGGGTCGGCTGCCCGTATCATCAAGTCACATCGCGTTGAGAATCTGTTAACGATTTGCGCCGGCTTTCCCGCGGAAAGCCACTCCCTCCGTCGGACGGCTCGCCCCCTGCGCCGCTCCCGTCCCCTCCCCCTACAACCAGAACGGCACCAGCCGTCATCCTTTGGAGATCTGCATGAGCACAGCCACCGCGCCTCCCGCTCTATCCTCCCTCTGGGCCAGCCTGGCCGACAGCCCCGCCCTGCTGAACTGGGCCATGCTGGTGGCCAGCGCCGCGCTGGTGGGCCATGCGGTGCACCGCTATACCGGCCTGCCGCGCATGCTGGGCTACACCGTGGTGGGCCTGGCGGCCGGCTGGATCGGCTTCGGCGACCTGCCCTGGCCCGTGCAGGGCCTGGGCATGCTGCTGCTGCAGATGGCGCTGGCCGCCACCTTGCTGATGGCGGGCACCCAGCTCTCGCTGCGCTGGCTGCTGCGCCAGCCGGGCGTGCTGGTGCAGAGCCTGCTCGAATCGCTGCTGGGCTTTGCCGCCGTGGCGGCGCTGCTGTGGTGGATCGGCCAGCCCCTGCCCGTGGCGCTGGGCCTGGGCGTGGTGGCCATGGCGGCCTCGCCGTCGGTGGTGCTGCGCGTCGCGCTCGACCTGCAGGCCAAGGGCCCGATCACCGACCGCAGCCTGACGCTGGCGACGCTCTCGGCCTTCTATGCCTTGCTGATGGGCGGGCTGCTGGCCGCCGTGGGCCACCTGGCGCCGGCCGAGGCCCACTGGCTGGCCGCGATCGCCCAGCTCGGCGGCGACCTGCTGCTCACGCTGCTGTGGACGGCGCTGGCCGCCGGCCTGCTGTGGCCCGTGCTGCGCTGGCGCCCCTCGGGCAGCGACAACACGGCGCTGTACATGCTGGCGGTGCTGGCCGCCGTGGCCACCATGTCGCAGCGCTGGGGCGGCTCGGCGGCGCTGGCGCTGCTGCTGGCCGGCGTGCTGCTGCGCAACCTGAGCCCGCGCCCGCTGGTGTGGCCGCCGGCCTTCGTGTCGGCCAATTCCATGCTCAACCTGCTGATGTTCGTGCTGATCGCCAGTATGGTGGCGCGCGTGGGCGTCACGCCGCACCTGCTGGCCTGGGCGCTGGCGGCGGCGCTGGCGCGCGGCGTGGCCAAGTGGCTGGGCGTGGCGCTGGGCGGCTGGGCCAGCGGCCTCAAATGGCGCCGGCAATGGGCCGTGGGCTGCGCGCAGCTGCCGCAGTCGGGCGTGGCGCTGCTGCTGGCCTCCACGCTGGCGGCGCAGTGGGCCGCCACGCCGGGCGCCGATGGCAGCTACGCCGCCACCTTCGCCGCGCTGGCGCTGCCGATGGTGGTGGCCAGCGAGCTGGTCGGCGCGCTGCTGATGTCGCTAGCCTGGTGGCAATCGGGCGAGGCGCACCGCGGCATCGGCCCCTCCGCCCTGCTGCGCAAAGGACAACGCCATGACGCTTGAAGCTTTCCACCATTCCGATCCGCTGACGCTGGGCGTGGAGTTGGAGCTGCAGCTCGTGAGCACGCACGACTATGACCTCGCGCCCTACGCGCAGGACATGCTGGCGCTGCTGGCCAAGGCCAAGGTGCCGGGCAGCATCGTGCCCGAGGTCACGTCCAGCATGATCGAGATATCCACCGGCATCTGCACCGACGCCGAGGACGCCCTGAACCAGCTGCGCGTGACCCGCGACGTGCTGGTCAAGGCGGCCGACCGGCTGAACATTGCGCTGGTGGGCGGCGGCACGCACCCGTTCCAGCAGTGGCACCAGCAGCGCATCTACGACAAGCCGCGCTTCAAGGAGCTGACGGCGCTGTATGGCTACCTGACCAAGCAGTTCACCATCTTCGGCCAGCACGTACACGTGGGCTGCCCCGACGCCGATGCGGCGCTCTTGATGCTGCACCGGCTGTCGCGCTACATCCCGCACTTCATCGCGCTGTCGTCGTCCAGCCCCTTCGTGCAGGGGCAGGACACGGCCTTCGACTCGGCGCGGCTGAACTCGGTGTTCGCTTTTCCGCTGTCGGGCCGCGCGCCGTTCGCGCTGCACTGGGAGGACTTCGAGCGCTACTTCGACAAGATGACCGCCACCGGCGTCATCACCAGCATGAAGGACTTCTACTGGGACATCCGCCCCAAGCCCGAGTTCGGCACCGTTGAGGTGCGCGTGTTCGACACGCCGCTGTCCATCGAGCGAGCGGCGTCGCTGGCGGCCTACGTGCAGGCGCTGGGCGCGTGGTTCCTGGCGGACAACCCGTTCACGCCGCAGGAGGACGACTACCTCGTCTACACCTACAACCGCTTCCAGGCCTGCCGCTTCGGGCTGGAAGGCGTGTATGTCGACCCGGTCAGCGGCGAGCACATGGCGCTGCGCGAGCACATCCTGCACACGCTGCAGCGCATCACCGCGCACGCGCCGCCGTCCAGCCAGGAGGCGCTGAAAGCGCTGCGCCAGGACGTGAACGCCGGCCAGAACGACGCCCGCTGGCTGCGCGAGGTGCTGGCGCGCGAGCACCTGCTGCCCGAGGTGGTGCGCCAGGCGGCGCTGCGCTTCCGCGGCTAAGGCTTACTCGCAAAAAAAGAGCTGCCAGCGCTCTCCACCATTTGGTTTCAGGTATTTTTCAACCTGAAATCCAATAGTGGCGAGCGCTGGCAGCTCTGTTTTTTGAGTCGCTTACTCGATCTTGAAGCCCGTGTCCTTCACCACCTGCTTCCAGCGGTCGTTCTCGGCCTGGAGCTGCTTGCCGAAGGCCTCGGGCGTGATGCGCGTGGGCACGTAGTCATAGGTCTTGAGCTTGGCCAGCACGTCAGGCATCTGCATGACCTGGTCCACGCCCTTGGCCAGCGCC
Organism: Comamonas sp.; assembly: GCA_050282565.1. Taxonomy (GTDB): domain Bacteria; phylum Pseudomonadota; class Gammaproteobacteria; order Burkholderiales; family Burkholderiaceae_C; genus Comamonas. The sequence goes on from JBLZYV010000030.1 coordinate 35,685, forward strand.
TGCACGATCTCCTTGGGCGTGCCCTTGGGCGCCAGCATGCCGGCCCACGAGCTGAAATCCATGTCCTTGATGCCCAGCTCCTTGAACGTGGGCACCTGCGGGAAGCTCTCGGCGCGGTGCGGCAGCATCACGCCCAGCGCCTTGACGCGGCCGGCGCGGATCATCTCCACCGACGCGAACGAGTCGAACGAGAAATCCACCTCGCCCGCCACCACCGCCTGCATCTGCGGGCTGGTGCCCTTGTACTGCGCGTTGATCAGGTGCGGCGCGCCGATCACGCGCTTGAACTGCTCGGTGATCAGCGTGATCATGCTGCTGCCCGACGAGATGGTCAGCGGCTTGTCGGTGGACTTCTTGGCCAGCGCGATCAGCTCCTGCATCGAGTTCACCGGCAGGTCCTTGCGGGCGATCACCACGAAGCCCACGTCGCACACCTTGGCGATGGGCTCGAAGCTGGCCGCCGCCTCGTAGCCCGCCTTGTAGATCACCGGGCTCAGCGTCTGCGCGCCGCCGGTGTTGAACAGCAGCGTGTAGCCGTCGGCCGGCGCGCGCGCCACCTGCTCGGTGCCGATGATGCCGTTGGCGCCGCCCTTGTTCTCGACCACGAACGAGGCCTTCATCAGCTCGCCGAGCTTTTGCAGCACCAGGCGCGCCACCACGTCGGTCGTGCCGCCCGCCGGGAAGGGCACGATCACCCGCACCGGCTTGTTCGGGTAGGCCGACTGCGCCAGCGCCCAGTGCGGCGCGCCGAAAGCGGCAGCCGCCGTAGCCGTGGTGCTCAGAAAATGGCGACGGGTGCTGCCCGCCCGGATGGTTCCAGCCATGGATCTTGTCTCCTTGTATGAATGCGTCCTGGACCGGCCATTCTGAAAGCCCGGCTCCCTGCTGTCCACTATTGATCAACTATGGGTTGATATTTTTTGCGAATTAACAATCGACCGTGTATCCGCATAATGGCGGCCGCGGGGAACCTTCGCGCGCCCACCGGACTCCCACCGAGGCCACCCGGTCACACCTATGCAGACAACCACTACACGCCGCACCCGCTGGGCGCTTTTTTTTGCTTCGCTTTTCATAGCTATCAGCGCTTTCTCCAACAGCGCTGAAGCGCAAATCAAGCTCGGCATCGGCGGCGCAAGCCCAGCCGCCGCCAGTCCTGCCAGCCCGGTGGTCACCACGCCGCGCGTGCGCGCCGAACTGGTCGCCCAGGCGCCCGACGGCATCGCGCCCGGCAAGCCGCTGCAGCTCGGCCTGCTGCTGGAGCACCAGCCCGAGTGGCACACCTACTGGAAGAATCCCGGCGACTCGGGCCTGCCCACGCAGCTCGACTGGCAATTGCCCGCCGGCTGGGACGCCGGCGAGATCGCCTGGCCCACGCCCCACCCGATCCGCATCGGCAGCCTGGTCAACTACGGCTACGAAGGCAAGGTGCTGCTGCCGGTGCCCGTGCAGGTCTCGACCATGTTCGCGCCGGCCGCCGGCCAGCGCGAGGTGACCGTGCAGCTGCACGCGCAATGGCTGGTCTGCCGCGTTGAATGCATCCCCGAGCAGGGCGACTTCAGCCTGACGCTGCCGCTGGCCGGCACCACGGCCCTGTTCGCGGCCGACTTTGCCGCCGCCGCCAAGCAGGCACCGGTGGCGCTCAAGGGCGAAAGCCACGCCACGGTGGACGGAGACTTCCTGCAGCTCAGCGCCACCGGCCTGCCGGCCGCGCTGCAGGGCCAGCCGCTGACCATACTGCCCGAGCAAGGCGAGGCCCTGCACCACGCCATGCAGGACGGCAAGGACCTGCAGCAATCCTGGAACGGCGCCACCTGGCAGGCCCGCGTGCCGCTGTCGGCCTCGCGCGGCCCGGCGCCCGAGGCGCTGCCGCTGGTGCTGACCACGGCCGACCACCGCAACGCCGACGGCGCCATCGCCTGGCGCACCGAGGCCGCGCTCGACCAGCCCTGGACCGCCGCCGCGCGCGCCGAGGTCTCGCCCGCGCTGCAGGCCGCGCTGGCGGCCAATGCGGCGGGCGCCGCGCCTGCCGCACCCGCCGGCTCCGCCCCCTCGCTGTGGCTGGCCCTGCTGGGCGGGCTGCTCGGCGGCCTGATCCTGAACCTGATGCCCTGCGTCTTCCCCATCCTGGCGATCAAGGTGCTGGGCTTCGCCTCGCACGGCAGCGACCTGGGGCGCCAGCGCGCCAGCGGCCTGGCCTACACCGCCGGCGTGGTGCTGTCCTTCCTGGCGCTGGGCGCGCTGCTGCTGGCGCTGCGCGCCGCGGGGCAACAGCTGGGCTGGGGCTTCCAGCTGCAGTCGCCGCTGACGGTGGCGGTGCTGGCGGCGCTGTTCACGGTGATCGGCCTCAACCTCGCCGGCGTGTTCGAGTTCGGCCACCTGCTACCCAGCAGCCTGGCCGGCCACCAGGCCCGACACCCGGTGGTCAACGCCTTCCTGTCGGGCGTGCTGGCCGTGGCCGTGGCCTCGCCCTGCACCGCGCCCTTCATGGGCGCCTCGATGGGCCTGGCCGTGAGCCTGCCCGCCGCGCAGGCCCTGCTGGTCTTCGCCGCGCTGGGCGTGGGCATGGCCCTGCCCTACCTGCTGGCCAGCTGGGTGCCGGCCGTGGCGCGCTGGCTGCCGCGCCCCGGCGCGTGGATGGACACCTTCCGCCGCGCCATGGCCTTCCCCATGTTCGCCACCGTGGTCTGGCTGGTGTGGGTGCTGGGCCAGCAATCGGGCATCGACGGCGCTGCCACGCTGCTGGCCCTGCTGGTGGCGCTGGCCGCCGTGGTCTGGGCGCTGACGCTGGCTGGGCGCACGCGCTGGGTGCTTGCTACCGCATTCATAGCTGTCAGCGCAGCCCTGGTGGGCGCTAGCGGCAAAAACATCCTGCAAGCCGCCGTGGCGCCCGCACAGGCCCAGGCCAGCGGCGATGCCGCGCAGCCGTGGCAGCCCTGGTCCGCCGACCGCGTGGCCCAGGCGCTGGCCCAGCAGCAGCCGGTGTTCGTGGACTTCACCGCCGCCTGGTGCGTGACCTGCCAGTACAACAAGCGCACCACGCTAAGCCACCCGGACGTGCTGGCCGGCTTCGCCGAGCGCAAGGTCGAGCTGCTGCGCGCCGACTGGACGCGCCAGGACCCGGCCATCACCGCCGCCCTGAGCCAGTTGGGCCGCAGCGGCGTGCCGGTCTATGTGCTCTACGCCCCCGGCAAGCCGCCGGTGGTACTGTCCGAGATCCTCAGCACCGGCGAGGTGCTGGAGGCGCTGCGGACGCTCTAGTGCGGCCGGGGCCGCTCAGGCGGCCGCCTGGATCCTGTCCCAGACGCGGCCGGGCTCGGGAACGTCGAGCTGGAAAACCGTCTGGAGCGTGTCCGCGAAATGGTCCGCTCCGGTGATGCGCTGTTCGCTGACACCATCCGCCGTCACCTGACACAGGCTGTCGTTCTTCAGGGCCACATAGCCATCCGCGGTATGCCGCAGGATCGCCAGCGCATGGGTGAACGGCGAGCCCGGGTCCTGCGTCAGCCAGCATCGGGTGGCCTCCATGGAGGCTTCGTCGCTGTGGTCGGGCCGGAAGTCGAAGCTGGGCGCCATGCCGCGCGCATGGTTCCTGAAGCGCAGCCAGCCCTCATCCGCCGGCACGATCGAAAAGTCAAAACCGCGCTGGCGGATCGGCCCCACGGCCAGCGGCACCGGCTCGACGATGGCGTCCGCCAGGCCGACCTCGGCCAGGTACGGCCGGTCGAGATCGACCCGCAGCGTCAGATGGTTGCCGACCACGTTGTTGCCCAGCGTTTCGCGGTGGACGCCGCCGCACAGGCGCGTCACGCGGAAACCGAGCGCGGCGAGCGCCGCGCCGAACAGGCCGTTCATCTCGTAGCACCAGCCGCCACGCCGGCCTTCCACCATCTTGGCGTAGGCCGCGGCCGGGGCGATCGAGGTCGGCCACCCCATGAAGGCATCCAGCGCCTCCCAGGTGAAGGCCATGAGATGGGCCCGGTGCAGCGTCGACAGGCTGGCTGCGTCCAGAGCCGTTGGCCGAGCAGCACCGATCCTGGCGAGATAGGCATCCAGCTGGCCGGGCGCAAGGGCCATTCCGCTGGGGCTTGCAGCAAGGTTCGTCATGATCCGATTTCCTTTCGATGGACGGTGGTCGATTCCAGGGCGAATTCCTCGATGGCGGCGACGAGCCGGGCAGGCCCCGGGCCTTCCGCGGCGATGGCGCGCCCCAGTGCCGACGCCCGCCCGGCGAAGCCCGGCTCGGACAGCACGCGCCGCACGGCCTCGCCGAGCAGGATCGGGGATGCGGAAGGATCGAGACGCAGGCCCGCACCGTGGTAGGCGACGCGCGCGGCGTTGTCATTCTGGTCTCGCCCCATCGGGAGCACGACCAGCGGGACGCCATGGCACAGCGAGCGCAGGACCGTGCCGTGCCCGCCGTGGGTGACGACCACGCCGGCCTGGCCCAGCAGGTCGTCATGCGCGGCGTGGGCCAGAACGGTGGCGTTTGCCGGCGCCTCGAGGCGCAGCCCCTCAAGCGCCTTGCCAAGCGTGACAACCACCTCGACCGGCTCCCCGGCCAGGCCCGATATCACCCGCTGGAGCACATCGGCCTGCCCCTGGTTGGTGGTGCTGAACGACACGAGCACGAGGGGCCGCATTCCGCGCTCGGGCAGGCCAGCCCAGCGTTCGCTGGCCCAGCTCGGCATCTCCAGCAGCGGCCCCACGTAGCGCACCTGCCGGGGCAGGCGCTCGGTCGGAAAATCGAAGCTGCGGCTGGTGGCCAGCAGATGGCGCCCGGCGCGCAAGGGCTGTTCGCGGACATGGGCCAACGGCGCAAGGCCGAAATGGCCACGGGCGGCGTTGAGACCGGGCAGGAAACCATCCCAGAGCTGCTCGATGCTCACCGACACCTCGGCGTCGCGCACCCGCTCCGCCGCCGACCGGGCCGGCAGCAGGCCCGGGCCGAACGGCGGATGCCCGGGCAGGGGCCAGAGCGAAATATTGCTGGCGAGCAGGGCCGTGGGAATCCTCGCCACTTCGCCCGCGAGCATGCTGCCGAACAGCAGGTCGGTGCCGAGCAGCATGTCGGCCGGCTCGATGTCCAGCGCTTCGAGGATGTCCTCGGCATAAGCCTGCGCGGGCCCGACGAAGATGCACTCGCACCCGCGCCGGAAGCCCGCCAGGCCATCGGCGGCTTCCCAATCGCGGACGAAGCAGCTGGCGGGCGAGCGGTCCGGACGGTTCGGGGCGCGCTTCCAGGGCAGGAACCGGGCCCCTGCCTCGACCGCCTCCACGCGCATCGTGTCGTCGGCGATAAGGCGCACCTGGTGGCCCCGCGCGGCGAGGGCGCGCACGGCTGCGAGCGTCGGCGGCACATTGCCGCCGCCTTCCCAGCAGACCGCCAGGATGCGCAGCTGCGGCCCTGCCGCTGTCGTCTTGGTCATCGCCTTGGTCCTTGGGTCAGCGTTGTCCATCCTCGCGCAGCAGGCGCTCTATCGCCTGCGTCATGAGCCGGCCGGTCTGCGCCGCCGAATACCCCTGCGCCCGGCGCAACAGGTGCCAGACCCAGACATCGGTCTGAACCAGCAACTGCGCATGCCTGTCCGCGCGGGTCTGGCTGTCGAGCTTGGCCAGCCAGGCGCTGAACATGTCTCCGATCCACTCACGATGGCCCTGGCGCCCCCGGTCGAGGACGGCGGCGAATTCGGGAATGCGGGCTTCCTGCCCCAGCGTCCGCACGAGGATGTCGCCGGTGCGCTCGTAGTCGTCCATCAGCAGCGCGACGATGTCGGCCACGTTGTCGGCGGGCGTGCCCCAGCGCTGGGCCCGGATCGAGGTATCCATCCGCATCGCCATGGCGCTGAGTACGCCGGCCTTGCTGCCGAAGCGGCGGATCACGGTCTGGCGGGTGGTGCCGGCGGCGGCGGCAATGTCGTCGAGCGTGATTTCATCGAACCAGCGCGCCTCTAGCAGCGCGAACAGCGCGTCAACGATCTGCCGCTCGGTATCCAGCACCGCGTCGGCGCGCGCCGACTGGCGATAGGCTCGGGGAGACATGGGGCACCTCTTATTTCGGATTACTCAATGTAATCCCAAATAGAGAAGGTGTCCATGGGGATGGGCCCACCGGCCCCGGCGCCACAGGGGCCAGCAGGCCCCAAGCCACCACCCCAGTCGCATGCATGCCTGGCCCGGCTAGCCAGGGGCTGGCCATCGGCCTATAGTGGGAGCCATGGTGCCGTGGCGGTCTGGCTGCGAATCCGCCTCCCGCCCGCCATGGCTGTATGAACCGCGCCGCTGGTTTGCCCCTTGGCGGCGCCCACCCAGGAGATGCACCATGGCCTCGACTGTTCATACCCCGCCGCCCGTCGGCGTCCACCGGCACCACTCGCCGAAGCTGGTGTGCTTCGGCATCCTGCTGGCCAGCCTGGCCATTGCCGGGATCGTCGTCCCCATGGAGTGGAATCTGCTGGCGGTGCTGGCCGATCTGCCCAAATGGAGCGGGCTGCAGCAACTGCTCGCCGTCGTGCCGCTGGCCAGCTGGCTGCTGATGCTGGTCTGGGGCACGGCCGTGCCGGTCTCGCTGCTGCTGGCGCTGCGCTACCACCGCAATGCCACCGGCGCCGCCCTGGCCCTGGGCTTTGCCGCGCTCGCGCTGCTGTGGTACATGCACATGCCCGCGCTCAACCAGTGCGACAACCTCTACCCGAATCCCTCGCTGTGCACCGGGCTGCAGTGGAGCTACAGCCTGAGCCTGGCCGTGGCCAACGCGGTCTACCTGTTCGCGATCATCGTCGGCCTGCTGTCGGGCATCGGGCTGATCGCCACCAAGGTGGACGACGGCGAAAAGCCGGGCCTCTGGCGCTGACCGCCGCTCAGCGCTGCGGCATGTCCTGCTCGGTGTAGCACAGGCTCACCGTCGCATCGCCGGGGATGGCGGGCATGCTGGCGTTCCAGGCCTCCCAGGCGGCGACCATGGCCTGCAGGCGCTCGGGCTGCACCGGCGCGAGGTTGGCGCGCTCGCGCTCGTCGGCGGCCAGGTTGAAGAGGTAGTCGATACCGTCCACGCGCAGATATTTCCAGTCGCCGTCGCGCATGGCGCGCTGGCCGCGATGGTTCATGCGCCAGAACAGCGGCCGGTCCTGCAGCGTGCGCGCATTGCGCAGCAGCGGCTGCAGCGAGGCGCCGTCCCACGGGTAGCCTTCGACCGCCGTGGCGCCGCCCAGCTCCAGCATGGTGGCCGACCAGTCCATGGTCAGGCAGGTCTGCCGGCTGACGCCGCCGGGCGCGATGCCCGCCGGCCAGTGCGCGATCCACGGCACGCGGATGCCGCCCTCGGTCAGGTCCATCTTGCCGCCGACCAGCGGCCAGCTGTCCGAGAAGCGCTCGCCGCCGTTGTCGCTGGTGAAGACCACCAGCGTGTTGTGCGCCAGGCCATGCATGTCCAGCGCCTGCATGATGCGGCCTATGCCTTCGTCCATGTGGTGGACCATGCGGCGGTAGCTTTCCACGTTGCCGCCATGCAGGTGGTAGATGGCCTGCTGGCTGTCCCGCAGCTCGCGCGACAGGGCCTCGTCGTCGCGCGTCTCCCACGGCCAGTGCGGCGCGGTGTAGTGCACGCTCAAAAAGAACGGCGTGCCGGCCAGCGCCTCGTCGGCGCGGCGGTGGATGTAGTCCACCGAGTAGTCGGTGATGAGGTCGGTGAGATAGCCCTCCTCGGCCTTCTCGGCATCGCCGAACCACAGGTCGTGCTGGCCGTTGGCGCCGCAGTGGCTGAAGTAGTCCACCCCGCCCGACATGGGGCCGAAGAACTCCTCGTAGCCCGAGCGCAGCGGACCGAAATGCGGCGGGTAGCCCAGGTGCCACTTGCCCATCAGCGCGGTGCGGTAGCCCGCGTCCTTGAGCAGCGAGGGCAGCGTGGGATGGCTGGGCGGCAGGCCGAGCTGATCGTTGCCGCGCGTGGCGGTGCGGATGGGCTCCTCGGCCGCGCCGCGCAGGCGGTACTGGTAGCGCGCCGTCATCAGCGCAAAGCGCGTGGGCGAGCATACGGGCGAGTTCGAGTAGCCCTGCGTGAGCCTGAGGCCGTTGGCCGCCAGGCCGTCGAGCACCGGCGAGACCGGGCCAAAGCCCGCGTCGCGCCCGCCGTAGCAGCCCAGGTCGGCATAGCCCAGGTCGTCGGCGACGATGAAGATGATGTTGGGGCGTGTCATGAAAATTCAGGCCAAATTGGCACCCATGGCTTTACCATCAAGCGCAAACAGCTATTAAATAAATAGCAATCAAGGGCGATAGCCCGAGGCGCGGATCACCGGCTCCCACTGCTGGCGGTACGCGGCCAGGCGCTGGCGCGTCTGCGCGGCCGTGGCCACCACCGGATCGAGGTTGGACGACTTGAACTGCCGCGCCGTTTCCGGGTCCTGCATGACGCGGTGGATGGCCTCCTCGTAGCGCGCCAGCTGGGCTGCCGGCATGCTGCGCGGCGCAAAGAAGGTGTTCCAGCCCGCGGCGGCCAGGTTCACGCCGGCCTCCTTCAGCGTGGGCACCTGCGGCGCCAGCGGGTGGCGCTGCTCGCTCGACACGGCCAGCAGCCGCAGCTTGCCGGCCTCGTGCTGAGGCAGCAGCACGTCCAGCGTGTCCACCGCCGCCGGGATCTGCCCGCCGATCAGGTCGGTGACCAGCGGCGCCGAGCCCTTGTAGCCCACGGCCTCGGCCTGTACCTGGGCCTGCTGGCCCAGCATCAGCGCAAAGAAATGCGGCAGGCTGCCGGTGGCGGGCACGCCGATGTTGGCCTGGCTGGGGTTGGCCTTGAGCCAGGCCAGCAGGTGCTTCAATTCCTTGACCGGCACGGCCGACGACACGGCCACGCCGAAGACGTAGCTGTTGACCTCGCTGACCGGCACGAAATCCTTGGCCGCGTCGTAGCCCACGTCGCTCATCACCTGCGGCGCCACCACCATCACGGCGGGGTTGGCCAGCATCAGCATGGGCTGCGAGGCGGGGGCGTTCTTCACGTACTGCGCGGCCACGCGGCCGCCCGCGCCCACCTTGTTCTCGACGATCACCGTCTGGCGCAGCGCGGCCTGCAGCTTGTCGGCCACGATGCGCGCAACCCGGTCGCTGGAGCCGCCGGCGGGATAGCCCACGACCACGCGCAGGGTCTGCTCCTGCGCCCAGGCGGGCAGCGCGGCGGCGCCGGCAAGCAGGGTGGAATGGGTCAGGAACTGGCGGCGCTGGATCATGCTGTTGCTCTCCACAAATCAAAAACCGGACATGGTGCCCCATGGCTTCATCGCCCAGGCCATAAGCTATGCACCCGATGATCTATCTGGCCATCGGCCCGGCTGTGGCCACAATGGTGCCAGCGCCAAAACGATTGTTGAAATCAACTGTTGTGAGGAATTTCCCGCATGCCCGCCCCCGCAGCCGCCCATCCGCTCACCGATCCGCAGCAGGCCTCCGACCTGCTGCTGTACCGGCTGGCCAAGCTCACGGCGGTGTCGGCGCGGCTGGTCACGCGGCTGTGCGAGGGGCAGTACGGCATCACCCGCCGCGAATGGGGCGTGCTGATGTGGCTGGCGCAGCAGCCGGGCCTGCCTCCGTCGGCGCTGGCCGAGCGGCTGGAGCTGGACCGCGCCCGCACCTCGCGCGCCATCGCCTCGCTGCTGGCCAAGGGGCTGGTGCAGCGCCACGCCCAGCCCGGCAACCGCCGCCAAGCCGTGCTGCAACTGACTGAGGCCGGTCAGCAACTGCACCAGACGCTGTTCCCGCAGATCCGCGAGATCAACCTGCGCATGCTCGCGCCATTGGCGCCCGCGGACGCCGCCCAGCTCGACGCCACGCTGGCCCAGCTGCAGCAGCAGGCCGAACAGATGCTGCTGCAGCCCGCCGAGCCGCGCGTCTACCCGCCGCGCAGCGCCCGTCCGAACTATCAAAACAAGAGCAGCTCGCGCTCATCCTGATTGGGCTGGACCCGATTCATGCCCATAAAGGGTGGCTGCTGCTCCTTTTTTGGGCCATGGGCGGCGTGGCGGTGAACGACAATGCGGGGATGAGCACGACTTTCACCCCGCTTTCGAACGACACCTTTCTGCGCGCCTGCCGCCGCCAGGCCACCGACTACACCCCGCTGTGGCTGATGCGCCAGGCCGGCCGCTACCTGCCCGAGTACAAGGCCACGCGCGCCCAGGCCGGCA
>JBLZYV010000031.1:0-45082 GCA_050282565.1 Comamonas sp.
TTGAAGCCCGTGTCGACCAGCACGAAATGGTTGCTGCCCGCGTTCTTGGTGGCGCGCACCTGGCCCAGCAGCACGCCGGACTCGGCCACGAGGTAGCGGCCCGGCTCCAGCTCCAGCGCCAGCGCGTGGCCGACGATGGCCTCGGCCTGCTTGCGCGCGGCGTCCCACAGGCCGAAGTAGTGCTGGGTGTCGATGGTGGCGTCGCCCGGCTTGTACGGGATGGACAGGCCGCCGCCGGCCGAGATGGCGTGCAGGTCGTGGCCGGCATTCTTGGCGGTCTGCACCAGCTGCACCATGGCGCCGCAGACCTGCTGCAGGTGGCTGTAGTCCACGCCCGAGCCGATGTGCATGTGCAGGCCTTCGAGCTTGAGGCCGCGCTCGGCGATCACCGCCAGCGCCATCGTCAGGTCGGTGTGCCAGATGCCGTGCTTGCTGTGCTCGCCGCCGGTGTTGGTCTTGTTGCTGTGGCCGTGGCCGAAGCCGGGGTTGATGCGCAGCCACACCGCATGGCCGGGCGACGCGGCGCCGAGCTGGTGCAGCATGTCGATGGAGCCGGCGTTGACCGGCACGCGGTGCTCGACCACGGTGGCCAGCGTGGTTTCGTCCATCACGTCGGCGGTGAAGACGATGCCGCTGGGCTGGCCGTCGGCGCTGCCCGCGCTGTAGCCCGCGGCCAGCGCGCGCAGGATCTCACCGCGCGAGACGGCATCGACCTGCACGCCTTGCTCGCGCATGAGCTTGAGGATGTGGATGTTGGAGCAGGCCTTCTGCGCGAAGCGCACGGTGTCGAAGGCCGAGAGCTGCGCGATGCGCTCGCGGATGGTGGCGGCGTCGTAGACCCACAGCGGGGTGCCGTACTGGTCGGCCAGCTGCCACAGCAGGTCGGGAGAGAAGGGATTGCTCATGGGTTTGCTCTTGAATGAATAGCTGCCAGCGCTTGATGGTAGGGCGCTAGATGCCAAAAATGCTTGAAATCCAGCGGCCCATCATGCCCGGCTTTCGGTATTTGGTCGAATACTTTGTTTTGGTAGATGTATTCATGTTTGATATGCTGAACCATGTCTTCGCCATCCAACCCGGCCGATGCCGCCGGCCCCGCCGGCCGTATCGCCCACCGGCACATCGAGGTGTTCCGCGCCATCATGCTGGCGGGCGGCGTCAGCAGCGCCGCGCAGCTGCTGCACACCTCGCAGCCCACGGTGAGCCGCGAGCTGGCGCGGCTTGAAAGCCTGCTGGGCTACGCGCTGTTCGAGCGCGGCGGCGGCCGGCTGCGCCCCAATGCGCGGGCGCTGGCGCTGTGGGACGAGGTGCAGCGCTCGTGGCAGGGGCTGGAGCGCGTCGTGGCCCGCGCCCAGGCGCTGGCCCAGGCCACGCCGGCGCGGCTCGAGGTGCTGTGCCTGCCGGCGCTCTCGCACGCGCTGCTGCCCGCGGCATTGGCACGTCTGCCGGCCGAAGCCGCCGCGCTGCAGATGGCCATCACGCCGCAGGAGTCGCCGCTGCTGGAGGAGTGGATGAGCGCCCAGCGCTTCGACCTGGGGCTGGCCGAGGCGGTCGAGCCGCCGGAACCACCCGTAGGCACGCGCGCGCTGCCGCTGCCGCCGCTGGACGAGGTGGCGGTGCTGCCCGCCGGCCATCCGTTGGCCGCCAAGCCCGTGCTGGTGCCGGCCGATTTTGCGGACCAGCCCTTCATCAGCCTGGCCGAGGGCGACCCCTACCGCGCGCAGATCGATGCCGTGTTTGCCGCCGCCGGCGTGCAGCGCCAGCTGCGGCTGCAGACGCACAGCGCCGTCGCGGTCTGTGCCATGGTGCAACAGGGGCTGGGGCTGGCCATCGTCAACCCCTTCACCGCCCAGGCCTGCGCCGGGCCGCAGCTGGTGCTGCGGCCGCTGGCGTTCTCGATTCCGTACCGGGTGCAGATGCTGCTGCCGCTGCACCGGCCCGCGGTGGCCGAGGTGCAGTGGCTGCTGCAGGCGCTGGAGCAGGCGGCGCTGGCGCTGCGGCGCTAAAAAGATAGCTGCTGGCGCCTGCTACTCTTGATTTTCAAATGGATTTGTATTTGAAATCGGCTTGTAGCAAGCGCCAGCAGCTATTGTTTTTTCTGGCTCAGAACTCCAGGTTGTCGATCAAGCGCGTGCCGCCCAGGCGCGCCGCGCCCAGGGCCACCAGCTGGCCGGCGCCGTCGGCACTGCCGGCGGGCTGCAGGTCGGCGCGGCGGCGCACCGTCAGGTAGTCGGGCTGCCAGCCGCGGGCCTGCAGCGCGGCCAGGGCCTGCTGCTCCAGCGCGGCCGCCTGCTGCGGCGCGCTGGCGCCGGCCTGCAGCCACTGGTCGGCCAGGCTGCGCAACGCCTGCGACAAGGCCATGGCCTCGTGGCGCTCGCCGGCATTGAGGTAGCCGTTGCGCGAGCTGAGCGCCAGGCCGTCGTCGGCGCGGGCCGTGTCGGCGGCGATGATCTCGATGGGCAGCGCGAACTGCTGCACCATGCGGCGGATCACCATCAGCTGCTGGTAGTCCTTCTTGCCGAACACCGCCGCGCCGCCGCCGGTGGTGGCGAAGACGCAGGAGAACAGCTTCATCACCACGGTGCTGACGCCGGTGAAGAAGCCGGGGCGGAAATGCCCTTCGAGCAGGTCGGCCAGCACCGGGTCGGGCTGCACCTTGAAGGTCTGCGGCTCGGGGTAGAGGTCGGCCTCGCGCGGCGCGAACAGCACATCGCAGCCGGTGGCCTCGAGCTTGGCGCAGTCGGCCTCCCAGGTGCGCGGGTAGCTGTCGAAGTCCTCATGCGGCAGGAACTGCAGCCGGTTGACGAAGATGCTGGCGACGACCACGTCGCCATGCTGGCGGGCGGTGCGCACCAGCGACAGGTGGCCGTCGTGCAGGTTGCCCATGGTGGGGACAAAGGCTGGGCGGCCCATGCCGGGGCGGGCCAGCCCGGGGCGGCTGCGGCCAGCCAGGGCGGCGCGCAGGTCGGCGATGGTGTGGACGATTTGCATGGAAAGGTTCTGCGGAAGGGGTTACCAGGCGTGCACCGCGTCGTCGGGGAACTGCCCGTTCTTGACGGCCTGCACATAGGCCTCGATGGCGCCGCGCACGCTGCCGGCGTCTTCCATGAAGTTGCGCACGAACTTCGCCATCTTGCCCAGGTTCATGCCCAGCATGTCGTGCAGCACCAGCACCTGGCCGGCGGTGCCGCTGCCCGCGCCGATGCCGATGGTGTGGCAGTGCGGCAGCTCGTCGGTGAGCGTGCGCGAGAGCTGGGCGGGCACCATCTCCAGCACCAGCATCGACGCGCCGGCGTCCTGCAGTTCGTGCGCATGGCTGCGCATCACGGCGGCGGCGGCGTCATCGCGGCCCTGCACGCGGTAGCCGCCGAGCGCATGCACGGTCTGCGGCGTGAGCCCCAGGTGCGCGCACACGGGCACGCCGCGCTCGACCAGGAACTGCACGGTGGGCGCCGTCCAGCCGCCGCCCTCGAGCTTGACCATGTGGGCGCCGGCCTGCATCAGCTGGCAGGCGCTGCGCAGCGCCTGTTCGCGCGATTCGTGGTAGCTGCCGTAGGGCAGGTCGGCGATCAGCCAGGCCGTGCCCTGCACCCGGTGCAGGCCGCGCGCCACGCTGGCCGTGTGGTAGGCCATGTCGTCGAGCGACACGCCCACGGTGCTGGGCAGGCCCTGGCAGACCATGCCGAGCGAGTCGCCGACGAGGATGCACTCCACGCCGGCGGCATCGGCCACGGCGGCAAAGGTCGCGTCGTAGGCGGTGAGCATGGTGATCTTCTCGCCGCCGGCGCGCATCTGCGCGAGGCGCGGCAGGCTGATGGGCCGGCGCTGCGGCAGCGGCGAGGCCGGCGGGATGGTGCCGTAGGGCGTGGCGGAGGCAGACGTCATGGCGGCTGGAAGCTGGGGGCTGTGCAAAGTGCCGCGAGTCTATACGATGTGCGCTGGCGGGGGTATAGGGTCGTGTCGCTTAAAATTGTGTGCTCTTATATATGTAGCTTGTTGCGCAACATACATCTGCGCCAGAGCCTGATTTGACGTGAATTCCTGCATCGATTTCCCTGATCCGCGCGATGCCGCCGCACCGCGGCTGCGGCGGCGTTTCGGCGCTCCGCAGGCCGTGCTGGCCGCCTACCGTCCCGAGGAGGTGGCGCCGCTGCTGGACGCGGTGGAGCAGGCCGCGCGCGCCGGAAACTGGTGCGTGGGCTGGCTGCGCTACGAGGCCGCGCAGGCCTTCGACGCGGCCTTTGCCGGTACGCTGCATGCGCCGGCGGCCGGCGAGCCGCTGGCCTGGTTTGGTGTGCATGAGCAAACCCTGGATTTTGCAGAGCCCGCGGCCGTGGCGCAGCCGCCGCAGGTGCGCTGGCAGCCCGGCATCGGGCGGGCCGCGTTCGATGCCGCCATCGCCGAGATCCTCGCGGCCATCGCCGCCGGCGACTGCTACCAGGTCAACCTCACGACGCAGCTGCTGGGCGAGATGCAAGGCGACATGCCAAGCGATGTAGCGGCGCTGTTCGCCGCGCTGCGCCAGGCCCAGCCCATGGGCTATGTGGCCGCCATCGACAGTGGCGCCGAACAGGTGCTGTCGGTATCGCCCGAGCTGTTCTTCGACTGGGACGGCGCGCGCATCCTGACCCGGCCGATGAAGGGCACGGCCGCGCGCGGTGCCACGCCCGCCGAGGATGCGGCCAGCGCCGAGGCCATGCGCGCCTCGCCCAAGGAGCGCGCCGAGAACGTGATGATCGTCGACCTGCTGCGCAACGACCTGTCGCGCATCGCGCTGCCGCACAGCGTGCAGGTGCCGCGGCTGTTCCATGCCGAGGCCCTGCCCACGGTCTGGCAGATGACCTCGGACGTGGTGGCGCAAACCCGGCCCGGGCTGCGGCTGGCCGAGGTGTTTGCCGCGCTGTTCCCCTGCGGCTCGATCACCGGCGCGCCCAAGCGCCAGGCCATGCGCTGGATCCACCGGCTGGAGAACGGCCCGCGCGGCGTGTACTGTGGCGCGGTAGGCGTGGTGCGGCCGGGCGCCGAGACGGGCGGCCTGCATGCCACCTTCAACGTGCCCATCCGCACCGTGGTGGCGCGCGGCAGCGAGCTGCGCTGCGGCATCGGCAGCGGCATCACGGCCAGCAGCAGCGCCGAGGCCGAGTGGCAGGAATGGGGCCATAAACGCATGTTTCTGGAGAAGGTCTGATGGCGGATTTCGATATCGTGGAAACCCTGGCGCTCAAGGAGGGCCGGTTCGTGCACCTGCCGCTGCACCTGGCGCGCATGCAGGGCGCGGCGCAGCACTTCGGGCGCGCCTGGCCCGAGGCGGCCATCGATCAGGCGCTGGCAACGCTGCGAGAGCAGCACGGGCAGTGCGATTGGCGGGTGCGCCTGGCCCTGGCTGGCGATGGGCACGTGGCGCCGCTGGCGCAGCCGCTGCTGGCCACGGCCACGCCGGTGCGGCTGCAACTGGCCCGCGCGCCGCTGGCCAATGCCGTGGCGCGCGGCGACTGGGTGCGCTTCAAGACTTCGCGGCGCGAGCACTACGCGGCTTTCGAGCCGGCCGATGCCACGGTGTTCGACACCGTGCTGTTCAACGAGGATGGCGAGCTGACGGAGACCACGCGCGGCAATATCGCCGTGCGGCTCGATGGCCGCTGGGTAACGCCGCCGCTGCACTGCGGCCTGCTGCCGGGCGTGGGCCGGGCCGTGCAGCTGCAGCAGGGGCGTGTGGTGGAGCAGGTGGTGCGGCTGGACGACGTGCCGCGCGCGCAGGGCTGGGCCTTCGTCAACAGCCTGCGCGGCTGGCTGGACGCGCAGCTGGTTGGTTAAGGATTACAGCTTGTCCTTGCTGTAGGCGGCGCGGTCCATATCGACGATGTCCACGCTCAGCTGCACCAGCATGCCTGCGGGGTGCGGGCTGTGCTGGCGCAGCACGGCGGCGATGCGGTCCGACAGGTCGCGCTTGGTCTCGGGCGTGCGGCCCGACAGCAGGCGCAGCTCGGCATGCACGAAGCCGCGCGGCTCGGCCTGGTGGGCGCTGGCGCCGATCACAAAGCTGCCGCTGCGCACGCAGCGGCTCTTGAGATCGTGCTCGATGGCGATCTGGCCGCTGGCGATGACGGCGTCGTTCAGGTCGGCCAGCAACTGCGCTTCGGGGAAGTCGCCCAGGTTGGCGGTGTATTCGACGATCAGGTGGGGCATGGTGGATGCTCTGGAAGTGAAAAACAAGCGGCCCACCGCGTGCGATGAGCGTGCACGGGGTGGGCCGTGGGCCTGTGCACCACGAACAGGGGATGCAGGCTTGTGGGCGTCAGCCCTGTTGAAAAAGCCCAAGAGGCGGCTGGGCGTCTTGGGCTTCGGGATTAGCGGGTCACCGCCGTACTGAGGTTGGAGGTGTAGCGGAAGCGCTCACTCGTCTCCCCGATGATGAAGGTGTATTGCACGTTGATCATGCGGCCACCGGTGTAATCGCTGCGCAGCTTGAAGTTCACGGCTTTGCCGGCGGGGATCACCTGGCCCTCCGTCAGGCCCTCGAACCGTACGCGGATTTCGGCAGCATTGGCGCTCCGGTTCTGAGCGGACAGGTTGGTGATGGTGTAGCTCTTGCTTTGGGCCGCGAGCTTGAAGGAGGCGACCTCGTAGTCCGCGGGGCAGCCGCCAGTGCACTTCACGGTGGCGTTGATGGTGGTGCCCACCTCGTAGGGCAGAGGGTGCTCGGTTTCCGTCACTGCGCCGCTGCTGGAGCTCTCCACCTCATACAGCTGAAGGTCGGGCGTAGGCGTGGGCGTAGGAGTAGGTGTGGGCGTTGGGGTGGGTGTAGGAGTTGGCTCGGTCGGGGTACCGGGCTCGGGCGTGGTGGGTTCCGTCGGTTCCGGGTCGACGGCATTGGCGTCAGGCAACAGGGGGCCTGCCTGCACGAGTTGGCCATCCTTGTCGGTGATGCGCATCACGGCCAGTTCGGGCGACGAGTTCGGATTGGGGCCGCCATCGCCAGTGATGCCGCGGCCGGCGGTGAAGAAGCCGGTGGAGAAGCGGATGGTCGGATAGTCCGATGCACCCGTGCTGGAGTTGCAGCGGAAATTGAAGTCCAGCCAGTTATCCTGCACGCAGACATAGCCACTGTCTTTGTCGATGACGGAGCCGCCAGTGTTCTTGACAAAGTTGAAGATCCGGCTCTTCATCACGCCACTGTGGGCCAGCACCACCCATCGGCCAAGCAGGGCATCGGAGCTTACAGAATTGATGCCGAAGTAGTACCGCTGTGTGGGCACGTCATACTCATCCGGGAACTGCACCGTGCCCCGGTAGGAGGAGGTGAACTGGAGGTAGGCATTGCCGACATAGTTGGAGAATGTTGCCGACAGATCGCCGCTGCCGAAATAGCGGCCGCCCTTGTACTGATTGAGGGCCAGGTTGGGCCTGCTGGGCGACGGGATGGTGCTGGGAATATGGGGGCCGAATGCCAAGTGGAAGGTGGCGTCGCCATTGCGGGCATAGTTGTAGACCGGCATGAACAGCAGGGGGTCTGCACTGTTCACCGGCTTCTGCAGGTCGATCGACAGGCCGCGGCCGGCCTTGCCGGTGATTTCGGAACTGACGACCCAGGTGCCAGCTTCCGGTGCATAGTCCGGCCGGAAGTAGGTGGAGAGCACAGGCTGGCCATCCTCCTTCTGCTTGTAGGCCGAGCGCGTGATGCGAGCGCCGATGATGCGGTGCTTGTCGCCGTCGGCGCCGAACTGGATGGTACCGCTCAGCTGGTCCAGGCTGCGCTGCAGGCTAATCTCCACCGGGGTGCTGGTGCGCTTGCTGTCGATGGCATTGCCTTCGCAGACAAAGGTAAGGTCGGCACCGCTGTAGTCGCACTCTGCGAACAGCGAGGCATTCAGCGAGCCTTCGGAGCCGTAGATGGTGTGCTTGGTGCTGGTCTTGTAAGGCCAAGGCAGGGAAGCAGATGCGCTGTACGACAGGTTGATCTGCGTGCCCAGGCCGATGTCGGCCCACCAGGTGCTGACGGGCTTGTTGTTCTCGTCCAGCTCCACCATGGCCCAGCGGTCCACATAGGCCGGATCGGAGAACTTGTCCTCGGGCGTGCTTTCGTAGTTGAAGCGCTGCATGGGCTTGGCTTCTTCGCCGGGGAACTTGATGGTGCCCGTGGTGCGGCTGGTGAAGGTGACCTCCACATTGCCGGCATCGCCGGCTTCCTCGCCGTCGGTGGGTCCGCTGCCGAAGGAGCGGCCGCCTTCGTAGAACTTCAGCGGTGCGACCACCTTGTTGTTGTCCATCGCGCCAGCGGCCATGTGGAAGGTCGGTGCGCCGGTCTTGGTGTAGTCGTACACCTGCATCAGGAACATGCCGTCCTGCACGTCAATGCCCATGCCGCGGCCGGGCTTGCCGTTGATTTCCGAAGTGATGATCCAGTTGCCGTTCTGGGGCGCAATGGTGTTGGCGGCCCAGGTGGCCTGGCCCACGCACGCCAGGGCGGCGGCGGCAAGCGCATTCAGGATGACTCGCATATTTTTCCTAAAAAAATTTACGGGTGATGAAAGAGGGGCGTGGGCCGCTTGCGGAGGCTGGCAGGGCGGAACACGAAATCGGGGTTGGCTATGCCGTGCGTGGCTCAGGCGCTCAGCGCGGCCTTAACGGCCGCAGACACCTGCGCCATCTCGGCCTTGCCGGCGAGCTGCGCCTTGGCTGCGCCCATGACCTTGCCCATGTCGCCGGGGCCGGAGGCGCCGAGCTCGGCAACGATGGCCTTCACGGCAGCGGCGACAGCTTCGGCGGACATGCGCTCGGGCAGGTAGGCCTGGATCACCGCGATCTCGGCCTTTTCCTTGTCGGCCAGGTCCTGCCGGTTGGCCCCTTCGTAGGCGGCGATGCTGTCCTTGCGCTGCTTGATCATCTTGTCCACGATGGCGATGACCATGGCATCGTCGAGTTCCACGCGGTCGTCGACCTCCTTCTGCTTCATCGCGGCCTGCAGCAGGCGGATGGTGGACAGACGGTCGGCGTCCTTGGCGCGCATGGCGCTCTTCATGTCTTCGGTGATTTGTGCCTTCAGGCTCATGGCGATTTTCTCGAAATCCAGAAACGACAAACCCGCGCTTGGCGTCCCGAGCGCGGGTCAATCACCAGCATTGCCCTTGTGTGAACAACGTGGTGCAGCTGCTTAGTACAGCTTCTTGGGCAGTTGCATGCTGCGAACGCGCTTGTAGTGGCGCTTCACGGCAGCAGCCTTCTTGCGCTTGCGCTCGGCGGTGGGCTTCTCGTAGAACTCGCGTGCGCGCAGGTCGGTCAGCAGGCCCAGCTTTTCGATGGTGCGCTTGAAGCGGCGCAGAGCAACGTCAAAGGGTTCGTTTTCTTTTACACGGATGGTGGTCATTAGCTAATTTCCAAAGTTGCCAACAGCGGGTTTTCGGGAAGATCGGGCCCGAAAGCCTTGAATGGCGGTTGTGCCCCGTCGTATCGACTAGTATTGGCAGGCGGGGCCATTGCCAGCAAAGCCCAGCATTATAAAGGAGCTTTCAGGATATGCAAGCAGTGGCAGAAATCCCACTGCCGCGGGGCGGCACGCCTTGGTAGAAGTCTCGATGGATGTGTATGCGCATTTTGTATACGATTTCTGCGATCTTCTCCTCTGCAAAGGTATCCGCATGTCTGAGTTTTCTGTTTCGCGCCGTCTCTTGATGGGCATGGCCGCCGTTCCCGCACTGGCGGCGCTGGGGGCCTGTTCCGCGCCGGCTTCCAGGCCCCAGGCCGGCAAAGGGGGCCTGATCGTGGGCGGCCTGTTTGCCGGCTCGCGCAGCGACAAGGGTTTCATGGAGGCCGGCTGGCGCGGCCTGGAGAAGGCCCGCACCGAGCTGGGCGTGCAGACGCGCTTCATCGACGGCATTGCGCCCAGGCGCGAGCTGCTGGTGCCGGCGCTGGAGCGCCTGGCGAGCGAGGGCGCGCAGCTGGTGATCGCCCATGGCGGCCAGAACAACGAGGCCTGCGCCGACGTGGCGCGGCGCTATCCGCAGACCCGCTTCGTGGTGACGCAAGGCGCGGTGCAGGCCGCCAACCTGGCCAGCTACGACGTGCTGCAGGAAGAGTCGGCCTATCTGGGCGGCGTGCTCGCGGCCATGACGACCAAGACCGGCGTGGTCGGGCACATGTCGGGCATCCGCGTGCCGCCGGGCCTGAAGGGCCGCGCGGCCTATGCGGCCGGCGTGCGCGACACGAACCCCTCGGTCAAGCTGCTGACCAACTTCTCGGGCGACCAGGACGACAACGCGCTGTCGCACCGCATCGCCAGCGCGCAGATCCAGGCGGGCGCGGATGTGATCTTCACCATGCTCAACGCCGGCCGCGACGGCGTGACGCGCGCCTGCCGCGAGCGTGGCGTGCGCCAGATCGGCAATGTGATCGACTGGACCCAGGTGGACCCGGCGGTATTCGTGGCCTCGGCCTGGGCCGACGTGGGCATTGGCGTGTACCTCGCGGTCAAGGATGCGCTGGAGCAGGGTGCGCCCGGCCCCGGCATCCGCAAGATCGGCCTGAAGGACCCGGCCGCCGTGCGCCTGACGATGGCGCCCGATGTGCCGGCCGCGGTGCGCGAGCGCGTGGCCCAGGCGGGCGCGCGCATCGCCGCGGGGCAGCTGCATGTGCCCGAGGGCTACGACGGCCCCGAGTTCAAGGCCTGACGCCGCTAGGCCGGCAGCGCATCGGCGCAGGCCGCCGCGCTGGCCCAGGCCCACTGGAAGTTGTAGCCGCCCAGCCAGCCGGTGATGTCCACCACCTCGCCGATGAAGAACAGGCCGGGGTGCTGGCGGCTTTCCAGCGTCTGCTGCGACAGCTCGGTGGTGGCCACGCCGCCCACGGTGACCTCGGCCTTCTTGTAGCCCTCGGTGCCGGTGGGCGTCAGCTCCCAGCGCGACAGGCGCTCGGCCAGGCGCAGCAGGGCCTTGTCGCTGGCCTCGGCGATGGGGCGCTGCCATTGTTCGTCCTGCTGCACCCAGGCCTGGGCCAGGCGGGCGGGCACGGCGCTGGCCAGCTCGTTGGCGATGGTCTTGCGCGACTGCTGCTTGGCGCGCAGCAGCCACTCGGCCATGTCCAGCTCGGGCGCCAGGTTGACGGCGATGGGCGTGCCCGGCTGCCAGTAGCTGGAGATCTGCAGGATGGCCGGGCCGGACAGGCCGCGGTGGGTGAACAGTAGGTCCTCGTGGAATTCGACGCGGCTCTTCTTGCTGCCGGTGCTGACGATGACCGGCAGCGCCAGCCCGGCCAGTTCGGCATACGGCTGCCAGGCGGCGCCGTCGAAGGTCAGCGGCACGAGGCCCGGCGTGCGCGGCGTGACCGCCAGGCCGAACTGCTCGGCGATGCGGTAGCCCAGGTCGGTCGCGCCGATCTTGGGAATGGACAGCCCGCCGGTGGCCACCACCACGCTGCGCGCCTGCACCGTGCCATGCTCGGTATCGATTTGATAGCTGCTTGCGCTTGCTGTATTTGCGTTAGAGGCTGATTTGGCTATATTTTTCACGCGGCAGGGCTGCCAGCGGGCCACGCCGCCGCGCTCGCATTCGGCCAGCAGCATGGCGATCAGGTCCTCGGCCGAGCGGTCGGCAAAGAGCTGGCCCTTGTGCTTCTCGTGGTAGGCGATGCCGTGCTTCTCGACCATGGACACGAAGTCCGCCGGCGTGTAGCGCGACAGCGCCGAGCGGCAGAACTGCGGGTTGAGCCCCACGAAGTGCTTGTGCGGCTGGCGCACGTCGAGGTCGCGGTTGGTGAAGTTGGCGCGCCCGCCGCCGGAGATGCGGATCTTCTCGGCCACCTTGGGCGCATGGTCGACCAGCAGCACCTTCAGGCCCCGCTGCGCCGCGCGGCCGGCGCAGAACAGGCCGGCGGCACCGGCGCCGAGGATGGCGACGTCGTAGAAGGGAAGGGCGGGCTGGTTCATGGCGGGGCAGGCGTGGCGCAAACAGCCCGCGATTATCACGGAAGGCTGGAATCGCCGAGGCCTGCGATGCAGTGCCAGACCTTTTTGAGCACCGAGGGCTCCCAGTCGCCCCCCGCTTGCGCCCGGCCTAGCGCGGCAGGCGTCAGGGCTGGCGCGCCGCAGTCCCGCAGCAGGCGCAGCGCCGCGGCCTGGATGTCGGCGCCCCGGTATTCGCCGGCGCCCGCCAGCGCGGCGGCATCGGCGCGAAAGCCGGCGTGGTATTCCACCGGCACGCCGCAGCGGGCCGCCCAGGCGGCGACTGGCGTACCGGCATGGCTGGGGTCGAGCACGAGGGCGGCCACGTCGCGGTGCATCAGCAGGTCGCCGTGGATGTGCGCTTCCACATAGCGGTCCAGCGGGTCGGCCAGCGCCATGCACTGCAGCCGCGCCCAGTCCATCTGCGCGTGGCTGCCCCAGTGCGTGGGCTGCCAGAAGCTGTCGGGGTCGCAGAAGGTGCTGCGTAGTGCCACATCGTGGTGCAGGCGCAGGTGGGCTGAACCAAAACGGGGCGCGGCGCCGGTGGCGCGTTGGGCCACATCCGGCGCGCCGTACTTGGGGCGTTCGCCGGCGGGCGCCTGGTTGTAGGCGCCGCCGAACCAGTCGTGCTCCCACTGCCAGCGCTGGCCGCCCGTGACCGGGCTGTAGCTGCCGTTGCTGGTGCCGGTCTCGAACTGCGAGCGGTAGCGGCCCTGCGTGGCCAGGTGCTCGATCACCATGCAGCCGTCCACCAGCCAGTCGGGGTGGAAGTGCACGTGGATGGGCCAGGGCGGCGCGGGCCCACTCGGCGCGGCCACCTGCATCGCTGCGCGCCGCGCATGCACGGCCTGCCAGGCCAGGCACTGGGCGGCGGTCAGCAGCGGGGGCGGTGGCTGCGTTGGCATGGCGATTGCATTGGTGTGCGGGCGGCTGGCGCCCAATATACCTGCGCCGCCATTTGCATGAATTTTGCCCGCTGGCAGGCTATGCCGGCGGGCGTGCCCTCTCTACAATGCCTCGCATGCGACTCCCTGACCACCAACTCACGATGACGGTGCTGATGTCCCCGGACATGGCCAATTTCTCGGGCAATGTGCATGGCGGCGCCATCCTGCGCCAGCTCGACAACGTGGCCTATTCCTGCGCCAGCCGCTATGCCGGCCGCTACGTGGTCACGCTGAGCGTCGATCAGGTGATGTTCCTGGAGCCCATCCACGTGGGCGAGCTGGTCACCTTCCTGGCCAGCATCAACTACACCGGCACCTCGTCGATGGAGGTGGGCATCAAGGTCGTGGCCGAGAATATCCGCGAGCGCAGCGTGCGCCATGTGAACAGCTGCTTCTTCACCATGGTGGCTGTGGACGACCAGCGCAAGCCGGCCGCCGTGCCGCAGCTCCAGCCCGAGACCGATGAGGAAAAGCGCCGCTGGCAGGCGGCGCTCACGCGCAAGGAGCTGCGCAAGGAACTGGCCAAGCGCTTCGCGCAGACGCGCCAGTAAACCGGCTCTATCCCGCCTTGCGGGCCTGCTCGCAGGCCCGCGCCGCCAGCGATACGCAGTTCACTACCGAACCCACGACGATCACGCTGGGACTGGCCAGGTGCTCGTCATGCAGCGTGCGCGGCAATTGGGCCAGCGTGGTGATGGCATGGCGCTGCTTCGGCAGGCTGGCATGCTGCACGATGGCCACCGGCGTGTCGGCCGGCAGGGCCGTCTGCAGCCCCGTGGCAATCGCCTCGGCGCTGCCCACGCCCATGTAGATCACCAGCGTGAGCCGCGCGGCCTTGGCGGCCTGCGCCAACTGCGCCCAGTCGGGGCCGGCATCGCCGGGCTTGGCATGGCCGGTGATGAACACCACGCCATGCGCATGCTCGCGGTGCGTGAGCGGCGCGCCCAGCGAGGTCAGTCCCGCCAGCCCGGCGGTGATGCCGTTGACCACCGTGGGCTCCACGCCGTGGGCGCGCAGGTATTCCACCTCTTCGCCGCCGCGGCCGAAGATGAAGGGATCGCCCCCCTTGAGGCGCACCACCTGCTCGCCCTGCTGCACGGCCTGCAGCATCAGCTTCTGGATGAAGGCCTGCGGCGTGCTCTTGCAGCCGCCGCGCTTGCCCACGTGCACGATGCGGGCCGTGGGCGCGGCATAGGCCAGCACCTCATCGCCCACCAGGTCGTCCACCAGCAGCACGGTGGCGCGCTGGATGGCCTTGATGGCGGCCAGGGTGAGCAGGTCCGGGTCGCCCGGGCCCGCGCCCACCAGTGTGCAGCCGCCTGCGGTCAAAGGTGTCTGTGCCATGTTCAAGCTCCGATGGATGTAGGAATGCCCGGGTCCGCATGCAAGCCGCGTGCCACCTCTTGCGCGAGTTCGGCGACGAGTTGCACCTGCTGCGCCAGCCCGGCGGGCACCGGCAGCTGGCCGGCGAGCACCGCCTCGGTGTAGCGCGCGGTGGTGTCGGCGTCGTTCTGCTCGGGCAGGCCGGGCACGCCGGATTCGGTGCCGCTGGCGCGCGCCTGCAGCAATCGGTGCCGGCCGGCCACGAAGCCGTCGTACTGCGGCGTGCGGCGCGGGTCGGCGCAGACCTCGCCTTCGAGGCCGCGCGAGAGCAGGGCGTTCAGCGCCAGTCCGCCCAGCGTGGCCTGCAGCATCGGCAGGTATTCGGGATGGGTGTAGCTGCCCAGCAGGATGCTGCGCGCATCGCAGGGCTGCAGCAGCTTGGCCACGCTGTGGCCGGGGTTGCGCAGGCCGATCACCTGGCGCACGGCCAGCAGCCGCGCCAGCGGCGGCAGCAGGCTGGCGGTATGGACGGCGGCCACGCTGCCGTCGGCAATGGTGCCGGGCGTGTACGCGAGCGGCACGCCCAGGCGCTCCAGCACCGCGAAGGCGCTGACCCGGCTCGGCTCGGTGCCCATGCCGTGCACCAGCACCGGCAGGCCTTCGCGCGCCAGCAGCAGGGCCAGCAGCGGCGTGAGCGTGGGCAGGCGGCGCGAGCCGTTGTAGCTGGGGATGACGATGAGCGGCGCGGCGGTGGAGGCAAAGCGCCGGATGCGCTGCTGAACGGCATCCCAGAAGCCGCACATCTCCTCGGCCGTCTCGCCCTTGATGCGCATGGCGATACAGAAGGCGCCGACCTCATAGTCGCTGGCCTGCTGGTCCAGCACCTGGCCCATCAGGTCAGCGGCCTGCGCGCGCGACAAGGCCTTGGCGCCCCGCGCGCCGCGCCCGATTTCCTTGATGTAGTGGCTGATACCCATGCTGTCGCTCTGTGTTGGACGGCATATTATTCGCCATTTATCAGACGATTTGGTAATAAGGCGAATACGTTCAGGGGGCCAGCGCCTGGCGCAGGCGCTCGGCGTAGTCCTGCAGCACCGCCGCGCCGGGCTCCTTGCGCGGCCAGCTGAAGCCCACGCCGTCGCCCGCATGGCGCGGCAGCACATGCAGGTGGAAATGCGCCACGGTCTGGCCGGCCACGGCGCCGTTGAACTGCACTACGTTCAATCCCTCGGGCGCAAAGGCCACCTGTGCCGCCAGCGCCACGCGGCGGGCGGTCTGCATCACTGCACCCGCTTCTTCGGGCGTGATGTCGAACAGCGTGGCTGCATGGCGCTTGGTGGCCACGAGCACATGGCCGGGGTTGACCTGGCCGATGTCCATGAAGGCGATGGTGAGTTCGTCCTCATGGATCTTGGCGGACGGGATCTGGCCCTGGACGAGTTTGCAGAAGATGCATTCGCCGGGCGGCGAGGTGTCTACGAAGGCAGGCATGGGCGCATGGAAAAGTAAGCCAAAACGGGCCCAGTGTAGAAGATCGCTGCCGGTGCGAGTTATACCCGCCTGTTGTGGGCCATCCTGTGGAAAACCCTTGGGGTAACTCTCGAAACCCGCGCCAGGCTTGGGTTTGCGGGCGATGCCTGTTTTTTGGGCATGATTGTCAGGTGGCGAGACTGGTTTTGTTCAACAATCCGTGCCGCATGGCCTGTGGCTGGAAGGTGCGATGGGTTCAATGAGAAATCCGGGTTTTTCCATTGATGGATAAGCGCTGGAAGCTATCAAAATTGAGTGATTCACCGACCTGCTCGGGGAAACCCTAGGCGCATCGCTGCGGATGGTGGCTATAGCGAAGCCCATATACCCGCGGCAGGCGGCTCCAGTAAGCTTGCCGCATGCAAATCTACCGATCCTCCCTGTTGCGCTTCGCCGAAGACGGCCAGGCGCTGTACGACGAAGACGGCCTGCTGGCCGTGCAGCCGGGTGCCGACGGCCGCGAGCGCGTGGTGGCTGCGGGCAGCTGGCAGGCGCTGTCGCCGCAGCTGCTGGCACAGCCGGGCGTGCAGGTCACGCACCTGCCGGGCCGCATCCTCGCGCCGGGCTTCGTCGACCTGCACATCCACTACCCGCAGACCGACGTGATCGGCTCGCCCGCCGCCGGCCTGCTGCCCTGGCTGGAGAACTACACCTTCCCGCACGAGTCGCGCTTTGTCGACGAGGACTACGCCGCCGCGGTGGCGCGCTTCTTCGTCGACGAACTGCTGCGCAACGGCGTGACCACCTCGCTCACCTTCGCCACCTCGCACCCCACCTCGGTCAACGCGCTGTTCGCCGAGGCGCAGCAGCGCCAGATGCGCCTGATCACCGGCAAGGTGCTGCAGGACCGCCACTCGCCCGACGGCGTGCGCGACGACACCGAGCAAAGCCTGGTCGACACCGAGGAGCTGATCCAGCGCTGGCACGGCGTCGATCGCCTGGGCTACGCCATCACGCCGCGCTTCGCGCCCACCAGCACCGATGCGCAGATGCGCGGCGCCGGCGAGCTGGCTGCGCGCTACGGCGATGTGTGGATCCAGTCGCACGTGGCCGAGAACCTCGACGAAGTGCGCTGGGTGGCCGAGCTGTACCCGCAATCGCGCAGCTACCTGGCCGTGTACGACGATTTCGGCCTGATGCGCGAGCGCGCCGTGTATGCGCATTGCATCCACTTCGATGCGGCCGACCGCGCGCTGATGCGCGAGCGCCGCACTGCCGCCGCCGTCAGCCCCACGAGCAACCTGTTCCTGGGCAGCGGCTTCTTCGACTACCAGGGCGCCGACGAGGCCGGCTATGCCTACGGCCTGGCCAGCGACGTGGGCGGCGGCACCAGCTTCAGCCCCTTCCGCACCATGCTCGCGGCCTACTATGTGGGGCGCGAAGGCCAGACCAAGCGCGGCCTCAGCCTCTCGCCGGCGCAGCTGTGGTGGCAGCACACGGCGGGCGCGGCGCGCGCGCTGGGCCTGGGCGGCGTGGTCGGCAACCTGCAGCCGGGCTGCGAGGCCGACTTCGTGGTGCTCAACCCCCGCGCCACGCCGCTGCTGGCGCGCAAGGCCGACCAGGCGCGCAACCTCGACGAATTGCTGTTCGGCATGATCGTGCTGGGCGACGACCGCCTGGTCGAACGCACGGTGATTGCCCGGAAAATTGGATGAAATTGGCCTGTAGCGCAAACGGTACCTGCGCTACGAGCTATTCATTTGATAGTGTCTGTAGGGGCGCCTGCGGCTACAATCGCGCCGCAGGAGTAGCGACATGACAATCAAGAGCGACAAGTGGATCCGCCGCATGGCCGAGCAGCACGGCATGATCGAGCCTTTCGAGCCCGGCCAGGTGCGCGAGGCCGATGGCAAGAAAATCATCAGCTACGGCACCAGCAGCTACGGCTACGACATCCGCTGTGCGCGTGAGTTCAAGGTGTTCACCAACATCCACAGCACCGTGGTCGACCCGAAGAACTTCGACGAGAAGAGCTTCGTCGACTTCGACGGCGACAGCTGCATCATCCCGCCCAACAGCTTCGCGCTGGCCCGCACCATGGAGTACTTCCGCATCCCGCGCAACGTGCTCACCGTCTGCCTGGGCAAGAGCACCTATGCGCGCTGCGGCATCATCGTCAACGTCACGCCGTTCGAGCCCGAGTGGGAAGGCTACGTGACGCTGGAGTTCTCCAACACCACGCCGCTGCCCGCGCGCATCTACGCCGGCGAGGGCTGCGCCCAGGTGCTGTTCTTCGAAAGCGACGAGGAGTGCGAGGTCAGCTACAAGGACCGGGCCGGCAAGTACCAGGGCCAGGTCGGCGTGACGCTGCCCAAGGCCTGACGGGACTGGCCCATTGCAAAAGATGGTAAATCTTCGGCCCGCCTGTGGCGGATCTTGCGCGGTGCGGCGTTGAGTGTCGTGAAATACGGCCAACACAACGCAGATACAACGAAGGAGTAATGCCATGAGATGGGAAGGCAATCGCGAGTCGGACAACGTCGAGGACCGGCGTGATGGCGGTGGCGGGGGAGGCGGCGGCCCGGTGTTCGGCGGGCGCAGCATCGGCCTGGGCACCATCGTGCTGGCGCTGATCGGCGGCGCCGTGTTCGGCGTCAACCCGCTGACCATCCTCGGCTTCCTGAGCGGCGGCGGCGCGCCGCAGGTGCAGCAGCAGGCGCCGGCGCACAAGCCGCCGGCCGACGACCAGGGGGCGAAGTTCGTCTCCACCGTGCTGGCCTCGACCGAGGACGTGTGGGGCGACATCTTCCGCCAGGCCGGCGCGCAGTACCGCGCGCCCAAGCTGGTGCTGTACCGCCGCATGACGCCCACCGCCTGCGGCACCGGCCAGTCGGCCATGGGACCGTTCTACTGCCCGGGCGACCAGAAGGTCTACCTGGACATGGACTTCTTCGACACCATGAGCCGCCAGCTCGGCGCGCCGGGCCAGTTCGCCCGCGCCTACGTGGTGGCGCATGAGGTCGGCCACCACGTGCAGAACCTGATCGGCACCTCGGGCAAGGTCGACAGCATGCGCGGCCGTGTCAGCGAGCGCGAGCAGAACGCGCTGTCGGTGCGGCTGGAACTGCAGGCCGACTGCTTTGCAGGCATCTGGGCTGCCAAGTCGCAGCAGGCCAAGAACTGGCTGGACCAGGGCGACATCGAATCGGCGCTGAACGCCGCGCAGCAGATCGGCGACGACAAGCTGCAGCGCGAAGCCACCGGCACGGTGCGGCCCGACAGCTTCACCCACGGCAGCAGTGCGCAGCGCCAGCGCTGGTTCACCACGGGGATGAAGACCGGCAGCGTGCAGGCCTGTGATACCTTCAACACCAACAGCCTGTAGGCCATGCGCCACTGCCTGAAAAGCCAGCCTTTTAGGGCTGGTTTTTTTGCATTTCGAGGGCGAATTCGGGAAATGCGACAATAGCAGGTTCAAATGACAAGTTCTTTTTCAAATCTTCAACTGGCCGAGCCCCTGATGCGGGCGATTGCCGAGATGGGCTTCACGTCCATGACGCCGATCCAGGCCCAGGCCATTCCCGTGGTCCTCACGGGCAAGGACGTCATGGGCGCGGCGCAGACCGGCACCGGCAAGACGGCGGCGTTCTCGCTGCCGCTGCTGCAACGCATGATGGCGCACGAGAACAGCTCGGCCTCGCCCGCGCGCCATCCGGTGCGCGCGCTGGTGCTGCTGCCCACGCGCGAGCTTGCCGACCAGGTGGCCCAGCAGGTCGCGCAGTTCGCCAAGCACACCAAGCTGCGCAGCGCGGTGGTGTTCGGCGGCATGGACATGAAGCCGCAGACCCTCGAGCTGAAAAAAGGCGTCGAGATCCTGGTGGCCACGCCCGGCCGCCTGCTGGACCACATCGAGGCCAAGAACGCGGTGCTCAACCAGGTCGAGTACGTGGTGCTGGACGAGGCCGACCGCATGCTCGACATCGGCTTCCTGCCCGACCTGCAGCGCATCCTGTCGTACCTGCCCAAGCAACGCACCACGCTGCTGTTCAGCGCCACGTTCTCGCCCGAGATCAAG
The DNA here is from genome assembly GCA_050282565.1 of Comamonas sp. Lineage (GTDB taxonomy): Bacteria > Pseudomonadota > Gammaproteobacteria > Burkholderiales > Burkholderiaceae_C > Comamonas. Next base: position 19,748 of record JBLZYV010000031.1, read on the forward strand.
CGCCTGGCCGGCAGCTACCTGCAGAACCCGGTGACCATCGAGGTGGCGCGTCCGAACGAGACGGCGTCCACGGTGGAGCAGCGCTTCTTCAGCACCGTCGATGACGACAAGCGCCGCGTGGTGCGCAAGATCCTGAAAGACCGCGAGATCCGCCAGGCCTTCGTCTTCGTCAACAGCAAGCTCGGCTGCGCACGCCTGGCGCGCGCGATGGAGCGCGACGGCCTGCGTGCCGCGGCGCTGCACGGCGACAAGAGCCAGGACGAGCGCCTGAAGGCGCTCGAAGCCTTCAAGCAGGGCGAGGTCGACCTGCTGGTGTGTACCGACGTGGCGGCGCGCGGCCTGGACATCAAGGATGTGCCGGCGGTGTTCAACTACGACGTGCCCTTCAACGCCGAAGACTACGTGCACCGCATCGGCCGCACCGGCCGCGCGGGCGCATCGGGCCTGGCGGTGACGCTGGTGACCTCCAGCGATGCGCGCAACGTGTCCGACATCGAGAAGCTCATCAAGAAGAAGATCGAGGTCGAGCCCTTCGCGCTCGAAGGCGAGCGGCGCGAGCGCCACAACGACGGCCACCGCAGCGAGCGGGGTGAGCGCGGCGACCGCGAGCGCCGACGCGACCACCGTGGCGGCGACGACGAGGGTGGCGACCGCCGCGAGCGCTACCGCCCGGCACCGGTGTCGCGCGACCCCTTCTTCGACAAGCCCTACGAGCCCAGCGCCGCCGAGGCGCCGCCGACCTGGGATGCCACCAAGCCCGCACCGGCACGCGGCAACTCGACGAACATCAAGTCGCGCCGCAAGGTGGCCGCGCTGTTCAAGCCCGTGCCACGCTGATCGCGGAGAGCTGTAAAAAAGAGAGCTGCCAGCGCTTGATACGACTGGTTTTCAGATGTTTTTCTATCTGAATTCCTTATGTATCAAGCGCTGGCAGCTCTCTTTTTTGATTAGGCGCCAGGCACCTGCGCCTGGTCGCAGTGCACGCTGATGAGCTCGCGCTCCTGCAGGTTCGCGCCGAAGCGCACGGCGCTCAGGCAGCCGCCCCAGACGCAGCCGGTGTCGAGCCCCAGCAGCGTGGGGCGGTTCAGCAGCCCCAGCGTGGACCAGTGGCCGAAGGCGATGGTCGTCTGCTCGGCGCGGCGGCTCGGCACGTCGAACCAGGGCATCAGGCCCGGCGGCGCGGCATCGGCGCTTTCGGCGCTGTCAAAATCCATGCGGCCATCGGCGGTGCAAAAGCGCATGCGCGTCAGCACATTGGTGATCACGCGCAGCCGCGGCAGGCCGGTGAGGTCTTCGCTCCAGCGGTCGGGCTCGTTGCCGTACATGGCCTGCAAAAACTCGGGCAGCGCCTCGCCCTGCAGCACCTGCTCCACCTCGCGCGCGTAGCGCAGCGTGTCGGCCTCGCTCCAGTGCGGGTGCACGCCGGCATGCACCATCAGCAGCGTCTCGCCGGCCAGTGCGTGGCTCTGCGCCAGCGGCTGGCGCCGCAGCCAGGCGAGCAGGGCATCGGCATCCGGCGCGTCGAGCACGTCGCGCAAGGTGTCGCGCCGCGATGATTTGCGCCGCCCCTGCGCGGCCGCCAGCAGGTGCAGGTCGTGGTTGCCCAGCAGCACGCGGATGCTGCCCTCGTGCCGCATGCAGCGGCGCAGCGTTGCGGCCGATTGCGGGCCGCGGTTGACCAGGTCGCCCAGCAGGTACACCGTGTCGCGGCTGGGTGAAAAGGCTATGGCTTGCAGCAGGCGCTCCAATGCGCCGTCGCAGCCCTGGATATCGCCGATACAGTACAGTGACATGCTCTGAAACTCTGATCTATTTCGATGGACTTATTGCTGATTGCATTTTTGACGCTGCTCAACGGCGTGTTTGCCATGTCGGAACTGGCGCTGGCTTCCAGCCGCAAATCCCGGCTGTTGGCCATGTCGGAGAGCGGAGACAAAGGTGCCGCCGCCGCCCTGAAGCTGATGGACAACCCGACCCAGTTCCTGTCCTCCATCCAGGTCGGCATCACGTCCATCGGCATGCTCAACGGCATTCTGGGCGAAGCCGCATTCAGCGATGACCTGGCCGCCTGGCTCCTGACGCTGGGCGTCCCGCCGCAGGCGGCCTCGGTGGGTGCCACGGCGGTGGTGATTGCCGTGATCACCTTCGTGACCATCGTCTTCGGCGAACTGGTGCCCAAGCGCATCGGCCAGATGTACCCCGAGGCGTCGTCGCGCATTATCGCCTTGCCGCTGGCCTGGGTGGCGCGCGTGGCCAAGCCTTTCGTCTGGCTGCTGGCCGTGTCCACGCAGGCCATCCTGCGGTTGCTGCGCATCAAGGATGAATCGGGCCGCGCCGTCACCGAGGCCGAAATCGTCGCCAGCCTCGACGAGGGGCGCGACGCCGGCGTGATCGAGCGCCAGGAGCACCAGATGGTGCAGAACGTCTTCCACCTCGACGACCGCCCGCTGATCTCGATGATGGTGCCGCGCGTCGATGTGCAGTGGCTCGACGCCGAGCTGACGGTGGCCGAGGCGCTGCGCGCGGTAGGGGCCACCGGCGGCAAGGGCGCGCATTCGTGGTATCCAGTGTGCCGCGAATCGCTGGACAACGTCGTTGGCCTCATCGGCGTTGCCGCCTTGCTGGATGTGCGCGAGCCTGACGAGGCGCGCATCGAGGACCATATGCAGGCCGCCACCTACGTGCCCGAGACGCTGAGCGGCTTCGAATTGCTGGAGCAGTTTCGCGCGCGAGCGGGCCGCATGGTCTTCGTGGTGGACGAATATGGCGTGGTGCAGGGCATTATGACGCCGCGCGATTTACTCGAGGCCATTACCGGCGAGCTCAAGCCCGGCGCCTCCAGCGCGGCCTGGGCCGAGAAAAACGACGACGGATCGTGGCTGCTCGAAGGCGTGATGCCGGTATCGGAGCTCAAGGCGCGGCTGGAAATCAAGGAGCTGCCCGACGAGGATAAGGGCCTGTATAACACCCTGGCCGGCATGCTGATGTCCGAGACGGGCCATATGCCGGTGGTTGGTGAAAAAATATATGGTGCTGGATGGGTATTCGAGGTGCTGGCGCTGGAAGGCAAGCGCATAGACAAGGTCATTGCCCGGCTGGATGAAGAGCAGCACAGCGTGGAGTAGATAAGCCAATATCGCCATTTGCTGTATTGCCGATATTGATTTTTATGTATACTCGGCCGCACCGAATCCATTTGTTTTAATGACCATGACTGCTACCTACCAACAGCTCACCGAACAGATCAAGGCCTTGCAGCAGCAGGCGGAAGATGCCCGCAAGCGCGAATTGCGGGCTGCCGTGGAGCAGGTGCAGGAGCTGATTCGCCAATATGGCCTGACGCAGGATGACGTATTCCCGCCGGCGCGCGGCAAATCGGCCGCTTCCGGCAGCAAGGTGGCGCCCAAATACCGAGACCCGGCTACCGGTGCCACCTGGACCGGCCGCGGCAAGGCTCCTAAATGGATTCAGGACCAGGATCGCGAGAAGTTCGCCATTTGAGTACGTAGAAATACGCTGAAAACCCGCCGAGTGCGGGTTTTTTTGTGGGTGTCATGTAAACAAATATTGATTTTTATTTTGTATTGTTTCTTCGGTATGAAATATATAGGGCCAATCGTGCCGGCAATGCTGCCCATCGCTTGCCATGGCACCGATGGCCCTGAGTGCACCCTGCGGTGACATCCGCAGATCACACGGCGGGAGTAGACTATGGCGATCTATCTCACGATGTCGGTATTTTGAACAGGAGCAGCCATGAGTTCACCTTCCCCCTCGCTGGCCGTTGATGCTTTTGCGGGTACGTTGAAATCCTTCGCCGTTGGCGCGGGCAAGAAGGACAAAGGGCACTTTCATTCGCTGCCCGAACTAGCCAGGCTGTATCCGAATATCTCGCGCATGCCGGTGTCGCTGCGCATCGTGCTCGAATCCGTTTTGCGCAATTGCGATGGCCAGCGCGTGCTGCCCGAGCATGTGGAGCAACTGGCCAATTGGCAGCCCAACGCGCCGCGGGTCGAGGAAATCCCCTTCGTGGTTTCGCGCGTGGTGCTGCAGGATTTCACCGGCGTGCCGCTGCTGGCCGACCTGGCCGCCATGCGCAGCGTGGCCGAGAAGCTGGGCGCCAATCCGCGCAAGATCGAGCCGCTGGTGCCCGTGGACCTGGTGGTGGACCACTCCATCATGGTGGACTACTACGGCACCAAGAAGGCGCTGGATCTGAACATGCGGCTGGAGTTCGCGCGCAACAAGGAGCGCTACCAGTTCATGAAGTGGGGCATGCAGGCCTTCGACACCTTCAAGGTCGTGCCTCCGGGCTTCGGCATCGTGCACCAGGTCAACCTCGAGTACCTGGCGCGCGGCGTGCACCGCAACAAGAAAACCGACGTCTATTACCCTGACACGCTGGTGGGCACGGACAGCCACACCACGATGATCAACGGCATCGGTGTGGTGGGCTGGGGCGTGGGCGGCATCGAGGCCGAGGCGGCGATGCTCGGCCAGCCCGTGTACTTCCTGACGCCGGACGTGGTCGGTTTCGAGCTGACGGGCCAGTTGCGCGAAGGCGTCACCGCCACCGACCTGGTGCTGACGGTGACGGAAATCCTGCGCCGCCACAAGGTGGTCGGCAAGTTCGTGGAGTTCTTCGGCGAGGGCGCGCGCACGCTGTCGCTGCCCGACCGCGCCACCATCAGCAACATGGCGCCGGAATATGGCGCGACCATGGGCTTCTTCCCGGTGGACGAGCACACCATGGATTACTTCCGCGGCACGGGCCGCAAGAAGTCGGAGTGCGAGGCCTTCGAGCGCTACTTCAAGGCCCAGGGCCTGTTCGGCATCCACTCGGCCGGCGCGGTGGACTATTCGGAAACCGTTCGCCTGGACCTGGGCGATGTGACGCCCAGCCTGGCCGGTCCCAAGCGCCCGCAGGACCGTATCGAGCTGGGCCATGTGTCCAGCCAGTTCCGCACGCTGTTCAGCAAGCCGAATGCCGACAACGGCTTTAACCTGCCGGCCGAGCAGCTGTCGCTGCGCGTGCCGCTGGCGTCGCGCGCCGCCGAGATTGAGGTCGAGGCCGTGCCGGCAACCGTGCCCGGCGATGCCGGCCGCTCGACCGTGGAGATGGTCGCCAACAAGCCGGAGCCGGTGGTGGCCACGGCCGTGGGGTCCGCCGAGGCGAAGCCGTCGGGCATCACCATCGGCAACGGCGACGTGCTGATCGCCGCCATCACCAGCTGCACCAACACCTCCAACCCCGGCGTGCTGCTGGCCGCGGGGCTGCTGGCCAAGAAGGCCGTGGAGGCGGGGCTGCGAGTGCAGCCGCACATCAAGACCTCGCTGGCGCCCGGCTCGCGCATCGTCACGCAGTACCTGCAGGAAACCGGGCTGCTGCCCTATCTGGAGAAGCTGGGCTTCGACGTGGCCGGCTACGGCTGCACCACTTGCATCGGCAATGCGGGCGACCTGACGCCGGAGATCAACGAGGCCATCACCAGCAACGATCTGGTATGCGCGGCCGTGCTGTCCGGCAACCGCAACTTCGAGGCGCGCATCCACCCGAACATCAAGGCCAACTTCCTGGCCAGCCCGCCGCTGGTGGTGGCCTATGCCATCGCCGGCACGGTGCTGACCGACCTGATGACCCAGCCGGTGGGCCAGGGCAAGAAGGGCAAGGACGTCTACCTGGGCGATATCTGGCCGACCAGCGACGAGATCTATGCGCTGATGCGCTACGCGATGAACGGCAAGGCCTTCCGCGAGAACTACGACAAGGTCACGACCAAGCCCGGCGCGCTGTGGGACAAGATCAAGGGCGTGCAGGGCCTGGTCTACTCGTGGCCGCAAAGCACCTACATCGCCGAGCCGCCGTTCTTCGACGGGTTCGAGCTCGCGGGCAGGAGTCAGGACGCAGCGCCGGCGGAGCATGCCGTGCATGGCGCCCGCGTGATGGCGCTGTTCGGCGACTCCATCACCACCGACCACATCTCGCCGGCCGGCTCCATCAAGGAGAACTCGCCAGCGGGCCAGTGGCTGCAGGCCCATGGTGTGATGAAGCAGGATTTCAACAGCTACGGCTCGCGCCGCGGCAACCACAAGATCATGATGCGTGGCACCTTCGCCAACGTGCGCATCAAGAACCTCATGCTGCCCGCCAAGGAAGACGGCTCGCGCGAGGAGGGCGGCCTCACCATCTACCAGAACGCCGGCGAGGACGCAGGCCGGAAGCTCTTCATCTACGACGCGGCCATGCGCTACCAGGCGGCGAAGACGCCAACGGTCATCTTCGCGGGCGAGGAGTACGGAACCGGCTCGAGCCGCGACTGGGCCGCGAAGGGCACGCAACTGCTGGGCATCAAGGCCGTGGTGGCGCGCAGCTTCGAGCGCATCCACCGCTCCAACCTGGTGGGTATGGGCGTGTTGCCGCTGCAGTTTGCGGAGGGCGAAAGCTGGGAAAGCCTGGGCCTGCGCGGCGACGAGGAGATCGACATCATCCCCGATCCTGCATTGACGCCCCGCAGCCAGGCCAAGCTCGTCGTGCGCCGGGCCGATGGTTCGCGTGCAGAAAGCTCGCTGATGTTGCGTATTGATACGCCGATCGAGGTGGAGTACTACCGATCTGGCGGTATCTTGCCTTTCGTGCTGCGCCAGCTGCTTTAGAACAAACAGCAACACTTTGCTGTTGTAGATGTGCAGCAGCCTCTCGAAAAAGAGGCTTGTTTGCATTTATTATAAATTATGATTACATTCAATATATCTATTAAGAGGCCCGCGGCCCCCTGGGGCCGCACCCCTGGGTGAGCGTCATGCGCTTGGAGGAGTTTCTGTTGGAGAACAGGTTCGGTAACGACGGCATTGCCCGCATGGCAATGGGCAATGGCGCTGCAGTGCCGACCGACCTGGCCATTCTGGATGGACTCACGGCCGGCGTGGCCTGCATCGATGCCACCGGGCGGGTGGTTTATGCCAACCGGCAGTGGTGCGCCTGGCTGGGAGCCCCGGCCTTGTCCTGGTTCGACTGGCCCTGGGAGCCGCCGTTCTCCGATACCGCCTTTGTCTCTACGCTGATGCACCAGGCGCTCTCTATGGGGCGGGTGGTCTTCGACGCCCGGCTCCACGCGGCCCAGGCACCGCTGCAATTGCAGTGCACGCTGAGCTGCCTGGGGGGCGAGGCACCGGTATTCCTGCTGCTGGCGAACGATCTCACCACCTTGCATGAGCAACTGCAGCATGCGCAGCAGCAGCAGCGCCAGCTGTCGAGCCTGATCGACGCCATTCCGGCTGCCGTGGCCTGCAAGGGCGTGGACGGCCGTTACCAGCAGTGCAATGCGGCCTTCGAGCGGCTGGTGGCGCGGCCGCAGGCTGCAATCATCGGCAAGACCTCCGACGAGCTGGGTATCGAGGACGGCCTCGCCGACGACGGGGACCGCGATGCACTGGTGCTGCAGACGGGCCGGCCGGTCGTCTACGAAGAGGCCTGGAGCCTGGGTGCCGGCGAGCACCAGACACGGCTGGAAACCACCAAGACCGCGATCCGGGACGGCGAGGGTCGGGTGACCGGCGTGCTGCGGCTGTCGCGCGACCTCAGCGATCCCGGGGCCGAGCGCAGCGAGATGGAGCGTCTGGCCTACTTCGACACCACGACCGGATTGCCCAACCGCAGCACCTTGCTCGACCGCCTGAAGTGGGCCGTGGAGGACAGCCGCCAGCGCGGCTCGTTCTGTGCCCTGCTGTTCATCGATCTGGACCACTTCAAGAACCTGAACGACTCCCAGGGGCACCGCCATGGCGACCAGCTGCTGGCCGAGGTTGGCAAGCGCCTGATGACCTGCGTGCGCAGCGGCGACATGGTGGCCCGCTTCGGCGGCGACGAGTTCGTGATCCTGGTGGAGCACCTGGGGCACGAGCGGCAGGAGGCCATGGCGCATGTGCGCTCGGTGGTGGACCACCTGATCCTGCGCCTGCGCCAGCCGTTCGACCTGTTCGGGCACTGGTACTACACCACGCCCAGCGTGGGCGTCACGGTCTTCGGTGACGACGAAGTGCCGGAGGTGGAGGAACTGCTCAAGCGCGTGGACATGGCGATGTACGAGGCCAAGTCCGCCGGCCGCAATACGCAATGCTTCTTCGATCCGCAAATGCAGACGGTGGTCAACGCCCGCGCCAGCATGGAGGCGGACTTGCGCCAGGCCCTGCTGCATGGCGAGCTGTGCGTGCACTACCAGCCTGTCACCGACCAGCAGGGCGCCCTGCTGGGGGCGGAGGCGCTGGTGCGCTGGATGCACCCGGTGCAGGGCATGGTCGGCCCCACGGACTTCATCGAGCTGGCCGAGCAGACCGGGTTGATCGTCGAGCTGGGGCGCTTCGTGATGCGCACCGCCTGCGAGCAGCTCGCGCGCTGGGCGCGCGTGCCGGCCACGGCCGCGTTGACGATGTCGGTCAACGTCAGCCCCCGGCAGTTCCGCCACCCGAAGTTTGTGGACGAGGTGCTGGCCCTGATCGACAGCACCAGAGTCGACCCGCGCCGGCTGAAGCTGGAGCTGACCGAGAACCTGCTGCTGGGCGATCTGGCCGAGACCGTGCAGCGCATGGGCGAGTTGAAAGCCCGTGGCGTAGGCTTTGCGCTGGACGATTTCGGCATCGGCTATTCGTCGCTGCGCTACCTCAAGGCCTTGCCGCTGGACCAGCTCAAGGTCGACCGCAGCTTCGTCAACGACGTACCGACCGACCCGAACGGCGCCGCCATCGTCCGCGCCATCCTGACGCTGGCGCAGAGCCTGAACATGGAGGCCCTGGCCGAAGGGGTGGAAAGCGCCGCGCAGGTGGAGTTCCTCACCAGCCATGGCTGCACGCGTTTCCAGGGCTTCCATTTCGGCCGCCCGATGCCCATCGAGGACTTTGAGCGCTCGACGCTGTTCCAGGCCACGGCTGCCGCCGTGCACTGAGGGCCCTGGTTTGACCTGGCTGCGGCCGGGCGTGGCGTGATCGGCGGCACAATCTCGGCATGCAAAAGCAGATACTGATCGCGGGGGGCGGCATCGGCGGTCTGGCGGCCGCGTTGGCGGCATCGCAGGCCGGCATGGCGGTGCGCTTGTTCGAGCGGGCCGAGGCCTTCGGCGAGATCGGCGCCGGCGTGCAGCTGGGGCCCAACGTGGTGCGCTGCCTGCAGGCCTGGGGCCTGCGGCAGGCCCTGCAGGACAGCGCCGCGTTTCCGCAGGCGCTGGTATCGCGCAATGCCATCACCGGCGCCGAGCTGGCGCGCATGCCGCTGGCGGGCGAGATGGAGCGGCGCTATGGCGCGCCATACGCCACCATCCACCGTGCCGATCTGCACCAACTGCTGCTCGCTGTCGTGCAGCCGCGCGACGGCATCCAGCTCAACCTGGGCTGCGCCGTGGAGTCCCACACCGACGATGGGCGCGTGGCGACCCTCACCCTCTCGCCGCGCAAGGCCGTGGAAGGCGATGCGCTGATCGCGGCCGATGGCGTCTGGAGCCAGACGCGCCAGCGCCTGCTGGGCGATGGGCCGCCGCGGGTGACCGGGCATCTCGCCTACCGGGGCGCGGTGCGCCAGGCAGACCTGCCGGCGGCTTGGCGCACCCAGGTGGTCACGGCCTGGATGGGGCCGCATTTCCATGTGGTGCACTATCCGGTGCGGCGGGGCGAGCTGCTGAACGTGGTGGTCATCGTCGAGGGGCCCATCCCTGAGGACCGAGAGCAATGGGACCACGCGGCCCATGCCGCTGACATGCAGCGTGGCCTGGCCGGCGCGCACGGCACGCTGCAGGCCATGCTGCAGGCGGTGACGGATGCCGGTGCGAACTGGCGGCTCTGGCCGCTGGCCGATCGCCCGCCGGTGGCCGGCCCGCAGCAGATGGCGCAGGGGCTGGTGGCGCTGCTGGGCGATGCGGCCCATCCGATGCGGCCCTACCTCGCGCAGGGCGCTGGCATGGCGATCGAGGATGCCTTCGAGCTGCAGGCCGCGCTGGCCCTGCGGGAGTTGGACATGCCGCTGCGGCTGCGCCGTTATGCCCTCAACCGCTGGCAGCGCAATGCCCGCGTGCAGGCCCGGTCGCTGCGCAATGGCGCCATCTTCCACGCCACCGGCGCCATGCGCTGGGGCAGGGACTGGTCGCTGAGGCTGGCTGGCGCCCGGTTGATGGACATGCCCTGGCTGTACGGCCCGGCACAGGCGCGGCCAGCGGGCTCTTGATGCTATTTAAATAATAGCTATTGGCGCTTGATGCATAAGCGCTAGAGGTCGATTTGGCTTGTATTCCGCCCGGCGGTGTTCAGCAGCGGCGACTTCGGCATCCAGGCGAAGGCCGCGCTGCCGGCCAGCAGCAGGGCGGCCACCAGCAGCATCACGCACTGGTAGCTCTCTAAGCCATGCTGCGTGGCCAGCGCCGCCACCAGGCCTGACAGCCACTGCATCAGCGCCACGCCGAGGAACATCGCCATGGTGTAGACCGACAGGGCGCGGCCGGTGAGCTCCGGCGGGTACGACGAGCGCACGTCGGCGTAGAGCAGCACCGAGTAGCCCGAGATCATGCCCATCAGCAGGATCAGCGCCACGCTGGCCGCGGCATGGTGCACCAGGCCCAGCGCGACGAAGGCACCCGCCATGGCGACGGCCACGCGGATGATGCGCGGGCGGCGCCGGCCGGGGCCGGGGTCCAGCCGGCCGAAGACCGATGGGCTGAACAGCGCGATCACCGACACCACCAGCGCCACGTTGCCGGTGGCCACCAGCGAGAACCGGTAGCGGTCCATCAGCATGGTGCTCAGCCACAGGCCGCGCACGGTCAGGAAGGAGGCATAGCTCACCATGCCCATCAGGAAGATGCTCCAGGTCTGCGGCAGCAGCAGCAGGCTGCCAAAGCCCTTGGCGGCTTCCAGCCAGCTGGGCTTGGGCTCGTGGTCCGAGGCCAGCGCCGGCTCGTGCACCCGCCAGAAGATCAGCAGCCACGACAGCGCGCACAGCACCGCCAGCAGCCAGAAGCCCGTGCGCCAGCCATGGTGCTGCACCAGCCAGGCCAGCGGCGTGCCGGTGAACAGCAGGCCCAGCCCGCCCACGCCCATGCCCACGCCCGACAGGAAGGCAAAGCGTTCGCTGGGAAAGTGCCGCGTGATGAACATGGTGCAGGCCAGGAAGGCGGGCGAGCAGCCCACGCCGATCAGTAGCTGCCCTAGCATCAGCCACGGGTAGCTGGGCGCCATGGCCGACAGCGCCGAGCCTGCGATGGTCAGCGGAAAGGCGGTGAGCACGGTCTTGCGCAGGCCATACAGGTCCATGCCCACGCCCATGAAGAACTGGGTCACGCCGAAGGCCAGCCCGAACAGGCCTGCGAACGCCCCCAGCGATTGGGCCGACAGGCCGAAATCGGTGCGCAGACCGTCGGCGATGATGGCGGTGATGGTGCGAAAAGCCTGGCTCAGCGCAAAGCCCGACAGCAGGGCCAGCAGCATGGCCCAGAGCACGCGCGGAGCGGGCTCGGGCGCGGGCGTGCGTGGGGTGGGGGCGGTGCGGGAAATGGCGGTCGTCCAGGTGGCTCAGAGCTCGGTGCGCAGGCTCCAGATTTCCGGAAACAGCACCACGTCGAGCATCTTGCGCAGGTAGCTCACGCCGCCGGTGCCGCCGGTGCCGCGCTTGAAACCGATCACGCGCTCCACCGTGGTGACGTGGCGGAAGCGCCATTGCCGGAATGCGTCCTCGATGTCGGTGAGCTTCTCGCCGAGCTGGTACAGGTCCCAGTAGCGATGCGGGTCGCGGTATACGGTGAGCCAGGCTTGCTGCACGCCTTCGCTCGCGGTGTAGGGCTGGGTCCAGTCGCGCGACAGCCGGTCCGCCGGCACGGCGATGCCCTGGCGCGCCAGTAGCTGCAGCGCGATGTCGTACAGCGAGGGCGCGCGGTACGCGGTCTCGACCTGGGCGAGCAGGTCGGGGCGGTGCGCATGGGGCTTGAGCATGGCCGCATTCTTGTTGCCGAGCGCGAACTCGATCCCGCGGTATTGCGCGCTCTGGAAGCCGCTGGAGCTGGCCAGCCAGGGCCGCATGGCGGTGTACTCGGGCGGTGTCAGCGTGGACAGCACGGTCCAGGCGCTGACGAGCTGCTCCATGATGCGCGTGACCCGCGCCAGCATCTTGAACGCGTCCTTGAGCTGGTCGCCGGCCACGGCCCGCATGGCGGCGTGCAACTCGTGCAGCATCAGCTTCATCCACAGTTCGCTGGTCTGGTGCTGGATGATGAACAGCAGTTCGTCGTGCGCGGGCGATAGCGGGTGCTGGGCGTTCAGCACCTCGTCGAGGTGCAGATAGTCGCCGTAGCTCATCGCCTGGCTGAAGTCGAGCTGGGCGCCCTCGGTTTGCACGATGGACTCGGGGCTGGGGGTGTCGCGGTGTTGGGGCATGACGCGGGGCGGATAGGTGCGCAAGAATGGAGGTGCGGCGCGGCTGCGGGCCGCGTAGCGTTGCGGCATGCATTGTAAGGAGCGGGCGGATGAAAGGATGCGGTCCATGGCGGTGGTGATGCAAAGGCGTATGCGCCTTCCCCTGGCTTTTCGGGTGGACGATGCGCTGGCCATCCACCGGCGCGATCCGGCGTCGCTGGCCGAGTCGGTGCAGGGGCAGGTGCTGAACAAGGGCCTGTGCTGGCAGGGCCGGCCGGCGCGACTGCAGCTGCGCTTCACGCCACGCATGGCGCTGGCGGAACTGGCGGTGGATGACGCGGCACGCGAGCCTACCGAGGCAGATGTGACCGCCTTCTCTGCCATGCTGGAGCGCATGCTGGGCCTGCAGATTGATGCCAATACGTTCGAAGAGCTGCATGTACCCCATCCGGTGCTGGGGCCCTTGCTGCGGCAGCAGCGGGGCTTGCGCCCGCCGGCCATGAGCACGCCCTTCGAGGCCCTGGTCTGGGCCATTGCCGGCCAGCAGATCAGCGTGGCGGCGGCCACGGCATTGCGCCGCCGCATGCTCGCAGCCTGTGGCCTGCGCCATAGCAGCGGCATGCTGTGCTTTCCCGACGCTGCCGCGCTGATGCGCCTGGAGGCCGAGGATCTGCGCGCCGCGGGCTTCTCGGCCAGCAAGATTGCCAGCGTGCGGGCGGTGGGCGCGGCGGTGCTGGACGGCAGCCTGCCGCTGGAGGACTGGGCCGTGTCCGCCACCGTGCCCGTGGCGGACATCGAGGCCCGGCTGCTGGCCATCAAGGGCATAGGCCCGTGGACGGTGCACTACACCTTGCTGCGCGGCTTTGGCTGGCTGGACGGCAGCCTGCATGGCGATGTGGCCGTGCGCAACGCGCTGGCCCGGCTGCTGCAGGTGGAATCGGTGTCGCCGCTGCAGACCCAGCAGTGGTTGAGCGAGTTCTCGCCGTGGCGTGCGCTGGTGGCAGCCCATTTGTGGGCCAGCCTGTCGGTGAAGTCGTTCTGACGCTGGCGCCGGCGCGCGACAATGCGGGCATGAGCCACTCCGAAGACTTGCTGGCCCAGGTGGCTGCACTGCCGCAGCTGCCGGGCGTATACCGCTATTTCGATGCGAGCGACGCGCTGCTGTATGTGGGCAAGGCGCGCAACCTGAAGCGCCGCGTGGCCAGCTATTTCAGCAAGAACCATGGCGGCACGCGCATAGGCCACATGGTGGGCAAGATCGCTCGCATGGAGACGACGGTGGTGCGCTCGGAGGCCGAGGCGCTGCTGCTCGAGAACAACCTCATCAAGACGCAGCACCCCAAGTACAACATCCTCTTTCGCGACGACAAGAGCTACCCGTTCCTCAAGATCACCGGCGTGTCGGACAAGGATGGGCGGGGCGAGATGCCGCCCGGCCAGCAATACCCCCGGCTGGCCTACTACCGCGGCTCCATCGACCGCAAGAACCGCTACTTCGGTCCGTACCCGAATGCCTGGGCCGTCAAGGAAACCATCCAGCTGCTGCAGAAGGTGTTCCGCCTGCGCACCTGCGAGGACACGGTGTTCGCCAACCGCACCCGGCCCTGCCTGCTGTACCAGATCAAGCGCTGCACGGGGCCCTGCGTGGGGCTGATCTCCGGCGCCGACTATGCGCGCGACGTGGCCAGCGCCGAGGCCATGCTGCGCGGCGAGGCGGACGAACTGCTCAAGGCCCTGGAGGCCCGCATGATGGCGCATGCCGAGCGCCTGGAGTACGAGCTGGCCGCCGAGGTGCGCAACCAGATCAAGGCGCTGGCCAACGTGCTGCACCAGCAATCGGTGGAGACTGCCGCCGACAAGGACGCCGACATTCTGGCGGTGCGCGTACAGGGCGGCCGGGCCTGCGTGAACCTGGCCATGGTGCGTGGTGGCCGGCATCTGGGCGACCGCGCCTACTTTCCGGTGCATGTGGATGACCACGCCGTCATGGCGCAGGCGGAGCTGGACGACGGCGCTGCTGGGCCGGCGCAGCAGCCGTCGGTGGAGTCGCAGGTGCTCGAAGCCTTCGTGGCCCAGCACTATTTGCAGGTGCCTCCGCCGCCGACGCTGATCGTGAGCGCACCGGTGCAGCCCGGGCTGCTGGAGGTCTTGTCCGAGCAGGCCGGGCAGCGCATGACCGCCGTCTCGCAGCCCCGCGAGCAGCGCCGCCTCTGGCTGGAGATGGCGCAGAAGAATGCCGAGCTGCAGCTCGCCCGCCTGCTGGCGGAAGAGGGCTCGCAGCAGGCACGCACCCGTGCCCTGGTCGAGGCGCTGGACCTGCCGCAGGACGACATCGACACGCTCGGCATCGAGTGCTTCGATATCTCGCACACCGCGGGCGAATCGACCCAGGCCTCGTGCGTGGTGTTCCACCACCACAAGATGCAGAGCAGCGAATACCGGCGCTACAAGATCGAGGGCATCACCGGCGGCGACGACTACGCCGCGATGCGGCAGGTGCTGACCCGCCGCTACAGCAAGGTGGCCGAGGCGCAGCGCGATGCCGGCGGGGCGGAAGTGGCGGCGGGCCAGGCCAAGCTGCCGGACATCGTGCTGATCGACGGCGGCAAGGGCCAGGTCGGCGTGGCGCGCGAGGTCTTCGAGTCGCTGGGGCTGGACCTGTCGCGCATCGTCGGGGTGGAGAAAGGCGAGGGCCGCAAGGTCGGGCTGGAGGAGCTGGTGTTTGCCGACGGCCGGGACAAGGTCTACCTGGGGCGTGACTCGGCTGCCTTGATGCTGGTGGCGCAAATCCGCGACGAGGCGCACCGCTTTGCCATTACCGGCATGCGCGCTGCCCGGGCCAAGGTGCGTGTCGGGGGCAGCAGCCTGGAGGAAATCCCCGGCGTAGGGCCCAAGAAAAGGGCGCGGCTGCTGCAGCGCTTTGGCGGGGTGCGAGGAGTGGGCAGTGCCAGCGTGGAAGACCTGATGACTGTGGACGGCATCTCGGCCGCGCTGGCGCAGGAAATCTACAACGCCCTGCATTGATTCGAAACTGCCATCGCACCATGCCACAATCCCTGTCCATGTTTTTCACCATTCCAACCCTGATGACCTGGACGCGCATCGTCGCGATCCCCTTGATCATCGGGGTGTACTACGCGCCCTTCGAGCTCGCGACCCAGAACCTGGCCGCTGCGCTGATGTTCATGGTGTTCGCCTTCACCGACTGGCTGGACGGCTTTCTGGCGCGGCGGCTGAACCAGACCTCGGCGTTCGGCGCCTTCCTAGACCCAGTGGCCGACAAGTTCCTGGTGTGCGCGGCCCTGTTGATCCTGGTGCATCTGCAGCGGGCCGATGTCTTCGTGGCGCTCATCATCATCGGCCGCGAGATCGCCATCTCCGCGCTGCGCGAATGGATGGCCCGCATCGGCGCCAGCAAGAGCGTGGCGGTCCACATGCTGGGCAAGCTCAAGACCACGGTGCAGATGGTGGCGATTCCTTTCCTGCTCTACGACGGCAAGATCGCCGGCGTGGACACCGGCGTCTGGGGCATATGGCTGATCTGGCTGGCAGCCGTGCTGACGGTGTGGTCGATGGTGTACTACCTGCAGAAGGCGTTGCCGGAGATCAAAGCTAGGGTTGGTTCGTAGTTGGCCGGCGTATCCGGACGTGTAGACTTCCAAGGTTCTGCGTGACCCAATCGGCTTGTCCCCAAACACCTGTGAGGCGCGCGGACACAGGGCGTGGCGAGGGAATTAGGGTCTGAAAAAATCACAATTTTTCAGAATCCAATTCCAAAAAACGTCTAGAATCCATCCCGTTACTGAGGCATAGAGGTTGCTGCAACCTTTCACTCAGGTCGTGTTGTTTTTCGGATTTTTTGCCCCGGGTGCTAGGCACCATGGCGGAAAGGTCGTACAACATACACTTCCATAACTCTCTTGATTGACAGAGGCTGCTTGTGAATAAAACTGAACTCATTGAGCACATTGCGAATAATGCGGACATCTCCAAGGCGGCAGCTGCTCGCGCGCTGGAGTCCACCATTGATGCAGTGAAGAAGACCCTGAAAAAAGGTGGTACAGTCTCTCTGGTAGGTTTTGGTACTTTTGCTGTTGGTAAGCGTGCAGCTCGTACAGGTCGCAATCCTCGTACCGGTGCAGCTATCAAGATCAAGGCTGCCAAGGTGCCTAAGTTCCGCCCCGGCAAAGCATTGAAGGATGCTTTGAACTGATCAGGTATTGCAGGTTGGGTGCTTAGCTCAGTTGGTAGAGCGGCGCCCTTACAAGGCGTAGGTCAGCGGTTCGACCCCGTTAGCACCCACCACAACCGAATTGAACTGAGAAAAGGCGAACGCAAGTTCGCCTTTTCTTTTTGCGCGAAAGAAAATTGACCATGTTTGAATCGATACGCAAGCACTCCAAAGTGGTGATGATCTTGCTGTTCGTGTTGATCATTCCCTCTTTTATCTTTGTAGGGGTCAATCAGAATTATTTTCAGGAAAAGAGCCCGGTCGTTGCCAAGGTCAATGGGCAGGAGATCACGCAGGCTGATTGGGACAATGCGCACCGCATGGAGTCGGATCGCCTGCGCAGCCAGTCGCCCGACATGGATGCCAAGTTGCTCGATACGCCGCAAGCGCGCTATGCGACGCTGGAGCGACTGGTCCGTGACCGCGTGCTGAATGTGGCCGTGCAGAAGATGCACATGTTTGCCAGCGACGCGGCCCTGGCGACTGCGCTGCAGCAGATCCCGCAGATCGCTGCCTTGAAGAAGCCTGATGGCAGCCTTGATGTGGCGGCCTACCGTGCCCTGGTGGGGGCGCAGGGTCTGACGCCCGAAGGCTTTGAAGCCAACATGCGCCGGGATCTGTCGCTGAGTCAGGTGCTCGGTGGTGTGCTCAACACCGCTTTCGTCACGGATGCCGAAACCAAGATGGCCGTGGATGCGCTGTACCAGCAGCGCGAGATTCAGGTGGCGCGTTTCCCGTCCAAGGACTTTGCCTCGAAGGTCGTGGTGTCGGATGCGGATGTCGAAGCCTTTTACAAGGACAACTCGGCGCTGTTCCGCCAGCCGGAGCAGGCCTCCATCGAGTACGTGGTGCTGGACAATGCGGCGGTTCGTGCCTCGATCAAGCTCAATGAAGATGATCTGCGCACCTACTACAAGGAAAACCTGAGCCGCTTTATGGACAAGGAGCAGCGCCGTGCGAGCCACATCCTCATCAATGCTTCCAAGTCGGCGTCTGCGGAGGATAGGGCCCAGGCCAAGAAGAAGGCCGAAGCTCTGCTGGCTGAGGTTAAGGCGCAACCCGGTCAGTTTGCCGATGTCGCCAAGAAGAACTCGCAGGACACCGGTTCTGCTGCCCAGGGTGGTGATCTGAACTTCTTCAGCCGCGGCGATATGGTCAAGCCTTTCGAGGATGCTGCGTTCTCCATGAAACCGGGCGATATCAGCGATGTGATCGAGTCCGACTACGGCTACCACATCATCAAGCTCACCGACGTGAAGACGCCTCGCACGCCGAGCTTTGAGGAACTGCGTCCCAAGATCGAGAACGAACTGCAGCAGCAGCAGGCGCAGCGCAAGTACGCGGAGGCGGCCGAGGCATTTTCCAACATGGTCTTCGAGCAGTCCGACAGCCTCAAACCGGTGGCCGACAAGCTGGGCCTGAAGATCCAGTCTGCTGATCATGTAGGGCGCACGCCTGCCGTGGGTGTCACTGGCCCGCTGGCCAATGCCACCTTCCTGGAGGCCTTGTTCTCCAATGATTCGCTGAAGAACCAGCGCAACACCGAGGCGATCGAGGTGGCGCCGAGCACCATGGCCGCTGGTCGGATCGTGAAGTACCAGGAGGCCCGCGTGCTGCCGCTGGAAGAGGTCAAGGCCAAGGCCCATGACTTGCTGGTGGCGCAAAAGTCGGCGGAGCTGGCGCGAAAGGACGGCGAAGCCAAGCTGGCAGAGTGGAAGGTGAATGCCGCGGCAGCATCGTTACAGGCTCCGGTGGTGGTGTCGCGCCAGAATGCGCAGCAGCAGCCTGTAGCACTGTTGAATGCGGTCATGCATGCCAAGGTGGATGCGTCCACTGCGGCCTGGGTCGGTGTCGATCTGGGGGCGGATGGCTATGCCGTGGCCCGGGTGAACAAGATCGTGCCCCGGGCCGAGGATTCTGCCGAGCTGCGTCTTCGCCAAAAGCAGGAGTTTGAGCGCATCGCCGGTTATGCTGAGGCCACGGCCTACTATGAGCTCCTGAAAGAGCGGTACAAGGCGCAGATCCTGGCGCCTCGGCCAGCAGCCCAACTCGGTTCGTGATAAAAAACGGCGCTCGATTCCAAAGGGTGCCAGTTTTGCCGCTATAATTGCGGCTTCACCAAACGGTGGCTGTAGCTCAGTTGGTAGAGTCCAGGATTGTGATTCCTGTCGTCGTGGGTTCGAGTCCCATCAGCCACCCCAGATAAATGAACGCACTAGCGCTATAAAAAGCCTAGTGCGTTTTGCTTTACGCCTCTCTCCTTGGTGGCAGCGCTGGCGAAGTCCTGGACTAAGGTGAGGCGGGAATTTTCAGGGCATGCAGATGCTCAATATATAATCACTGGCTTTGGTCTTTTGGCGGGTGGGTGTGTTGCCTGCTACGCACGTGGCAGTGGCCATGCAGACCAAGGAGATTTGCCGGCGTGCCAAACCCCGTTTGGCCGCGCTTTTAACGGAACCTGGCTGGCAAGCAGGTGCAGAGACCGCACCGGGACAAGCGGGTTCACGTCCAACAAGGAAACACCATGGCCGTTACTGTTGAAACCCTTGAAAAGCTCGAGCGCAAGATCTCGCTGAGCTTGCCGCTCGCTTCCGTGCAAACCGAAGTGGATGCCCGCCTGAAGCGCATGGCCCGCTCGGTGAAGATGGACGGCTTCCGTCCCGGCAAGGTGCCCATGAATGTGGTGGCCCAGCGCTACGGCTACTCGGTGCAGTACGAAGTCCTGAACGAAAAGGTGGGCGAGGCCTTCGCCAAGGCTGCCAACGAAGCCGAACTGCGTGTGGCTGGCCAGCCCAAGATCACCGAGAAGGATGGCGCTCCCGAGGGCGAACTGGCCTTCGACGCCGTGTTCGAAGTGTTCCCGGAAGTCAAGATCGGCGACTTGGCTTCGGCCGAAATCGAAAAGCTGTCGGCTGAAGTGGACGATGGTGCCATCGACAAGACCCTGGACATCCTGCGCAAGCAGCGCCGCACCTTTGCCCAGCGTCCGGCTGATGCGGCCGCCGTGGACGGCGACCGCGTGACCGTGGACTTCGAAGGCAAGATCGACGGCGAACCGTTTGCAGGCGGCAAGGCTGAAGGCTTCCAGTTCCTGGTCGGCGAAGGCCAGATGCTCAAGGAATTTGAAGATGCCGTGCGCGGCATGAAGACGGGCGAGTCCAAGACCTTCCCGCTGGCCTTCCCCGAGGACTACCACGGCAAGGACGTGGCCGGCAAGACCGCCGACTTCCTGGTGACGGTCAAGAAGGTCGAGGCAGCGAACCTGCCCGAAGTGAACGAGGCTCTGGCCAAGTCGCTGGGTATTGCCGACGGTTCCGTGGAAGGCCTGCGCGCCGACATCAAGAAGAACCTGGAGCGCGAAGTCAAGTTCCGCGTGCAGGCCCGCAACAAGCAGGCTGTGATGGACGCCCTGGTGTCCAAGGCTGAACTGGATCTGCCCAAGGCCAGCATCGAATCCGAGGTGGAGCGTCTGCGCGAAGGCGCCCGTGCCGAGCTGAAGCAGCGCGGCATCAAGGATGCGGAAAAGGCCGAGATCCCCAGCGATGTCTTCCTGCCGCAAGCCGAGCGCCGCGTGCGCCTGGGCCTGGTGGTGGCCGAGCTGGTCAAGGCCAACAACCTGGTCGCCACGCCTGAGCAGATCAAGACCCATGTGGACGAACTGGCCAGCAGCTACGAGAAGCCTGAGGATGTGGTACGTTGGTACTTCGGTGATCGCCAGCGCCTGGCGGAAGTGGAAGCCGTGGTCATTGAAAACAATGTGACCACCTTCGTGCTGGACAAGGCCAAGGTGACCGACAAGGCCGTGTCGTTCGACGAACTGATGGGCCAGGCCTGATCAAGGGCTGCGCTGGCATGCCGCGCAGCGGCCGCAAGAACTGGGGCTTGTGCTTTGGGGCGCAAGCCCCATTTTCATGGAGTACAGTTCGGAGTCGATTTTCCCGATTGGAGATGTGATGAGCGAAGAAATCAAGAACTTGGGCCTGATCCCCATGGTGATCGAGCAGTCGGGGCGTGGCGAGCGCTCCTTCGACATCTACTCGCGCTTGCTCAAGGATCGCGTGGTGTTCCTGGTGGGCGAGGTCAACGACCAGACCGCCAACCTGGTGGTGGCGCAGCTGCTGTTCCTCGAGAGCGAGAACCCTGACAAGGACATTTCCTTGTACATCAACTCCCCGGGCGGCAGCGTCACGGCGGGCATGGCGATCTACGACACCATGCAGTTCATCAAGCCCGAGGTGTCCACGATGTGCCTGGGCTTCGCGGCGAGCATGGGTGCGTTCCTGCTGGCAGCCGGTGCCAAGGGCAAGCGTTTCTCGCTGCCCAACTCCAAGATCATGATCCATCAGGTGCTGGGCGGCGCTCGCGGCCAGGCCACCGACATCGAGATCCATGCCCGCGACATCCTGCGTACCAAAGAACAGATGAACCGCATTCTGGCGGAGCGCACGGGTCAGGACTACGAGAAGATCAAGAACGACACCGAGCGCGACTACTTCATGACGGCGGGAGAGGCCAAGGACTACGGCCTGATCGACACCGTCATCGAAAAGCGCCCCTGACGGCGGCTCTCCGGGCGGCGCTTTCCCCCAGGGGAAGTGCCGTCTTTGATTTGAGTATCATTGTTTTCCGTTCCATCGATTGAAGGCGCAGCCCCCATGGCCGACAAAAAAGGCTCTTCTTCCAGCGAAAAAACCCTGTACTGCTCGTTCTGCGGCAAAAGCCAGCACGAAGTCAAGAAGCTGATTGCGGGTCCGTCCGTCTTCATCTGTGACGAGTGCATCAACCTCTGCAACGACATCGTGCGCGACGAGGTGGCTGCGGAGGACAAGGAGGGGAGCCGGGCCGTGGGCAGCGAGCTGCCAACCCCGGCAGATATCAAGAGCAATCTTGACAGCTATGTGATCGGGCAGGAGGCCGCCAAGCGCACGCTGGCTGTCGCGGTCTACAACCACTACAAGCGCCTGCTGCACAAGGACAAGGCTGGCAAGGACGAGGTGGAGCTGTCCAAGAGCAACATCCTGCTGATCGGGCCGACCGGCTCGGGCAAGACGCTGCTGGCCCAGACCCTGGCACGCCAGTTGAACGTGCCCTTTGTGATGGCTGATGCCACGACGTTGACCGAGGCAGGCTATGTGGGCGAGGACGTGGAGAACATCGTCCAGAAGCTGCTGCAAAGCTGCAACTACGACGTCGAACGTGCGCAGCGCGGCATCGTCTACATCGACGAAATCGACAAGATCACCCGCAAGGCCGACAACCCGTCCATCACCCGCGACGTGTCGGGTGAGGGCGTGCAGCAGGCCTTGCTCAAGCTGGTCGAAGGCACCATGGCCAGCATTCCGCCGCAGGGCGGCCGCAAGCATCCCAACCAGGATTTCCTGCAGATCGATACCACGAACATCCTGTTCATCTGCGGCGGCGCGTTTGCGGGGTTGGAGAAGCTCATCGAGAACCGGTCCGAGGCCTCGGGCATCGGCTTTGGCGCCACGGTGCGCAGCAAGCAGCAGCGCTCGGTCACCGAGGCGTTCCAGGACATCGAGCCTGAGGACCTGATCAAGTTCGGCCTGATCCCCGAGCTCGTGGGCCGTCTGCCAGTGGTCACGGCGCTGGCCGAGCTGACCGAGGATGCGCTGGTGCAGATCCTCACGCAGCCCAAGAATGCCCTGGTCAAGCAGTACAGCAAGCTGCTGGGCATGGAAGGGGTGGAGCTGGAAGTGCGTCCGGATGCGCTGGCGGCGATCGCCAAGAAGGCCCTCGCCCGCAAGACCGGTGCACGCGGCCTGCGCTCGATCCTTGAGCAGTCGCTGATGGGCACGATGTTCGACCTGCCCACCACCAGCAATGTGGCGAAGGTGGTGGTGGAAGAGGCGACCATCAATGAGGGCAAGCCGCCCTTGCTGGTCTATCGAGAAGCCGCCAAGAAGGCCTGATCCCCCTCAATTGCCCTGCGAATCGCCGGGCAATTTTGCTTGGGAGGCTTGCGCCCGCCGCTAAGCTGTACCGTATGGAAAGCCCGCACATTTCTGCGGGCGACGCCTTGAAAAATGGCTTTTGCGAAGCATCTTCGCAAGAACCTGTAAAGGATTCTCATGTCCGAAAACCCATCCACAGAAGTATTCAACCTGTCCATGCTGCCGCTGCGAGACGTCGTCGTCTTCCCGCACATGGTCATTCCCCTGTTCGTCGGCCGTCCCAAGAGCATCAAGGCCCTGGAGATGGCGATGGAGGGCGAGCGCAAGATCATGCTGGTGGCGCAGAAGACGGCCGCCAAGGATGATCCGACCGTGGGAGACATGTTCGCGGTCGGCTGCGTGTCCACCATCCTGCAGATGCTCAAGCTGCCCGACGGCACCGTCAAGGTGCTGGTCGAGGGTCAGCAGCGTGCCAAGGTCGCCCACATCGAAGATGCGGACACCCACTTCGTGGCCCAGGTGAGCCTGGTGCCTGCGGAGGAGTTGGGCGACAAGGCCAGCGAGATCGAGGCGCTGCGCCGCGCCGTGATGCAGCAGTTCGACCAGTACGTCAAGCTCAACAAGAAGATCCCCTCGGAGATCCTGTCGTCGATCGCGGGCATCGAGGATGCCGGTCGCTTGGTGGATACCATCGCCGCGCACTTGCCGCTCAAGCTCGAGGACAAGCAGGCCGTGCTGGAGCTCGAGAGCGTGCAGGACCGCCTGGACAACCTGCTGGGGCAGCTGGAGCGCGAGGTCGACATCCTGAATGTGGACAAGCGCATCCGCGGCCGCGTCAAGAAGCAGATGGAAAAGAGCCAGCGCGACTTCTATCTGAACGAGCAGGTCAAGGCCATCCAGAAGGAGCTGGGCGAAGGCGAGGACGGCGCCGACCTGGAAGAGCTGGAAAAGAAGATCAAGCTCGCCAAGATGCCCGCGGATGCGCGCAAGAAGGCCGAGGCCGAACTCAAGAAACTCAAGCTGATGTCGCCCATGTCGGCCGAGGCCTCGGTGGTGCGCAACTACATCGACGGCCTGGTGTCGCTGCCCTGGAGCAAGAAGACCAAGGTCAAGAAGGATCTGGTGGCGGCCGAGGACGTGCTCAACGCCGACCACTATGGCCTTGAGAAGGTCAAGGACCGCATCCTCGAGTACCTCGCTGTGCAGCAGCGCGTGGACAAGGTGAAGGCGCCCATCCTGTGCCTGGTGGGGCCGCCGGGCGTGGGCAAGACCTCGCTGGGTCAGTCGATTGCCAAGGCCACGGGCCGCAAGTACGTGCGCATGGCGCTGGGCGGCATGCGCGACGAGGCGGAGATCCGCGGGCACCGCCGCACCTACATCGGCGCCATGCCGGGCAAGGTGCTGCAGAACCTGACCAAGGTCGGCACGCGCAATCCGCTGTTCCTGCTCGACGAGATCGACAAGCTGGGCATGGACTTCCGCGGCGACCCTTCGAGTGCGCTGCTGGAGGTGCTCGACCCCGAGCAGAACAACAAGTTCGGCGACCACTACATCGAGGTGGACTTCGATCTGAGCGACGTGATGTTCGTGGCCACGTCGAACTCGATGAACATCCCGCCGGCACTGCTCGACCGCATGGAAGTCATCCGCCTCGCGGGCTACACCGAAGACGAGAAGACCAACATCGCCATGCGCTACCTGCTGCCCAAGCAACTGGAGAACAACGGCGTGAAGCCGGGCGAGCTGCGCCTGACCGAAGATGCGGTGCGCGACATCGTGCGCTACTACACCCGCGAGGCCGGCGTGCGTTCGCTCGAGCGCGAGCTGTCCAAGATCTGCCGCAAGGTGGTGAAGAACATCCAGCTGAAGAAGGTCGAGCCGGAGGTCCTGGTCAATGCCGACAACCTGCCGGACTACCTGGGTGTGCGGCGCTATACCTACGGCCATGCGGAGCAGCGCAACCAGGTCGGCCAGGTCGTAGGCCTGGCCTGGACCGAGGTGGGCGGCGATCTGCTGACCATCGAGGCGGCAGCCATGCCGGGCAAGGGCGTCATCAACCGCACCGGCTCGCTGGGCGATGTGATGAAGGAATCGGTCGAGGCCGCGCGCACCGTGGTTCGCAGCCGGGCGCATTCGCTGGGCATCCGCGACGATGTGTTCGAAAAGCGAGACATCCATATCCACGTGCCGGACGGCGCTACCCCCAAGGATGGCCCGAGCGCCGGCGCGGCCATGACCACGGCCCTGGTGTCGGTGCTGACCGGCATCCCGGTGCGCGGCGACGTGGCGATGACCGGCGAGATCACCTTGCGCGGCGAAGTCACGGCGATCGGCGGCCTGAAGGAGAAGCTGCTGGCCGCGCTGCGCGGTGGCATCAAGACCGTGCTGATCCCCGAGGAGAACGTCAAGGACCTGGCGGAAATCCCCGACAACGTGAAGAGCGGGCTGGAGATCGTGCCGGTGCGCTGGATCGACAAGGTGCTCGAGATCGCGCTGGAGAGCCTGCCGGTGGCGCTGCCTGCCGACGAGGTGCCCGTAGCGGCTGCGGCGGCCGTGGTTGCCGAGGATGGCGCCTCGGTACCCGCGCGCCGTGCCAGGGCAACACGGGCCGTCAAGCACTGAGTGCGGGGGGAATGACGAAAAGTCTGGCTTTTCGGAATTCCCTGCGCGAATTTGCATTAGAATAGCGGTCTGTCTGGAGAAAAGCAGCTTATAATGCTTGACTTCGGATTTTGCGGGAATAGCTCAGTTGGTAGAGCGCAACCTTGCCAAGGTTGAGGTCGACGGTTCGAGACCGTTTTCCCGCTC
>JBLZYV010000032.1:0-19706 GCA_050282565.1 Comamonas sp.
CCTGTCTCCTTGGAAGTACAGGCCCACTGTAATGAACGCGCTGTTTCTCATAAAGGAGCAAACCGGACGCAGTTTGTTTCCACCATGGCTACAAAGCCAGCCGCACCGTTCCCGGCCAGGCCTGCGCCAGGCGCCCGGCACCGCCAAAGGCCGGCCGGCCGGCGCGCGCCGGGGCTTCGCAATCGACCAGCACCTGGGCCAGCCCGGGCGGCGCTGGCTCGTGCTGCAATGCCAGCACCTCGGGGCTACGGAAGTCGCTGAGCACCCACAGGCAGGCGTCGGCCTCGGGCCGCTGCGCCAGCAGGGCCCAGGCCACCTGCAGCGCCTGCGCCAACGGCGTGCCGCCGCCGCCGCGCAAGGGCTCGACCAGCGCCGCATTGCACTGCGGCGCGCGGCGCGGCGACAGACGCCACTGCACCTGGCCGGCGCCAAAGCACAGCAGCGCCACCGGCATGCGCTGCAGGTAGGCCCAGCGCATCCACTGCAGCAGCAGGCCCTTGGCCCGGGCGAAGGCGCCGCTCTCCAGCATCGAGGCCGAGCAGTCGAGCGCGAACACCTGAAGGGGCCGGGGCCGGCCCTGCGGCTGGCGCCAGCGCAGGTGCGCGGCCGCGAGCGGCTGGCCGCGGCGCGCGCGCAGCGTCGCCGGCCAGTCGAGCGCAGCGCCCGGCTGGCGCCGCGCCACAGGCTGCGCGTGGCTGGCGAGCGCGGCCGCAGCCGCCGATGCCTGCCCCCGGCCGGGGCGGTATGCCGAGGGCTTCAGCGCGGCAGGCCGGGGGCGCGGGCTTTTTTTGCGGCCAGGGCCTCCATCGCGGCCTGCGCCAAGGCATCGGCCTCGTGCGCGGCAAAGGGCGTGCTGGCCAGGGGTTGGGGTTCGCCCCAGCCGGCGGGTGGCTGCTGCAGGCCCGAGCTTGAAAGACTGGCCGGACGGGCATCAGCCGTGCGATCCGCGGGCGATGGCGCCGAGGATGGTGATGGCGGCGGCACGAGTGCCGGCGATGGCGCCGGGGCCGGGCGCGGCGTGGCCTCGGCAGGTGCCTGGGCCGCGCGGTGCAGCAGCACCAGCGGCGCGACCTCGGCCACATGGCGGGCTTCGATCGCCTCGCTGCCTTCCCAGGCGGCCAGCGCGCGCGCCGCGCGCAGCATCACCAGGTCGGCGCGCAGACCGTCCACCCGGGCCGCGATGCACTGGCGCGCCACTTCGTC
Organism: Comamonas sp.; assembly: GCA_050282565.1. Lineage (GTDB taxonomy): Bacteria > Pseudomonadota > Gammaproteobacteria > Burkholderiales > Burkholderiaceae_C > Comamonas. The sequence goes on from JBLZYV010000032.1 coordinate 1,204, forward strand.
GTGCACAGAATCGCTCCAGGGCAGTTGACCGCCATCGGCGCAGCGCGCACGCGCCTGCTGCAGGCGCGCGGCGATGCGGGCCTGCTCGGCCGCGTGGGCCTGCACAAAGCCGGCGGGGTCGAGGTCGAAGCGCAGCCGCGCCTTGACGATGGCGCTGCGCAGCTGCGGCTCCTGCGCGTTGGCGAGTTGCACGCACAGGCCCAGCCGGTCCAGCAGCTGCGGGCGCAGCATGCCCTCCTCGGGGTTCATGGTGCCGATCAGCACGAAGCGCGCCGCGTGGCCGTGCGAGATGCCGTCGCGCTCGACACGGTTCACGCCCGAGGCGGCCACGTCCAGCAGCACATCGACGATGGCGTCGGGCAGCAGGTTGATCTCGTCGACGTAGAGCACGCCGCCATGCGCCCTGGCCAGCAGGCCGGGCGCGAAGGCCACCTCGTGGCCCGCCAGCGCCTTGGCCAGGTCGAGGCTGCCCACCACATGCTCGATGGACGCGCCCAGCGGCAGCGTGACGAAGGGCGCCGGCGCCAGCACATCGGCCAGCGCGCGCGCCGCCGTGGACTTGGCCGTGCCGCGCGGCCCCTGGACCAGTACGCCGCCCAGCGCCGGCTCGATGGCGGCCAGCAGCAGGGCCTGCACCAGCTGCGGCTGGCCCTGGATGGCCGATAGGGGAAATGTCGGTGTCATTGCGGTGCTCGTCCTTCCATGCATTCCTCGTGCTCCAGCAGGCGCGCCAGCAGCGCGTCGTGCAGCGCGCCGGGCTGCTCCCACATGCCGCGGTCGATGGCTTCGAGCAGCCGGCCCACGATGTCGCCCAGGGCGCGCGGGTTGTGCTCGCGCAGGAACTGCCGCACGGCATCGTCCTGCACATAGGCCTCGGTGACCAGCGCGTAGTGTGCATCGGACACCAGCTGCGTGGTGGCGTCGAAGCCGAACAGGTAGTCCACCGTGGCCGCCATCTCGAACGCGCCCTTGTAGCCGTGGCGCATGGCGCCCGCGATCCACTTGGGGTTGGTGACGCGGGCGCGCACCACGCGGCCGATCTCCTCGGCCAGCGAACGGATCTTCGCCGACTGCGGGTTGCCGTGGTCGCCATGGTAGACGGCCGGCTCGCCGCCGCCGAGGTGGCGCACCGCGGCCACCATGCCGCCCTGGTGCTGGTAGTACTCGCTGGAGTCGAGCAGGTCGTGCTCGCGGCTGTCCTGGTTCTGCAGCACCACGTCCAGCGCCTGCAGGCGCCGCTCCAGCGCCTGGCGCGCGGGCACGCCGTCGGCCTGCTGGCCGTAGGCGAACGCACCCCAGTGCAAGTAGTGGCGCGCAAAGTCGCCGGCGTCGTTCCACTGGCCCGAGCGCAGCAGCTCGTGCATGCTGGCGCCGTAGCTGCCCGCGGGCGCGCCGAACACGCGCCACAGCGCCTGTTCGCGGGCCTCGGCCGGGTCCATGCCCTGCTCCACCCACGCGGCGGCATCGCGCAGCACGCGGGCGCGGATGGGGTTGTCCTCGGCGTCCTCATCCTGTTCGGCCACGGCGCGCACGGCGGCGTCAAACATCTGCACCACGCCCGGAAACGCGTCGCGGAAGAAGCCGCTGATGCGCAGCGTCACGTCCACGCGCGGGCGGCGCAGGCCCACGCTGGGGATGACCTCGAAGTCCACCACGCGCTGGCTGCCCGGTGCCCGCTTCGGGCGCACGCCGATCAGCGCGAAGGCCTGGGCGATGTCGTCGCCGCCGGTGCGCATGGTGGCCGTGCCCCAGACCGAGATGCCGATGGCCGCCGGGTACTCGCCATGCTCCTGCAGGTAGCGCGCGATCAGCCGCTCGCTGGCCTGCTGGCCCAGCGCCCAGGCGGTCTGCGTGGGAATGGCGCGCGTGTCCACGGTGTAGAAATTGCGCCCGGTGGGCAAGGTGTCGCAGCGCCCGCGCGACGGCGAGCCGCTGGGGCCTGGCGGCACGAAGCGGCCCTGCAGCGCGCGCGAGAACTGGCGCAGCTCCTCGCCGCCGCAGGCATCGAGCGCGGGCGCGATCTGCGCGTGGATGCGCACCAGCACCTGCAGGGTCTGCGGCCAGCCCTGGGCGATCTCGGGCTGCTGCAGCACGCGCAGCGCCAGCAGCTCCAGGCGCTCGCGCGTGTCGCCGCCATGGCGCCAGGGGCTGGCGTCGAGCTCGGCCAGCACCGGCGGGCGCGGGCCTGTCCAGGTGGCGGCCGCATCCATGTCCAGCGGGTTCCAATCATGGCCCGGCAGCAGGTCGGCGGCCAGCGCGTTCAACAGGCCCTGCTCGCCCGCCGCGGGGTAGCGCGCCAGGGCCAGCAGGGTGCTGTCGCGCAGGTCGCCCCGGGGCGAGCTGCCGAAGATGTGCAGGCCGTCGCGGATCTGGGTTTCCTTCAGCTCGCACAGGTAGGCGTCGATGCGCTCCAGGATCTGCTCGTCCTGCTCGGCACCCACACCCAGCTCGCGCAGCAGATCCTGGCCCTTGGCACAGTCGAGGATCTGGCGGCGCAGCAGGCCGGCACGGCGCTGGTCCACCAGCAGCGCGTCGTAGTACTCGTCCACCAGCCGCTCCAGCTCCTGCATGGGGCCGTGGTTCTCGGCGCGCGCGAGCGGCGGCATCAGGTGGTCGATGATCACGGCCTGGCTGCGGCGCTTGGCCTGCGCGCCCTCGCCCGGGTCGTTGACGATGAAGGGGTAGACATGGGGCAGCGGCCCCAGGATGGCATCGGGCCAGCACTGCTGCGACAGCGCCAGGCTCTTGCCCGGCAGCCATTCGAGGTTGCCATGCTTGCCCACATGCACGATGGCATCGATGCCGAAGGCATCGCGCAGCCAGAAGTAGAACGCCAGGTAGTGGTGCGGCGGCACCAGCTCGGCATCGTGGTACTGGGCGTAGTCGTTGCGGACGTCCAGCGAGCGCGCCGGCTGGATGCCGACGAAGACGTTGCCCAGCTGCAGCCCGGCCACCATGAACCAGCCCTCGCGCAGCATCGGGTCCTGCTCGGGCGCGCCCCAGCGGGCGGCGATGGCCTCGGCCATGCCCGCGGGCAGCTGCGCCAGCCGCTGGCGGTAGGCCTGCAGCGAATAGCCTTGGCGGGCAGCGCGCAGCGGCCACTGCCTGGGGTCGTTGGCAATGCCCTGCTGCAGGCGCTCCATCAGCGCCAGGCCGTCGGCGGGGCGCTCGGTGGCATCCCCCAGGTTCCAGCCATCACGCTCCAGCTGTGCCAGCAGCGCGATCACCGAAGCGGGCGTGTCCAGCCCCACGCCGCTGCCCAGGCGAGCCTCGCTGCCGGGGTAGTTGGCCAGCACCAGCGCGGCGCGCTTGTGGGCCGCCGGCTTGCTGCGCAGCACGCACCAGCGCCGGGCCAGCTCGGCGATCCACTGCACGCGGTCGGGCTCGGGCTGGTAGGCGACCACGTCGGTCTGCGTCAGCTCGCAGCGGTGGGCCAGGCCCTTGAAGCTCATGGCCCGCGTCATGATGCGGCCGTCCATCTCGGGCAGCACCACCTGCATGGCGATGTCGCGCGGGCGCAGGCCCTGGGGGTCGGCCAGCCAGTCGTCGCGGTTGGCGCCGCTGGCGATCACCTGCAGCACCGGGATGTCGCCGGCCAGCGCATCGGCAACCTCGCCCGCGCGCGCATGCTCGCCCAGCGCCGCGAAGGCCGTGGTGTTGAGGATGAGCTGCACGCCATGCGCCGCGCACAGCGCTCGCAGCGTCTGCAGGCACAGCGCGTCCTTCAGCGACTCCAGCGCCAGCGGCAGCGGGTTCAGGCCCTGCGCCAGCAGCACCTCGGCCATGGCATCGAAGGCATCGGTATTGGCCGCCAACAGGTGCGAGCGGTAGAACACCAGCATCACCACCGGCGCGCCCGGCTGCCAGCGCGCCTGCAGGTCATCGAGGCCGGGGATGCGGCCCGGCGTATCGTCCACCCAGGCCAGCGGCACATGCACGGCCACCGGCGGCAGCACGCGCACCGGCGCGCCCTCCACGGCCCGGCCCAGGCCCCAGGCTGCTCCCATGCGCAGGAACTCGCGCGCATTGGCCAGGCCGCCGGCGCGCAGGTACTGCCACAGCGCGCGGCTGTGCTCCGGCGCCAGCGTGCCCTTGGCCAGCAGCTCGGCATCCTCCTGGCTGTCGCCCGAGAACATGGCGAGCTTCTGCCCCTGGCGCTGCGCGAGCCTGCGCAGCTGCTCGATGCCATAGGGCCAGGCCGATTCGGCGCCGAGGTGGTCGACGATGACCAGCCGGGCGTGCCGCAGCACCTCGTCGATGTACAGGTCGAGCGATGCGCTCTGGCGCAGGTGCAGCAGGTTCACGAGCCGCAGCGTGGGTGCCTGGGGCTCGGCCTGCCGCCACAGCCGGTAGGCATCGGCCAGCAGCGACAGCGTGGTGTCGGCCGAGCTGAGCACCACCATCTCGGCGGGCGTCTGGTCGAGGCGGGTGATGATGCTGTCGTCTTCGACGAAGCCGCCGGGGCGGGTGCTGAGCAGGTGCATGGCTCAGATTTCCGCGGCTGCCAGCGCTGTGCGCAGCACCGCCGCGTCCAGCCCCTTGCCGATGAAGACCAGGCGCGTCGCAGGCGCCTCGCCCTCGTTCCAGGCGCGGTCGAAGTAGGCATCGAAGCGCCGCCCCACGCCCTGCACCAGCAGCCGCATCTTCTTGCCCGGCAGCGCGGCGAAGCCCTTGACGCGCAGCACCGCGTGCTGCTGCACGATGGCCTGCAGCGCCTGCAGCAGGCGCTCGCGGTCCACCGCGCCCAGGTCGATGAACAGCGAGTCGAAGGCGTCGTGGTCATGGTCTTCGTCGTGGTCGTGGTTGGAGTGGCGTTCGTCGATATGCGCCTCGGCCGCGCGCTGCTGGCCCAGCAGCACGGACAGCGGCACGCGGCCCTGCTCGGCCTCGACCATCTTGACCTCGGCCGGCACCTCGCCCGCGACCAGCGCGCGCACCTGGGCCAGCTCGGCGGGCGAAACCAGATCGACCTTGGACAGCACGACCAGGTCGGCGGCCGAGAGCTGGTCCTCGAACAGCTCGTGCAGGCTGGCCTCGTGGTCGAGGTTGGGATCGGCCTGGCGCTGCTCGTCGACGGCATGCGGATCGTGGGCGAACTGGCCGGCGGCGGCAGCGGGCGTGTCGACCACGGTGACCACCGAGTCCACGGTGAAGACGCTGGCGATCTCGGGCCACTGGAAGGCCTGCACCAGCGGCTTGGGCAGGGCCAGGCCGCTGGTCTCGATCAGCAGCACGTCGATGTCGGCGCGGCGCTCGGCCAGCGCCCGCATCACCGGAAAGAACTCCTCCTGCACCGTGCAGCACATGCAGCCGTTGGCCAGCTCGTAGATCTGGCCCGCCTGCGTGTCGGCGCCGCCCTCTTCCTGGCAGCCGATGGCGCAGGTGCGCAGGATCTCGCCGTCGATGCCCAGCTCGCCGAACTCGTTGACGATGACGGCCACGCGCAGGCCCTTGGCTGCTTCGAGGATATGGCGCATCAGCGTGGTCTTGCCGCTGCCGAGGAAGCCGGTGACGATGGTGGCGGGGATCTTGGTGGTCTGCATGGAGTGGTCTCTGGTTGAATTGAAAAAGATAGCTGCTTGCGCTTTATTCGCAAGCAATCTGGATCGTTATGTATTTGAAATCATTGAATACAAAGCGCTGGAAGCTATTGTTTTTGAAGTACCTGCCGCGGCCCGTGCACATGCAGCGCCGCATCCACCTCGCCGTGCAGCACATGCTGCACGAGCACGCGCCCGAGGTCGGCCTCGGCCAGCGGCCCGTACCACACGCCGTCGGGGTAGACGATCATCAGCGGCCCGTGGTTGCAGGGGTACTGGCAACCGGTCTGCAGCAGCATCACGCGCTTCTTGAGGCCGGGCGTTTCGCGCACCGTCCGGGCCAGCCCGGGCCACAGCTGCACCGAGCCCTTGGCCGCGCAGCGCGGCCCCACGCACCACAGCACATGGTGCTGGTGCTCGGGCACGCTGGACCAGCCGGCGGGGTCGCGCTCCCAGGCGTCGTCGCCGACCACGGCGGGCACGTCGGGTGCCGCCAGCGACTGCCGCACCGTGTGGACCAGCGTATCGGCCAGCCGCGGCGCCTGCAGCAGCGGCTCGGCAAAGACCAGGCGCGGACAGCTCGCGCGGCCCGCCCGCCAGCGCATGACCAGCTTGTGCAGCCAGCGGCGCAGCGAGGGCTCGTCGGGCACCATCATGGGCACGATGACCACGGCCTGCGCGGCGGCGCAGGCATCAAGCGCCTCGGGTAGGGCCGGCTGGCAGCGGTCCACGAAGGCGGGCTGCACGCGCAGCGGCGCCATGCCCTGGGCGGCCATCGCGGCCTGCACGCGCTCTGCCAGCTGCGCCAGCTCGGTTTCACCGGCCGCGTAGGCGGCGCCGCGGCTCAGCAGGATGACGGCCAGGGATGTGTCGTGCATTCAGGGTGCCTCGTCCGGCAGGTATTCGATCAGCGGCTTGCCGGTGCGCGGACTGGGGCGCACCAGGGCGCGCACGCCATAGACCGCGGCGATGGTTTCGGGCGTCAGCACCTGGGCCGGCGTGCCTTCGGCCACCAGCGCGCCATGGTGCAGCAGGTAGAGCCGGTCGCAGTAGTGCGCGGCCAGCGGCAGCTCGTGCAGCGCGGCCAGCGTGGTCAGGCCCAGGCGGCGGATCAGGTTCATCAGCTCGAACTGGTGGCGGATGTCCAGGTGGTTCGTGGGCTCGTCCAGCACCAGCAGCGGCGCCTGCTGGGCCAGCGCCCGGGCCATGAGCACGCGCTGCTTTTCGCCGCCCGACAGCGTGGAGAACATGCGCTCGGCCAGGGCCTCGGCATCGGTGCGCCGCAGCGCCTGGGCCACGATGCGGAAGTCTTCCTCGCTGTCGCGCGCGAAGGGCGGCTGGTGCGGCGTGCGGCCCATCAGCACCACGTCGCGCACGCGCAGGTCGAACTCACCGGCGTTCTCCTGCGCCAGCACCGCCATGCGGCGGGCGTTGTCGCGCGCGCTGCCCAGCCACACGTCGCGGCCGTCGACGGCCACCTGGCCGCCAGCCGGCCTGAGGATGCGGTAGACCATGCGCAGCAGCGTGGATTTGCCGCTGCCGTTGGGGCCGAGCAGGCCCACGAACTCGCCCCGCGCCGCGTGCAGGCTGACATCGCGCACGATGTGCGCGGCTGCCGCCTGCCAGTGCAGGTGCCGGGCCTCCAGGTGGTTCATGCCGTCAGCCTCCGCGCCGCATGGTGGCGGTACAGCATCCAGACGAAGAACGGCCCGCCCACCAGCGAGGTGATGACGCCCAGCGGCAGCTCCGCCGGCGCGAACGCGGTGCGCGAGAGCACGTCCACCCAGACCAGGAAGATCGCCCCCACCAGGGCCGACACCGGCAGCACGCGCCGGTGCTCGGCACCGACCAGCATGCGCGTGATGTGCGGCACCATCAGGCCGACGAAGCCTATCGGCCCGGCCAGCGCCACCAGCGTGCCGGTGACCAGCGACACCAGCACGAACAGCCAGCGGCGCGTGCGCGTGGTGTCCACGCCCAGCGTCGCGGCGCTGTCTTCGCCGCTGAGCAGCGCATTGAGCGCGCGCGCCTGCGCCAGCAGCAGCGCCATGCCGGCCAGCAGCAGCAGGCTGGGCAGGCCCAGCTCGTCCCAGCGCGTGCCCGCCAGGCTGCCCATGGTCCAGGTGAGCACCGCGTTCGCCAGCTCGCGCTGGTCGGCGGTGAGCACGATGAGGCTGGTGATGCCGCCCAGGCAGTAGGCGATGGCGACGCCGCCCAGGATGAGGCGCGAGGCCTGCAGCCGCCCGTCCGAATGCGCCAGCGCATACACCAGCACGCAGGCCGTCAGTGCGCCGCCGAAGGCGCCCAGCGGCAGCGCCCAGCTGCCGGCGAAGGCCAGCACGCCATAGGCCAGCACCGCCACCGCGCCCACCGAGGCGCCCGAGGACACGCCGAGCAGGTACGGGTCGGCCAGCGGGTTGCGCACCATGGCCTGCATGGCCACGCCCACCAGCGCCAGCCCGGCGCCGGCCAGCGCGGCCAGCAGCACGCGCGGCAGGCGCACGCGCCAGACGATCTGCGCCTGCGGCAGGCTCCAGTCGCCTGCCGCCAGGTCCAGCCCCAGGCGCTGGCCGATCTCGAACCCGGCGATGTGCCAGACCTGGCCAGCCGCCAGCCGCACCGGCCCGAGCGTGACCGCCAGCGTGAGCGACAGCGCCAGCAAGGCCAGCAGGCCGGCCAGCCACCAGGCCAGGTGGCGCCGCTGCAGCGCGAAGGCAGAGCGCACGGGGTTTGGCACGGGATTCATGGCGCGGATCTCATGGCGTGGGCAGCCGGTCCGGATGCAGCGCCCGCGCGATGCGCTGCACGCCGGCCAGGTTGCGCGGGCCGGGCGTGGCCTCGGCAAAATCCAGCAGCACGAAGCGGCGCTCGCGGATGGCCCTGACCTGGGCCAGCTCGGGCTTGCCGAGCAGGAAGGCCTGCTTGCCGCCGGGCGCGGGCCGGTCGTTGTCGACGATGACGATCCAGTCCGGGTCGCGGGCGATCACGTCTTCCCAGTTGCCACGCATCCAGCTGCTGTCCAGGTCGGCGAAGATGTTGCTGCCGCCCGCGGCCTCGATCATGGCCTGGGGCATGGCGTAGCGGCCGGTGGTGACCGGGATGTCGGTGCCGCTGTCGTAGACGAAGACCCTGGGGCGCGCCACGCCCTGCAGCGCCTCGCCGATGCGCCGCAGCTCGGCGCGCTGGCCATCGACCAGCGCCTGGGCGCGGGCCTCGGTGCCGAAGATGCGGCCCAGCGCCAGCAGGTCGGCAAAGGTGTCTTCGAGCGCCACGCGCTGGCGCGCCACCTTGCGGATGCACGACTCGGTCAGCACATAGCTGGCGATGCCCAGCTCGGCCAGGCCCTGCGGCGTGACCTGCCCGTCGCGGAAGCCGTAGCTCCAGCCGCTGAAGACGAAATCGGCCTGCGCGCCCAGGATGGTTTCCAGGTTCATGCCGGTGCTGGACAGGTCGGGCACCCCGGCCAGCTGCGCCCGCATGGCCGGCGGCAGGCGCTGGACGTCGCGCAGGCCGCCGTAGCCCGCGAGGCGGTCCTCCAGCCCCAGCGCCAGCATCATCTCGACGATGTTGATGCCATGCGCCACCGCGCGCCGCGGCACCGCCGTGTAGCTGGCCGGCTGGCCGCAGACCGGCAGGGTGACGGGCGCGCGCGCCTGCGCGGGCGCAGCGGCAGCCACGGCCAGGGGCGGCGCCTCGCGGCGCTCGGAGCAGCCGGCCAGCAGCGCGCAGGCCACGGCGGTGCACTGCAAAAACAGGAGCGCCTGGCGCTTGCCATTTCTAGAGTTCAAATATGTTTTCCACTGACTCATAGAGCAGTCAAGCGCGAGCCGCTATGGTTTTTGCTGCAGTCATCAGAATGCGAACTGCGCCGTCAGGTCGACGCGGCGCCCATCGCCCAGGTAGGCCTGGCTGCCGGAGATGGCCGAGTAGCTGTAGAGCTTGTTCGTGAGGTTGCGCACCGTCAGGCGGTAGGTGGCGCGCGGCTGGGGACGCCAGCTCAGGGCGGCATCCCAGACGGTGTAGCCGCCGGTGCTGGCCGTGTTGGCATTGTCGGCATAGCGCTGCCCCACCGCGCGCGCGCCCAGCGAGGCCTGCCAGCGGCCCAGGCCGCTGTCGGCGCTGTAGTGCGCCCACAGGTTGGCCATCTGGCGCGGCACGTTGGCCGGGCGGTTGCCCTGGCGGTCGACGCCGCCGGCCTCGATCAGCTCGTCGAACTTTGCATCGACCAGCGCGTAGTTACCCTCCAGGCGCCAGTTCGGCGACAGGCGCAGCGCAGCGCTCAGCTCCAGGCCCTGGGAGTGCTGCCGGCCCCCTTGCACCGACAGCGAGGGCGTGACCGGGTCGCGCGTGATGATGTCGCGCTTGTCAATGCGGTAGGCCGCCGCCGTCCACTCGCCCAGGCCCTGGCCGAATTGCTGCTTCAGGCCCACTTCGACCTGGCGCGCCGTGGTGAGCTTGAAGTCGCGGTTGGCGAGGTTCAGCGTCAGGATGTTGGTCACCGGGTCGTGCCCCTGCGAGACCTGGCCGTAGAGGTTGGTCTGCGCATCGAGCCGGTACGTCAGGCCCAGGCGCCACGCCGTGCCGCCCAGGGTCTTGTCGAAGGGCTTGCCGCCGGTGAATTCGTGGCGCGACATGTCGGTGATGTCGCGGCGCAGGCCGGCCAGCAGCAACCAGCGCTCGCCCAGCGTCCAGGCGTCCTCGGCATAGAAGTCGTGCGTGGTGGCCTCGGTCTGGAAGACGTTCAGCGTAGGGTCGAGGCTGGCCCAGAGGCCGCGGTCCGGATCGCTGGCGGACACCGTGGTCGCCGAGCGGGAGGGATCGCCCCGGTAGGGAGAATTGCCCGCGTAGCGGAACCGGGACTTGGAAGCCTCCCAGCCCACAACCAGCTGGTGCGCGCCCGCATGGATCGCGGCTTCCAGCCGGTTGCCGGTCTGCTCCAGGTCATGCCCGATCTCCAGGTAGTCGAAGCGGGAAACGGTGTCGCTGGCCGGGTTGTAGCGGTAGCCCTCGATGTTCCTCCAGTGCCGGTCGGCCTGGAAGTGGTAGAGCTCGTCGCGCACGGTCAGCACCTCGTTGACCTGCCACTGCATGCGGCCGCGCACCCGGTTGTCCTGGATGCGGATGGTGGCGTCCTCGGCGTTGTAGTTGCTGCGCCGCAGGCTGCTCACGATCTGGCCGCCGACCGCCGGGGTGCCGAAGTAGCGCTCGGGCTTCTGGTCGCTCACGTCGGCCAGCAGCTCGAAGCGCAGCGCGCCGCTGGGCTGCCAGCGCAGGGTGCTCATCAGCTTGCCGCCGCTGGCGCGGCCGAAGTCGCGCTCGCCGTTGGTGTAGTGGCCGTAGGCGTCCAGGCGGTAGCTCAGCGTCTCGCCCAACGGGCCGGCCAGGCCCACGCCCAGCTTCGCCGTGCCATGCGAACCTGCGCCCACCAGCACCTCGCGCACCGGCTCGCGGCTGGGCTGCTTGCGCACGATGTTGGCCGTGGCGCCCACCGTGCCCGTGCCGTACAGGATCGAGGCCGGGCCCCGCAGCACCTCCACGCGCTCGTAGCCCCAGCCGTCGCCGGGGTATGGGGTGGTGCTCGAAGCCACGCTCAGCCGCGCGCCGTCTTCGGCAATGCCCACCGAGTTGGTGCCGGTGAAGCCGCGCGTGCTGAACGACAGGCTGTTGTAGCCCGAGGCGCTCATCGGCATCATGCCCACCGTGCGGCCGATGATGTCGGCCATGCGGGTATCGCCGCGCTCCTGCCAGGTCTCGCTGTCCACCGGGTCCAGGCTGGCGGGCAGGTCGCGCGTGGCGATGCCGGTGCGGCTGCCCGAGGTCGAAGGCAGGGACAGGCCCAGGCCGCCCTCGGGCCGGGCCGTCACCTGCATTTCGGGCAGCGTCTGCTGCGCCAGCACGGCGGCCGGGCACAGCAACAGGTTCAACGCCACGCAGCGCGCGGCAACGGGAAAGAAGGAAGCAGGCTCACGAACGCAGCGCATATCCAGACCAGATGCAACTGCCTGAAGCGATGGCTGCGACGCGGGCCGGGCCATGAACGCCGAGCCACCTGCGCCGAGATCGCCATCTACACCCCGCAGACAGTTGAAGGCGAGCGCCCCCAAGGCAGGAGCGCTCCGAGATCATCGGCAGGCCGGTCTCCGGGCTCGCAGGCGGCTCGTTGAACGAGCCCGCACCCCACCTTCCCGGACGGCGCATGGTGTGCGATCGAGGATCGACATGCGCCTGCCCAGTGGCTGCAAGCGCGCACGGCGCCTGCCTGGGGTGTTTTCCTGCATACCGTTGCGGGGGCAGCCAAGGCTTGAACCTTGTTCCCGTTTCACCCGCCCGAAATCCAATCCGTGGCGAGCACCTTCCGATACGAAACACGCCCCGCCAATCGATTGGCAGGGCATGCGCGGCGGATTTTACCAGTCGCCCCCCGGCTCGCCCTGCAGCAGCAACCAGCGAAACGCCCAGGCAAATCCGCATACAATGGCCGGCTCCAGGAAGCTTGGCAGAGTGGTCGAATGCACCGGTCTTGAAAGCCGGTGCATCGGTTTCTAAGCCACTGATTTACTGGATATTTTTTGGATCATTTCCGCAACTTGCGGTAATGATTTCCGCATCCCCCAGGGATTGCGGGCGATTTTTGGAAGCGTGGCAGAGTGGTTTAATGCACGGGTCTTGAAAACCCGCGACGGTGTAAGCCGTCCGTGAGTTCGAATCTCACCGCTTCCGCCACAACGAAAAACGGCCCCTTGATCGGGGCCGTTTTCATTTGGTGGGCTTCACTGTCTCGCCCACCCGCCGGTACACCTTTTTCGTGATTTCTTCCTTGGTGTGCCCCAGCAGCTTGCTGGCGTGGTCAAGGTCGGTTTCTGACGCGGCCTTGGGCCGGATGTCGCGGAACTGGAATGCGCGGATCTGCGTGGCCAGGTCATCGTCGCCGGCCTGGGCGGCTGCATCGGCCGCCCGGCCCCTGGCGATGTCGAATCGGGTGCGCAATGTCCACCGGTTGAGCGCCGTACCCTCCGGCGTGGCCACCAGAAACAGACTGGCCACCTTGCGCTCGCGGCCCCTGATGCGCTCAATGACGCCCCCCAGCTCAGTGGGCACGCCATCGTCAGCGAGCAGGATGCGCAGCTTCTTCTTGGTCTTGTTCTGCTGCACCTCCAGCGCCCCGTCCCGAATATCGGACAGGCGCATTTTCAACACGTCGGCGGGCCGCTGCCCGGTGAGGTAGTTGAGGTCCATGGCGTCGCGCAGCTCGGGCGGTGCTTCGGCATAGACGGCATCCCACACCGGGGCGTCGGCGTAGTAATCGCGCGGCGATTCCTTGTTCTTGCGCACGCCGCGCGCTGGATTTTCCTTGGCCGTGTAGCCCCACTCGCGCGCAAAATTCCATATGGAAGACAGCAGCGAGATTTCTCGGTTGGCCCGCACCATGGCCTTGGCGGCGCGCTTGTCGCGGTACATGGCCACGTGCTGGGGGGTGATGGTGTCAATCGCCACCGCGTCGAACACCTTGCGCAGCATGCCGATGTTGGCGGTGTAGTCCACCTGGGTGCGCGGCGCCTTCTGCGGCAGGATTTCGCGCATGTAGCGGTCGAACACAAAGCGCATCAGCCCGGTTTCGGCGGGCGGCTCGCGGCATTCCAGCTCTGCCCACTTGCGCTTGGCCTCGTTCAGGTCGCTCCCCAGGGGGATTTCCTCGCGCTCGCCAGCGGCGTTGCGGCCGTTGTAGTAGTAGGCCTCCCAGACCTTGCCGCTCTTGAGCGTGCGGGCGCGCCGCAGCATGCGGGGCGGCAGGTTTCGGTTGGTGGTTTTTGGGCGCATGCGCGTAGCTTAATCCAGAGCACCGAAGTTCGGCCTGGCGGCCGGCTGCAGGCCAGCCATCGTGGGCTGCACGCCGGCCAGGCGCAGGCGGGCGAACCAGCGGCCCGGCACTGCGCCTCGATGGCCTCCAGCGATGGGGCCATCTCCCTGTGCCATGGGCCGGCTGCGCTGGCCGCTGCCGGTGCCTTCGGCCAGGCATCGCCCTTCAGCGGGTATTCCATCTGCGCCTTCCCTGACGGGGTGGATCGCCAGACACCGGCGATCGGCTACATGCCGGGCGGCCTCACCTGGTTCTTTGGCGAGCAGCTGCGCGCACAAGGCGTCACGATCCTCAACAGCGATGTGACGGGAGCGACGCACCAGGACCGCAAGCTGATCACGGGCGACAGCCCCTTTGCCTCCAACGCCCTGGGCAAGCTCGCCGCGCGGGCACTGCTGGACGAAGTGGCCAAGGGTTGATCCGATGGAGGATGTGGTGCGCACCATCGCCGCCATCGAGCGCAGCGAAACCCTGTCTGCCCTGGCCAGGGCGGTGCGCGCCTTCGCCTGCCCGCGGGGATTCGATCGCTTTGTCCTGTACTCGTCCATGCCTTCCAGGCAGGAAGTGGTCGAGCATGTGCACTGGGCCGAAGGCGACTGGTTTGGCGACGGTGCGCCAGTGGATGCCAAGGCCTACCTGAAATCGTGCCCGGTCAACCACCACATCCTGGAAACCGACCGCCCCTTCTTCTGGACGAAGCGCGGCGAACCCGGCTCGGAAACCTACCGCGTCGTGCCCAGCCCCCGCGGGCTCGGCATCCATGGCTGGCAGGTGCCGGTCTTCGGCCCTCACGGACTGGTGGGAGCCATGAGCTTTGGCGGCAGCCATATCGACGATTCCCTGGCCACCCGGCTGGCCCTGACCTTGATCGGCCAGGCGGCGCTCAGAAGGGTGATGTCGTTTTCACCGACGGCCGAAGCAAAAGGACCATCGCGGCTGACCGCGCGCGAACAAACGGTCATGCGCTGGATGGCCGCGGGCAAGCGGCAGGCCGAAACCGCGGCCATCATGGGCCTCTCCGAGCGCACCATCGAAAACCACCTGCGGCGCATCCGCCAGCGATTGGGCGCGAAGACCACCACGGAAGCGGTCCGCATGGCCATCAGGTCCGGAGAAATTACGTCATGAAGGCGGCTGCAAGCTCTCTTCTCGCCTCCAATGGCTCGCGCGACAGAGGTTGAGCGCGGTTTCGCGGCGAGGAGACCTTCAAGCCGGATGGTGGAATCGGCGGTAAGTCCCTGCACAGCCCAGGGCAGGCCGTAGCCCAACGCCATGGCCTGCCGGAGGCTTCCCAAGGGATTGCATCGCCGCCAGCCAATCGGGCGCACAATCATCCTCAAGGAGGTGATGATGAAATTCAACACCGGCGACAAAGTGATGCTTACCCGCACGGACGAGATGTCCGTCATGCTGGCCATCGGCTCTGTGCGAACGCTCGCGCAAGCGTATGAAGGGCCGCATGGTTGGTGGGCGCTCAATCCCCCGGTCCTCAACGAATATGGCGAAGAGGCTTTTTGGCGCGAGGACGGGATGGTGCTGGTGCAAAGCGCAAGGAGGCGGTGATTGGCGCGGCTATCGCTGGACTTCCGCGTAAGAGTTGTTACGCAAACGGTTCCACCTCCTGAATGAGAGTACCGTGGGTCCGAGTGGTCCATCCCGACCACCTGACGAGACCGGAGGTCTGCATGTCTGAATTCAAGTCACTCATCCACCGCGTGAGGGATGCCAAGGCGCCAAGTCCGTCGTCTCGCATGAAAAAACCAGCCATCCCGATCCATGACGAAGATCAAGCGGATGGAGGTTTGTCCGAAAAGGAAAAAAGGCAAACTCAGCAAGAGGGAAACGAGGCGCCGCAGCAACTCGACCAAGCGAAGGCCACGCACCTGCAGCAGCAAGCCTGAAGGCCACCGATCCGAACAATGCAGGTCTGGTTGCCGACCTGGGCGCATGGAGGGGACCAGGACAGATCTTTTTCAGGCATCGGGTCCTGCCTTGGGGCTTCTTGGTATTAAACCAAGGCTTTTCAGACCGATGCCGAAAGTGGGCCGGCTTCGCTCGTGCAAATGGATCAATCTGCATTGGCCACACCCAACGCAGCCTGTCTCTCACACTAGCGGTAAAGAGACCTGCAGGGATCAAGGCTTGCCGGTGAAAACCGCCAACTGGGCAGCGAAGGCACGCACGTAGGCCGGACGCGATTCGCCACGGGCGACGTAGGCGGCAAGCCCCGGGTATGCGTCCAGCATGCCGGATGGCTTCAGCCGCAGCAGCGCATGCACCATCAGGAGGTCGCCCGCGCTGAATGCACCGTCAAGCCATTCGGAATCGCCGAGGCGAACGGCCAGCTCACTCAGCCGGTGGTGGATGCGGTCCTGAACCAGCGGCAGGCGTGCTGCGGACCAGGGCTGGTCGCCTTCCATGAACTTGGCGGTTTGCAGGTCAAGAATGGGCGGCTCCACCGTGTTCAGCGCGGCGAACATCCAGGAAATCGCCCGCGCCCGTGCGTTCTCGTCGTCCGGTAGCAGCCCTGCGTGGCGCTGCGCGATGTGGAGCACGATGGCGCCCGACTCGAACAGGACGAGATCGCCTTCTTCATAGGTGGGAATCTGCCCGAAGGGATGCAGCGCCAGGTGCGCGGGCTCCTTCATCGCCTTGAACGAAATCAGCCGAACCTCGTACGGCTGGCCCACTTCTTCCAGGGCCCAGCGGATGCGCATGTCGCGCGCCAGCCCCTTGCCACGATCAGGCGATTGCTCGAAGGCGGTAATGGTGGGAATCATGGCATGCCCCCAGGTGGTTGCATGACGCCACTGGGCACCAGACGCACGCCCGGTGCCAGGGCGATTACTCCATCTGCCGTCGGCGGCAGATATTGGTGCCGGTGGTCGTCAACTGCAGGCTGCCGCCGACCCACTCCAGCCACGCCAGCGATACCAGATCGTCGATGACTGTTTCATCGATTTCACTGGCCCGGCGCTGCTGCAGCAGATCGGCAACCTGGGGCAGTTGGGCACGAAGTGCGTCCTGCCTGGGCTGAGGAAGGGGCGCTTGGTTCATACAGACCTTTCGTGCCAGGATACCGGCTCAGGTAGCCAGGGTATCAGTAACCGCGACGGTCACCACCGCCGAAGCCACGGCCACCGCCGCCATAGCCGCCGCCACCGCCAAAGCCGCCACCGCTACGGGGGGGACGCGGCTCCATCGGGCGGGCTTCGTTGACCACCAGGTTGCGGCCGCCCATGGGCTGGCCATTCATGCCGTTGATTGCGGCTTGGGCTTCGTCTGCGCTGCCCATTTCCACAAAGCCGAAGCCCTTGGAACGGCCGGTGTCACGCTCCATCATCACCTTGGCGGATTGGACGGTGCCAAAGGCCGAGAATTGTTGTTCCAGGTCAGCATCGCGCACCGAGTAAGACAGGTTGCCGACGTACAGTTTGTTGCTCATAGTGAGCCTTTCATGAAAAGCGCCACGGTACATGACGCAGGGGAAACAGCGGCGCTACGCGCCGCGGAAATTATCGGGTATGGTGCCGCGGGGGCTGGCCAGACGAGCGGTTCTCCAGGTGGCGGAAGGTGATGCGCCCCTTGGTCAGATCATAAGGCGACATCTCCAGCGACACCCGGTCGCCCGACAGGATGCGGATGCGGAACTTGCGCATCTTGCCACCGGTATAGGCGATCAGGCTATGGCCATTGTCCAACGTCACCCGAAAACGGGAGTCCGGCAGCACTTCGTCCACCTTGCCTTGCATTTCAATCAGTTCTTCTTTGGCCATGGCCTCTCCTCAGTCAGATCAGGCAAAGGCCTGGGGGTAGTGTATCCAGCGGCG
Organism: Comamonas sp.; assembly: GCA_050282565.1. GTDB lineage: Bacteria > Pseudomonadota > Gammaproteobacteria > Burkholderiales > Burkholderiaceae_C > Comamonas. The sequence goes on from JBLZYV010000032.1 coordinate 18,432, forward strand.
CCCTTGCGTTACCGCGTGCAGCAGAGCGCTCTCGCGGGTGATGAATTCGGGCTTGAAGGTGTAGATACGGTCGTTGGTGCCGCAACCCTGACCGCGCCGGATGGACACCGATGCGGTGTAGCGGCCACTCCTCGCGATACGCGACAAGGGAGTGATCAGGTATTTGCCAGCCATGAAAGGCTGGGCAGGGGGTAAGGTCATAAGGACAATAGTGCAGCCGGAGGCTGGCAGGAAAACAAGACATGCAGCGTGCGAATGCACAGTGCTGCATGGGCAGTCAGGGTGCGGTGCGGAGACCGACCGGTGTAGGGCTTGCCGTAGGGAGAAAGTTGACCACCAAAGCGGCCTCTGCGGGGCGCGGTGGTTTCAGGAGTGCGGTGTTGGGGAACCGCTGCCCATTGTCAGACCTTGTTGCAGTGAAGGTAAGCAATTAACTGCAACCTGTCTATTGTACCGTCTTTTGCTTTTGGGCCGAATTCTGGTACATGGACACCCTGATGCCTGGTGCCCATGCGGATGCGCGCCAACGCGATGCAGGGTCCTCACATCTCATCGATGGCTGTGCTTGCACCACCGCTGCGCACGGCCGCCCGGCCTTCGTGCGCCTCGATGGCAAAGCGCTCGCGGCAGTTGACGTAGAAGCTCGCCCCGAAACGGCCCACGGGAAAGAACTCCTGCAGGCGCACGCGCCAGCGCTCGGTGTCCACCAGCCCCTCGCGCGCAGCCAGCCATTGCACACGGCCGATGAAGACGTAGCGGCTCTCGGTCTCCAGCGTCTCGTGCAGCACGCACTCGAAGGCCACCGGCGCCTGCACGATGCGCGGCGGCGCCACGCTCCGCGACGGTACTGCCGCCAGCCCAGCGTAGTCCAGCTCGCTCCGGTCCACCGGCAGCCGGTCACCACAACGGTGCATGGCCGCGGCCATGGCCTCGTCGACGATGTGCACCACGAACTCACGCGTGCGCAGGATGTGCGCCGCCGTGTCTTTTTGCGCACCCGCCTGCAACTTGTTGACGCTGAGCATGACCACCGGCGGGTCCTCGCCCATCATGTTGAACATGCTGAAGGGCGCCGCGTTCACCGTGCCATCCGCGCCCAGCGTGGTGACCAGCGCGATGGGGCGCGGCACGATCAGGCTGGCCATGAGCTTGTAGCGGGCATGGGTGTCCAGCCCGGCGAAATCGATCTCGGTCATATGGCTTGGCGCCTCCTTTGCATGCGCCAGACAGCACGTGTGCAATTCGCGTGCCTGCGGCTTGCACCAGGAAGGTGCC
>JBLZYV010000032.1:19716-43729 GCA_050282565.1 Comamonas sp.
TTGGCATCGCTCTTGCTTTGCCAGGGAGGTCACCCACTGTCCATCCCGACCATGAAAAAACGCCGCTTCCTGCAGTCTTCGCTGGCCCTGCTGGCCCTTCCGTCCACGCCCGCGGCGCACGCCGCCGGCCAGCCACCCGTGCCGCTCAAGTTCCAGCTCGACTGGCGCTTCGAAGGGCCTGCCGCCTTCTTCGTGCATCCCGAGCAGAAGGGCTATTTCAAGGAAGCGGGGCTCAACGTCAGCGTCGAGGCTGCCAGCGGCGCCGGCGCCATCCAGCGCGTGGCCTCGGGCACGCACGACCTGGGCTTCGCCGATCTGGCGGCGCTCATGGAGTTCCACGCCAACAACCCCGACGCGCCCATCAAGCCCGTGGCCATCATGGTGATCTACAACACCACGCCCGCCTCCGTCATGGCGCTCAAAAAGTCGGGCATCACCAAGGCCGCCGACCTGACGGGCCGCAAGCTCGGCGCCCCCATCTTCGACGCGGGCCGCCGCAGCTTTCCCCTCTTTGCCCAGGCCAATGGCGTGGGCGATGTGCAGTGGTCCACCATGGACCCGCCGCTGCGCGAAACCATGCTGGCGCGCGGCGACCTCGATGCCGTCACCGGCTACACCTTCACCAGCCTGCTGAACCTGGAGGCGCGCGGCATCCCGCGCGAGGACGTGGTGGTGCTGCCCTATGCCACGCATGGCGTGCAGCTCTATGGCAACGTCATCATCGCCAGCCCCCGGCTGATCGCCGAAAAGCCGGAGGCGGTGCGCGCCTTTCTGCGTGCCTTTGCCCGGGGCATGAAGGAGGCCGTGGCCCAGCCCGAGGCCGCCATCGCCTCGATGAAGGCCAAGGACGGACTGGTGAACGTGCCGCTCGAAGTCAAGCGCCTGAAGCTGACCATCGAAACCGCCGTGGACAGCGCCGGCGCCCGCGCCGAAGGCTTTGGCCGCCTGCGCCCCGAGCGGCTGCAGAAGATGGCCGAGCAGGTGGCCAAGGCCTACGCCACCAAAAACCCCATCCCGGCCGCGGCCGTGTGGAACGGCAGCTTTCTGCCCGGCGCGGCCGAGCTGGACCTGCTGCCGCGGGCCTAGCCCTGTTCCCAGCGCGCCAGCGCCTCGTCGTCGCAGACCCGGGCGTCGACCCAGCGTGCGCCCTCCGGGGTCTGCTCCTTCTTCCAGAACGGCGCCTGGGTCTTGAGGTAGTCCATCAGGTATTCGCAGGCCAGGAAGCTCTGGCCACGGTGCGCGGACGACACCGCCACCAGCACGATCTGCGCCTCGGGCGCGAGCAGGCCCACGCGGTGGATCACGCGGGCGCCGTAGATCTCGAAGCGCTCACGCGCCTGCGCCACGATGCCGGCGATGGACTTCTCCGTCATGCCTGGGTAGTGCTCCAGCTCCATCGAGGCCACGGCGCTGCCGTCGTTGCGGTCGCGCACCGTGCCGACGAAGCAGCACACCGCGCCGATGCGCGCATCGCCCGCCCGCAGCGCCGCCAGCTCCTGGCTCACGTCGAAGTCGGCAGTCTGGATGGCGATATGGGAATGGAACATGGCAGGTCAAAAAAAGCGCTACAGGCCCTAGTATGAACCGGTCTGCGGCACACTATGCCGTTCTCCATCCGATTCCCACCATGGCCACCCAGACCTTCAGCGCCCACGGCTACCTGCTCTACCCCAACCCACGCAACCGGCACCGCGAGGTGTTCGAGTTCCATCTCTTCGTGCCGCATCCCTACGCGATCATCGACATCCCGGCCATGGACCTGCAGGGCAAGACCAGCGTCTTCGCCGCCTGCCGCGAGTCCGACAAGAAGATGGGCCAGGTCGTGACTTTCGAGCTGGAAGCCGATATCGCCCGCTTCGAGAAGCGCTTCACACCGTGATTTGAATAAAATCAGCCTCCAGACCAATACCATCAAGCGCAAATAGCTATATTTTTAATAGCAATCCATGTCCTCCGATAGCCAGCTCTTCGTCCCCGATTCCTTCATCGCGCTGCATGCCGAGCGCCACGGCCGCCTGCGCCTGCCGCTCGGCGAGCTGCAGGCCCGCTACGAGCTGTGCGAGGACCTGGCCAATGCGCTGGTCGAGCAGGCGCAGCTGCTGTACTTCCAGAGCGCGCCGTCCGAATCGGCCATCCTGCTCAGCATCCACCAGGGCCTGAGCGGCGCCGATTCGGGCGTTTCTGCCCCCGAGGCGCGCTGGGTGGTGCTGCGCCTGGCCGAGCTGCTGGACTGGAAATCCCCGGAATTACCCGCAAGCGGCGATTGAGCCCTTTTCGCTATACTGCCGCCCATGCTTGCGTTCGCCACCTTCTGCCAACACCCCTGCGCCACCCGCGCGGCGGCACCGGCATGCGCGGTGGCAGCCAAAGCCAAAAAATCCCAGCTCGTCTGACCGGAGCTGTGGTTCCGTCCAGATGAGCGACGGAACCCGGCAGCCGGCAAGCACAGACTTCCCCCCTCCTTTCTCGCAGCCCTGACTCCGCGCCCATCCGGATGGATTGGTCGGTCATCACTGCGTTCGAAAAGGAAAGCCATGTCTGTTGCGACTTCTGTCTCCCCCGATTTCTCCGGCCTGTGGATCCCGCTGGTCACCCCCTTCCACGCCGACGGCGGCATCGACCACGCGGCGCTGAAGGCGCTGGTGGCGCAGCTGGCCGCCAGCGGCATCGCCGGCCTCGTGGTCTGCGGCTCGACCGGCGAGGCCGCGGCGCTGTCCGACGCCGAGCAGGACGAGGTGCTGGACGCCGTGCTGCAGACCGTGGAGACCGCCGCGCCCCGGCTGCGCGTGGCGATGGGGCTGTCGGGCTACCACCTGGGCCATGTGCTGGCGCGCGTGCGCGCCTTCGGCTCGCGCCCGCTGGCCGGGGTGCTGGTGGCGGCGCCGCACTACATCCGCCCCTGCCAGCAAGGGCTGCTGCAGTGGTTCACGGCCATTGCCGATGCCAGCGCCCACCCGCTGATCGTCTATGACATTCCGTACCGCACCGCCGCCACGCTGGAGCTGGCCACGCTGCGCCAATTGGCCGCGCACCCCAACATCCGCGCCCTCAAGGACTGCGGCGCCGACGCGGCCAAGACCCAGGCGCTGATCGCCGACGGCCAATTGCAGGTGCTGGCCGGCGAGGACGCGCACATCCTCGCCACGCTGGCGCTGGGCGGCCATGGTGCCATCGCCGCCAGCGCGCACTGGCAGCCGCAGCGCTTTGTGCAGATGATGCGCTGCGTGGCCGAAGGCGACCTGCCCGGCGCCCGGCGCCTGTGGCAGGCGCTGCAGCCGGTGGCCGAGGCCTGCTTCGCCGAACCCAACCCGGCGCCGATCAAGGCGCTGCTGGCCGCTGAGGGCCGGATGCAGCCGCACCTGCGCGCACCGATGCAGGCCGCGAGCAGCGGCTGCGCCGCGCGCATCGCCGCGCTGGCGGCGGCGCAGGAGCGGGAACTCAGCCGCCCGTGACCGGCGGGAAGAACGCGACCTCGGCGCCATCGACCAGGGCCGCGTCTTCGCTGCACATGGTCTGGTCCAGCGCCACGCGCACGGCCTTGCCGCGCGCCAGCGCCGTGGCGTAGGCGCCGCCGCGGGCGATCAGCTCGTCGCGCAGCGCGCCCAGCGTGGCCGCCTGCGTGGCCAGCGGCTCGCTGCCGGTGCCCACGGCCTCGCGGATCGAGGCGAAATAGCGCACGGTGATGCGCGTCGTCATACCAGCAGCTCCGCGAACGGGATGAAGCGCACCGTGTCACCGCGGCGGATGGTGCCGCCGCCGGGGTTGTCGATCAGGCCGTCGCCCCAGACCACCGAAGTCAGCACGCCGGAGCTCTGGTTCGGGTACAGGTCGAGCCCGTCGTTGGCGTTGCGGCGCACGCGCAGAAATTCCTGGCGCTTGTCGGGCCGCGCCCAGTCGAAGTCGGCGCGCATGGCCACGCGCGGCGGCTCCAGCTGCGACAGCCCCTGCAGCCGCAGCACGAAGGGCCGCACCAGCAGCAAGAAGGTGACGAAGCTCGACACCGGGTTGCCCGGCAGGCCGATGAAATGGGCCTGGCCCACGGTGCCGTAGGCAAAGGGCTTGCCGGGCTTGATGGCAAGCTGCCACAGGTGCAACTGGCCCAGCAGCTGCACGGCGGGCTTGATGTGGTCTTCCTCGCCCACCGAGACGCCGCCGCTGGTCAGCACCAGGTCAAAACTCGCCCCCGCCTCGCGCAGCGCGGCCACGGTGGCCTCGCGCGAATCGGGCACGTTGCCCATGTCGTGCACCTCGCAGCCCAGGCGCACCAGCAGCGAGCGCAGGAAGAAGCGGTTGCTGTTGTAGATGCTGCCGGGGCGCATGTCCTGCGGCGCGACCTCGCCCGGCATGATGAGTTCATCGCCGGTGGACAGCAGCGCCACGCGCGGCCGGCGCGCCACCAGCAGCTGGGCGCGGCCCACGCTGGCGGCCTGGCCCAGCTCGGCGGGCGTGAGGCGCGTGCCGGCGGCCAGGATCTCGGCGCCGCGGGTGATGTCCTCGCCCGCGCGGCGCACGTTTTGGCCGGCCGTGGGCACGGCGTTGAAGGCTACTGTGCCATCGGGCTGGGCCGTGGTGTCTTCCTGCATCACCACCGCGTCGGCGCCGGGCGGGATGGGTGCGCCGGTGAAGATGCGCGCCACCGTGCCGGCGGCCAGCGGCTGGCCGTTGTCGCCGGCTGCAATGCGCTGGCTGACAGGCAGCGCGATGCCAGCCTGCGCGATGTCGGCGCTGCGCACGGCGTAGCCGTCCATGGCGCTGTTGTCCTGCGGCGGCACCTGCAGCTCGGCGCGGATGGACTCGGCCAGCACGCGGCCGTCGGCCTCGTGCGTCGGCACCAGCTCGGGCGCGGCCAGCGGCACGGCATAGGCCAGCAGCTCTTCCCAGGCCTGCTGCAGCGGCTTCAACGGTGGGCGGGTGGGGTTCGACATGGGTTTCCTTTCAGGCAACATCGCCGGCGAAGACGCAGGGCGGTGTGTAGGCAAATGCGTCGGCCCGCGCCAGCAGCCAGTGCAGCACGGCCTGCGGGTCGTCGACGGGCAGCAGCGGCAGGCGGGTGGCCAGCGCCAGGTCCGTCACCACGGCCTGCACGCAGGCGTCGTGCGGGTACAGCGCCGGCCGGTCTTCGGACAGCGCCGCGCTGCGCCGGATCTCGAGCTTGGGCAGGTCGCTGTGCTTGAAGCCTTCGACCAGCACCCAGTCCGCCGAGGCGTCGAGCTGCGCGATCAGCTGGTGCACGTCGGGCTCGCGGGGCTGGGTGTTCTCGCGCATGAGCACGGTGCGCATGTCGGACGCGGCCAGCACCTCCAGCGCCCCGGCCTCGCGGTGGCGCCAGGTGTCCTTGCCGGGCGTGTCGACGTCGAAGCGGTGGTGCGTGTGCTTGATGACCGACACCCGCAGCCCTCGCTGGCACAGCAGCGGGATCAGCCGTTCGATCAGGGTGGTCTTGCCGCTGCCCGAATAGCCCGCAAAGCACACCACATGCATATCACGCTCCATTATTGATAGCTATTAGCGCTTGCTGCATAAGCGCTGGAGCCACTTTTTATTTGAAATCAGTCGCAGTGCGCGGCGATGTACTGCTTGACCTGCTGCACATCGGCCTGCAGCACCTTGACGCGCTTGGGCAGCGACTCGATGCCGTCGAACTGCGCCGGGCGCTCGGGCGCACGGCCCAGCGCCTCTTCGATGGTCTCGGCGAACTTGATGGGCAGCGCGGTCTCCAGCACGATCATCGGCACGCCGGGCTGCAGCTGCTCGCGCGCCACCTTCACGCCATCGGCGGTGTGGGTGTCGATCATCTGGCCAAAGCGCTGGTACGTGTCCTTGATGGTGGCCAGGCGGTCGGCGTGCGTGCTCTTGCCGCTGGCAAAGCCGTAGCGCGCGGCGGCATCCTGGAAGGCCGGTTCCTGGCTCAGGTCGAACACGCCTTGTTTGCCCACGCCGTTGGCGAACAGCTCGTTGGTGCGCGCGCCGTCGCGGCCCACCAGGTCGAACACGAAGCGCTCGAAGTTGCTGGCCTTCGAGATATCCATCGACGGGCTCGAGGTCTCGTAGGTATGGGCCGCGCCGCGCACGCGGTACACGCCGGTGCGGAAGAACTCGTCGAGCACGTCGTTCTCGTTGGTGGCCACGACCAGCTTGGCGATCGGCAGGCCCATCTGGCGCGCCACATGGCCGGCGCAGATGTTGCCGAAATTGCCGCTGGGCACGGTGAAGCTGACCTGCTCGGTATTCGCCTTGGTGGCCTGCAGGTAGCCGGCGAAGTAGTACACCACCTGGGCCAGCAGGCGCGCCCAGTTGATGGAGTTGACGGTGCCGATCTTGTACTTCGCCTTGAAGGCGTGGTCGTTGCTGACCGCCTTGACGATGTCCTGGCAGTCGTCGAACACGCCTTCGATGGCCAGGTTGTGGATGTTCTCGTCCTGCAGGCTGAACATCTGCGCCTGCTGGAAGGGGCTCATGCGGCCGTGCGGGCTGGTCATGAACACGCGCACGCCCTGCTTGCCGCGCATGGCATATTCGGCGGCGCTGCCGGTGTCGCCGCTGGTGGCGCCCAGGATGTTGAGCTGCTCGCCGCGGCGCTTCAGTTCGTACTCGAACAGGTTGCCCAGCAACTGCATGGCCATGTCCTTGAAGGCCAGCGTCGGGCCGTTGGACAGGGCCTCGATCAGCAGATTTCCTTCGAGCTGGCGCACCGGCACGATGGCGGCGGTGCCGAAGACTTCCTGGGTATAGGTCTTGGCGCAGATCGCACGCAGGTCGTCGGCCGGAATATCGTCGATGTACAGCGACAGAATCTCGTACGCCAGCGCCGCATAGCCCTGGGTGGCCAGCGTCTCGCGCAGCTGGGTCAGTTTGGCATCGTCGATGCGCGGATAGTGCTCGGGCAGGTACAGGCCGCCGTCCGGGGCCAGGCCTGCCAGCAGGATGTCGCAGAAACGCTTGCGGTCTGCGTGACCGCGGGTGGACAGATACAGCATCAGGAACTCGTCAAAATCAGCATTCGGAGCGTGCGCCGCTGCTTCGAGGCCTGCATTGCCATGCAAGCAGCCTCAGCCACCGTGCGCCCGGGTCGGCGGCATCAGCCATGCCGCCAAGCCTTCCATTATCGGTCACAGCGAGCGCCCCCTGCCATCGCATTTGCATTGCCGGGCCTGCGCACGGGCTGTTGGCTATCGGGCCGGGGGGAACAGGTAGCGGGCGGCCTCGGGCTTGAGAATGGGCTTGAGCTTGCCAAACGGCAGGCTCACGCCGCTGCCGAGGCACACGCTCCCGGCATGGCCTATGCCCGAGATCACGAAACCGAGCCTGCCCGGCGCTTCGAACCTCAGCGCCATGTAATTGGGCAGCAGGTCCGTGCATTCATGGTCATCCCGAGGTTTGGGCTGGCTGGCAACCGCCTTCCGGATGAAGCTCACCAGCTGCGGGCTGTATTCGCGGCCTTCCAAACCATAGCGATAGCCCTTGAGAAGGCGCGAAAAATCCAGGTAGCCGCCACGCAGCAGGTCCAGCGTGAACGGATCGAAGTGGTTGTTGGGATGCGCCCCGCCACAGGAAGGGGAGCCGGACTCGGTCACGCTCATCAAGGTGGGGGAAAGATAGCTGAGCTTGATCTGCTCGTGGTCGAAATAGCCCAGCGTCCCGGCCTCGGGGCCGGTACTCTCGTAGAGGGAGGATTTGCAGGCCAGGGCCTGCAAACTCATGGCCCAATGGCGCTGCTCCAGCAGGGCATTGGCCTGGGCGAGGATGGCCGCGTCGGGATGGCGTGTCAGGCGCGGATACCAGAACCGGGTGCGCGTGTCGCGCACGGGCCGCCAGGCCAGGTTGGCGGCCACCACGACCTCCCGCCCCTGCTCCAGCGGGCGGGCCACGCGCAGGTAGTCGTATGGCGTGGCCTGCATACTGATGGCGACGCCTTCCGCAATTCCGCTGCCTACGCCTTGCACAATGGCCTGGGTCACCGCTTCCACGCCTCGCGGTGCGATCTTCTCGGGGTCGTATTGCGCAACGCGTCCAAGGCTGAACGGCAGCCTGCCGCCGCGGATACCGTCTTCCCACTCGCCCGCCAGCGCATCGCCTTGCAGGCGGGCGTGCCAGATGACCTGCCGCTGCGCGGCGTCCTGGAACAACGGCGCATCCGGTGCGCCGGCCTCCCGCTTTTGCAGCAGCTCGCCGGTCAAGGGCTGGGCTTCGGCCAACTGGTCCAGGCGGCCCCGGAGCGGAATGTCCACGCCGTGGCGCAGGTAGAAATAACGCCCTGTGCGCGTGCCGTCCGCCTGGGGCGCGCCCAGCTCCATCACCACCTCGGCCTGGCCCAGGGTTCCGCGGTAGACCTCGACGGGCGCGGCCCCTGCAAGGCTTGAGGCGCCCATGAAAAAGGCCAGCGCCACGGGGCGCCAGCCTTTGGAAGGGTGAATGCGCGCATCGCACCGCACGGGAATGGCTCCGGGTCGGGTGCGATGGCGCATGGGCCTGGTCAGTTCAGGCCTTCCTTGCGGATGCGGGTGATCGGCGCCAGCACCGACGGCAGGCCCTGGATCTGCGCCAGCGCGGCGTCCATGTCGCCCTCGCGGGTGTCGTGCGTGAGGATGATCAGGTCGGTCTGCGTCGAGCCCTCGCCGCCCACCTCGTCGGCCTCGCGCTGCAGCAGCGCGTCGATGCTGATGCCGGCATCGGCCAGGATGCCGGTGACCTTGGCCAGCACGCCGGCCACGTCGGCCCCGCGCCGGCGCAGGTAGTAGCTGGTGATGACTTCGGACATCGGCAGGATGGGCAGCTCGCCCGCGGCCTCGGCCAGCGAGCTGGACTGGAAGGCCAGCGCCGGCACGTGGTGCGCCTCGTCGGCACCCTGCAGGCGGGCGATGTCGACCAGGTCGGCGATCACCGCGCTGGCGGTGGGCTCGGAGCCCGCGCCCTTGCCGTAGTACAGCGTGGTGCCCACGGCGTCGCCGTGCACGACCACGGCGTTCATCGCGCCTTCCACGTTGGCGATCAGGCGCTTGGCCGGCACCAGCGAGGGGTGCACGCGCAGCTCGATGCCCTTGTCGCCGCGCTTGGCGATGCCCAGCAGCTTGATGCGGTAGCCCAGTTGCTCGGCGTAGCGGATGTCGGACGCCGACAGGCGGGTGATGCCTTCCACATAGGCCTTGTCGAACTGCACCGGGATGCCGAAGGCGATGGCGCTGATCAGCGTGGCCTTGTGCGCGGCGTCCACGCCCTCGATGTCGAAGGTCGGGTCGGCCTCGGCGTAGCCCAGGCGCTGCGCTTCCTTGAGCACCACGTCGAAGTCCAGGCCCTTGTCGCGCATCTCGGACAGGATGAAGTTCGTCGTGCCGTTGATGATGCCCGCCACCCACTGGATGCGGTTGGCCGTCAGGCCTTCGCGCAGCGCCTTGATGATCGGGATGCCGCCGGCCACGGCCGCTTCGTAAGCCACGATCACGCCCTTGGCGGCGGCGGCCTTGAAGATCTCGGTGCCGTGCACGGCCAGCAGCGCCTTGTTGGCCGTCACCACGTGCTTGCCGGCGGCAATCGCCTCCAGCACCAGCTGCTTGGCGATGCCGTAGCCACCGATCAGCTCGATCACCACGTCGATGTCGGGGTTGGCGATCACGGCGCGCGCATCGTTCACCACCTTCACCGAATCGCCCACCACGGCACGGGCACGGGCCTCGTCCAGGTCGGCCACCATGGTGATTTCGATGTCGCGGCCTGCGCGGCGACGGATTTCGTCGTGGTTGCGGCGCAGCACGCTGAACACGCCGCTGCCTACCGTACCGATGCCCAACAGGCCGACTTGGATGGATTTCATATCAGATTACCAGTCAAACAAGGCTTCAGCGCCCTGTCCATGAGCGCCATCAGCTATTAAAAAATGAGTATCAGGCGGCTGCCTTGCCGTGGCGCAGCCGGTAGCTGGCCAGGAAGCCCGCGAGGCGGTTGATGGCCTCGCGCAGGTCGTCCTCGTGCGGCAGGAACACGATGCGGAAATGCTGGTTGTCCGGGTAGTTGAAGCCCGAGCCCTGCACCAGCATCACGCGCGTGGCGCGCAGCACTTCCATGAAGAACTGGCGGTCGTCCGCGATCGGGTACATCTCCGGGTCCAGCCGCGGGAACATGTACAGCGCCGCCTGCGGCTTGACGCAGGTGACGCCGGGAATCTTCGTGATCAGCTCATAGGCCAGATCGCGCTGGCGGCGCAGGCGCCCGCCTTCCTTGATGAGGTCGTTGATGCTCTGGTAGCCGCCCAGCGCGGTCTGGATGGCCCACTGGCCCGGCACGTTGGAGCCGAGCTTGAGGTTGGCCAGCATGTTCAGGCCTTCGATGTAGTCGCGGGCGCGCGGCTTGTCGCCCGACACCACCATCCAGCCGGCGCGAAAGCCGCAGGAGCGGTAGGCCTTGGACAGCGAGTTGAAGGTCAGCGTGAGCACGTCGGTGGACAGCGAGGCCATCGCCGTGTGCTTGACGCCCTCGTACAGCACCTTGTCGTAGACCTCGTCCACCAGCAGCACCAGGTCGTGCTCGCGCGCCAGTTGCACGATGCCGCGCAGCAGCTCGTTGCTATAGAGCGCACCGGTGGGGTTGTTGGGGTTGATCACCACGATGCCGCGCGTGCGCGGCGTGATCTTGGCGCGCATGTCGGCCAGATCGGGCATCCAGCCATTGGCCTCGTCGCATACATAGTGCACCGGCACACCGCCGGACAGGCTGGTCGCCGCCGTCCACAGCGGGTAGTCCGGCGAGGGCAGCAGCAGCTCGTCGCCATCGTTGAGCAGCGCGTTGGTGGCCATCACGATCAGCTCGCTGGCGCCGTTGCCGAGGTAAATGTCTTCCAGCGTCACGCCGGCGATGCCCTGCTGCTGCGTGTAGTGCATCACGGCCTTGCGCGCCGCGAAGATGCCCTTGCTGTCCGAATAGCCGGCGGAATCGGGCAGATTGCGCGCCATGTCCTGCACCACCTCTTCCGGCGGATCGAAGCCGAAAGGCGCCATGTTGCCGATGTTCAGCTTGATGATCTTCTGGCCCTCGTCCTCCATCTGCTTGGCCGCATCCACGATAGGACCCCGGACATCGTAGAGAACGTTGCTCAGCTTGGCTGACTTGTGGATCGACTTCATGGCAAAGACCAGTGCTTCAAAGGGGTGAAACCTATAATTTGACCACAGTTCCCGCGCAGACCCATGAAAGCGCCCACATTCGCTGTCACGCGCCCTCCTTTGCCGCCATTTACATGAAGTTTCAACCTGACAAATCCGACACCAAGACCATCACCGCCTATGGGCCAGGCTGGATCGCCGTCGACCAGGAAAAGCTCACGCACAGCATCGTGCTGAGTTCGCTGGGCGAGCTGCGCGACTGGCACTGCAGCCGCTTCGAGGACCTGGGGGCCGAGCATTTCGCGCAGCTGGCCGACTTCGGGGTGGAAACCATCATTTTCGGCAGCGGCCAGCGGCTGCGCTTTCCGCCGCCGGCCTGGCTCGCGCCACTGATGGGAAAGCGCCTGGGCGTAGAGACCATGGACACGCAGGCTGCGTGCCGAACCTACAACATTCTGGCTGGAGAAGGCCGCAAGGTGCTGCTCGCGGCGGTGCTGGAGGTGGCCGTATAACCCCTTTGCCATAGTTTTGGCATATCAGGGGTTAGATAAATATCGCGTTTCGCGCTAAAATAGCGGTCTGCGGTCGAAGGCCCTCACAACAATAACATATTCCCCGTCTCCTTCGGCCTGTTCACGACTATTCTGGAGCAAATGAAGCGCTATGGCAGTTGTTGTCAACAAATCCCTCCCCGAATTTGAGGCTCAGGCGACTGGAGGCGTGAAAGTCTCCAACACCTCTCACCAGGGGCAAATCGTGGTGCTCTACTTCTACCCGAAGGACAACACCCCCGGCTGCACCACCGAAGCCATGCAGTTCCGTGACCAGTACGCCGACTTCGTCAAGGCCGGCGCTGCCGTGTTTGGCGTCTCGCGCGACAACATGAAGTCGCACGACGACTTCAAGACCAAGCTCGAGCTGCCCTTCGAGCTGATCGCCGACACCGAGGAGAAGATGTGCCACATGTTCGGCGTGGTCAAGAACAAGATCATGTACGGCAAGAAGGTCAAGGGCATTGAGCGCAGCACCTTCCTGATCAGCCCCGAAGGCATCCTGGTGCAGGAATGGCGCGGCCTCAAGGTGCCCGGCCATGTGGAAGAAGTGCTCAAGGCCGTCAAGTCGATGAAGGCCGCACAGAAGAAGGCGGCTTAAACGCCTACTCCCACCTGTTCCGCGGCCTGTCCCGGCCCCGGCAAAGCGCGCTTCGGCGCGCTTTTGTTTTGGTGACCGGTGTATGGCAATCCAATGACATTCCGGCGACCTGGAGTGTGCATAATGAAACCATGCGATTGAGCGCGGCGAGCACGTGTTTCCCACCCGAACCAAGGCTATCTTGCGAGCAGGATAGCCTTTTGTCTTGGTGGGCACCCGCGCCGCCCCGGCTCGACCCGATGTATTCCCTACCGAAGTAAAGGCCCCGATTCATGCCCTTGCCTCCCGCCCCCACCAAGCGCGCCGCCCGCCTCTCGCCTTCCGGCTACGACAAGGCCGCTGCCAAGGCCAAGGCATCCAACCTGGCCAAGCTGCCGGAAGCCGACGACGAGGACGTGGCCGACGTACAGCCGGCAGCAGTCAGCGCGATGGCCGCATCTGCACATGCACCCGTGGCCAGCAAGCCCGCCCCGAAGGCCGCTGCACCCAAGGGCAACGCCCGCCAGCGCGGCAAGCCCGTTGCCATCGCCCCGTCGCAGCTCGTGCCGGCCGCCGCGCCCGCCAAGGCGCCGAAGACCGTCGGCCATTCCACGGTGCCCAAGCTGTTCGTGCTGGACACCAATGTGCTGCTGCACGACCCGACCAGCCTGTTCCGCTTCGAGGAACACGACATCTACCTGCCGATGATCGTGCTCGAGGAGCTGGATGCCCACAAGAAGGGCATGACCGAAGTGGCCCGCAACGGCCGCCAGGCCAGCCGCACGCTGGACGCGCTGGTCGCCACGCAGGACTCGGGTGCGCTGGACCAGGGCATCCGCCTGGATGCCACCGGCCAGCGCGGTGCCGCCGGGCACCTGTTCTTCCAGACCGAGCCGCTGAGCTACGAGCTGCCGGGCAGCCTGCCGCAGGGCAAGGCCGACAACCAGATCCTCGGCGTGGTCGATGCGCTGCGCACGCGCTACCCGACGCGCCAGGTGGTGCTGGTGTCCAAGGACATCAACATGCGCGTCAAGGCGCGCGCGCTGGGCCTGGAGGCCGAGGACTACCAGAACGACAAGACGCTGGAAGACGGCGACATGCTGTATGGCGGCATGCTCGCGCTGCCGCCCGACTTCTGGAGCAAGGTCGGCAAGAAGGTGGAGAGCTGGCAGTCCGGCCCCGCCACGCGCTACCGGATCAGCGGCCCGTTCACGCAAGAGCTGCACATCAACCAGTTCGTCTACTACGAGGCGCCGGGCGAGAACAGCCTGTACGCCCGCGTGATCGAGATCCGCGACAAGACCGCGGTGCTGGAGACGCTGAAGGACTACGGCCACCAGAAGAACAACGTCTGGGGCGTGACGTCGCGCAACCGCGAGCAGAACTTCGCGCTCAACCTGCTGATGGACCCGGATGTGGACTTCGTCACGCTGGCCGGCACGGCCGGCACCGGCAAGACGCTGATGGCGCTGGCCGCCGGCCTGACCCAGGTGCTGGACGAGCGCCGCTACACCGAGATCATCATGACCCGCGCCACCGTGAGCGTGGGCGAGGACATCGGCTTCCTGCCCGGCACCGAGGAAGAGAAGATGGGCCCGTGGATGGGCGCGCTGGACGACAACCTTGAATTTTTGGCCAAGGGCGACGGCGGCAACGCCGGCGAATGGGGTCGCGCCGCGACCAATGAGCTGATCCGCAGCCGCATCAAGATCAAGAGCATGAACTTCATGCGCGGCCGCACCTTCCTGAACAAGTACGTCATCATCGACGAGGCGCAGAACCTGACGCCCAAGCAGATGAAGACCTTGATCACCCGCGCCGGCCCGGGCTCCAAGATCATCTGCATGGGCAACCTGGCGCAGATCGACACGCCCTACCTGACCGAGGGCTCGTCGGGCCTGACCTATGTGGTGGACCGCTTCAAGGGCTGGCCGCACAGCGGCCATGTGACGCTGGCGCGCGGCGAGCGCTCGCGCCTGGCCGACTTCGCCAGCGAAGTGCTGTAAAACCAGAACTCCTAAAACAATAGCTGCCAGCGCTTGCTACACAAGCGCTGGCAGCTTTTTTTATTGAAAGCCGCTTAAACGCCCGTGCCGCGGATCTGGTCCAGGCTGCGCGAGGGCGTGATGGCCTGCGGGTCGAGCTTGCAGTGCAGCAGCACCGGCAGGCGGTGCTCGGCGGCCCAGGCGCGCAGTTCGGCCAGCGCGGGAGCGAAGTCGGCGGTCTTTTCCACCAGCGCGCCCTTGCCGCCGAAGGCGTGGGCGTAGGCCACGAAGTCGGGGTTGTGCAGCTCGGTGCCGCTGACGCGGTTGGGGTAGTCGCGCTCCTGGTGCATGCGGATGGTGCCGTACATGCCGTTGTCGATCAGCACCACGATCACTGGCAGCCGGTACTGCACGGCGGTGGCGAACTCCTGGCCGTGCATCAGGAAGTCGCCGTCGCCGGCAAAGCAGACGAAGGTCTGCCCGGGCCGCAGGCGCTGGCCGCCCACCGCCGCGGGAAAGCCGTAGCCCATGCTGCCGCTGGTGGGCGCGAGCTGCGTGCCGTAGTGGGTGAAGGGCCAGAAGCGGTGCACCCAGGTGGCGAAGTTGCCCGCACCGTTGCAGAACACCGCATCCGCCGGCAGCACCTCGCGCAGGTGCTGCATCACCGCGCCCATCTGCAGCTCGCCGGGCACGCGGATCGGCGCCGGGTCGCTCCAGGCCAGGTAGACATCGTGCGCGGCTTTCACTGCGGCTTGGCGAGCAGCGGATGCAGCCGGCGCATCTGCCTGCACCAGCGCGGCGCAGAAGGCATCGGGTGCAGCCACCACGGCCAGCTCGGCCTGGTAGACGCGGCCCAGCTCGTCGGGGTCGGGATGCACGTGGATCAACGGCTGCTTCGGCGTGGGGATGTCCAGCAGGGTGTAGCCCTGCGACGGCACCTCGGACATGCGCCCGCCCAGCAGCAGCACCAGGTCGGCATCGCGGATGCGCTCTACCAGCTTGGGGTTGATGCCCAGACCCACGTCGCCCGCATAGCAGGGGTGGTCGGCCGGGAACAGCATCTGCCGGCGGAACGAGCAGGCCACCGGCACGGCCAGGCGCTCGGCAAAGGCCGCCAGGTCGGCGTGCGCCTGCGCGCTCCAGCGCGAGCCGCCGGCGATGATGATGGGCCGCTCGGCGGCCGCCAGGCGCGCCACCACCTGCTGCATATCGGCGGGTGCCGGCGCGGCGCTGGCCGGCTGGTACGGTCGCGCGTCGGCCACCGTGGAGGTCTCGCGCAGCATGTCCTCGGGCAGCGCGATCACCACCGGGCCGGGGCGGCCGCTGGTGGCCACCGAGAAGGCGCGGGCGATGATCTCGGGCACGCGGTGCACGTCGTCGATCTCGGTGGCCCACTTGACCATGGGGCCGAACACGGCGCGGTAGTTCAGCTCCTGGAAGGCCTCGCGGTCGCGCGCGGCGCGCTCGATCTGGCCCACGAAGAGGATCATCGGCGTCGAGTCCTGCATCGCGATGTGCAGGCCCGCCGAGGCGTTCGTCGCGCCCGGCCCGCGCGTGACGAAGCAGATGCCGGGCCGGCCCGTGAGCTTGCCCTGGGCCTCGGCCATCATGGCGGCGCCGCCCTCCTGGCGGCAGATCGTTACCTCAATGGGGGCATCGTGCAGCGCATCGAGCACGGCCAGGAAGCTCTCGCCCGGCACGGTGAAGAGCTGCTGCACGCCGTGCACGCGCAGCTGGTCCACCACCAGCTGGCCGCCGGTGCGCGCCGATTTGTTCGCGGATTCCGTCATCGCCTTGTCTCCCTGTCAAACGTCGAAGCGCACGCCCTGCGCCAGCGGCAGCGCGCCGCTGTAGTTGATGGTGTTGGTCGCGCGGCGCATGTAGCCCTTCCAGGCGTCGGAGCCGGACTCGCGGCCGCCGCCGGTCTCCTTCTCGCCGCCGAAGGCGCCGCCGATCTCCGCGCCCGAGGTGCCGATGTTGACATTGGCGATGCCGCAGTCGCTTCCCGCAGGCGACATGAAGCGCTCCGCATCGGCCAGGCTGGCGGTGAAGATGGCCGACGACAGGCCCTGCGGCACGGCGTTCTGCAGCGCGATGGCCTCATCGGTGTCACCCTCGTAGCGCAGCACATAGAGGATGGGCGCGAAGGTCTCGTGCTGCACCACCGCCGACTGCGCCGGCATGCGCACCAGCGCCGGGCGCACGTACCAGGCATCGGTGCCCAGGTCCTCCCGCACGCGCTCGCCGCCCAGCACCTGGCCTCCCTGGTCGCGGGCCTGGGCCAGCGCCTGCTGCATGGCGTCGAAGGCGGCGCGGTCGATCAGCGGGCCGACCAGGGTGCCATCGGCCAGCGGATCGCCGATGGCGATGCTCTGGTAGATCTTTTCCAGCCGGGCGAGCAGCGCATCGGCCACCGAGGCATGCACGATCAGCCGGCGCAGCGTGGTGCAGCGCTGGCCCGCCGTGCCCACCGCGGCGAAGGTGATGGCGCGCGCGGCCAGCTCCAGGTCGGCCGAGGGCGTGACGATCATCGCGTTGTTGCCGCCCAGCTCGAGGATGGAGCGGCCGAAGCGCTCGGCCACCTGGACGGCCACCTGCCGCCCCATGCGGGTCGAACCCGTGGCGCTGACCACGGCCACCAGCGGGCTGGCGGCCAGCGCCTCGCCCACGTCGCGCCCGCCGATCAGGAGCTGGCTCAGGCCCTCGGGCACGGCGCCGGGCTTCTCGGCGTTGAAGGCCGCGATGGTCTGTTGCAGCAGGTGCTGGCAGGCGATGGCGGTGAGCGGCGTCTTCTCGGACGGCTTCCAGACGATGGCGTTGCCGCAGACCAGCGCCAGCGCCGCATTCCACGACCAGACCGCGACCGGGAAGTTGAAGGCCGAGATGATGCCCACCACGCCCATGGGGTGCCAGGTCTCCATCATTCGGTGGCCGGGGCGCTCGCTGGCGATCGTCAGTCCGTGCAGCTGGCGCGACAGGCCGACGGCGAAGTCGCAGATGTCGATCATCTCCTGCACCTCGCCCAGGCCCTCGGAGCTGATCTTGCCGGCCTCCAGCGACACCAGCTCGCCTAAAGCGGCCTTGTGGCGGCGCAGCTGCTCGCCCAGGCGGCGCACCAGCTCGCCGCGCACCGGCGCCGGCACGTTGCGCCAGGCCAGCCAGGCCGCATGCGCCGCGGCAATCGCGGCCTGGGCCTCGTCGGCCGTGTGCGCGCGCACGCCGGCCAGCGCCGCGCCGCCGCGCGGCGCGCGGCTGGTCCAGTCCGGTCCTGCGTGGGCCTGGAGGTCCAGGTCCAGCGCCTTCTGTATCTGCTGCAAACGGGTACGGGAATCCGACATTGCTCTTTCCTCTGAACGACTGAAGCCGCATGCCCCGGCATGCGTACACTGGGCAAACATGCTATGCGATGGAACCACAACCGCAAAATGCCAAGATTGCGCAATATGGTGATTTTTCCGAACATCCCCGTGGCGGCCGATGCGTAACGCCATTCCCGGTATCGGCCTGCTGCAGGCTTTCGAGGCCTCGGCGCGGCACGGCAGCTTCTCGCGCGCGGCCGACGAGCTGGCGCTCACCGCCAGCGCGGTGAGCCGCCATGTGGCGGCGCTGGAAGAGCGCCTGGGCGTGCCGCTGTTCGTGCGCCACAAGCGCCGCGTGCTGCTGACCGACGCCGGCCGGCGCTATGCCCAGCGCGTGCGCCAGCACCTGAACGGCCTGGAGCGCGACACGCAGGAGATCGCCAACAGCCGCAGCCAGGGCTATGCGCTGCACCTGGCCGTGGTCTCCAGCTTTGCCACGCAGTGGCTGATCCCGCGCCTGCCGCGCTTTGCCGAGCGCCACCCCGACATCCAGGTGCACCTGTCGGTGCGCTCCGACCCGTTCGCGCTGGAGCAAAGCCAGTTCGACGCCGCCATCTTCTCGGGCGACCGCCTCTGGCCCCACACCCGGGGCCGGCGCATCGCACAGGACGGCGAATGCATCCCCGTGTGCAGCGCCGCCTTTGCCGAACTGCACGACCTCGGCGACGAGGCCGCCTGGAGCCAGCTGACCCATATCGGCCTGCAGAGCCGCCCCGACGCCTGGCGCGACTGGTACGCGCTGGCCGGCTGGGGCTATTCGGTGCCGGCCTCGCGCGGGCCGAAGTACGAGCTGTTCTCGATGGTGATCGCCGCCGCGGCCGCCGGCCTGGGCCTGGGGCTGGTGCCGCAGGCGCTGGTGCAGAACGCGCTGGATGCCGGCCAGGTGGTGCGCGCCCACCGCCAGACCCTGCCCGGCACGCAGAGCTACTGGTTCGCCTACCCGCAGCACGGCGAGCCCTCGCAGGCGCTGCAGGCCTTCGAGGCCTGGATCGGCGAGCAAGGCCCCAGCGCGGCAGAATAGGCATAAAAAAGCGTGTAGCCCTTGCACAGCAAGCGCCACACGCTATCAATTTCACTCCACTCGCAATCCTTGCCGCTGTTCAGAAGCGGTGCCGCACCCCCACCGCGAACGAGGTGCCGCGGTTGTAGCCGGTGATCTTGTCGCCCATGGCCACCGCGTACAGGTCGGTGCGCTTGGAGAGCTGGTGGTCGTAGCCCAGCGACAGCGTGCCGCGCTTGAGGCCGGCGATCGCCACCCCGGCCGAGCCCGTCCAGCGGGTGTTGGCGTAGGCCGCCAGCAGCTTGCCCTGCCCCAGCTCGTAGTCGGCGCTCAGGCTCCAGGTCTTGCTCTTGGCGTTGCCGGGGGCGCCGGCGTAGTTGTCGTTCTTGGTCTGCTCGTAGTTGGCGTACAGGTTCACCGGGCCGAAGCCGGCCTTGCCCGACAGCATCCACGCATCCTGCTGCGAGAAGCCGAGCTTGACCTGGCCAACGGTGCCGGGCAGCGGGTTGTCCATGCGCACCCGGTGCACGAAGCCGCCGAGGCCGAAGCGGCCGTTGAAGTACAAAAAGCTCGCGCCCATGTTGCGCTTGCCGCTGTCGCCCGGCACCTCGCCGAACTGGTAGTGCAGGTTCGCCGTCAGGCCGCCGAAATTGGGCGTGGTGTAGCGGACCTGGTTGCTCCAGCCGGTGTCGGCGGCATTGACCGAATCCCAGCCGGTGCCGTTGTACAGCGGCACGTCGCCGTGCAGGATGATGGGCGAGAAGGTGAACGAGTCGCCGAAGGCATTGAACAGCGCGGTGGGCAGGAAATTCGGCGCCCCATCGCGGCCCAGGTGCACGGTGCCGAAATCGCCCGCCAGGCCGACGAAGGCATTGCGGCTGAAGAAGCTCTCGTTGCCGTTGAAGCGCCCCGGCGTGCCGCTGTCGGCGCGGAAATAGCCGCCGAGCTTGAACTCGGCCTTCAGGCCGCCGCCCAGGTCCTCCTTGCCTTCCATGCCCCACCATGACGTGCTCATGCCGCCCGAGTTGACGACGGCCGCGCGCTGGCTGCCCGAGGCCTGCATCGAGCCGGCGTAGGCATCGACCAGGCCGGACAGCGTGACGTTCTGCGCCCAGGCGCCGCCGGCGCAAGCCGTGGCCGCAAGCATGGCGATTGTCTTTTTCATGATTCGCATCCCCGTGTGGTGTTTGTGTTTGGTATGTTTGCTGGCAAAAACGGGCAAAGCCCTGCCGCAGGCGCGGCGGCATGCGCGCCGCGCCTTGGGTTTTCAGAGTGAGAAGGAAGGCCTTACTTGGCGGAGCTGCCCGCGATGTGCGGCGTGGCCGCGTCCTCGGACACCTGGGGCGCCTTGGCCGCCGTCAGCTTGCGGAACAGGAAGAAGTAGAGCCGGATGTACTGGCCCACGAGGATGGCGTTGATGATCGTGCCCTCGCGGATGAACTTGGGCTCGCCCAGGCAGATGAGGCCGATCAGCGCCGAGATCACCAGCAGCGTGCAGTCGAAGCCGGTCTTGAGGTTGCCCCACTTCCAGCCCGTGCGCTTGAAGATGGTGTTGACGAACATGTCGATGGGCATGAGCACCAGGTTGGCGCGGATCATCAGGAACAGGCCGCAGGCGAGCAGCGCGTCGGCAAAGGCCAGCAGCGCGAACCTGGCGCCGTAGTCCGTCAGCACCAGGGACTTGGTGAGCATCAGGTTCAGGTCGAGGAAGGCCGCCAGCGCGAAGGCCGGGATCAGCGCGGCGAAGTTCTTCAGCTTGAAGTCCTTGGGCAGCACCAGGTAGGTCAGCGCCAGCATGAACAACTCCAGGATGAAGTTGTAGGTGCCCTGGCTCAGCGGCGGGAACACCAGGGTCATGGTGCGCGTGAGGCTGCTCTGCGGCGAGATGCCTATGCCCGCGCGGATGGCCAGGCTCACGCCCAGCGTCAGGATGTAGATGCCGGCGCCGTAGGTGATCCAGCGCCGCTGCAGGCTGCCGGTGTCGACGATGCCTGCGTCCGTCTCGTGGTGAATCATGCTTGTCTCCTTGGATTCTTTTGTCTTTGCCAGGCGGGCGCGTCGAGGCGCCCGCCGGTTTGCCTGCCTAGCGCAGGCCCGTCACACCATGAACCCGAAGCGGTCCAGCGAGATGAACAGGGTCAGCAACTTGTTGACCACGGGCTCGCCCTCGTTGCGGTTGCCCAGGTCCTCCAGCGCGGCGTCGATGGCGCGGGTGCCCGCCAGCAGTTCGTCCAGGCCCATGTTGGCCATCACGCCGTAGATGGCCAGCGGCAGCCCGGCCTTCACCTGGCGATTGTCGGTGACGATGCAGCCGCCCACCTGGGCATCGACCTGCTGCAGGCAGTGGCACATCTCGGCGCTGTCGCTGCCCACGGCCACGAAATAGGCCTTGGGCGCCGGCCAGAAGGTGGCGACCGCGCCGCGCTCGATGGACACGCCCTTGAACAGGCCGTTGACCACGTGGCGCTGGCCGTTGGCGTAGCGCTGCACCACCGCGATGCGGTTGAGCCGCACGCCCTGGTACTCGGGCACGACCTGGCCGTCCACATAGGGCACCCAGACTTCCTGGAAGAACTTCTCGTGGCCGCGGCCGTAGACGTCGAACAGGTAGACCTTGGCCTGCTGGCCGTCGGCCGAGATTTCCATCGGCGCGAGGTCGAGCTGGGCCGGCGCCAGGTCGGTGAGGCCTGGGCGGGGCTGCTTGGCCATGCCGGAATAGTCGATCTCCACGCGCTTGAGCATCTTGCGGTCCTGGGCGACCAGCTCGCCGTCCTTGAACACGTAGCGCGGGTTGATCTTGGACAGGCTGTCGGTCAGCACGATGTCGGCGAAGCGCCCCGGCGTCAGCGAGCCGAGCTGCCGGTCCATCTTGAAGGCGCGCGCCGTGTGCAGCGTGGCCATCTTGATGGCCTGGATGGGATCGATGCCCATCTCGGCGCACAGCGAGACGATCCAGTCCATGTGGCCCTTGGTCAGCACGCGGTCGACCGAGATGTTGTCGGCGCAGAGCTGGAAGTTGTCGGTGGGCCACTTGCGCTTGACGATGGCGCGCAGCATGGTCTTGATGACCTCGGGGCTGCCCACGCCGAACTTGATCTGCGTCTGCAGGCCGTAGCGCACGCTCTTCTCGATGTCGTCCTCCTTCCACACGTCGTGGTTGGCGTAGGCGCCGATGGCCGGCATGTAGTTCAGCATCATGTCGGACAGCGCGGTCACGCCCCAGTGCGTGTTCATGAAGCCGCCCTTGGCCCGGCCCAGCGCTGACTTGCGGAAGTCGTCGTCGTTGCCCACGCTGTAGGTCAGGTGGGCCAGCTCGCCCAGGCCGATCACCGGCTCCATCTGCAGCAGCGCGTCGGTCACCGCCACCGAGGTCTTCTTGCCCGGCGCGAAGGCGAACACGCGGTACGGCAGGGTCTTGTAGTCCTTGAACAGGCCCTGGGTGGCCTCGACGGCCTCGGGGCCAGCGGCGCTGACGAAGTCCAGGCATTCCGAGAAGATGGTCGTCGTACCGCAGGGCACGATGGCCTCGCCGAAGGCCACCGGGTGGGCCAGCTGCGCCTCGAAGTGCACGTGCGCATCGATCAGGCCGGGAATCGCATACAGGCCCTGGCCGTCGAACACCTCGCGCACCTTGACCACGGTTTCGTCCGGGTTCAGCGCCACGATGCGCTTGTCGTAGACCAGGATTGAGCCCTGGTAGACGGACTCGCTGTGCACGTCGAGGATGCTCAGGTTCTTCAGCAGCAGGTCGGCGGTGCGCTTGCCGTGCAGGATGTCGAAGATGGCCCGCACGTGGCTCTCGTGCGCGGCGACGGAATCCTGCGCGCCGGACGCCTGGACGTTTCTTTCGCTGACTTCTTGGTACATGGCTTTTTCTCGCTTTCGTTCGATTGGCGTTGGGCCGAACAGGGTGGGCGCTGCAACGAACGCCAGTCGTTCGCATCGAGGGGCCTCAAAGATTGCAGCGCCGCCGCTAGGGAGCTGGCGCCGCCCTTTCCCGGCGGCGGCGCTCCGTTGCGCGACAGGTGCCATGAAACCGTAAAATACCGCTTCTGAAAAGCAGCGATTTCTGCACGGACTGCTCGCTTTTCGAGTACACATCACCGGGAGAACCCCATGCTGCACTCGCGCCTGCTGCGCTACATCGACGAAGTGGCCCGCTGCGGCTCGATACGCGCGGCCGGCGAGCGCCTGCATGTCGCGCCGTCGGCCATCAACAAGCACGTGCTGCAGCTCGAGGAAGAGATCGGCGAGCCGCTGTTCGAGCGCCTGCCGCGGGGCCTGAGGCCCACCGCCGCCGGCGAGATCCTGCTGGCCCATGTGCGCCGCACCATGCTGGAGTACCGCCAGGTCGAGGCCGAGATCCGCGACCTGAAGACGCTGGCCGGCGGCGAGGTCATCATCGCCACAATGACCGGCCTGGCCAGCGGCATCGTCGCCGCGTCGGCCGTGGGCTTCTACGCGCAGCACCCGCAGATCCGCCTGTCGATCCGCATCATGGCGGCGCAGGAGATCGTGGCCGCGGTGCAGGGCGGCGAGGCCGACCTGGGCCTGGGCTTCAACCTGCCGCCGTCGCCGCAGCTCGAAAGCCTGTGGGAGATGGACACCAGCCTGGGCGCGGTGATCTCGCCGCGCCACGCGCTGGCGGGCATGGAGGCGATACCGCTGGCGCACTGCGCCGCCTACCCGCTGATCTTCGCCGACCGCGCCATGCTGATCCACGGCATCATCGCCGACACCTTCGCGCAGGCCGGGCTGAGCGTGGAGCCGGCCTTCCGCACCAACTCCATCGAGACCATGAAGCGCCTGGCCGCCGCCAGCGACTGCATCGCCTTCCTCAGCAAATTCGACATCGCCGAGGAGTACCACGCCGGCCAGCTCGTCTACCGGCCGATCCGCGACCGCGCCTTCAGCCGCAACGTGCTCTCGCTGGTGCGCCGCGAAAAGCACGGCCGGGGCCTGGCCGGCCTGCTGTACGCCGAGGAGATCATGGGCGCGCTGGGCGCCCTGGGCAATTAAAAATGAGAGCTTCTAGCGCTCATCCTTATTGGATTTCATATAGAAATCCATTTGAAACCATTCAACAACAAGCGCCAGCAGCTATGTTTTTTAGTATTCGTCGCTGCCGTAACCCATGGCCAGGTTCTCGAAGCGGGTCTGGTTCTTCTGGAAGAAGAGCTTCACCGTGCCGGTCGGGCCATTACGCTGCTTGCCGATGATGACCTCGGCAATGTTCGGCTCCTTGCTCTCCTTGTTGTAGTAGTCGTCGCGGTAGATGAACATGATGATGTCCGCATCCTGCTCGATGGCGCCCGATTCGCGCAGGTCGGACATCATCGGCCGCTTGTCGGTGCGCTGCTCCACCGAGCGGTTGAGCTGCGACAGCGCGATCACCGGGCACTGCAGCTCCTTGGCCAGCATCTTCAGGCCCCGCGAGATCTCGCC